>NZ_AEIU01000075.1 GCF_000165125.1 Vibrio caribbeanicus ATCC BAA-2122 | reverse complement strand
TGCCTCGTTACCGATTTTCAATTTAGATGGCTAGATTTTCAAATCGTTGCCTTGCCTGTAAAGCAAGCCATTCTCGCTGAACCTAGCATCTTGAGGTTACTTGGGTATAAACAGCCTTTTAAACACATTGCACCATGATGATAAATGAACAAATAATACCGACGCCCCATGACAGGGAGCGCAAGATACCAATATTGATTAAATAGAGGATATGATAAAGCACTCTAGCGATGATATGCGTTATTGCTAGTATTTCGATAGTGTCACCAACGGTCTCTGTTGCGATCGCGAGCAAAATCGCAGATGAAAAAACGATAAGTGATTCAAAAGCATTCTGATGCGCAGCTAATGCCCGAGCGCCAAAGCCTTGTAGCTTCGCTTGCTGGTCTCGCGGATGATTGTTGTCATACCCTCCCTCTTTATTCATCGCGATAGCTACAGGTATTTTAGCGATATAGGGAAGCAAAGCTGCTGAGATCAAACTAAATATTAATATTGTCATTTTTTATCCTCGTTACTCTCACTATTCTGAGATTTTAAGCCTTCATACCTAGTAGTCTAAAATTGCAAGGCTCATCCAGAAAGGTTAATTTTAAAAAAGGTCATTTTGCCTTCAGGGGCCGACAAATGGCTAACTATATCATCACAACCTAGAAAAAAACCCACCATTTTTCAGCATTGCTTTCCTAACTTAAATACTATGACCATGAACTGAAACCTGAACTCTATTATCAATTGGATATATAAACTAAAAATTCTGCCTATCGAACTCGAACTATAAAATTGACTTCTATAAACTTTTTATAGAAATAACAACATGTATCCACTGCTCAACTACAAGCTAATCTTAAAAAATTTATCAACATATGAATTTAAGTGAAAATAAATTATACATCTTTAAATAATTGAAAAAATAGCTTCATTTAACCGTGTATCGTTCAAATAATCACTATTTAAAAAAAACAAAAAGAATTAGATCACAAAAAACTACCCCAATTAAATTTACTTTTTATTTACATGTGCAATAATTTTTCAACTTTCCTTTGGGGATCTTTAAACATTAGTCACTTTTATTGACATTAAAGATTATAAAAGAAAAGGAAGATATCTATTTTAAATTATTATTAATTCTAGATTTATTAACAACGTTTGTAATTACTTAAAAGGTGAGGCAAAAGTGAAAGCTTATGTATTAGATAGTCAGGGAAATCATTCTCTGCAAGAAAGACCGAAACCAACACTGATTGAAGATACCGATGTCATCGTACGAATTGAAAAAACAACGATCTGTGGTACTGACCTGCACATATTAAGGGGTAATGTCTCCACATTTAAAGATGATACAATTCTGGGCCATGAAGGAGTAGGAATTGTTGAAGAATGCGGTAGCCGCATTGCGAACTTCAAACCCGGAGACAGAGTCATCGTGTCTTGTATCACTTCATGCGGCACTTGCTCCATGTGCCATAAGTCACAATTCGGTCAGTGCTTAAACGGGGGATGGATTTTAGGTAACGAAATAGATGGTTGCCAAGCCGAATACGTAAGAATTCCACACGGTGATAATAGTTTGTTCCCTGCGCCAGAGGATATCGATATTGAATCTTTGGTCTTTCTTAGCGACATATTCCCAACTGGCTATGAAGTCGGAGTATTAGACGGTAAGCTCAAGCCTGCCGATTCAGTCGCTGTTATCGGTTGTGGCCCTGTTGGTTTAGCAGCACTTATGACTGCAAAATTCTTTTCTCCGAGCGAAATATACGCGATCGATAATAACCCTCATCGTCTTGAAACAGCAAAAGAGTTAGGGGCGACACATACTCTGAATAACTCCGAAAATACTGCCGTTCAACAGATTCTGGAGATGACCGATAACGTCGGCGTTGATGTTGTCATTGAGGCCATTGGTATACCTGCAGGTTGGGATATGTCCCAGAAATTAGTTCGTCCCGGTGGAAACATTGCTGTTCTCGGAGTACACGGTAAATCTGCACCAATAAACCTTGAAGATATGTGGAAAAGAAACTTCACAATGACAGCTGGTCTTGTGCATACCTACACCACTCCAGACTTAATCAAGCAAATCCGTGCGGGTCATTTGCAACCAGAAAAACTACGCACCCATCACTTTGATTTATCAGAAACAGCTCAAGCCTACGACACCTTTATCAATGCCGAAAAGAATAATGCTTTGAAAGTCATTATAAGTAACACAGAAAAATAACGATTTTCCCCTCGCAAGATGCGGGGGTCATTCTTCTCGGTTTATTTTCTCGTTCAGGGAAGTAAGGTGAAACAATGTATCAAATGTCTACTCAGACAGCTCTCATACTGCTGTTCTGCTTTTATGGTTTAACTTTTTTAGTGTCATTAACACTGGCACGAAAAGAAGAAAACGTCGACGGCTACATGGTATCCAATAATTCTATTGGATTCGGTATGGCTGCAGCCAGTATGACAGCCACATGGATTTGGGCTGCTTCATTTTATGCAGCTGCAACTTCTGGCTATAAGTATGGCCTTTCAGGCGCACTCCATTACGGCTTTTGGGGTGCTCTCATGATATTTTTTATTTATCCTTTTGGAAAACGTTTTAGACAGGTTGCTCCTAAAGCACACACGCTCGCAGAAATTATGCACGCTCGACACGGCCGTTCGAGTCAAATGATTATGGCAGGCTCGAATATCGTCGGTAGTTTAATAAGTCTAACAGTGAACTTTACTGCAGCTGGCGCACTACTCGAAATTTTATCTCCGTTGAGTTTTATCCATGGTGTTGTAATAGCTGGAGTTGGAGTTTTGAGCTATACAATATGGTCTGGGTTCCGCTCTTCAGTCACAACTGATTTTGGGCAAGTGGTCGCCATGATCTTTGCCGCTGTGGTGATCATCCCGATCATTTTCTTCCAGCTTGGGGGAAGTGAATTGTTTGATAAAGGAATGCTTAACATTAGCGCAGAACAGTCTAGTTTCTACTCACAAACGGCGATACTTGAGCAAGGGGCTCCTTATTTTGTTGCGGTACTTGCTTACGCAATTGGAAACCAGACCATAGCTCAACGTTTGTTCGCAGTGAGAGAAGATCTGCTCAAGCCCACATTCATAACGGCAACGATTGGTTATGCGTCTATAGTGATTGGCCTAGGTATGCTTGGATTTCTCGCTTTACTGGCAGGTATCGTTCCTCAAGATGGTGTATATAACAATCTGATACCTCAGATGGCAGCCACTTATCTCTCGCCTTTCTTTGTCGGGTTATTCTTTATCATGGTTATTGGTTCTCTATCTTCAACAGCAGATTCTGACCTATCCGCTTTATCAGCGCTGGTGATGACAGATGTCTATGGTAAACACCTGTCAAAAGGCAAAGTAAATCCTAAAACTATGCTCTTTGTTGGACGCGTTACTATGGTTACAGCAACCTTTACTGCTGTAATGCTTGCATGCCTAAAATTCGACATATTAACCATGTTAGTTTTTGTCGGTGCTTTATGGGGAGCCATCGTATTCCCTGTGATTGCCAGTCTTTATTGGAGTAGAGTCAACAATATTGCTTTTACAGGAGCAGCGATTGCTGGCTTTGGTGCTTTTCTCGTCACACGATTCCAACTAATCGAGTTTGAGGGTTTGTTTGCTTTACTGTTCGAGATTATCGCATCTGTAGGTGGCGGTGTTGTTATTGGTTTAATGACATTTGGCTTCTTTGGTTTAAGAGCGGCTTGCGTTGTTGGAGGAGCCGCTTTCCTTATCATCACGCCATTTGCATTAGATGGTCTTCGGGATTACCCAGTCCTCCTCAGTTCTATGACCGCCTACGGTGCCAGTACATTGGTCTGTGTTATATGCAGTCTCAAATCGCAAACTCATTTCGATTTTAATCGCATTAACAGTAGCGTTGTATCATTCAACGATCCTTCAGAGCAAGAAACTAAAGTAAACGAGGTGCCTCAATGTCAAGTTTAATGCTTACTCTCTATGTTTTGATGTGGCCAGCTATTGCTGCCGGAGTCATGGTATTACTGTGCGTCTGTCTCTACAAAGACATACGGAAAGCAAAGAAAGAAGGTACCGAACTCGTCTAGCAATGAAAGTCGAGTAACTCTAAATAATAAGGTCCAGATTACACTGGGCCTTATTATTTAATTCAGAAGTCCCAGTCTTCATCTTCAGTAACAACAGCTTTACCGATAACATAGGACGACCCAGATCCCGAGAAAAAATCATGATTCTCGTCAGAATTTGGGGACAGTGCAGCCATAATAGCTGGATTTACATTACATAACTCCTGAGGAAAAAGTGCTTCAAATCCCAAATTCATAAGAGCTTTATTGGCATTGTAATGAAGAAAGTGTTTAACATCTTCTGTTAAACCGACTTGGTCATATAACGACTCAGTATATTGACATTCAATATCATACAACGACAATAATAATGAGTAAGCTTTATCCTTGAGCTGTTCTTGTCGAGCCTCGTCTAATTCCTGATAGCCAAGTTGGAACTTATAACCAATATAATAACCGTGTATCGCCTCATCGCGAATGATCAAACGAATAAGGTCAGCGGTATTAGTAAGCTTTGCTCGACTCGACCAATGCATGGGCAAATAAAAGCCCGAGTAAAACAAGAAGCTTTCGAGGAAAACACTGGCAATTTTTTTCTCAAGTGGTCCACTATCTTGCAGATAATCATCCAAAATTATCTTTGCTTTTTGTTGCAAAAGTGGGTTTTCCTCCGCCCAACGGAACGCCTCATCAATTTGAGGAGTAGTACATAGCGTCGAAAATATAGAAGAGTAACTTCTAGCATGAACCGCTTCCATGAACGCTATGTTACTTAAGACCGCCTCTTCATGAGGTGTCCTAGCATCTTTCATCAGTACTGGTGCCCCCACAGTATTTTGGATTGTGTCAAGTAGTGTCAGACCGGTAAATACTCTCGTTGTTAACACCTGCTCATCTTCTGTTAGCTGTTTCCAACTTTGAATGTCATTCGACAAAGGTATCTTCTCTGGCAGCCAAAAGTTCACCGTCAAGCGATTCCAAATCTCCAGATCTTTGTTGTCTTGAATACGATTCCAATTTATTGCTGACACAGTAGTAAAACGTTTATCATTCATCATTATGTATCCAAATTCGTATTAAAGTGCGCAAGATACGCATCCCTCAACTTGTGTACCATCCAAAGCAGCCTGCCTCATTCTTATGTAATACAAAGTTTTCAGCCGTTTTTTCCAAGCATAAATTTGCGCTTTATTGATATCTCGTGTCGTCACGCCATCATTAAAAAAGAGTGTACAGGATAAACCCTGATCGACATGTTCCGTCGCTGCTGCATAAACATCGATAATCGCCTCAGCACCAATTTCATAAGCGTCTCTAAAATACTCCAAGTTATCATTGGTCAAGTAGGGAGCAGGGAAATAAACACGACCAATTTTTCCCTCTTTGCGGATTTCAATTTTAGAGGTAACCGGATGAATAGAAGCAGTAGAGTCGTTGATGTAGCTTATCGAGCCTGTCGGTGGAATCGCCTGTAAATTTCGATTATACAAGCCACTCTTCATTACCTGCTCTTTCAACCATAGCCAATCTTCTTTAGAGGGAACCGACAACTCTAAACGTTCTAAAATACGAGAAATCATCTCAGTTTGAGGAGAAAATTCTTGCTCAAGATACTTATCGAAAAAAGACCCATCTGCATAATCTGATTGCTCGAATCCATCAAAAACGCTTTGCTTCTCGCGAGCCAATTGATTCGATGCCTTGAGGCAATAAAACAGTACACAAGCAAAATAACAACGAGTGAAATCGACAGCTTCATCAGAATCGTAGTGCACTTCCTCTCTTGCAAGGAACCCATGTAGGTTCATCTGTCCCAAACCGATCGCATGGCTCTCATCATTGCCTTTTCGTATTGAGGGTACACTATCAATAGCACTCATTTCAGATACAGCAGTCAACGCTCTGATCGCCACTTCAACCGAATGACCTATCGATTTACCATCCAACGCTTTTGCAATGTTCATTGAGCCAAGATTACAAGAAATGTCCCGACCTAGAGACTGATAGCTTAGGTCCTCGTTAAACTGAGAGCTTGTATTAACTTGTAAAATCTCAGAGCATAAATTTGACATATTAATGCGGCCATTTATGGGGTTTGCTTGATTTACCGTATCTTCAAACATTATGTATGGGTAACCAGACTCAAACTGAATTTCAGCTAATGTCTGGAACAGCCCTCTTGCGCTAATTTTACTTTTTTGAATACGCGCATCATCAACCATCTCATCGTACTTCTCGCTGACACTTACTTCTGAAAAAGGAACACCATATACGCGCTCCACATCATAAGGAGAAAACAAATACATATCTTTATTTTGCTTAGCAAGTTCCAAGGTAATATCTGGAATAACAACTCCAAGGCTAAGAGTTTTAATCCGAATTTTTTCGTCGGCATTCTCTCTCTTCGTATCAAGAAACTGCATAATGTCAGGGTGGTGAACATTTAGATATACCGCTCCCGCACCTTGTCTCGCACCAAGCTGATTCGCGTAAGAAAAACTATCTTCAAGTAGTTTCATTACGGGAATAACACCCGAGCTTTGACCAGTAATACCTTTAATTGGGGCTCCCATTTCTCGTAAATTGGTTAACAGAAGTGCAACCCCCCTCCTCTTCTTGACAACTGTAATGATGAGTTAATAGCTCGTCCGATACTCTCCATGTTGTCTTCGATTCGAAGCAGAAAGCATGAAATTAATTCTCCTCGACTTCGTTTACCAGCATTAGTGAATGTTGGTGTTGCAGGCTGAAATCGTTGGTAAATAACCTCTTCCATTAAATCAATAGCAAAACCCTTATCACCACGAGCGAGTGTTAGAGCGGTCATAACAACACGGTCTTCAAATCTCTCTAAGTAGCGTTTGCCATCACGAGTTTTCAATGCATAAGAAGTGAAAAACTTATAAGCCCCAAGAAACGTTCTAAAACGAAACTTTACTTTGTAAGCTCTATCCCAGATTTCATCCAAGAACTGGCTATCGTATTGAGAAAGAACCTCGACCTCGTAATAATTATGACTAACGAGGTAATCAAGTTTCTCTTTAAGATTGTGAAAGAACACTGTATTTTGATTAACGTGTTGAAGAAAAAACTGCCGCGCTGCTTCTTTGTCAGCTGAGAACTGAATATCCCCTTGTTCACTTAGCAAATTCAGCATGGCATTAAGTGCATGGTAGTCTAAAGATTCTTCTATGGTTTTATTTTTCATTCTGTTTCCAAAGCTGCTTTAATCCTTTACGGACGATGGTGACGTCTTCTTGGGTGCCAGCAAGTTCTATACAATAAAGTAAAGGGACATTGCATTTATCCGCAATAATGCGCCCTGCTTGCGCAAAGTAAGGTCCAAAGTTACGATTTCCCGCACCAATTACCCCACAAAGGTTTTGTCTATTAGTCATGTTATTCAACATTTTGATAACGGCTTTTGGCACCGCGCCCTTTCCGTAGCAATCAGAATAAGTCGGGCAAATAAGAACATAAGGATGAGATATAATGGGGGTCTCGCTATCCATATCACCCTCTATACGTACAGATTTGAGAGACAAACGCTCAACAAATCTAGCCGTGTTTCCAGAGACGCTCGAATAGAAAACAATCATTATTTTAACTTTTTAATCATATCAGGACGAAAGCCTGACCAATGTTGTTCCCCAGCGACAACAACAGGTACTTGGCGATATCCCATAGATTTAATAGATTCAAACGCGTTCGTATCTGAACTCACATCCACAACTCTGTACGATGAACCAATAACATCCAATGCCTTGATAGTCGCATCACATTGGACACATTTTGGTTTTGAATAGACAGTAATACTCATAATAACCCCACAGTTACAAATGATAACCATTATCATTTGAGTGCTAGATATAGTATAGTTACGTTAAATTTTGTCAATATATAGGTTTAATTTAATTGTTTCTTCTATCACAAAGACAGAATTGGGTAGGTATTATAGAAATGATGAATGACGTGATATGAGGTAATTGCTTCCGCTATCTTTGCGGTCTTTGATCGCACAATAACTTAATTGCGTACACACGGAAGGATTAGATAACTCATTGTGTGACATCAGTATAAATATGTTGGGGCAATGGGTGTGAAATTGTTACGACGACAGGTTGTGCGTAATACAACGTAGCATTAATTGGTGCTCCATCACGCTTTTTGTACGCTTGATGGACAATAATACCTCTGCGTTAATGTAACATTTTGTTTATTATATTAATAAATTAGGAGAGATTATCATGTTCCTACGTATAGCAGCATTAGGCTTGGCAACATTGAGCCTTGGAGCACAAGCAAACTGCAATATTTCTGTCGACGCTACAGATGCAATGAAATATTCATCAAACACGTTAAGTGTTCCATCAAGCTGCAAAGAAGTCACATTGACTCTGAACCACACAGGGAGTTTACCTGCTGCGGCGATGGGGCATAATGTTGTTATTACCAAAACATCAGATATTCAACCTGTCGCCACAGAAGGTATGTCTGCGGGACTTGCCAATAATTATATCAAACCCAATGATTCGAGAGTATTAGCGCATACAAAAGTAATTGGT
The DNA here is from genome assembly GCF_000165125.1 of Vibrio caribbeanicus ATCC BAA-2122. Classification (GTDB taxonomy): domain Bacteria; phylum Pseudomonadota; class Gammaproteobacteria; order Enterobacterales; family Vibrionaceae; genus Vibrio; species Vibrio caribbeanicus. The sequence goes on along the minus strand of NZ_AEIU01000075.1, from coordinate 231,919 downwards.
GGAGGCGAATCAACAACGATTACATTTAGTACTGCAAATATGAAGGCCGGAGGCGATTACTCATTTTTCTGCTCGTTCCCGGGACATTGGGCCATCATGAAGGGTAAATTTGAGTTCATGTAATTTATACCTCCCTATAATTTACAAGGATAGATACTCTGCATAATAACCTTGTTTAATTAAAAAAGAGTAAATAGAAAGGGAAGCTGAGCTTCCCTTCGACAGTGGATTTGTGGCGCACAATTTAGTAGAGCTTAAAGTTTGCTACTTGCTTCTTCAGGTCATCGTTTGTACCACTCAACAACTCGGTTGCCTGTACCGTTTGTTGCCCACTTGCAACCAGAGACGTTACAATGTCACGGATTGATAGCATATTTCGACTCAACTCCTCAGCAACCGTACTTTGTTCCTCAGTTGCGTTGGCAATTTGTGTACTTACGTCATCAATTTCTTTTACCGAATTACTCATAATTGAAAGGCTATGAGAGACTTCAGAGGTTTTTCCTGCGGTTTCTTGACACTGGTTCTTAGTTGCGTCCATTGCAGATACCACACTCTCCGTTCCAGTTAGCAGTTTACTGAGCATATCTGATATTTCCATCGTACTGTTTTGTGTACGTGCGGCAAGTGCTCTTACCTCATCTGCAACAACCGCAAATCCTCTGCCCTGCTCACCCGCTCTCGCCGCCTCTATCGCAGCATTGAGCGCCAACAAATTTGTTTGTTCCGAAATTTCCCCTATAACATTAAGTACATTGCTAATTTTGTTAGCATCCCGATTCAAAGACATAATAATTGCTGACATCTCATCCACTTCGGATACCAGTGCGCTTACTGTATTAACAGCATTGTCAACTATGCATAAGGATGAACTAGCCTCTTTACTTGCCCCCTCAGTAATTCTGTTTGATTGATGGACATTCTCTGCAACTGTACGAGCGCTTTCGCTCATTTCAGTTATTGCTGTAACAACCTGCTCAGTTTCTCTAGAGTGAGTAAGCAGCTTATTTTCATTGTCTTTTGCCGTTGTTCCAAGTTGGTCAACACTCACCGAAATGTTTTGGCTTGCGTGAGAGATACTTATCATCATTTCTTGAAGGTTCTCAACAAAGCCATTGAAACCTCTACTAATTTGAGCGAGATCGTCCTGTCCATCTACCTCCAGTCTTTGCGTCAAGTCCCCGGTACCTTGTGATAAATCAAGCACGGCATCCTTTAGTTTCAGCAAAGGCTGATAGGCATAATGAATAATCAGAAAAATGGAACCAAAGCTGATGAAAAGCAGCGCTCCACCAGTAATGAGAGCATCATAAACAGCATTGTACACGCCAACAAGAGCGGTCTCTTGGTCAACAAAAACCATCAAAGTCCAGTACATGCCTGAGCCCAGGTTAACACGCTCAAAGTACCCATCAAACTGAATTCCTAGATACGGAAATGTTAAGTGACCAGACTGCTGGTTAGAGAACATTCTCTCCATCGATTTAAAGGTTGGGCTAATTTGAGAAGGTGTTCTACCGATGTCTGTTGGGTCATCGCTAGCGAAAAATACCGCGTTCTTGTCACTTAAGGTAGCAGCGCCACCAGCGAAACGCATATTATTGACCGCAGTAATTACCTCTCCAAGTGGAATATCACCGAGTAAAACACCAATAAACTGACCATTTTTTACCACTGGCATGGTCACACTCATAACTTGTTTATTGGTTAATTGATCAACATATATGTCTGTTAATTTAACGCCTCTTGATACCTTCGCATCTTGATACCAGTTGCGCGAACGAAAATCACCTTTTTTACCATCTAAAGACATAAAAGACCGACCATCTTCATAGGTCATTATAACGTTAGATAGTGCAGAGCTATCCGATAACAACTCTACTAGATGCTGGTTTTCTGAATCACTCAACTCATTGTTAAAGCTTTGTGCTCCAAATTTAATCACATCCGTTTTGAACTGCATCATTTGTTCAAGCTCAGCGACATGGAAACTAAGCTTGTCTGATGTTTTCGATGTTAAACCTTCAATCATTTTACTTTTCATAGATAAAATGTTGAGGGTTCCTAGTATGATAAGTGAAAGGGCAACAAGCACCCCTACGCCTATATATATCCTTGTTTTAAAGCCTAAGTTCATCATAAACCTCTCGAGGTTAGCGAGCTAATTCGGGATTATGAATGACATTCGGTTAACTTTATTATGTTTGTGTCTGGTACCCACTTTTGAGAGTACGCTAACCTTTATCACCCAGCCAACGACCACGATATACATATATTATCCACTGAAACCGAGGTCATATTAACAATTAGACGTTAAATATATATTTGGCAATTTTTATTTGGATAAATTGTTCATAAAATGTTTATAAGCTGTTTACTTTGATATTTATATAAATAAAAAACTAATTTTAATTGAAATAAATCACACAAACAAAAGTCGTAACATTAAGTAAAACTATGTTTCCTATAGTGAGATATACACAGGTTTTCCTGTACTGGCTAGGTAGCAGTGAAACGCTTGCTGCATGTTCCTAAAAAAATCATTAAAATTTGGAGCAAAATTATGAGTAAAAATACAAGAGTCCACTTCGGACCAAAAAAAGTACCGTGGATGGAACAGGTTCCAGAGTTTGCGGTCAACAATGTTTCTCCTCCCTCATGCGACCCCAAAGATATTTATACCAAAAGAAATTTTGACTTCGATCAAACACAACAAGCTATTAATGGCTTTGATATTGAATTACCTCCGATCGGACAAACTGAGTGTGAAAGGCAAAACATGTACGATCAATTTACCGCATACACTAACCGACAAAAACGTAACTTTCTCGGTTATCAGACGGAAGAAGATATTCACTATCAAACTGTCATGGCACCTTTCTTGGACATGAGTTTAAATAATGTAGGAGACCCGTTTATAAACGGAAACTACACCATGAACTCGAAAAGTATCGAGCGCTCGGTATTAGATTACTACGCCTCTCTATGGAACGCTAAATGGCCCTCTCAGGGGTCATTTATTGATGAAAATAATCAGTTTCAACGAGGCGATCCTGAGAGTTATTGGGGCTACGTCCTTACGATGGGAAGTACTGAAGGGAACTTATATGGGACACTAAATGCTCGAGATTATTTGAGCGGTGTCATGCTTCTTGAAGAGGAGATAAAAGCAGAGACCGAGTGCGGGAAAGTTATTTCACAAAATCAAGTCTATGCTCACCACCCTATCCCCCCAGTAGACAACCCTAATGCTTATACGCCAGTTGCTTTTTTTTCAGAGGACACTCACTACTCTATCATAAAGGCCATGTCAATTGAGAAAGTAGAGACTTTTGGAGAAATAGGTAATCGTATGTTTCCCGGAGAAAATCCCGTCTCCCCCGGTCAACCTTGGCCTCTAGAGGTTGAATCTGAAATGCCAACAGAGATGCTTCCAGCTGGCTCAGGAGCAATCGATGTGGATAAGCTTGAGAAATATGTCCAGTTTTTTGCTGAGCGAGGCTTCCCCATTCTTTTGATTCTGAATTGCGGAACAACATTCAAAGGCGCTTATGACGACGTTAAACAAGTGTGCCATAGACTTGAACCGATACTGAAAAAAAATAACTTATGGGAAAGAAAAGTACCAGTAGATCCAAATGAACCTTGGGGTGAATGTGAAACACGATCTGGATACTGGATTCATATCGATGGTGCTCTTGGAGCAAGTTATGTTCCTTTTATTAAAATGGCAAAAGCATGCCGAGAATATGATGATTTCTTCAAACTAATTGGAGACTATACAGGCCCCGACTTTGATTTCAGAAATCCCATGGTTCATTCTATCGTAACAAGCGGCCATAAATGGCCAGGCGCACCATGGCCAACCGGTGTTTATATGACCAAACAGAAATACATGGTCTCACCTCCCGACAAACCAGAATATATCGGTTCTCCCGATACGACATTTGCAGGATCACGAAATGGTCTGTCTCCAATAATCCTTTGGGAATACTTTGCAAGAAACGATTACCAACGTCAGATTGACATGATTATGCAAGCACAAGAAATCGCTCAGTACGCCTATCAGAAAATACGAAACGTAGCTGAATACTGGAAAGAGAAAGGATACAACCTACCCGAAAATCTTTGGCTACAACGAACACCATTATCACTATCATTAATTTTTTGCCAACCAAATGAGGACATCGTTTTTCGCTATTCACTTGCCAAAGAGAGCTCGACAATCAAGTCGATAGAAGACGGTAAAGAAGTTGAACGGGTACGACACTACGTTCATTTATTTACAATGTGGAATGTTGATAAATCAATGATAGATGCTCTCTGTCTTGAACTAAAATCTGAGAAGGCTTTCGATGAATCCATGCTACTGAGTTACAAAAGGGTTGAGTCTCAAAAGCCCAGAGTAACAAATGCGGTAAGGCAGTTGAAATTACCTTTAAGGGGGAGGTCCTTTCGCTAGTCAAACTAAACATTGCCGCAACAATATTCTCTTAACAAAAGTTTACGCTCTCAAGGAGTGAACCAAAGTCAGTAAGAGCAAAAAACTTCAGCTCTTACTGACCTTTTATTGGTTCAGAACAAAAACTAGACAACGTTTATTAATGCTCGGTCGTGACTTTCCGCAACTTGAAGGTTTATCTTTTGAGATGACTTATCCGTGTCGTCTCCGCATCCAAAAGAACATAAAAAGAAAAAAGCCGAAACGAGTATAGAATCTTTAATTATTTTCACAGACTAGAGCCCAGTATCCCCTAAAAGGAAATTAGGACAAACTCACCCTAACAAAGTTCAAAAGGGTGTGAATCTATTGTATGGATTGAGCAAGAGTGATTCTTTCACGAAGCTTAGCAAAAAAAACGGGGTATTTTGTTTTTATATGACGCTGCTGCTCAACCATTATTTTAAATGTTGGCCCCTTCCGAAGTTGCACAATCACCTCTCCTTGGTCGAAACGTAGGACTGCGCCTTCAATTTCGACTTGGTCTTCATCATTCAAGTTCAAAATACCTTTGATGGAAAGCCCCTTGTACATTGAATTGAAATTATTCACAATCATCCTCATTCCACCCTCAGAGACTTCCGTTACCTGAAACATCTCTTCTCCAAGCCTTACATATGGTCTGGCTCTCTTCGGATACTTGAGCCGATAAAACTGGCGTTTTTGTTCAAAACTACTCATAACTCTGATTAGACCTCGTTCTACTCAAAGCTTTAAACAAGCTCAGATACAGGTGAAAGGGGGCTGATGACAAAAATAATCGAACGTCATTTTACATGTTCTGATGCATCACAGCAATTTTACGAATTAAGCTCTTTAAAACAATATTTTACCATGATGAATCAATAGAATATCACCAGAAATTACAGGTACCCTAGTGTAATAGTTCCATATATTAGCTTCCTCAGAGCGCTTTCATATGTATAAACATAGGGACTAACTTTCAACGCCAATCGAAGCCACTGTTTTTCTGATCAATTGAGAAATCTCATCCCACCTTTGACGCGCGATAAGATCTTGTGGCAATAGCCATGTCCCTCCACATGCAACTACAGACGAAACATCGAGATACTCATTTATATTGTCTCGGTTTATGCCACCAGTTGGCATAAAGTTAACCGGATATAGGTTGTCGAGTAACTTCAACATTTCTACACCACCAGAAAGCTCGGCAGGAAAATACTTCACCATTGTTATCCCTCTTTGCATTGCTTGCTCAATTAGACTCGGGTTGTTCACTCCGGGTATAAAGGTGATATTCCGCTGTAAGCAATAATCAACAATAAATGGATTGAACCCAGGAGCAACAATAAAATCAGCACCCGCGGCCACCGCTTGATCAACCTGTTCAGTTGTCAAAACAGTTCCGGCGCCTATACACATATTTGGGAACTGCTCTCGAATCATTGCTATAGCATCAGCCGCAAAGCTGGTGCGAAAAGTTACTTCTATACAAGGTAATCGATTATCATTTAGTAATGTTGCAACTGGGATTACCGTATCAAGGCTATCAACCGATAAAATTGGTATTACTTTAATTTGTTTAAGCCTTGAGGTTATCTCGGACATAGTATGCTCTTACTCATGAATACTAGAACTAAAAATATGAATCTACCAAACCTTGTCATGAACAGTGTGTTAAGCAGGTCGCATACTTTACTTTTAAAATTATTCGTTTTAACTTCGAGAACTCTTTTCAAACGAATTTAAATGCTATGTTAACTCAACGACAAAGTACGATGGTAGCCGGATTTTCTTTCGTGCTATGGGGACTACTTCCTCTGTATTACCAATTTTTACCCGGTGCAGTACCGGATGAGTTATTAAGTATCCGTTTGATAGCAACCCTCCCTCTTACTTTCATTTTGGTGCTAGTCATCAAAAGGAGAGCTCCGAGTTTCACCAAATTAACTCGCGATATGTCATCACTCTACTTCACTTTTGCCGCAAGCATTACCATGTCTATATCATGGGTTGCATTTACATGGGCATTAACATCTGAAAGAGTGATTGAAGCAAGTTTAGGTTTCTTTATTAGCCCTATTACTATGATGCTACTTGGGGTCTTTTTCTTAAAGGAAAAGCTGACATTCAGTCAAAAGTTAACATTATTCTTTGCTTGCTCCGGCCTTCTTTATCAAGTGATTCATTATCAAGCTATTCCTTTTATTTCAATCACTATGGCGATATTTTTTACGTTATATGGTTGGTGTAAAAAGAAAAGCAAGTATTCATGGAGTGAAGGTCTCTTTGTGGAAGCTGTTGTACTTTTCCCCTTTGCTTTAATCTACCTAATTTATAAGGACCAGAACTACGGGCTTAGTATTACAGATGCTCATTTTTTAGACCTATTTCTTTATATCGGCTCAGCAATAGTGACACTTTTACCTCTCATTTTCTACTCGATCGCAATACGTCAAACACCGATATCAACAATAGGATTAATGCAATATATCGAGCCATCTATTCAGTTTTTTCTCGCTATATATTTATTTAGCGAGGCTTTCGACCAAATAAAAGCAGTAAGTTTTGGATTAATTTGGTTTGGGCTCTCGCTCACCATTATTGGTGAGATGAGAACGATGAAATCGCCATCGCTCAATAGAAACACATGACCGCTTCCGTTAAGCTAATTGCTGGATGTCCATAAACAAAACTGAGTTTTGAGTTAAGACCATTATCAAATTATCGAGTTCTAGTAGAATAGCGTTATTGATTGGCACCTTTTTCTAGCTATTTGAACATAAATAGGCTTTGTAACATGCTCCTAAAGCAACGCTTACCATTACCGTGCCCGATCACCTTATGGCTAACTTAGTAAATAAACAATTAATGATTTGGGTTGGAGTTATAACCCGTAAACTCAGTATGTTGGTATATGTCAGCTAAACTCTTACTCTTTCTATGACTTTTTTTTTCATATTGAGATTGCGTATCATTTTTCAGCGCTCTTTCATGCGCTTTTGCTGACTGTATAAATTCAGGATCTGCCAACGCCTTTTGGCGAAGACGATTGACCCGCTCTATTTTGTCACTTAGCATATCACACCCCCACAAGTACTGTTTTTATATACAGTATAGTGGAGAAATCAAACCTCCTCCAACATTACTGTACAAAAAACCATATAAACAAAAGCACTTATACACTCTGATATTACCTAGATTCTTTATGCCACACAACTGATCCAATTTAAATTCATCAAATATACATAAGCGAGACTTATTAAGATAATTTAGAGGAAATCATTTGTTTATAATACCTTTATAACATTCGCTTTTATTAGATTGTGTCATTCACCTTTTATTCAATGGCATCAAATAAGTTGATAGCTGGTACCTATCAGATTAAATGGAATAATCTTTTTTACTCTTACCTTATTATCGGTAAGAGTAAGGTTATGAGCTGTTGATGAAGGTAGAATAATGAAGGCCATTGTTGTTGAAGGGGGTGCAATGAGAGGGATCTTTGCCGCCGGTGTTTTAGATGCTCATATTGAAGCAGATTTCTACCCGTACGACTTTGCGATAGGTGTTTCGGCTGGAACGTCAAATTTGGCAAACTATTTATCCAAACAACACAAGCGAAGTTACGACGTGATAACTAAGCTAGCAACTCAAAAACAATTTTTTAATCCTATAAGGTTCATTAAAAAAGGACACTTGGTCGATATACAGTGGTTACTTAATGAGTCAGAAAGGGTTTACCCACTAAATAAGAAGCAACTCTTCTCATCAATACCCCTTTTTACCTCAATTACTAACATCGCAACTGGTCACGCTGAATACTACCGCATAGATCACAAGAATATAAATTATTTACTTGAGGCTACTAGTGCGATGCCAATTGCTTATCGCTCTACTCCCTGTACCCCTGAAAGTTGTCACGCAGACGGTGGGATTTCAGACTCTATACCTGTAATAGAGGCTTACAAGCGAGGTGCAACGGATATTACCGTGATCCTATCAAGACCTCTAAACTATAGAATGCAGCAAAAGAAAGTTAATTGGGCAATGAAAACAATGTTGAATCAACAACCCAGAATAATTCAAGCGCTATCGACCAGAGCCATTCATTATAATAAGGCGCTAGATTTCATAAAGTCACCACCAGAAGGAGTTAGCGTGAATGTACTCGCCCCACCTAGTCACTTTCCAATCAATCGATTGACTATGGACAGAAAAAAGCTTGAGACTGGCTACCAAATGGGTTTAGTGTTAGGTTATCAGCAAATACAGAAACACCTTCAACAACTTTTAACTCACGGCAGCCTTGATAGATCAAGTGGAACAGGCGTTCCTATCCAATAGGTATATTTCGTATGATCATTGACATCATCCCCAGTAAGCGCATGGATAAGAATTGAGAGATCACCACGGAAGTTATCCAACCAAGCCAATAGGACTGTGAATCTTTCACTGTCAAAAGTCACCGAGAAGCTCCAAAGAGTATGGGGACCAACATTTTTTTGATGCAACTCTCCGATCTCTAAATCAAACACTTGACTAATACTGCGCCTCAACTGTTTAGCAAAGTTCAATGTTTCTCGGTCAAAGTAAATATGAGCGTGATAATAAGAGTGCTTATTTGAAAGAAGAGACATAGCCACAATTCCTCGAAGTACTAAGAGCTAAAGTACAACAAATGTTTTCAGGACACTCGAAATATTAACAAGAAAGAGCCACACTCATGAAATCATATTTGTAGTTTGTGTACAAAAACACAATATATCAAAAAAAACCTCGACAACGTCAAGGCTTTTTTAGATGGTTAACTTCTTGAGAGAGTTAGGCTGGCTTGTACATCACTTTGTTTCCTGATGCCTGCTCTTTTACAACCAGGTTTTCCTCTAACAGCTTTTTGAGAGCCCCAGTTGCCCACGAAGCTGCTTTAGAGTCCTCCTGGCCGGCCTCAAGACCGATGGATTTTGGGTTAATGCCATTCGGATTAGCCTGTACGATAGCAAATACTTGTTGTTGCTTAGTTGTTAAACTAACGTCTGAGTTTAGCGTCGTTTGCGCTGGCTTTTTAGCTTGTGCCGACTTCTCAGCTACTACTTTTTCAGCTTTAGGCTTCGCTTTTACAGTTTTTGCTGATGCAGTAACTGTCGCTTTGACGTGCTTTTGCAATTTAGCTTGCACTTTACGCTTGTGAGCAAGTCTCATCGAGTTCCTCTCCATTTCACTGCAGACAAGGCAGTGGTGAAAATTTGAAGCGCGTTTTATAACAAAATTTTGTCAACAATTATAGAGCTGTGGGTGTTTTGTGCCACAAAAATGCACAAGAGACAGCACTATGGCTACAAAATAGTCAATAGCATCGGTGATCGACTACCCTGCTCTTAATGCTATAACTAAGTATATAGCGTAGACGATATATTACTGAGCATGCAAACAATACATTTAACAAATCAGTCTTTTATTTTTTCATCAACCTCGGTGAAATGGTTAACCTTATTCTTTGGCGCGTGTGTTATGTCTTTAATCCTAATCGCGCCAAACGTGAAACAGGTTTTGGTCACGGTATGCCTTTCAATCGTTATAATATTATTTGGTTACATGATGATGATTAGAGCTGTGGTTAGGTTCACTTTGACAGCGACTCACTTGCAACAGCACCTCTATAAGGGGGGATGGGTAACTCAATGGTGCAACATTGAGAAAATTGGTCGTTGTGTCTACACAGACAACGATGGATGGCAACACCCGCTTCCATGGGTTGGCATAAAGTTAAAAAATTACTCCCCATACTTAGAAAGCATTTGCCCACGGATTATAACGGAAATCTTATTCAATCAGCGCTCACTTTTATACCTTGGAGCAAAACAGCAAAATCATATTGAACACTTTGAAGATATGGTGTTAGATTCAAAGAGCTTCACCACCTCACAAGGTGAACAGTTTGAGGGCTTGCAAGCTATGCTAGCCAACCGAATGCAGTATCAAAGGGGCTACTATGACTACGACATATTTATCCCCGAAAATGACCTAGACAGACCTGTAGAGGAATTCATTGGATTGGCCAGACGATACCTAGCTGCAGGCAAACACTACTCTTAATCCGCAACAAATGGATTGGTTTTGCGTTCATGACCTATGGTCGATTCGGGCCCGTGTCCGGGAACAAACTTTACATCATTTCCAAGAGGCCAAAGCTTAGTCTTTATTGATTCAATCAGTGTATCAAAATCACCTTTCGGAAAATCTGTCCTACCAACTGAGCCATTAAAAAGTACATCTCCAACAAAGGCCAACTTTGCATCACGGCAAAATAGTACAACATGCCCTGGCGTATGGCCCGGTGTATGTAGCACTTCCATTATTTGATTACCAAATCTTACCGAATCCCCTTCAGAGAGCCATTTACTAGGTTTAAACGCTTTAGTTATGGGAAAGCCAAACATTTGACTTTGCTTTTCCAGCCCCTCTAACCAGAAAAGGTCTTCGTGGTGAGGACCAATAATGGCGATACCACCCAAGGCCTCAGATAGCTTCTCTGTTCCACCGACATGATCTAAATGGCCATGGGTCAGAACTAGGTTTACAACATTGACATTAAGATTATCAATGAGTGCTTCTAATTGTTCGATATCGCCACCGGGATCGATGACGATCGCTTCCATTGTCTCATCGCACCACACAATAGAGCAGTTTTGAGCAAAGGGAGTGACTGGAAGTGTTCTGTATTTCAATGACATGAGGTAACCTAATTGCAAATATCAAGATTGGCAGCACTATGACATTTGTCTTGCTCTTTGACAACTCAATTAGAGTCAACCGTACTTCCAGTACCTTACTGGGCCAGTATCAATATGAATGAAATCACTACCAGGGTAATAACCGAGTCCACCTAATTTTAACTCAAAAGCAGCGTCTCTAACCTGCTTTAGGTCGACCCCATCCAAACGGAAATCAATTGCCTGACCTAATGTATGATAACTACGTTTTGCTACACCCTTGGATAGCTTACGTAATTCTTCGTTCGTGGCAGGAGAACGATACCCAGAAATAAGAAGAACTTCGGCTTGAATGCCCAATAAATTCTGTATTCCATCGATATGGTCGAATAGTCGCTTATCCATTGGCGTAACTTCTTCACGCCTAAAATCACGACATAAATAGTTCAGCTTTCTTATTTCACTCTCAACATAATGCCTGCCGTTGAAATAACATGTTTCTATACACTCACCCGTGTGAAGACTTTTCATTGCTAGGCTTCGTGCTGATTCCCTTTCATTGGCAAATAAAGCTTTTGGGTTGCAACTTGCGACCGCAATACTTCCTCCTGCGAGCTTCATAAAATTTCGTCGAGACAATACCACTCTTACTACCTTGATTCTTACGTTTTTTGGTCAAAACGTGGACACTACAGAACTCAGTGAGTAAGTGCAAATGCAAAAATCGTGCAAAAATAAGAACAAGAACGAGTAGCGCGGTTAGTTATTGAGCGTAATCAGTTTTTTTTCCCCAAGAAAATGTCATTTTTCAGTCAGTATTAGCTTTTGGTGTATCGAAACCTATCCATACGGTAAATATCTTCGCGGTAATGAACATTTCCTCCCTCATACCATGCAGTCTGGTAAATAATATGAACTGGTATTCTACTTTTAAGTGGTATCGATTGGTTAGAGCCAAGAGGTTCGTTATCCTCTTCTTCTATAACCAATCCTTCCGACTCAAGAAGTAAATCGGCAAATAGGTCGGCGTGCTCTATTCGAATACAACCCGAACTGAATGCACGTTGTGTTTCGTCAAAAAGACTTTTTACCGGAGTATCATGAAGATAGATTGCACGTCTGTTCGGTGTATTAAATTTAAACAGCCCTAGCGCGTTCTTATCCCCCGACATTTGAGTCATTTGATAGGGAAATCTGCTAGGTTTAAGTCTATCCCAATCTATGCTTTCAGGGTTGATGAAATCACTCGCTCCCCATTTAGGTACAATCTTGATGTTGTGACGTACCAAATAATTTTTATCCTTTTTGACTTTGGGGATAATATCTTCAACCATGATCCTCCATGGAACGTTCCAAGTTGGGTTCAAAATAAGTGAATGAAGCTTAGTTGTCATCACCGGAGTCGGACGACCTCGCCTCCCTACAACAACTTTTGATTCAAATACGGTTTCGCCTAGACGCCAATACTTCAAATGAAAGCTTGGAACATTTACGACGATTAACTGTTCTCTCTGATCTGGCCAGTAACGTATTCTTTCAGCATTAATTGCTAGAATGGATAACCTTTTGTTCACAGAAAGATTCAGCCACTTAATAGTTACCGGACCAATAACACCATCGACTTCGATACCATGTAAGCTTTGAAACTGTTTTATAGCGTCTTCTAGAGAGGCATCATACCAAGTCACATCTTTGCGTACTCTGTGGATATCAATACCCACCATCTCTAATCTTCTCAGTAAAATAGCGCGATTCTCCAATCTGTCTCCCATTTCTTTTATGCCATTTTGCCTGTAGATTAAGACATTCATCTTTTGGAACCTAACCATATTTAAATAAGTGTCAATGAGATATTTATAGCCAAGTGTTGTGGGCGTGTACGCTGCGATAAGAATGCCCAACTCTTGACGATCTATTGCTCGATGAGTAGCAACAAGGGCACTGTTGGGAGGTAGAGGTAATGGCTCATTCATTTTGCGCTTGAAAAACCATTTGTGCCCCATTTTGTTGGCCACGTTAGCATAGCTCAAATATAGAAGTAAGGTGTCTGTTGCCAAAACGTCATACTCATACCAACGGTTACTTTTTCTATAAAACTGTAGATAGCTAAGTTGACGAGAGAAAAGTGGACTAAAATTTGCGTGATGTATAACCTCAAGCTGAAACTCTAATTTACTGCTCTGGTGCAGGTCAAACCAAATCATCTGACGGTCATTATTACGATAAATATCCTCAACAACAGCAGGGTATTGTAGAAGTTTGGCAAGCTGGCTTGTTGCATCAAGCCAGCCAATGTTATTGAAGTACTGAGAAGCTTGGCTCATATAAGGAACGATGAATAAAACGAGTATTAAACCGCGAATCTTTCTCATCGTTTTACCCTCAGAATTAACTCCATCCCAAAGTATGGCAGAGTTAAAGCACTTCATCAGATTTGTTGATAAATTTATTGCTAAAAGCTATCTCAGATGCATTTTCTAAACTATCACTGACCAGTGGTTGTCCCACTGTACTCTTGATTGAAGAGTTGTCTTGTGTCTTGGCTCAGATTGGCTGACAACCCCGCCAGCGCCAGAGCTTATTTTAAACTGTTCTCCTTGAACCACAACACCAGAAGCATCAGGTAAAGGACTCAATTCAACCAACTCTTGAGTGTGTTTAGACCATATACCATAACAGTTACCTCTAGGTGATGTTGCCAGTATCCAATCTTTAGTTGCCGCAATACTAGCAATATAATGATTGAATCTGGCCCACTGTTCAGGTTCCGCTTTTAAGGAAAGTAGGCCTCGCCCTCGTTGATGCATTGCAACTAAAGCTGGCGCTGTATCAGGAGTTCCTCGGTACTGTTGTCCACATAATACGGTATTATCGCCATCATGTGCTAAATGGCGAATACTTAGCTTGTGGTCAGGTAAACCGACGCTATCAATCAAAAAGCCATTAGCATTCAGGTAACTTAAACTTGGTTTCATGGTTTCAATATTAAGCGGCTTTCTTCCATCGGTATGGACACCTCCCACTCCCACTACCAATGTGTTATCTTTCATTATAATGACCTCATGAGGGCCCAAACCAAAGTCCGTAAACTCCGCGACTTTTTTATATCCAGCCAGAACATCGTAGACACCTATAATACCTCTACTTGTTCCTCGTTCACCTTCAGTTGCGAACAACCACTGATGGTCATTTGAAAAAACTCCGTGACCGTAAAAATGGCGATTTTTCTCTGCTGGGTGAAGTTTAATACTCTCACCGGTTTGGTAGTCAAATACTTGAAAGAAAGTGCCAGGCCTACGCCCGAAGGCAACAGCGTGCCTGTATTTCGCATTTGATGCAACACCATGCCCTCGTGCAGGTAGAGCTAATTGTCTAATTGGCATCCCATGCTCGTCAGCAACAACAACTTTAAACTTGTCTCGACCCGTAATCGCACAACCTAACAATTTCGGACTACCTGGTTTCTCTGGAGATGTCGCGCAGCCAACTAGAGGGTAAGCAGCACCAAGTAATGCGGCCTTTAATAAAGATCTTCGTGTTTGATTAGTCACCATCTGTTGAATTAAACCCTATAATTACGCCGAGTTCGACCGCTACTTCCTCATGAATCAAATATTGCAGATGCTCAAGCTTATTAAACTGAGAATACACATTTTGATAGCCTGATTTTGATTGAACAAGCTCAAACAAGCTCTCTTCTGAAGGCCAAGTATCAATCATGAATTCAAACTGACGAACTATTCTATCAGCTAGATATGCATTCCCTCTATCTCTCAATACTTTGTCAAGTCCATTGCCACCGGCAAGGTATAGCCTCTGCATAGCAAGAATATTTGATTTTAAGTTTTGCAAAGATGCTTGCGAACGCCAAGATTCAGAAAAATATGGACGGGGATGGCCAAATTTAGCCAAGGGCAGTGTCATTTTTTTCAAGCTATAGCTCAATTGATTAGACAGTAATGAAATATATTCAGAGTACCATTGTTGTTCATCAAGATCAGACCAAGGGTTAATTTCCCACGCTTCACCAATTTCCTGAGCATTTATTGCTAAGTTTTCAGTAATCGCGACTGCCGTCTTACAAGTTTTATCTTCACGTGTTAATGGTGACGCCTGATCAAACAGTAACCACTCTATAGCTCCAACCCCCTGAACAGCAACACTTTGATTCGCAATTTCTTCTTGAGACCAACTTTTAGATGAACTAAAAATGGCTCTCATTTTGCGCCCTGTTGTATTTTTTTTATCTGGCCACAGCTGGATATTCCAACTTTGTGCGAGGGCAGCTTCGGGACCTCTTCCTTGCCCTTGTATTGCCATCCACTTTGACATCACTCTAAACCAACTTCCTTGTAACGCACTTCGACTTATCTCGCCGTCACAGTACGATTGCATATCCATGGTGAGCTTTTTAGACTCATCTCTAAATAATCGGGCACTATTAAGCTCCACCTCATAAACACCATGACTTACATGCTGATTCTTTGAAAGTGTAATATTGTCGATGGGCCTTGTCTGACACCCAGACAAAACGCTAAAAATGGCCCCTGCTAAAAATAATTTTCTACAAATCAATTTGTTTACCTATAGAGAATTCAAAAATGCAACGAGAGCTTCTCTCTCTTGCTGATTAAAATCTAGCACCTTCTGTTTAGATGCTTCCGCCTCACCACCGTGCCATAAAACGGCTTCCATTAGGCTACGTGCTCTACCATCATGCAAGAAATAGGTGTGATTATTGACTTCCTTCGTATATCCAATCCCCCACAGAGGCTGCGTCCTCCACTCTCGTCCATTTGCAAGATATTCTGGGCGATTATCCGCCAAACCTGGCCCCATATCGTGTAAGAGCAAGTCTGTATAAGGATGAATAGTTTGTTTCGAGAGTGCTGGTAAACCCGAGCGTTCTTCCGTTGTAATATTGGTCTTATGGCAACTTTGACAATCTGACTTAAGAAACAGTTCTTTACCTTTTTCAACCATAGGATCATTAATATTTCTTCGAATCGGAACGGCAAGGTGTTGAGAATAGAACTCAACAAATTTCAGAATATTATCACTCACTTCCGGTGAACCGCCGTTAGGCAGATCCTGACATATCGTCTGTTTGGTTGTACAGTTTTCATTGGGGAATAGTGTAGAGGTCAATCCAACATCACCGTTGAACGCTGCCGCATTCTGCTGCATAAGATTAGGCTGGCCCGCTTTCCAGCCAAATTTACCTAGGGCAAAAGTTTGAGTTCTCACGTCCCATACACGATTTACTTTTCCTGAAATACCATCATTATCTGCATCGTCTTCATCTGCCCACTCAAGCAAAGTTGTATCTGGAATACTCTCGAGCAAACCAAGACCTATCATGGGCGGTGCTACTCTTGCTGACATCTGAGTATCAGGATGAAGAGGACCATACCCTAAATCTGAAATTGAAATAGTAGGTTTTCGCAACATCACTTTCGTACCATCGGAAAAAGACACCGGAAACTCTGTATAAGTGATACCGATCTGTCCTTCAGGGGCTTTATCGTGCACTGCAAAGTCTTGCAGTTGTCCCCCGTAAGTTGGCTCAGGAATAACCCCGTCGATGATAAACGCTTTTTTTTGTTCTGGCGTTATTGCAGGGATACTAAGGCGAATCAACATAGATACTGCATGAACATCCCCCTCTTCAGGAGGGTGGCCCCTGCCATCTTTAATGTGACAATTTTGGCATCCATTAGTATTGAAAAGAGGTCCTAAGCCATCTCTCGCATCCGTCGAAGCAGGGGAGGACACCCAAGGATTTCGAAAAAAGCTGTTTCCAACACTAAAGTCAAGGCGCTTTGTAAGAGGCAAGTTTCCTGCAGGCAATGAGAATGCATTTGCACCCTCTTTACGTACTGAAGTGTCACCGCCCGACTTTTTGTCAAACGCAAACGATGACGAAACTGAACATATTATGGAAATGCCTAAAAAGCACACTTTGTAACACGACTTCATTTCAATAGCTCTGGGAGAGCTCTCGCTCACCTGTTAAATAATTATTATTCTCAAAAAGAGTGTCTATAAACGGCAAAAGGGCTCGCATGAGCCCTTTATATCAAACAAGCCGATTCTAAAACTCGTGATCTGCAGTATCAGGATTCAAGCTATTAACACCGACAATCTTCGCTGCACGCTCAATTTGTTCTGTTTGTGCTACAAGAGACATGATGGTTTCATTAACCAACTTATTCCCTTTAGCATTACCTGCTGCGATCAGCTGATCAAAATGCTGATTATTTTTCTCAGCAGAAGTCACTAACTTGCCGACTTGAGAACGCGTTTGATCAAACTGTTTCTGGATTTCTTGCGCTGCTACTTTATCTTTCTGGTTTACAAGATCATGTAAGCTCGGCCCAGAGAGTAAACTACCATCTTGACGCTTGTAAATGCCTGTGTAGATATTATAAATACCCTGCTCATTGTAATAATGTGAGTTATGGGTATTGTCAGAGAAACAGTCGTGCTCATCTTCTGTTGAGTTTGCTTCTAAAGCAACCTTCATCCGCTCACCAGCAAGCTCACCAAGTGAAAGCGAGCCCATGCCAAACAGCATTTTTCTCAAACCATTATCTGCCGAGCCATTGACAAGCTCTTGGC
Organism: Vibrio caribbeanicus ATCC BAA-2122; assembly: GCF_000165125.1. Taxonomy (GTDB): domain Bacteria; phylum Pseudomonadota; class Gammaproteobacteria; order Enterobacterales; family Vibrionaceae; genus Vibrio; species Vibrio caribbeanicus. The sequence goes on along the minus strand of NZ_AEIU01000075.1, from coordinate 214,123 downwards.
GATAGTTGCCTTTTGCTTCTTTAGACCATTGTTTCTCCATCCACTCAAGATCTTGAACCAAAAGCTGCCCTGCTGCTCGTAAGAACGCTCCACGTCTATCACAATTTCCATGTGTACATGCCTCACCCAACACAAAGTCTGTATATGGGCGATTCCCTGCGCCACTTTCAGTACCGTTTAAGTCTTGCCCCCAAAGTAAGAACTCTATTGCGTGGTACCCAGATGCAACATTTGCCTCAGAACCGCCGACTTCATTCAGATCAGCGATCAATGCTGGTGTAATTTTAGATACATCAAGCGTTGAAGCACCTATTGTTAGCTGAGTATTAGCGACAATATTTGCCTTAGCACCCGCATTTCCGAGTTCGTATTGGTAGTCTGAAGTCACATAGTCAATCATACCTTCATCAAGCGGCCAAGCGTTTAACTGGCCTTCCCAGTCATCAACAATAGCATTGCCAAAACGGAACACTTCAGATTGCTGATAGGGCACGCGTGAGTCTAACCATGCCTGCTTAACTTCCATGAGTTTAGCGTCAGTTGGCGCAGCCAAGAAAGCTTCAATAGACTTATTGAGATTTTTAGCTGTAGCTAGAGAGTCGGCAAACACAGCATGGGCAATATCAGCATAATGTTCAACGACCTGTTTATTAGTAACATCTGCCGAAAAAGCAGTACCACTTGCGATTAACATTGACGCCGCGATAGATTTGGCGAGTAGACTTTGTACATTCATTCGAAAAGCATCCTTGTTGAAGCTTATAAAAATCGTTTTCATTTGTTAGTGCTAATTATTCTCATTTGCACTACTGTGGTGAGATAATACAAACTTACAATTTTTTTGCAAGCAGCAAACAAAAAAAGCCTCAATCAATTGAGGCTTTTATCATCAATGCTGGTTATGCATTAGAGTTTAAGTTTGTGTTTTCCATGAGAAACCTTAGCTTTTAGGTAGCCTTCGTTCCCTTCTTTGATATGTGCAGAGGTGTGAACTACTTCAGAAATTTCGATACCGCATGCCTGTAAGTCGTGAATTTTTTTCGGGTTGTTTGTGACGAGACGTACCTTATCCAATTTGAGGGCTAAAAGCATTTGCGCTGCTTCCGTGAAGTCTCTTAGGTCGTCGCCAAAGCCAAGGTGATTATTTGCTTCATAAGTGTTCATACCTTCGCTCTGTAACTTATAAGCATCAATTTTGTTATATAGGCCTATGCCTCGACCTTCTTGACGGAGGTACAATATTATCCCCCCACTCTCAGCCATTCGCCTGATTGTTTCATCAAGCTGCTCACCACAATCACAACGTGAAGAATGAAAAACATCCCCGGTCAAGCACTCAGAGTGCATCCGGACTAGAGGAACATCCTGATTCAGGTCTGCTTTCTTAAATATGACAGCGACATGCTCTTTGTCAGTGAGCAGGCCACGGAAAGACAATAATTCGGCTTCGATGTCACTATTGGCACCGACTTTGAAATCAACTCTGGCTCTTACTTCCGCCATACTTGCACTCACTACAAACTCTTTATTTATTATATTGGTCGTTGCATTCATTGAAATGCTCCACTTTGACTCTAACTATGGGGACTGTTACTTCTATTTTCAACATCACGATCACAAATGTTATATTATAACAATTAAAATTTGAAGCAAAAAAAAACCTCTCTACGAGGTTATTTGAATAAACTGGTAAGCTACGTGAGCATTTTTAATCTTGCTGATTTTTCCACACCGAAAGCTCAATCCAACACATTTCCAGTTCTCTGAGCTCTTCTTCAGTCAAATAAGAGAGTGTGGGCCTAGTGTTCGGCAGGGCTCGAGCTTGTACTGCACTGATGTGCGCATAAAATTCTTCGCGTAATTGAGATGTATTCAAAGCACCTGCACCCTATGAATATGTCAAAACAATGTGAATATGCAGCATTTACTGCCACCATCTCATAAATAATAACAACTTACACAAAAGTTACAAAGTTAATGACAGAAAAAACTATTAACTTCACATTTTAACGTATTGACATCACTCTAGAAACATTAGTCTGAGGCAAACTATTTTCTTTTTCCAAGTTTGACTGTACCGTCAGAATTGAACCACAGCGCTTCTTTTCTTCTTCTTGCGATTAAAATCGGGCCGTCATCGTAAAACAAAAAATTCTTCCAATACTTTTTAAACACCGACCACTTTGTTTCTAGCACGTTATATTTTTCGTAGCAAAAATAGATAGTTACATCATCTTGCCAGTCGATAAAATCTATCACGCCTTGAGGCATTATCTCTTCATCACTTTCCCATGCTTGCATCCAGTCGACGGTCATTGACCAATTCGACTCTTTCATAGGCCAATCTGATGAACTGAGTCGCTCAGCATCAGGGCTTTGTGAGCTTATATTTTCTTTCCAAAGTTGAGAGGAACGATCGGCAGACATAGGTTTAATGGTCTTTAGATCACACTCAGGTACTGGCATTGATTGGTGCGTAAAAATCCATTTTCTTTGGTACTGTTCCAAAGTAAGATACGACATCGATTCTCCGTGGTGGTATAAGTTACTAATATTTAATTACTAAGATCATTTCCAATTTTTATTGACTAGAGAAGTAAGAATATGGTCTTCCCACTTCCCGTTTATAAGGAGGTAATCTTCTGCAAAGCCTTCTCGCACAAATTCAAGTCGTTTCAATACCGATTCGCTTCGTTTATTTCTTGGCATATAGCTGGCCATGATACGATGAATCCGTTGATGTTCAAACATATACCCGATAGCCAATTTCAAGGCACGAGTCATAACACCCTTTCCCTGCGCATCACATGATAGCGAATATCCAAGATTACACGTATGAGCAGGAAAACGCGCAATGTTGCTGAATGATATCGTGCCCAACATTTTATTGGTATTAACTTCAAAAACAAGAAGATAAAAGCCCAGCCCCATACGATGAAGTTCACTGAGTTTTACCAGGCGCTGAGTCCATCCATTCTCGGAAAAAAATGGGTTTTCTCGTGTGGGCTCCCAAGGTCTAAGGTGTTCACGGTTTTTATTAAAATAATCTGCGATCAATTTACCATCAGTAGGCTCTGCTGTCCGTACCACAACTTTTTCATCTGTTTCAAAAACATTTGTGGGGGTGCTTAATCTTTCCATTTAGCTTTTTCTTATTCCATATTCTCTTAATTTATTTGCGACTGATGTATGCGAGACATTAAGTCTCTTCGCAAGCTTTCTGCTAGAGGGAAATGATTGATACAAACGGTCAAGAACTTGTGACTCATACTCCTTCATTATTTCATCCAATGAACCGTCCAGATTGAGTGAAGGAGCATTGGATACATTAACTTCCAATTGTGGCAAGTGGAAAAGCTCAATATTGAGCTGCTCAGATTCTAGCTCGGTGAGTGCTCTGAGAACCATATTTTCAAGTTGACGCATATTTCCAGGCCAATGATAACTCACTAACTGATCAACAAGAGAAGACTCAATTGACGGTTGTACAATTCCCAATTGCTTTACATATTTAGCAACAAAAAGCTCTAGAAGCGGAGCTATATCGCTGCTTCTCTCCCTAAGCGGTGGAATGTGCAATGTCAGAACGTTCAGTCGATAAAAAAGGTCTTCGCGAAAAGAGCCTGATTCTGCGAGTTCTGCAAGCTGATGTCGTGTAGAGGCAATCACACGCACATCCACATGAACCTCATGCTCTTCTCCGACGCGTCGGAACGTTCCATCTTGTAAAAGGCGAAGCAGTTTAATTTGTAAATGGGGACTCATTTCACCTATTTCATCGAGAAATACAGTCCCACCGTTTGCCTGTTCAAAAATACCTTTATGGCCTTGTTGATGGTTAAATGAGCCCGGAGCGTGACCAAAAAGCTCAGTTTCGGCAACACCATCGGGCATAGATGCACAACTCAAAACTAAAAACGGTTCACCTGCACGATGAGAACGATTGTGACAAGCACGGGCTAACATCTCTTTCCCTGTACCTGTTTCACCCTGAATCAAAAGGGGTTGGTCGAGGGCTGAAAGTTTTTTAGCTTGACTAATTAATGATTTATGACGATTGGAAACACCAACAAAGTGCTCAAAACCAAGGTTATTATTTACAGGTAAAGCTTGATCAAAAAGTAACTTTTCTTGAATTGACCGAATGATCATCACTGTACTCGCAAGAACAGATTCATTCGATTCATTGATGATATAAACGGGCATAACTTCCATTATGTAATCTAAACCACCAATTACAACCTCTTCTCTTTGCCTTTTTATGTTTCCTTCCGCCCACTTTGCAAAATTAAATTGAGGTAGTAATGCAGAAATAGGATGACCGATCGTCTCCTTCTCCTCTTTGTGGAAAAGAGCCAGAGCGGCATGATTAGCCATATCGACCTGACCTTTTAAGTCAATCGCCAACACGGGCTCAGGCAGATTATTTAATAATGAAATGAGCTCGTGGTTGTGACGCTCTATGGGCATAAATGGGATCTTTCGAACATCCCTTACACCATCAATTCGTCTAATTTCGGCCATTAGCTCGCTAAAACTATCAAAATCTATGTCGGGACAATTTAAATAAATTATCCCTGTTACATCAATTTCAATACCACGGAGGTCGATTTCTTTGCAAGCGAGAATATCAAGCAGTTCCCGAGTCAAACCTAGTCTATCTTCACAGAATACTTCTAGACGCACAGTTGGTTTCCTAAATTAGGTGTCACGAAAAGTTGACAGTAGTTTCACCTATGGTCAGATACGCGTCAAGTCTACATATACTACTTCCTTCACATTAAGTTCTATTTACCGACCAAGCTGATTACTTTTTCAGCTATTACTTTACGGATTGATGAGAGTTTAACCTCATGCCCATCTTGCCACTTCAGTGGACGAAGTAAGTCCATCGCTCTAATACCAAGTCTCGCGGTTAAGATGCCTACACCAAAACCTTGTGCCGCTCGAGCGGAAACTTTTCCCGCTAGATCCATTGATAAAAGATCGATACTAGCGTCAACAGCTAAATCACTTACACCCGCCATCGCCATATTGAATAAAACGGCCTTAAACAATTTAATTCTTGACCAGTAACCCAGTTCAACACCATAGATATCCGCCAAGTTGTCTAGCATCTTTATGCTTCGCCATGCCACTAAAAACATATCCGCAATAGCAAGGGGACTGATGGCAATGAGGGCAGCAGATTCGGTGGAAAACTTTGAAACTGTCCGAACAGCTATTTTGTCTTGTTCAGAAACCACCATTGTATCGTAAAGCTCTAAAATTTCTCGATCATTGTGCGAATGGGTCAACGCTTGGAGCCAACGCTGATAACTTGCGGAATTAACATCAATACTAGCTTGACTCGCCAACTTTTGGCAAAATTTCTTACCGCTACCGATGCTATCGGAAGACGATATCTGAACGCCTTGCTCTTGTATAGACATATGCTGACGTAACTTTCGTAGCTTGAGCCACTCGCGCCCGACAGCAGACAGGCCGATAAAAGACAAGAACATAACAAACATTGACCAACTTAAGGTCAACATATCGGATGCTTGAAAACTACTCCATATACTATCAATAGCTTGCCAAATAACTAATCCGACGAAAAGTGAAATTGCAAAGGGAAAAAGCTTCTTTGATGCCTTGGGTTGTACTGTCCTAAATAGTTCAGTTTCAATCTTTCCTGACGTTGTATTATCTTCTGGCACTGCGTTTACTGTAAAATCATCTTCGTCTTGATAAGACTTTGCTTTTTCCAAAATAGTCGTCTGCCCCTCTTTCTCAAGCTGTTGGTCGAATATCTTATTAGGCTTGATGAAGGCTTTGTTTGGCTGTTTCATTTTAATTTATCTCCTATCAAGTATTCCAACGCTTTATCGACTCTAGTATGGACTAAAGGGTTATCAGCTCGATGACTCAAGGGCTTAAATTGCTGAAAGTTAAAACCTTGATCCAGCCAAAAGGACTTTTCTGGGAGCTTTGATGGTACTTCTCCAGGAAAAAGAGTTACCTTGTTTCCTTCCAATGTTAGGCCTTGGAGTGCTGGATGAAGTTCACCATTTTGTTGGATGTAGCCGAACTCTGTGGCTTGAATAGACGCCAATGCCATACAATTCATTTCAATACCATCGAAAGCCGCTGTCTGCCAGCAAGGGTGCACCATTTGTTGAAGTAAGCTCACTAAGTTTTCGTGTTGTTCTGGAGTAATATGATCAGCTTTCGTCGCTGCGAAAATAATTTTATCTATGCGAGGAGAAAATAAGCGATTTATCACATTATTACGTCCATAACTGAAGCTCTTTAACAACTCTTCCAGCGCTCGTCTCATGTCATAAAATGAATCATATCCCGCATTAAGAGGCTGCAAACAATCAACTAAGACTATTTGACGGTCGAAAGTAGAGAAATGTTGTTTATAAAACGCTTTAACTACTCTCCGCTGATATTCGCGATACCTAGCCTCCAAAGTCTCGTAGTTTGTCCCTTTCAAATCACGCTTATCTTTCATCTTACAAGGAAAGAATTGCAGTACAGGCGCTCCTTCCAATTCACCGGGCAAAACGAACCTGCCAGGTTGGATCCAATGCAACCCATTTGCTTTGCATCGATGCAAGAACTGGGTATAAGAATAAGCAACATTTGCGATGGCTTTCTCATCGAGAGAAGCGGACAAATCAATGGTATTTAGCTCTTTAAGCCACTCTTGGGCATACTCTTTACGCTGTCCCTCTAACGCTAAAAACTGATGTTCCGACCATTGTGCAAAGCTCATTTGAAGTAAAGGGAGATCCAAAAGCCACTCCCCTGGGTAATCGACAATATCTAGGCTTATCGTTGAATTTTCGCCAAACAAACGACGTGATTTCTTGTTGGTTCGATATTTTAATATGATCCGAGTTTCACTTACATCTCTCGTAGGTTCAGGCCACTGTGGAGGAATCTGAGACAAATTAGACATCGCCTCATCGTAAGGAAAGCTTGGCACCATCATATTTTTCTGAGGTACTCGTTTTGCACCAACAAGGCGTCTCTCCCTAGATGCACTCAACAAGGGTAAATTTTCGTGAGTTGATACACTCAGTAGTTGGTTGACCAGAGAGCTGATAAACGCTGTTTTTCCTGCTCGAGAAAGACCTGTCACGGCAATTCGAACATTATTATCAGTAGTACGGCTCAGTAAGTCATGAAACTCGCGCCTAATTGGATTCATTTGCTGTCTCTATTAGCAGAACATAGTGTAATCATACGGAATTCATTATTAATGCCAAATGAACGAAAAGCGCGGCAAATGCCGCGCTAAAATTAAAACTTTTTAAGCTAAGTTCGCTATGATGCTTATTGATCTTCCATTTCTTGGATCTTAACTTTCCAGGTATCAGGACCAATTTGATGCGCATTTGAGCCAGTTGAGTCGACAGCCACGGTTACAGGCATGTCTTCAACTTCAAACTCATAGATTGCTTCCATACCAAGATCTTCAAAAGCAACAACTCGAGCTTTTTTAATTGCTTTAGAGACAAGGTAAGCCGCACCACCTACCGCCATGAGATATACTGCCTGATGTTTTTTTATCGACTCCACAGTAGCAGGACCACGTTCAGCTTTGCCTATCATGCCCATAATACCGGTTTCTTCTAACATCATATCAGTGAATTTGTCCATTCGGGTAGAGGTCGTAGGACCTGCTGGCCCCACAACCTCATCACCAACGGCATCTACTGGCCCGACGTAGTATATAAACTTACCTTTAAGGTCAATACCTTTAGGTAAACCCTCTCCGCTTTGAAGCATTCCTTGAATGCGCTTATGCGCAGCATCACGACCAGTAAGTATTTTGCCAGAGAGAAGTACAGTCTCACCTGTTCTCCATTCTTTGACCTCTTCTTTAGTGACCGTATCTAAATTAACTCGTCGAGTGTTTTCACCTGCTTCCCATGTAATATCTGGCCAATCCTCTAGTTTAGGTGCCTCGAGATCTGCAGGGCCTGAGCCGTCTAATATAAAGTGAACATGACGAGTCGCCGCACAGTTAGGAATCAAACAAACAGGTTTAGAAGCAGCATGCGTCGGTGCCGTTTTGATTTTGACATCGACCACAGTTGTAAGTCCACCAAGACCTTGAGCACCGATTCCCAATTTATTGACGCGATTAAAAATGTCTAAACGCAATTCTTCTTCTGCATTCTGTGGACCACGATCAATAAGCTCCTGAATATCGATATGTTCCATTAATGACTCTTTCGCAAGTACGGCAGATTTCTCTGCAGTACCGCCAATACCAATACCCAACATGCCCGGAGGACACCAGCCAGCACCCATAGTAGGGAGCGTCTTTTCAACCCATTCGGCAATATCATCGGATGGATTTAACATAACCATCTTGGTCTTATTCTCACTACCGCCACCTTTCGCAGCTATTTGAATTTCAACCTTGTCACCCGGAACCATATTTATGTGTACGACCGCCGGTGTATTGTCTTTGGTATTTACGCGTTTACCAGCAGGATCTGAGAGAACTGAAGCGCGAAGTGGATTATCCGGATTGGTATATGCTTGGCGAACTCCCTCATCTACCATCTGCTGAACAGTAAGGTCGGTTTTATCCCACTGGACCTGCATACCGATATTAACAAAACAAGTCACGATACCCGTATCCTGACATATCGGTCTATGCCCCTCAGCGGACATCCTTGAGTTGATAAGTATCTGTGCAATTGCATCTTTTGCCGCTTGGCTTTGTTCGCGTTGGTAAGCTTTTTCTAGAGCCTGTACGAAGTCTAAAGGATGATAGTAAGAAATGTACTGTAATGCGTCAGCAACGCTGCTGATCACATCCTGTTGGCGTATAACGTTCATTGCATGCCTCGTTTTATTTTGCTTCCTTTTTATACGTCGCTATCACTATCTCGCCTATCAGGTTCAACTTTACAAGATGCTGTGTAGCGACTTTTGTTATCAATATGATACTCTTGCTTTTCCATACGCGCCACGTAATCAACGATCTTTTTATTAAAAAGAAAAACAATGAACGATACAAAGCTAAATCATATTGACATTAAGTCACTACATTACAGTAAAGACCTTGCAACAAAATGCTTTGCTACTATCGAAAACCATCCATGGTCAATGTTACTACAATCTTCGTCAAGTAATCATATCGATAGTCGATTTGATATTCTCGTTACTCGCCCTAAAGCGACTCTAGTGACAAAGGGAAAAGAAAGCACCATTCAAACTTCCCAAAGTACAGAGATATCCAGTGATGACCCATTTCAATTACTGAAAAAACTCCAATCGGATACTTTGCCAGAGATCGTTTATAACGGTGAGCTTCCATTCATTGGGGGTGCCTTGGGCTATTTTTCATATGATTTAGGACGCCGAGTCGAGCAGATACCTGAGTTAACAGAAAATGATATATCAGCACCAGAGATGGCTGTCGGTATTTTTGATTGGGCGCTTGTTGTAGATCATCATAAAAAGATGGCCTATTCGGTTGGCATGGACGTAGAGTCCAACTGGCAATGGTTATTGGCACAAACTGTATGCGACACTCGCCCATTCACTTTGGTTGACAGCTGGCAGTCAAATATGTCAAAAGCATGCTATCAAAATAAATTTGCGCGCGTAAAAGACTACATACAAGCTGGAGATTGTTATCAAATAAATCTTGCTCAGCGTTTTAATGCCCCCTACCAAGGCAGTGAGTGGGATGCATTTCAAAAGCTTTCACATGTCAATGGTGGACCATTCTCGGCCTTTATTCGTGTTCCCGAATGTGCCATTTTAAGTGTTTCACCTGAACGATTTTTACAAGTAAAAGATAACAAAATTGAAACTAAGCCCATCAAAGGAACTCGACCAAGAAGCAATGATCAATCGATAGATAGACAGGCAGCTATCGAACTTTCTCAAGCAGAAAAAGACCAGGCTGAGAATTTGATGATCGTCGACCTACTCAGGAATGATGTAGGACGAGTCGCTAAGCACGGTAGTGTAAAGGTGCCCAAGCTATTCGAAATCGAGAGCTTCCCAGCAGTACATCACTTAGTCAGTACAATAACCGCTGAACTTGACGATAATTACACACCAATCGACTTGTTAAGAGTCTCGTTTCCGGGAGGGTCGATAACAGGAGCCCCAAAAATCCGAGCAATGGAAATCATTGAGGAATTGGAGCCACACAGAAGAAGTGCCTATTGCGGAAGTATTGGTTACATTAGTAGGCACGGACGTATGGATACGAGCATCACAATACGTACCTTAGTTGCAGAAAAAAACCAGCTTTTTGTATGGGCCGGTGGAGGTTTAGTCTCTGATAGTGAGTGCCTAAATGAATACCAAGAAACACTCGACAAACTGAGTCGTATTTTACCGGTTCTAACCGCAGCCCAGTAGTAAACTTAAGGCCACTACGAAAATTTAGCTGAACAAAAAGCGACAAAGGGTCTTCATTCTTGGTCACTTTGAGCTATATTAATAGTGGTCGTTTCTTATATTACTTTGCCTTCTGGACAGTCATTATCGTATTGACACATTGCCCATACGCCTATCCAAGCCAAGTGTTGATAAGGACAAGTTCAAAGGAGTGAGTCGTGTTATCCCAAGTAAACAAAAGCGAGTTAATACAACATTTTCAAATGCATAATACGGTTGATTATCATCACGATGCGCTCAAGCGCGTTTCTCATTTGAAAAATATTAAATTAAGAAAAGCCTCTGTTTTGATTGGTTTTGTCGAACGTGACTCTGGCCTAAACGTTTTATTTACTCGCCGAGCCAAGCATTTACGCCACCACCCCGGTCAAATAAGTTTCCCTGGAGGGAAATTTGAATCCAGTGATTATGACTTATGCGAAACAGCACTGCGCGAAACATTTGAAGAGGTTGGTATACCGAGAGAAAAAATCTCAATTTTTGGTCACATGCCAGAATTGATTACTATAAGTAAATTTACCGTCACACCCTTTCTGGCTTTTATTTCACCAGACTACACACTTCATATCGATGCCAATGAGGTAGACGAGGTATTTGAGGTACCTGCATCCATAGTCATGAGCAAAGATCAACTGCATAGCGCGAGATTTCGTATTAAAAACTTATCTCATCGTGTGTTTGGTCTATCCTACAAACGGCACTTTATTTGGGGAATGACTGCACAAATTATTCAAGCTTTGCAGAACCATATCAATCTACAACAACGTGATATTTGATAAGTCCCCCGATTAGTTTCCTATTCAACAGAACTACACGATAATGTAAGCAACAAAAGATAGAGCACTGGAATGCATCTGTGTTCTCTCCTCTTATCTACCATGTAGTTTATATGTAGATTAACCTCAAAGAGCCACATAAGTCTGGCTGAAGCCAGCAAAGCAACAATGTTTCTTATAGACAATAAGGAAAAACCCAAAGCCAACTTTTCTGAACAAAGATCACACAACACTCTTTATGAATAAGTAAAACTAATCAACTACATTATTAGAAATCATACATCCTTGCCCGTTTTCGTGAACAGAAGCCTGTTTTTAACACAACATCCCATATTGCCAGCCAAATAATGACTTAGATCTAGTTTTAATGAAAAAAATTATGCAAAATGCGCCCAACTTATTTCCTGTTCGAAAAAATGAGTAATAAAAAATGAATACAACAACAAAAGTAGCTTCGACTACGAACGCACTGAGTAAGTTCACCTACAGGGACTTTACTTGGTGTTTATCTCTTTTCGGCACAGCAGTGGGTGCTGGTGTTCTTTTCCTTCCAATCAAAGCAGGAGCTGGTGGTTTTTGGCCACTTATTATTCTGGCACTGATTGCTGCTCCAATGACGTGGTTTGCGCACAAATCTCTCGCACGTTTCGTTTTGTCAGCGAAAAACCCTCAAGCTGATATCACTGATACAGTAGAAGAGCACTTTGGTAAAAATGGCGCAAACCTCATCACTTTTGCCTACTTTTTTGCTATTTACCCTATTGTTCTTATCTATGGCGTGGGAATAACAAATACCTTAGACTCATTCCTTGTCAATCAATTGGGATTCGCCCCTCTTGAACGCTGGCTTCTTTCCGGAATTCTCATCACGATAATGACAGCAGGTGTTGTTTTTGGTAAAGATCTTATGCTTAAAGCAACCTCAGCGATGGTTTACCCATTGGTGTTTATTTTATTGGCATTATCTTTCTACTTGATCCCAAGCTGGAATACTTCAATGTTGGAAGTAGCACCAGACTGGGCATCAATACCATCAACAGTATGGCTTGCGATACCGATCATTGTATTCTCGTTTAACCATAGTCCGATCATTTCACAATTTGCTAAAGAACAACGTAACCAGCACGGTGAAGATGCTGTGAAAAAAACAGACGCTATTACAGGCGGAGCATCTATCATGTTGATGGGCTTTGTCATGTTTTTTGTTTTTTCAGTCGTTCTATCACTGTCCCCAAGTGAACTTGCTATGGCCAAAGAACAAAATATCTCAGTTCTTTCATACTTAGCTAATATGTACGAATCCCCTCTCATTTCTTACATGGGACCTTTGGTCGCCTTTGCGGCAATCACTTCTAGCTACTTTGGGCACTTCCTAGGTGCTCACGAAGGTCTAGTCGGCTTGGTTAAGTCCCGCTCAAATATGCCTGTAAAGCACATTGAAAAAGCGTCGCTGCTATTTATCGTTCTCACAACATGGGCTGTGGCAATTGAAAACCCAAGTATTTTGGACATGATAGAAACAATGGGAGCACCTATGATCGCGGCAATCCTGTTCTTGATGCCTGTCATCGCAATGCAGCGTGTTCCTTCAATGCATAAATACAAAACTTCCGTCCCAGTACAAATTTTCACAACAATCTGTGGCCTTGCTGCGATTAGTTCTGTAATCTACGGCGCTCTATAATCAAAAGACTGCTTGCAGTCTGATGAAACCAAAAAATATAACGATAATAATAAGCCTTCCTTACCCAAGGAGGGCTTAGTTTTGAGGTAATCGATATGATTAGTGTTTTTGACATCTATAAGATCGGTGTTGGTCCTTCAAGCTCACACACTGTTGGTCCAATGAAAGCGGGCAAAGAATTTATTGATGATTTGCGCTCAATGGGAAAATTGCGCGACGTTACTAAAATTACCGTTGACGTCTATGGTTCACTATCACTGACAGGGAAAGGTCACCATACTGATATCGCTATTATCATGGGTCTTGCTGGTAACAGCCCTGAAAAAGTCGATATTGATTCAATACCGGGATTCATTGCTCGTGTAGAAGAAACTGAACGCCTTCCCGTTGGTATGCACTGTCATACCGTATCGTTCCCTAAAGACGGCGGAATGAACTTCCATACAACAAACCTTTCTCTTCATGAAAATGGAATGCAAATTCACGCTTGGGTTGATGATGAAAAACTGTATTCCAAGACTTACTATTCTATCGGTGGTGGATTTATTGTTGATGAAGAAAGCTTTGGCAAAGAAGATGATAACCCAATAAAAGCCCCTTATGAGTTCACCACCGCTGCAGAGCTTGTTGAACAATGCAATAAGAGCGGCCTTTCTATCAGTGCTCTCGTTATGGAGAACCAAGCTGCGATGCACTCCGAAGAAGAATCTCGCACCTATTTCGCCAATATCTGGAAAACGATGCGAGAGTGTATGGAACGCGGTATGAATACTGAAGGAGTTCTTCCAGGACCAATGAGAGTTCCTCGTAGAGCAGCAGCTTTGCGCCAACAGTTAATCACATCAGAAAAGATCACTAATGATCCAATGTCTGTTGTAGACTGGGTCAATATGTTTGCTATCGCCGTCAATGAGGAAAATGCAGCGGGGGGACGCGTTGTCACTGCACCAACTAATGGTGCTTGTGGTATCATACCTGCAGTTTTGGCTTACTACGATAAGTTCATTCAGACTGTCACTGAAAAAGATTACATCAGATATTTCGCAGCCTCTGGCGCGATTGGTGGTCTATACAAACGTAACGCTTCCATTTCAGGGGCCGAGGTAGGTTGTCAAGGGGAAGTGGGTGTCGCCTGTTCTATGGCCGCCGCTGGATTAACTGAATTGATGGGAGGAAGCCCTGAACAAGTATGTATGGCAGCAGAGATTGGTATGGAACATAACCTCGGTCTCACTTGTGATCCTGTTGCGGGCCAAGTTCAAATTCCTTGTATCGAAAGAAACGGTATTGCCTCAGTAAAAGCTATCAACTCAAGTCGCATGGCTTTACGCCGTTCGTCCGCCCCGACGGTTTCTCTAGATAAAGTAATAGAGACAATGCTTGAGACTGGTAAAGATATGAACGCCAAATATCGTGAAACCTCTCAAGGAGGCCTCGCGGTTAAAGTTACCTGTTGATTACAGATTCAACTTGAATAACAACAAAGCGCTCATTGCTTCATGGGCGCTTTGCAAAAGATTTTATAGTTTTATTTACTATTGCGTTTATAGGCTGGTCTTTAAACAAGATTAAATCAAAACTTATATTTCCCACCGAAATAAAAGCTCGTTATATCCATTTCATAATCATCTTTAACGTTCGCAACCTCAAAAGACGCAACAGCAGCTCGGTAGCCTAAAGACACGTCAAACACAGGGCTAACCGCATAACCTAGCTCGACACCATAATTAAAACCAGTTGTCGAGCCACTGCTAGTTGATGCTTTACTAAATTCTATTCTATACCCTCCAACCCCAATAAGTGCACCAAGGTATAGACCCATTCCTGGAACGTAATATTTAGGTTTGAGGTTTAGATTAAAAGTGGTTAAATCGACTCCAATAGCATTGGATTCATAAGGGATGTTATTTACCACTAAATCTTTCGTTCCTGTGTAAGAACCGAAGTTAATGTATTCAAACTCTAATGCACACGCTAAATTACTGGAAAGTGGTACTTGCCTACCAATATTCAATCCAAAGCTCGTCTCTTTGGAAAGGTTTTTTATTTGTTCAGTGTAAGGTGTCCCGTCGAGTTCTACTAAATTAAGCTTGTTTGAATGTTTGACCTTTGTGTTTAGAATATCTAAGCCAACGTACCAATATTCACCTTCTTTCGCGCTCACATTTGCAGATAGCACACCTAAAGCTAGAATAATCAGAGCTTTTTTCATCCTTGAATCCTCATTATATAAATATCTTGGTATTAACTTGGCCTTTAATGGTACAGTACATTGTAAAATTATCTTATGGGAGGTTTTCATACACTCACAACATATTTGTACTAGGTATTTGCAATAGTTATCACGTTTTAGATCTCCATTATTACATTTAAAACCAACAAAAAGAGAACAGCCTCAAGTCCCATTCATTCCCGACCCAGAGTTATAAGTTAAGTGCCTTTAAAAATAGCTTCCTGTTTAAAATCTAGGGGCTTTACCACGGCAGAATCTAATAACGAGTTTATTACCTAAGCTTGAAATGGGTAGAGAGCTCCATTTTCTTTATGTTGTTTAAAAAGATATTTAACAGTCTTGGCTGTTTTGAGTGGATCGGTGCAATAATAATGGTCTCCATCCAGTAGCGACTTTCTTCAATAGTGTGTATGTTCAATTTTTCTTTGAAACCCTCAAGCCCGGGCCACATGGGCACTATCGATACTCCTACATCTTCACAAACGAGATGCGCTATCGCCTCTAGTGAATCAAGATCGAACATGTTTTGAAGTTTCAACTTACGTTCGTTTAAAAAACGTTCAACAATAAGTCCCCCCCAACATGCTGGATCAAACCTTATGTACTCATGTTTTAAAAGGGTTTCTTCCATGGCCCCCTGCTTACTGCGAGGATGGATGAAAACTAAAGGCTCACGACGTAAAACCCAATATCGACAAGTCTTAGGAATTGAGGAGGGTGGCTTTACAATAATCGCTGCATCTAGATTCCCCTCCTGCAAACTCCGGTATAAATCAATAGAGTTACCGGGGATGACTTGAAAATTCGCCTCAGGAGCACAGCGTCGAACAGATTTTAAACTCCCTGGAATAAAAGCAGTCAAAGATGTTGAGTTTGCACCGATTCGTAAAGTGCCACTTAATGCTGAGTCTCGAACACTGTCCACAACATCTTGAGTATCTTTTATCAGTCGTTCGACCTTTGGTATCAGGCCAAGGCAGATATCAGTCGGCTGCACTGTATTACCTGCTCTGCGGAAAAGTTGGCAGTTTAGCTCCTTCTCGAGTGACTGAACTCTCTGGCTGATAGCCGCAGGTGTAAGGTGTTGAGAGCGGGCCGCCGCGGCTATCGAGCCCTGTTCCGCAACCACAAGTAAGGTCTGAAGGAAGCGAGTATCCATATAGTTTTCCTTACGATTAAAGCAATAAAAAAGCAGTTTTTATTGCTACATATTATCTGTAAATTAACGATGAGTTTTGTATTTGTCCAATTTCATCATCAGAATTATCGAGGTAACACCATGGATAACACAATTTGGATGACCTTTTTCTTATCTTCTCTGCTCCTCGCCCTCTCCCCCGGCGCGGGCGCGATTAACTCCATGTCGATAACAATTAAATATGGATTGCAGAAAAGCCTCATTGCCAATGTCGGCCTTCAGATTGGCAATATCATCAATATAACTTTTGTCGGTGCGGGCATTGGAACTTTACTGACCCAATCGGAAGTTCTATTTTCAACTCTCAAGTGGATCGGGGCTTTCTATCTCATTTATCTAGGCATTAAAAAACTTCGTGAGCCTCCACATAACAACTCTCTGCAGCAAAAGCAGCCAGATATTAGCTCGAAGGCATTGATCATACAGTCGATCATAGTGAATGTGACTAACCCCAAAAGTATTGTCTTTTTGGTTGCACTACTTCCACAATTTATTAGTGCGGACAAGCCCTATCTTGAACAGATTTTAATTCTTGCAGGGACACTGATACTAGTAGATAGCTTCGTTATGTTCGGCTATTCCTTTTTGGCAGGCAAAATAATAGGTAGATTAAAAAATGAAAGGTACATGCGGTTACTCAACCGACTATTTGGTTCTATGTTTATTAGTGCTGGCGCGGTTATTGCGGTAAGTAGTCAAAGTTAATAACACCGAAAAAAAACGGTCTTTAACTTACCTCTAAATTAAGTAAGCATTAAAGTCTTAAAAAGTATACCCAATATAAGCCGCAGAGTCTCTGCGGCTTATTTGATAGTTTAAGTTTGATAAGAAGTATTAAAAGCCAGGAATTAAATCAGGTAACTGAGGCACCAATAGAAATGCCCCAAAAATAAGAGTAAAAAATAGCATTATCGAACCACCGCCAACGGTATATCTTTCAGGAAAAGCTGCAGCCGTTCTTAATGTATATACCATCGCTGCTGGAATAAAAACAGCGAGAAAAACGAGAATAATGCCTGCATAGGCGAGCACTGATAAGAATTTATCTGCAGCTAATATTGCTCCCATCAGTGGCAATATAAATGTGAAAATATATGTAACACCACGATTTTGCTTTAACGCATCACTATTTTGATGAAATAGTGACATCGCCACACCAAAAAAAGACGTTAGCAAAGCCAATCCTGTAAACAGCGAAAGAATTGAACTAATCCACGGAGCTCCTCTTTCAAAACTAGCCATAAGCTCAGATACATTATTAAACTGCTTAATCTCATCGTTTGGTAAATTACCTACGACTGCAAGCAACCAACACAGATAGCACAGTAATGGAATAGTAGAACCTAGCACAACCATATTGCGTAGTTGTTTGTCCGTCGCCTCTTGGTTGTAAGAAACTAAGCTTGGGATAACCACCATGAAGCCAAAGCTGGTAAATAACACTGTGCTCGTTTTTACCAAACCACTTATATCATCGCTTTGTATGCTTGCTAAGTGCTGAAGGCTCAGAGTAGGAAAAAGAGCAAGTAATGTAGCAACTAAGCTCATTATCATGACGAAAAATAACAGACGATTCAGTTTATCAACAACATTCGTTCCACACGCAACAACCGCGCCTGTAAGAAGAGTAAAGATAGTCTGACTTTGTATAGGAGTAACAAACAGCCCGACCTCTTCAAGCATCTGAGACAATATGTCTGCAGCACCGAGAATATAAGCCATTAACAAACAAATCAGAAGAGCATAAAGCAATAAGTTGGTGACAGCCTGCCCACCTTTGCCAAGAGCACGGCGTGCGATTGAGTTGAGACTCAAGCCACCATCAGATTTTATCGTTGCCTCAAGTAAAAGTAATGCAGAGTAAGTGGTACCAAACCAAATCAATGCCATTAGAAGTGTGCCGTAAACTAACCCAAATTGGGCGAGAACCATAGGAATAGCCAGCATACCTGCGCCAAGAGCTGTGCCAGAAATAATTAATGCACTGCCAAGAAGTTTTGTATTCATTTTCCTAAAAAACCATTAGTTAAAGTGAGATTTAAAAATTGTGTATGGATAATTCGTTCATATCGCCAGCGTTTGGTTAATATGAAGGATAAAATCGAGAAAATGAATTGATGCAGTTGAAAGGATTTGCACAGCAAAAGCGAGAAAGAGTTACTGAGGGGTTATAGTCACATTCATAGTGAAAATGAGGAGAGCCCTCGGTCGGCTCAATAATCGGTGACGTTATTTTGTATATCATTAGAAATTCCAACAAGATGTTAAATCCTTATCTATTTTCATACAGCATTCCCTACGCCATATTGTCACGAAAATGACGTTAATATCTTATCGATTGGATCTGTTATTGCAAACGCTTTATCTCTAATTGTTCAAAGAACCTTCATGTATACAAACAAAGTCCTTTAAATTCGCGTTAAGACTTGCTTTCACCGCGAGAGTTATTATGTATTTACCACACGCTCGAAGATACATTGATAATATACCCAATGTGACTTAAAAATGCAGGATTCAGAGCGATGCCACAGTGTTGAGTTTAAGGAAAATAACGCAGCGGAATAGTCGACTCTTACCAAGTTGTTTGACGATGAAATCGGCACTGTGGCACGCTCTCAAAGGGCGAGTTGTCTTACTTTGCAAGCGTCGTTACCGACTTTCAATTTAGATGACTAGATTTTCAAATCGTTGCCTTGCCTGTTAAGCAAGCCATTCTCGCTGAACCTAGCATCTTGAGGTCACTTGGGTATATGTGCTTACTAGACAAAAACCTACTCAATCTGAGTAAAACGACATCAAGGCTGAGAAATTTGATCGTACAAGTTCAAAATCATCAGCAAACCACACTTTTTTACGGGAATAAATAACAATAAAGGTTGAAGCATATTGAATCGCAGGTAATATGTCAGTTTGGATTTCTGAACGCCACTCATACAACAGTGATTCAATCAAACCATAGCGGTTTGCGAGTGGATTATTAGCTCAATGGAGAATATTGAAAACATGACTTACGTGCCTGTATCAGACGTATTGAAAGGTCGCCTAGAAGTAGACAGTGAAGTTACTGTACGAGGCTGGATCCGATCGCGTCGCGATTCCAAAGCTGGAATCTCTTTCCTTGCCATTTACGACGGCTCTTGTTTCGACCCGATTCAGGCTGTGGTCCCCAATAATCTCAATAATTACGAAAGTGAAGTACTCAAATTAACTACTGGCTGCTCTGTAGAAGTTACTGGTACGGTTGTCGCTTCTCCTGCTAAAGGTCAAGATTTCGAGTTAACAGCGACAGACGTTAAAGTCGTTGGCTGGGTAGAAGATGCTGAAACCTACCCAATGGCAAAAACTCGTCACTCTATCGAGTATTTGCGAGAGGTCGCTCATTTGCGCCCAAGAACCAATGTGATCGGAGCAGTGTCACGTGTGCGCAACTGCCTTTCTCAAGCCATTCACCGCTTCTACCACGAGCAAGGATACTTTTGGGTATCAGCACCATTGATTACAGCCTCTGATGCTGAAGGTGCAGGTGAAATGTTCCGAGTTTCTACCTTAGATATGGAAAACCTACCGCGCACAGAATCAGGTAATGTTGATTATAATGAGGACTTCTTCGGTAAAGAGACGTTCTTGACCGTTTCCGGACAGTTAAACGCAGAAGCTTATGCATGTGCCCTCAGCAAAGTATATACTTTCGGCCCAACGTTCAGAGCTGAAAACTCAAATACAAGTCGTCATTTAGCGGAGTTTTGGATGGTAGAACCTGAAGTCGCTTTTGCCGATCTTAACGACATCGCAAAACTTTCAGAAGACATGCTTAAATACGTTTTCAAAGCAGTACTCGCTGAGTGTCGCGATGACTTAGAGTTCTTCGCTCAACGTATAGACAAAGAAGCAATCACTCGACTTGAGAACTTTGTTTCTTCCGACTTTGCCCAAGTTGACTATACAGATGCTATCGAAATTTTGCTTGAATCTGGACGTGATTTCGAATTCCCTGTTTCATGGGGTATTGACCTCTCATCAGAACATGAACGCTTTTTGGCTGAAGAACACTTTAAAGCACCAGTTATTGTTAAAAATTACCCTAAAGACATCAAAGCTTTCTATATGCGGTCCAACGATGATGGTAAAACTGTTGCAGCAATGGATGTCCTTGCGCCAGGTATCGGCGAAATTATCGGTGGTGCCCAACGTGAAGAACGTCTTGATATCCTCGACCAACGCATGCGCGAAATGGGCATAGACCCTGAGCACATGAGTTGGTATCGTGACTTACGTCGTTACGGTACCGTCCCACATGCTGGATTTGGTCTCGGTTTTGAGCGTCTCGTCTCTTATGTGACAGGAATGGGGAACGTCAGAGATGTGATACCTTTCCCTCGTACACCAAGATCGGCCAACTTTTAAAAAAGCCCCCTTTATGGGGGTTTTTTTGAAGCTTTTATTCACCTATCATCGTGTTTGCCCGCATAGTAAAAACCATATAAGCATAATGCCATCATAAGAAAAGGAATGCTTGCGGCGGCATACTCCACCCAAGATAGTTCAGTAAAGAATTTAGATAGGATCAGGTGGCCGAAAATTGACAAAAATGCACAGAATATTGAAACACTAATCAAATGAAACTCATGTTTATAATTTGGTTTCGACATAAAATAATCCTCAACACATCCAACCAAAAATTAAAGCATACTTGAGACCTTAGAACTCACTACAATTCATCATAAAAATCCCCATGCAGTTACGCGCTATTTAATGAGTTGGGCAATTTTTGCAACAACACAAGATATCTTATCCATTGGCACTTGAGAGACATTTATTCTCAAACAAGATTCGAAGCTTTTATAAAAAGCAAACAGTTCCCCGTACGCAATAGAGATGTCCTGCTCTAATAATTTATAATAAAGCTTTTCAGTATTGATATGTGAAGGAAACTGTACCCATATAAAGTATCCACCATCAGGTCGATTCACAATCGTAGTATCAGGAAGCTGCGATACCAAATTAATATAAAAGCAGTCCATATATTGATGAAGTTTCTTGCGTAACTTTCGTAAGTGGTTGTCGTAGCTAGAATATTTCAAATAGTCTGCAATGCCCTCTTGCACAGGCGCGCTTACTGCAAGTGTTGATAAAAATTGGCATTTTTGTAACTTTTGACTGAACCTGTGATTGACTACCCATCCGATACGATAACCGGGCGCTAAAGATTTTGACAATGAACCACAAAGCAAAACTCTGTCTTTAACGTCCCAGTATTTGATCGGCCTAGGCTTTTGTGAACCAAAATACAAATCAGCGTAGACATCATCTTCAATAATCAATACATCATATTTATTGGCTAACTCTAAAAGCTGGCTTTTTTTTGTATCGCTAAGTACTGAGCCAGTGGGATTGTGAAAATTCACCATCAACCAACAAGCTCTCACGTTATGCTGTTCAAAAGCATCTGCCAGTTGCTCTAAGTTAATGCCGTGTCGAGGACACACTTCAACCTCTATAACATTTAGCCCTGCTCGTTTAATTGACTGGATAGCTCCGTAAAAAGAGGGGGATTCTACAACCACCGTATCTCCGGGTTCACATGTTACCTGAAGGCTCATATTGAGCGCATCCATGGCACCAGAAGTTAATGTAATATCATCATGAGAAACCATTACACCTTGCGCCAAGTAACGCTGGGCTACAATCCTCCGCAAAGCCTCGTTACCCGGAGGCTGATTCTCTGCAATCATGTCAAAATTCACTTTTCGTCCGGCACTTGCCATATGACGGTTCAGCTCAGTGAATGGAAAAAGAGAGAAGTGAGGAAAAGGAGAACCAAGATCATAGCCCCCGGTACCGCCATTCTTCATATAATCAAAAAGTTTATCATTATAGCTCTCGCAACTAGAAAAAATCCCTCGCTGGCTAACTATATTTTCAGAACGGACACAAACAAAATAGCCAGACTGAGGTTTAGCTTTTATCCAGCCTTGTGCTTCCAATAATTGATAAGCATGAAGAACCGTTGATGAGCTAACAGAATAACTTTTACTCGCTGCACGAAGAGAAGGGATTTTTTCGCCCACTCGCCATGTCTTTTGCTTGATTTGTTGTTTAATAGATTCTGCTAGTTGCTGATAACGATTCATATCGACCTCTTGGTGTTATAACCAAGATACCATAACCCCTTGAAATTAGGAGCACGAAATGAACAGAGTGCATATTTTTTACCACGCAAACCTGTAATATTGAATCCAATCACATAAATATTTGTCTGCTTTGGTAACTTTAAACAAGAGTATTTTTACACTCATTTCTGTGGAGAACACTTATGAAAAAGTACGACGCAACACACATAGAGTACAGGGGTGAGACAAATGGCGTTCACAGCTGGATCACTCAAAATGGGCAGCCTTACTATTGGCATCCAGACTGGCTGCACATTGCTGAAGATGTAACTGGTTCACATCCTAAAAAAGACATAGAAGTTGCTCAAGGAGAAACACCTGCAGAGCATCACGCAATAAAAGCTATCCTTTCGCACCTAAACGAGTGGGCCCACTCAAAGCTCAATAAAGACTAGATAGCACTGTTAATGTTGATCATCACTTTTAAGCCCCATTTGGGTTGGGGCTTATCATTTTTCACGCCCTTCTTTTAATTCTACCATCGTCCACTTTTTATGCAGTCGTATATACCAACTTAGTAAGAGTCGACTATTCAACTACGTTATTTTCCTTGAACTCAACACTATGGCATCACTCTGAATCCTGCATTTTGAAGTCACTTGGTTATACAGCTAATCTAGAGCATGAAATGACAACTATCATTTTTTTGAATTTAATTGTGTTTCGCTGTTGTTTCACTAGGTTTAGAAGGGTATAAATAACCAAGCAATTTCTCTCTCACCTCCAATAAGCATGGATGAACATTATGTTTGAAAAAGTCGTTGCTGCGCCTGCAGATCCTATCCTTGGCCTAACCGAAGAATTTAAAAATGATGGTCGAACCGATAAGATAAACTTAGGTGTAGGAATCTATAAAAATGAACAAGGTGAAACACCCGTTCTAAACACAGTAAAAAAGGCTGAAGCCGTACTACTACAAAACGAAAAAACAAAATCCTACCTAACTATCGAAGGTACTGCTGAGTATGGCTTAGCCGTCCAAAAGCTGCTATTTGGAGAAGGTAGCGACATCATTGCTAATAAGCGTGCCAAAACGGCTCAAGCACCAGGAGGAACTGGTGCACTGCGAGTTGCTGGTGAATTTATTAAACGACAGCTGGGTGATGTAAAAATCTGGATTAGTAACCCTACATGGGCCAACCATAATAGCGTTTTCGGCTCTGCTGGTTTAGAAGTTTCCCAGTACACCTACTACAATGCAGAAACTCAAGATAAAGATTTTCCTGCAATGCTTGCTGATTTAGAGAAAGCGTCTGAGGGTGATATTGTATTGCTGCATGGTTGCTGTCACAACCCAACTGGCATCGATCCAACCGCTTCTGAGTGGGAAACATTGGCTCAATTGGTTGCCAAGAAAAAACTTTTACCTTTATTCGACTTCGCCTACCAAGGATTTGCAAAAGGCGTAGAGGAAGATGCCGAGGGACTTCGTATCTTCAGTAAATACAATAAAGAAATTCTTGTAGCAAGCTCATTTTCAAAAAACTTCGGCCTCTATAACGAGCGTGTAGGAGCGTTTACACTGGTTGCGGATACAGAGTCTGTAGCAACAACCGCATTTTCTCAAGTAAAAGCGATCATACGTTCAATCTATTCAAATCCTCCTGCTCATGGCAGTGCTGTCGTTACACATATCCTAAACGATGCCGAACTCCGCAAAGAGTGGGAACTCGAAGTAAAAGAGATGCGTGATCGAATTCAGGGAATGCGTGAGCTTTTTGTTCAAACACTCAAAGATAAGCAAGTAAGCGGAGACTTTAGTTTTATTGAACGACAAAATGGTATGTTCTCGTTTTCAGGATTAACCAAAGAGCAAGTTGAGCGTTTGAAAAATGAATTTGGCATCTATATCGTTGGTTCTGGTCGCATTAGTGTAGCAGGCATGACTCAATCTAACATGTCACCTTTATGTGCTGGTATTGCCGCTGTTTTATAGTTTAAGGACAACTAGAGCTAGTATCAATCTAGCTCTTTCTCCACCTCTTCAAAAACAGTAAGTTACGACCATTCCACCGTCATTAGATGTGGATTCACCCTTAATTTTAGCGGTATTGTAGTCCCCGTTTGTATGGCTGTAAAAAATACCTAATTTAACGTTAGGACTAACATGATATTCGCTGGATAGGTAAAATATATGTTCATCAACCGTATCACTGTTTTTCAACTCACCAGCCACCGACAACTCCCACTTATCACTGACTCGATATCTTAGCTCAGTCATTCCGCCCCACTGAACACTATTCTCACTATATAGATTCGCACCATCGATATCTTGGGTTTGTTTTGCCCATAGATAACCGAGCTTCACACCAGCACCCAGTTCCAGCTCATCAACGACTTGATAGCGGAATTTGATACCGGGCAGCAACGAGTAGAGCTCCGTCGTCGTATTTTGTGGGTGAATAAAGCGTGCGCTGTAATCAACAGCCACATAAAAATGATCCCTCAGAAGATTTTGCCCGCCTATTTTTAGTGTAGTGACATTACTGTTCACCCCAATACGCTCATCAAGTGAGCCACTGGCAAGCTCTGCGTACACAAAGTTACCATCGGATGAATTTTCATCAGCGGCGAAGGCTCCTAAACAAATCAAAAACGTCACACTAAGGGCGATCCGCACTAATATCATATCACTCTCACTAAACCAGCAGGTTTCTCGACCAAAGCATCGACGCGCTTTAACAAAACGACGTAATACTAAGAGAAATATCGAGCAGCCAAAATAATCTACTGATAAAAATATAGACTAAATTAACGCTAAGACAGTGACTATTTGATATCGATTATCTTACTGTTTTTCTTGTATTGGATTCGCCATCCTTGCCACTTAGGCAACTCCCAACGTTTTGGATAACCTTTTCTTAAACCATCACGGTAGACAACTTGGATAAGCTTTTTATGAGCAAAATATTCAACATCCAAGTTCAGATCACCCAAAGCCAAACGGAAAGGAAAGGTTTGAGCAAAATCTTCATATTGCCAGTAAGGAATACCATCAAACCCGAAATCTTCAGCGGAGAATAATTCCAAATCATCAGGGTCAGATATGTCCAATAATTTCAACTGCTCGGTGAACCATGTTTCAAAGTTCAAATCACTTACTTCATTATTTTCAAGCAGATTATAGAGTTTCCAATGTTCAATTTCTTGGTGACGCTGTTCAAAGAAACCTGGCAGGATTAAGTTATTCATGACTTTACTAAGTAGAGGCTTTATCGCTAAGTCGCCTTTTGCCAGTTCATTTTTCTTTGCTATCGTCCTTCCTGCATAAACGAGTTTCATTTCAACAAACGTTTGATGCTCAATTTCTCGAGTTTCTCCTTCTAACCATGTTCCGAATCCATGCTCTGCAATGTTTGTTAAAGAAATAGGCACAATAAATGTCGCGAGATTTAGAGTTTGTTTCACTCCCCGACCTGGTAAACTATGCGTATTTAATACTAACGCCGCCTCATCGCTCTCTTTAAAGCGATGCTCTCTGCCCAAAGTAACCTCCATATCACCATTTGCCATAGCTTCACGTCTTTTTTCCCTACGCACAAACACAAGTTCTGGGTGGAGTTGAGCAATGTTTAGTATCAATTTCTTGTGGTCATAGCGAGAAGCAACTGTGAGTTGAGGTAATTCAAACACCTCTCGCATTTGAGCCGATAGCGCACGAACTTCTCTCAGAACGTCAAGGTCAACGGTGACTCCAGAAAATGTCTTACCTCTTATCAGCTGGATATTCAAATTAGCATCGCACCCAAAAGGTTCTTCTTGCCCTAACCTTTCGCGAACCTCTTCGCTACTTGATAATCGATAGAGTTTGCTTGGCGTCGCTATAGCAGCCGTTAAATCTATCATTGCTTCTTGCAATTGCTTACTGGGCATTCGAGTCACGAGGTCTGCATAGAGCGTATCGATAGGAAGAGGATAAATTTTCTTCCCGTGTGCTGTTACTTTTTCTGAATTATCTATGGCTCCCATCTTCATCAGTTGAAATTTCGCTTGCTCAACAGATTTAATCGGAAGCGGCTCTAAAAACGATAATTTAGAGAGAGCAAAACCACAGCTCGCCGAGGCTAACATTGCTTCTGTCAAAGCCTCACGGTGCATCTCTGGTGGGGTTTTATCTGCCAGAGCAGCGAACTCACCATACAAACGAACACAGTAACCTTCCATAACTCGTCCAGCTCGACCACTGCGTTGTTTTGCGCTGGCTCTGGAAATATGTTTTAGACAAAGCGTTGTTCTACCATTTCTCTGCTCAGTACGCCTCTCTAGCCCTGAGTCAATAACGGCTACAACATTGGGAATAGTTAATGATGTCTCTGCAACATTAGTCGCCAAGACGACCTTTTTAAACGGCTGAATATTGAGCGCAAGACAGCGCTGTTGTTCAGTAACTGAAGCATGAAGGGGAATTGATATGATATCTTCTATGTCAGCAAGGGCACTTTGACATTGAGCTATCTCTTTTCTGCCGGGCAAGAAAACTAAGATATCACCTTTGCAACTCGCTAATTTCATCACTTCATCTTTAACTCTAGCTTCGATTCCCCTCACATCTGGCAGTTGTTTGGAATCTCGCGAGCGAGAAACAACCGATACATCATAATTGCGACCTTTAGACGTAATACGTTTGGCGTCGAGGTATTGAGCCAATTTTGTACCGTCGATGGTTGCAGAGGTTATTACCAATTTGTGCTGACGTGTTTGTTTGAGAATGGCTACTAAGAGATCAATGTCCCAACGCCGCTCGTGAAACTCGTCGACAATAATAATATCAAAATCTGATAATTGGTTTTCTGAAAACCAGCGAAGCGCGACGCCTGGAGTAACAAAAACAACCGGAGTTTCTTGATTAAAACGGGTTTCAAGTTTTATTGCATACCCTACCGACTTGCCAACCTCTTGTTCGACTTCATCCGCTAGATATAGAGCTAAAGACGTACAAGCAATTCTCCGCGGCTCAATCACCAAAACTCTGCCCAAAGATGACGCCCAAATAGGTAAACGAGTAGATTTACCTGACCCTGTTTCCGCTTCCACGATTACGTGGTGCTGAGTTAAAAGAGATAAAAACTCAGGCTGTAAACTATCTATAGGTAAGCTAGACATAGTATCGATAAAGTTCAGATTTAAAGCTGGTAATTATACGCAAGAAAAACCGAGATTCTAGGTTCAGAGAGCATAGCTTTCTTTTTAAGCGAGACAAAGAGTTGAAAAGCTGACCATATAAATCCACCTTCGAAAACGACACTTGGATATAGACTTCTCTGAGCACCAGACGCATTGCATAAAATTGAATATACCCTGAGAGTTTAGTTCGTTTCATGTCTCGGATTGACCAATAGTTTCGTTTATTTGTGGTTCTGCCCCTAAACTTTAGTGGAATGCGAGAATATTCGGTTTACAATAAGTCAATGAGTCCCTATCATTTTTGGGTTTCTGTTCCAATGGTCAATAGACCTCAATATCCAGACATAGGCAAGTGATGAATAACGATAAACGCCCACTTTATATCCAATACGCTGGTCCAGCGTTGCTAAGTACACCTCTTTTAAATAAAGGCAGTGCTTTCTCTGCAGAAGAGAGAAGCTCATTTAACTTAGAGGGCTTACTTCCTGAAAATACTGAAACCATTCAGGAACAGGTAGAGCGTGCTTATCAGCAGTATTGTAACTTTGAAAGTGATATGGATAAGCACATTTATCTGCGTAATATTCAAGACACTAATGAGACTCTTTTTTACCGCTTAGTGCAGAACCATGTTTCTGAAATGATGCCTATCATTTACACACCAACCGTTGGTGCAGCGTGTGAAAACTTCTCGAATATTTACCGCCGTGGCCGTGGTTTATTCGTCTCATATGCCAACAAAGATAGAATCGATGATCTTTTAAACAATGCATCCAACCATAACGTCAAGGTCATCGTTGTAACAGATGGAGAACGCATTCTAGGTCTTGGAGATCAAGGCATAGGTGGAATGGGTATTCCAATTGGTAAGTTGGCTCTATACACGGCCTGTGGCGGTATCAGCCCAGCCTATACCCTACCGATTGTTCTCGATGTAGGTACAAATAATCCCCAGCGCCTCGCTGATCCTATGTACATGGGCTGGCGTCATCCTCGCGTTACGGGAGCCGACTATGACGCTTTCGTTGAAGAGTTTATGCAAGCAGTACAGCGTCGCTGGCCAAATGCACTAATCCAGTTTGAAGACTTTGCTCAAAAAAATGCGATGCCGTTGCTAGAGAGATATAAAGATCGCGTATGTTGCTTTAATGATGATATTCAAGGCACCGCTGCCGTCACGGTAGGGTCTTTACTCGCAGCATGTAAAGCGGCGGGAAGTAAACTCTCTAAGCAGCGCATTACCTTCCTTGGTGCTGGCTCTGCTGGCTGTGGTATTGCTGAAGCCATTATCGCACAAATGGTTTCTGAAGGTATCTCCGATTCACAAGCTCGCTCACAAGTCTTTATGGTTGATCGTTGGGGGCTATTGCAAGAAGGAATGCCTAACCTACTTGATTTCCAACAACGCCTAGTGCAAAAACACTCCAGCACAGATAAATGGGAATCGTCAGGCAACGGCTATTCGCTACTTGATGTCATGAGAAATGCTCAACCAACAGTACTCATTGGCGTATCTGGAGCTCCGGGCTTATTCAGTGAGGAAGTAATCAAAGAAATGCACCAGCATTGTCCTCGTCCAATCATCTTCCCCCTTTCCAACCCAACGAGTCGAGTCGAAGCCACACCAAGTGATATTATTCGCTGGACCAATGGTGAAGCTCTTGTTGCTACTGGTAGTCCGTTCGACCCAGTCGTTCATGAAGGAAAGACTTACCCAATTGCCCAATGTAACAACAGTTACATTTTCCCGGGGATTGGACTTGGCGTTCTCGCAGTACAAGCAAAACGTGTAACAGACGAGATGTTAATGGAATCAAGCCGTGCGTTAGCAACATGTTCTCCACTCGCCATTAATGGGCAAGGAGCATTGCTGCCGCCGCTTGAGGCAATTCATTCTGTATCAAAGAAAATCGCCTTCGCTGTTGCTAAAAAGGCTATCGAGCAGGGTGTCGCTCTCGAAATACCAGACGAGGCACTGGAAGGAGCTATTGATGCCTCTTTCTGGAACCCCGTGTATCGCCGTTACAAACGCACTGCTTTCTAATAAAAACCCCCTTTAAGGGGGTTTTTTGTTGCCTCATTTTCCTCATCGATTCCACTGCTATGGAATGTGATTTCTTTGACACTCTCGCTACATACTAAATCGGGGTTCATGCTATGCTCGACGGGCAACTCATCGATAATCAACTATAATGAACTACTTAAATCTTTTAGGAAGCTATACGCTTCCGTACATGTATGAAATCTCAACTGCACTTATTGCTTGTGTATTGGTGATGGCCGGAGGCAGCATTAATGCGCTCTTGCGCAAGCAATTGGGGAATGCGAATTTCATCATACGAACCGTAGTATTTATCCTAGTCAATGCATTTGGATATGGACTGCTTATTGTTAAAGCAACCCCTATGTTATCAACTATGCTCAGATCATTAGATAAAGGAATCATGTTTTTAGTTATCTCTATCAGTTTTGTCGTAATTGGTATTTGGGCTCAGCGGAACCGGCAAGTATAGTGCGAGAATTATTTCACAAGGATAAACCGAAGAAAAACTGGCTGTATTTTATCGGTAAAATACTGGCATGGATGCCTATGTTCGTTGTTTTAGGGTGTCTAACTCTTTTTGCCATTGATCGCTGGGTTTCATATCAAGCGAGAGACCATGTCTATACTAATATGTCTCAAATCGAATCATTCGATGTTGCGGTTGTACTCGGTACAAGCAAGTATTTAGGTAAAATCCTTAACGAATACTATACCCACCGCATTGAGGCGGCAATTCAGCTTTATCAAAAGCACAAAGTCGAAAACTTTCTTTTAAGTGGTGATAATGCGCATAGATCCTACAATGAACCTTGGACTATGAAGCGTGACTTGTTAAAGGCGAACATCCCAAAAGACAAAATCTTTTTGGACTATGCTGGCTTCAGAACCCTCGACTCGATAGTTCGGGCGAAGGAAATTTTTGACACTGATAATTTTCTGATCATTTCTCAAAAATTTCATTGTGAACGTGCTATTTTCATTGCTAATTCGCACAATATTGATGCGAAATGTTTTGCAGTTCCCGGACCTTCACGCCATTCAGGCTTAAGGGTTCGCCTAAGGGAGGTCTTTGCAAGGGCACGTGCAGTTGTCGACATTTATATTACCAATGCAAAGCCGAAGTTTTTGGGTCCTAAAGAACCAATTTTGACAGAACAGTTAAAAACTATTCCTGACAACAGACTAACCAACAAATAATCAAGCATGCACTAAATACTATTCCCACCCTGCCACTACGTAACATCGATACTGATCAATATACAACCCCGCACCAAGACATCGTAAGCTTACGAACTACAAAATTACAAAATAGTCATTAAAATGGGCGCAGCCCGAGTAGTTTCCTCCTCGAATTGCTAGCGTAAGTAATCGGTTAAAAAAGAAAGAGTCAGGCATTAAAAGCAACTATTTGGAGGCCTCGATTTAGTTGCCTCGCTCTAAACTAAACTTCTTGGCATTGCATGAATATATGAACTAACTGGATTGATTCGATCTGAATATAAGGAGCAGCTTTGGTTAACGTTTCATTTTTGGATAGTGATAGAAAAACCGCAAATGACCAGTCTATTAACCTTGTTATGTCCCTCACATTGATTGAAGGGATCTGCATCATTAGAGAAAACTTGGCCTCGCCGTTTGTTTACCAAGGTTCTCATTTTAAACATATCAATATTAGACTTAAACAGTTACTCGATCAGGCATATGGTTCGAAAAATAAGCTTTATTGGGGTTATGCGGGTGACAACAACTACGAAAAATTCATATTTTTCTCGTCTAGTTTTAGGGATATCAAGAATAACCAAGTATTGGAGGAGCTAACTTCTTTTGGAGAATTAATCCAGCCATCAGGAAAATGTTGGTCTATCGAGAAAGGTATGTACACCCAAAATGTATCAGACCCCAAACTTTATGATAAAAAACACCTTCTGGGTATCCAGCTCAAGCTGCGTGATTATTTTGGTTTTGAAGTAAATCTGGCGTTACCCGAGGATTAGGCTTAAAAACTAGGCCCCATTTTAACGCCGCAATATTTTTTCAGGTATTTTAACGCATCAATTACATCAAAAACCTAGGGCATATAGTAAAAGTCTGATGGATAAAACTCATCCTACGTATCAATATATGCCCTATAACTTACAGGTTTGCCTTGTTTACAGAACAAATCTAGCTTTTCTGAAAATCGTCTCTTTTAACAGATGGTTAGTCCACGACAATTGCTGAGGGAAGTCCGTAATCACCTGCATTCAAAAGCGTTTCAGAATAATTAAAACCAACTCTGAAGCGAAATACCATCACGGGCGACAAACTTGTTTTAGCTAACTTTGAAAATACGTTTTGAACTTTATTTCTTACTCTCATCACTTGTGGGGCATTTGAAATGCTTGATTCTGAGATATCATCGGTAAACCAACTGGTTGTGCTGTCAGAGTCAGAGTCATATTTTACTCTACCCGCACTATATCCGTCACTTTTAGGGGCTAACTTAGCACCACTCGTCGCGTATTTGTATTCTAGCGAAGACGGTAAAGTAACGTTTCCATCTGCCTCAAAGAACATCGTTGGACGCTTATCCAAACCTTGAATGGTAGACTCTACTATCTCTGTTAGATCAGACCCAGCGTGACATAAAACGATAGGATCAATCTCTGCAACAACGCCAATAGCGAAACCTGCCGCACACCCTGCAATTGACGCGCTTACATCTGCCGCCAGCCATGTTGCAAAATCTTGCTTATCACGAGCAGCAATTTCGACTAGATAGCTCCCAGACATAGGTGTCGCTTTAAAAGACACCTCAGGTTTATGGATCTTGCTGACTCTGTTTTTGGTTAGGGAATGTGCCATTTTCCAGAGATCAAGTTTCGTTTCTAATCCAGCGGTCAACTTTTTTGCATAGATATTATGGTCGTAAAAGTATTTCCAATTAGTTCCTCTTACAGAAGTAAGCTGGAAAGGCATTTTACCGCCATGCTTTCGCACTAACCTCGGTGAGAGATCAAAGCCAAGCTGTGAAACTCGACTATCTTTAAATCGTGGTACTTTAGCACCAGAGATCTTAATTGCATCACGAAAAGAAATGGACATCCACATCGTTGGCATATTGCAGTCAGAGTCGAAGTCCGTCTCACAATAACCTCGCTTAGATTTTTCCCATGGATTTCCTTTCATGGCTGGCGTAGGTGCAGAAACTGAGATCTCTACGTCAAATTCATCACTTAAAAACCCCAACTCTTCACTCGTGATATCAAGCCCCAAACGCATCAACCATGAAAAAGTACCATTGCCAGCTATGTGGTCATTTATTGTATAGTAACTAGGCCAACCCTCAAGGGTGGCAAAATGACCATTGTCAAACCCTAGCGTTTCTGTTGCCACTTCAGCATGAACGGGTAGCTGTGTGAGTAACTCTGTAATTGATGATGTATACAGTGAATCATCTAGCATTACCGCATCCCGGAAGCGTGCACCAGCATCTCCTGCAACTTGACAACGATGTAAACTCACATCATAAATCTTACAGCGCCACCAATTCACTAAATGTCCCAGCTCCTCAAAATAGAACTTGGCAATGTCACCGCTATCGTAAGATACGAGGTCTTTATTCAAGACAATAAATGCGTGTTGGTAGTCAAAAATAAGACCCGCAGGACGTGCACCAATAATCGATGAGTCAGCCCAGTAAGCTTGTCTCTCCTCAGCATAGGCAACATTATTTATAACCTGTAGTAATGCATGATTCATATCCTGTGATGAAGAGGAAGAGACATGGTCATATTCATCTCCGAATGCATGACGAAAAATACTGGATATTCGTTTTTCTTGCTTGTGTGTTTTAAATGGTGCAATTTTTGAGCGCACTGATGATCTAAACTTTGACTGAACTCTTTTTTCTACTTCAGTGGTTCCCTGCCAAAAATCATAGCCAACAGGTGTGAGTTGTGAGCGTAAATCTATCAAGCTCTGATATTGAAGCTGAGTGACCTTGCTTATATTTTGTCCTTCATCCCATAACCCCGCTTCACGAATTCCTTCAATGGCTTCATCACCTAAATCATGAATAATATCTTCTACAATATCTTCCAAAGCTTCATTGAGACTCGAATCATGAGATAAATCGCTCAGTGCTTGATTTAAAAAATTTAATTTTTGATGAGTCAGAGAACTATTATCGGTCATGATTTCTATACTACCATCTATGGCCTCGCCGACTGGACCGAAAAGACCCAATAGCATGCGTCTTAAATTGGTTTCAGAGGGATGCTGTGCATAGTCCATGATGTGAGTTAACTCACGACCAATCAAAGGTGTATCCTCTAATGATTTTAATAATATATTACCCACATTCATGTCATGTGCATCATTCTCAACTGATTCTAAGTATTTACGATGAGCTTTTTCTTCTTCTCGACTGTCCCGAATTATCAATGAGTTTAATTCATCAAGCGTATTTTTCTGTTCTTGAAGAAGAGCAGACAAGTGACTGGTATTCTCTTCAATTTTTTCTGACAAGAATAACCACCAATTTTTTTCTTTTATTAACGAGTCTTTTTGCTTAACACTTCGAAGTGCTAGTTTACGTTCTTCAATTAATGCTAAGTATGTTGCGTTTAGATCGTTATATTGAGTGGACAATACCGAACACGCAATAATTCCGGGCAAATTCCACCACGACAGCGAACAGGTTAAAATCTGATCTGTTCTTTTTTTATCTCGATTTTTACGTAAAGTTTCAAGACGATTAGTATATCCCGATATTTGATCAAACATTTCCTGTCTTATATTAGTAATGTTTTGATCAATATTTTTAATGTCGGTCTGAATGTCCTTTACTGTTGATTTGAGTACTTTTTGATTGTAAGTCTCTGATATATTCTTTAACTTCTGGCACCAGTGTCCTTGTTTTGTATAGCCTGAATAACCCCAAACTGCTTTATGATGCTGGCCACAAACTAATGGAAGAGCCATAGAAAAGTCTGAAAAATGATTTAAATTTGCATATTCCGGATACCAACCATACCCCAGGTACAAAAAGCTAAGCCTGCTTCCCTTATCGAGGCTCAAACGCGTTCCTGTTGGAAAAATAACTTCATTTAAAGTTGAAGATCGAGCTGTAATAATAATACGTTGGCCTTGTTTGGCTATATTTGGAAGCCGTATCTGATTAGAGGACTTTTGGTTTAAATCCACCTCTATCTGATTGTATCTAGATAGTAGTTGATTTAGTTCCTCTAATTTATGATTATTTTCATCATAGTTTAGTTCTACTCTTTTCTTGTAGTCTGGCTGCCATGTACAATTCTTACCATCAAAAGAAAGGCACTGAATATCACCGTCCACTGTTTTTGAATACCAGAGAGGCACTCCAAAAGGTTCACCATTAAACCAGTTCACATTAGATTTTTCTTGACAATTGCTATTTCCTTCTAGCCTATAAAAAGACCATTGATTATCTAAATTTGAAATACACTCATAGCTTTCACTGCTATTTTTTAATGTTTGTGTTTGATAGCTAATTGCAAATACAAAAGAGGAGAACAAAAAAATAAAATATGAAAAAATAAAGCGAATCATAGATATCTTAATTAATAAAAGTCAAAAATAGTAATTAGGTAAGATGACAAATATATTACAAATATGATTTTTATTTTTGAAAGATAGATATACTTAACCAGGATAAATTTATTTCTAATAAAATCTATTCTATCAAGCAAGTTCATAGTCAAATTTTTACCCACTTATTTAATAAAACTGCTATGCTTACATTCTAAAAATAAGAGGATTACCCATAAGATCTTGAAACTCTGATCCGCAAAAAGTTACTTGGGTATATCTTCACCATAATAAGAGCACTGTCATGACATTAATTGCAAAGGGTACGCTAAGTAAATTGCGCGCCTCCCTCAACGATAAAGTTCAGTACCAACTAGCGGTAGGAGACGAACTTATCGACCTAAATCCGCTTATTGGTAACACGTTAACACTCACCCATACCGGAAATATATTTTGTTGTTCTTGCGGGAAAAAAACCAAGAAAAGTTACTCTCAAGGTCATTGCTTTGTTTGTATGAAAAAACTCGCTAGTTGCGATATGTGTATTATGAAACCAGAGACTTGCCACTATGACCAGGGAACTTGTCGTGAGCCTGAATGGGGAGAAAGAAATTGTATGGTTGATCATTTTGTCTACCTTTCCAACACCTCCAGTCTCAAAGTTGGAATAACACGCCACACCCAGATCCCTACTAGATGGATAGACCAGGGAGCAACGCAAGGAATGCCAATCTTCAAGGTTGCAACTCGCTACATTTCCGGTCTTATTGAAGTGGAAATAGCCAAACATGTTGCTGATAAAACAAACTGGCGGAATCTACTCAAAGGGGATGCCGAACCTTTAGCATTACAAGAACAATTTGCAACAATTTTACCCCTAATCGAAGATAAAATTATTGAAATTAGGCAGCGCTTTGGCGAAGATTCAATCCAAATCATCAATGCTGAACTTACTTCTCTTACCTACCCGGTTGAGAAACATCCAGTAAAAATTGTTTCACATAACTTTGATAAAAGCCCAGAGGTAACAGGGAAACTTCAGGGAATAAAAGGCCAATATCTGATTTTTGATACTGGGGTAATCAACATACGTAAATTTACCTCTTATGAAGTCGAAGTTCTTGAAGGTTGATGACACAACTTTCGACCATTATATAACGCAAGCGTTTGCGTTATATCCTATTACGAATTATTTCATTTATGTCCCACGGGCGTTCTTTAAATTCTTCAAGATATTCCATACAATCGAAGACATTGAATACCCAACGCTAGTGTCATCGGAGTACATATGAATAATGCCAAACACAGTAAATTGCTTATATTAGGGTCAGGTCCTGCCGGCTACACAGCCGCCGTATACGCAGCGAGGGCAAACCTCAATCCGGTTTTAGTGACTGGCATGCAGCAAGGCGGTCAATTAACCACGACAACAGAAGTGGAAAACTGGCCGGGTGACCCAGAAGGGCTTACCGGGCCTGGTTTAATGGAAAGGATGAAAGAACACGCGGAACGCTTTGAAACAGAGATTTTATTCGATCACATTAACGAAGTTGACTTCAGTCAGCGTCCTTTTCGTTTAAAAGGAGACGCGCGTGAATATACCTGTGATGCATTAATCATATCAACGGGTGCATCGGCTAAATACCTAGGGCTTGATTCAGAAGAAGCTTTTAAAGGTAGAGGTGTTTCAGCATGTGCGACTTGTGACGGTTTTTTCTATCGTAACCAAAAAGTTGCTGTAGTGGGTGGAGGAAATACCGCGGTTGAGGAAGCTTTGTATCTCTCCAATATTGCTTCTGAAGTACACCTCATCCACCGTCGAGATACCTTCCGCGCAGAAAAGATTCTCATCAAGCGATTAATGGATAAAGTAAACAGTGGCAATATTGTCTTGCATACTAATCGTACACTCGATGAAGTTGTTGGAGATGATATGGGTGTGACTGGTGTACGAATCAGAGATACACAATCAGAAAAAATTGATCAGATCGATGTAATGGGAGCCTTTATCGCGATCGGTCACGAACCAAATACAGCTATGTTCCAAAATCAATTAGAAATGAAAAATGGCTATATTGTTGTGCAATCCGGAATAGAGGGCAATGCAACTCAAACAAGCATACCCGGTATATTTGCCGCAGGTGATGTCATGGATCACAATTACCGCCAAGCAATTACATCGGCAGGGAGCGGCTGTATGGCTGCACTGGATGCTGAACGTTACCTAGATTCACTAGAGCACAATGATTAATTTTCAACAACTCAATTATATTTTCCATTTTTAGCTCATAAGCTTAAAGCCTCCTGCTATTCGCGCGAGGCTTTATTTTGTATAATGCCCACTCTCTATCTTTTAACACATCATACGAGCCGTCACGATGGATAAAAAGAAACAGCGCAGTCTAAATCTGTGGCTCAAGCAACAGAGTAAACAGGCTAAAAACTGGTTGATACTCGCTATTACCTTTGGCTTTGTATCAAGTCTACTTTTACTGGCACAAGCTGCTCTACTTGCCTCAATCTTACATCAGTTGATTATTGAACATACTGATAAATATGAACTTATCCCCTCATTTTTAGGGCTTTCTGGTATCATTGCCATTCGTGCGCTCTGTTCTTGGGGTAGAGAAATCGCGGGTTATAGATGTGGCCAGCAAGTACGCATACATATTCGTCAAACGATATTGGAAAAACTTGAGAGCTTAGGGCCCGCTTATATCAAGCAAAAGCCTGCAGGAAGTTGGGCGACATTACTACTCGAACAGGTCGATGATATGCAGGACTTTTTTGCACGTTATCTCCCTCAAATGTCACTCTCTGTATTCGTTCCATTCGTCATTTTGGTTGTGGTATTCCCTATAAATTGGGTGGCAGGTTTTATTTTTCTACTTACCGCTCCCTTGATCCCGCTGTTTATGGCTTTAGTTGGACTAAAGGCAGCCGATGCAAACAGAAAGAACTTTAAAGCACTGCAACGTCTGTCGGGGCATTTTTACGATCGCCTACAAGCAATGACGACAATTCGTCTTTTTGACCGGACACGAGCTGAGACTGAGATAATGCGTGGTGCTTCTGAAGTATTCCGAACTCGAACTATGGATGTTTTGCGTATTGCTTTTTTATCCTCGGCAGTTTTAGAATTCTTCACTTCTATTTCAATTGCAATGACCGCTGTTTACTTCGGTTTTGCATTTATCGGTGAATTGAATTTCGGTGATTATGGTTTAGGAGTTACTCTCTTTTCCGGTTTATTTATTCTCATTTTGGCCCCAGAGTTTTATCAGCCCCTACGTGACCTCGGTACTTTTTACCACGCTAAGCAGCAGGCTGTTGGCGCAGCTGAAAGTATTGTCGAATTTCTTTCAACTGAGGTTGACTCCGTCGTATCGGGGTCCAAAGCCATCAGTGACGAAGGTTCAATTACTATTCGCGCTCGCGATCTCGAGGTATTCTCTCCGGATGGAAAACAATTGGTAGGCCCACTTAGCTTTACACTAGTCGCCAATCAGACGACCGCAATTGTTGGGCCAAGTGGTGCTGGCAAAACAACCCTTATTAACGCCATCTTAGGGTTTCTTCCGTATAAAGGCTCATTAACCATCAATGACATAGAGCGTAAAGACTTAGACCTTAAGCATTGGCGCTCTCAAGTCAGTTGGGTTGGACAAAATCCACTTCTGCTTCACGGTTCAATACGTGACAATATCACGTTGGGAAAGCCTTACGTTTCTAATCAGCAAGTCTCACAAGCCCTTGACGACTCATTCTCCTCTGAGTTTGTGGAAGAACACGGGTTGGATTATCTGATATCAGATCGCTCAAGTGGTTTATCAGTAGGACAAGCTCAACGTTTAGCGCTAGCTAGGGCTATGATTCAAAATGGCCGTTTTTGGCTTTTGGATGAACCTACCGCCAGCCTAGATGCTCGCAGTGAACGGCTAGTAGTGCAAGGACTTGAAAACCAGATAAATAATCGTACGGCTCTAATGGTTACCCACCAGTTAAATCCGCTACGCAGTGTCGACCAGATTATCGTTATGCAAAATGGTATCATCGTTCAATCAGGAGACTTTGATTACCTAGAAAGCAAAACCGGCGTATTCCAAGATATGTTATTCGCCAATCAAACGATGCAAGCAACAACAAGGGGAAACCTTGATGCGTAAACTACTCCCCTACTTTCAGCTTTATCGAAAACATTGGTTTGGGCTAACTCTAGGTATGCTATTGAGTCTAATTACAGTAGCAGCTTCAATTGGTCTTTTGACGCTCTCAGGATGGTTTTTATCCGCTGCTGCAGTAGCCGGACTTACTATTGCCCGGGAAACATTTAATTACATGCTTCCTGGCGCTTTTGTACGCGGATTGGCTATGACTCGAACAGCAGGTCGATGGAGTGAAAGAGTCGTAAGTCATGATGCAACATTCAAACTACTGACTGAACTCCGTGTGTTTTTCTTTACCAAACTTGCTCCTCTAGTTCCTGGTAAAGTATCCGGCCTCAGAGACGCTGATCTGCTGAATAGACTTGTCGCGGATATTGATGCGATGGATCATGTATATCTCAGGCTGGTCAGCCCAATCGTAGTCGGTACTCTATCCATTATGGGCCTGACTGCTCTGGTTGGATGGTTTGATCTCAAACTTGGCATAATCCTTGGTTGTGTACTGTTATTTCTACTGGTTACTTGGCCATTCTTATTTTATCGACTCGGACTGAACAATGGAGCCAAATACACAAAAAATAAAGCCCATCTTAGAGTCACGGCTCTGGATTGGCTTCAAGGTTACAGTGAATTAATTTTATTTGGTGCAGAAAAGCACTATCGAGAGTCGATGAGCAACTCCCAGCGTCAGCTGTTCTACAATGAATGGGTTAATGCTCGTATATCAGGACTCGCTCAGGCATTACTTCTTTTAGCCAATGGCTGGACTGTTGTACTCATGATTTGGCTTGCCGCTGATGGCGTAGGTGGCAATCCTCCCGACCCAATGATTGGCTTGGTCGCATTCGCCTCGATTGCGAGTGTTGAGCTCTTAATGCCAATCGCTGGAGCATTTCAACACCTCGGGCAAACACTCACATCAGCAGAACGCCTCAACGAAGTCATTCTTGCTGAACCAGACGTTTGTTTCCCCGAGATAGACGTCAAACATGATCAAAGCTACTCCATCGAATTCAAAGGGGTTTCTTTTCAATACCCTGACGGAAATAGTCATGTTCTGAAGCATATTGATCTAAGTATTCCTGCTAAGCATAGAATAGCCATTGTTGGACAGACTGGTTCAGGGAAGTCAACCTTGATACAACTTCTAAATCGTTACTGGGATGTCCAAACCGGTACTATAGAGATCGCGGGACACTCCATTAGAAACTGGAGCGAATCCCAATTACGTCAGGCGATTAGTGTGGTAAGTCAGCGTGTTGATATTCTCAATGGTTCATTACGCGATAATCTCCAGATGGCAAAACCATGCGCAAGTGATGAAGAAATCATCTCAGTCCTCAACAAAGTTAGTTTACAGCCTCTTATGGAACAACAAGGCTTAGACGTGTGGCTTGGTGATGGAGGAAGACAATTGTCCGGAGGTGAACGAAGGCGAGTTGGCATTGCTCGCGCATTATTGCATGATGCCCCGATTGTTTTATTGGATGAGCCCACTGAAGGACTTGATAAACAGACAGAAAAACAGATCATGATGCTCCTTGAGCAACATTTTAATGACAAAACAATCATTTTCATTACTCATAGGTTGGTTAACCTAGGCCAGATGGATACTGTCTGTTTATTAGAGCAGGGTGAAATTGTAGAACATGACACTCACCAAGACTTGATGGATAAAAAGGGGCGTTATTACCAGCTTAATCAAACATTATAATTATGCCCATAAGAAAAAAGAGCAGCCTGCGGGCTGCTCTTTTCGTACTATGCTGTTTTTACTAGCGCTGTTTACTGCGAGTGTTAGCCTTACCTGCTCCCTTTTTGGGGTTTCTACGTGCTGGGTTATTGCTTCTCCCACCACTATTTACTCTTTCTTCGTGACGCTTCACTGCTCGTCGTATTTTTTGGCTACGAGAGCGCTCGCGCTTACGAGAACTATTTGCCTTATTTTCATCGAGTAGTGTTTGCTTCTCAGGACGAAGCTCTACTAACTCTCTTAAGTAGTTTACCTCTTTGAGGTCAAGCTCCATCCAACCACCGCGTGGTAGTTTTTTGTCGAGATAGATATCCCCATAACGAACTCGCTTTAGGCGGCTGACCGTCGTGTCTTGTGATTCCCATAGACGACGCACTTCGCGATTCCTACCTTCGTTTATTGCAACATAGAAGGTATGGTTCATACCATCCCCGCCAGCATAAACGACATCTTCAAACCGCGCCAGACCATCTTCAAGTTCAACACCACGTACTAAGTTCTTCACTTTTTGCTCGGTGACTTCACCAAATACTCGTACTAAGTACTCACGTTCAACTTGACGGCTAGGGTGCATTAGGCGATTCGCCAATTCACCATCGGTTGTAAACAATAACAATCCTGAAGTGTTAGCGTCGAGACGACCAACGGAAATCCAACGAGAACCACGGATCTTAGGTAAACGGTCAAAAACGGTGCGACGCCCCTCGGGATCATGCCTAGTACATAGTTCACCTTCAGGTTTATAGTATGCTAAAACGCGACAAATAACTTCCTCTTGCGCTTTAGCAGAAACAATATGACCATCAATACGTACTACTGCATTTTCATCTTCAAGTCGTTCACCAAGTCTAGCTACAACGCCGTTAACGCTGACACGACCTGCTTTTATCAAAGCCTCAAGTTCGCGTCGAGAGCCGTGACCAGCTCGAGCTAGTACTTTTTGTAATTTTTCGTTCATTTATTTACCTGTGTGTCGTCTTCTCAGACGTCGAATAAACTGTTGCGAGTAATACTCGCGGCCTTGTATTATCGCAAAAAGTGTGCTGAAAATCACGTACTTTCGTTTTATTCAAAAGCTGATGGATCACCAGAGCCCATACGCACAATAACGGGTTCATCTTCGCTAAAGTCTACCACTGTGGTAGGTTGCTCTCCTAAATAGCCCCCGTTGAGAATACAATCAACGGCATGCTCAAGCTTGTCACGAATATCCTCAGGATCAGATTCTGTTACATCTTGACCCGGTAAAATGAGAGACGTAGACATCAAAGGTTCGCCCAATGCTTCAAGAAGATCGAGAGCGATTCGGTTATCAGGCACACGAATACCGATCGTTTTACGTTTAGAATTCATCAGTCTGCGTGGTACCTCTTTTGTCCCCTTAAATATAAAGGTGTAAGGTCCAGGGGTATTATTTTTTAGCAAACGGAAAGCCGTATTATCCACCCGTGCATACAACGAAAGCTCCGAAAGATCTCGGCAAAGCAGAGTAAAATTATGTTTATCGTCCAAGCGACGGATTTGACAAATTCTCTCTAGTGCTTGTTTATTCTCAAGCTGGCACCCGAGCGCATAACCAGAATCAGTTGGGTATACCACGACCCCACCGTTACGAATGATAGCTACAGCCTGATTAATCAAGCGAGCCTGCGGGTTTTCTGGATGAACATAAAAAAACTGGCTCATTGTAAATCCTCATTATTGAGTCTCTCGACTCTATAGTTAATCAATATTGGAAGGCTCAATATTCCAATTCTTCCAAACAGGTTCAACACCTGATGGAAGCCACAAATTCCTTCCTAGTTCCATCCATGGTGACGGGTAATGGAAGTCACTACCTTGCGACACAAGTAGATTGTATTGTATCGCATAATCGGCTAGCGTCCGTCGCTCATGTTGCGCTTGCTGCGGTTGTGCAATCTCCATCGCGTCTCCTCCAGCTTCGACAAAAGCTCCAATTAAACGTTTTATCCATTTAGTTGTAAGCTTATACCGCCCTGGATGTGCCAGTACTGCTTGTCCCCCAGCGGCATGTATCGCCTCTATCGCCTCTTTCATTGAACACCAGCTTGGAGGTACATAACCGGGCTTATCACGAGTCAAGTACCTTTTAAACACTTGCTGCATTGTCTTGGCATAGCCATTATCAACTAGCCACTTGGCAAAATGTGCTCGAGTAATTGACGCTTCACCAGCCAACTCCAATACCTGTTCATACACACCTTCTTTAGTCACTTTTTCTAGACGATTAGCAATTAACTGCGCACGAGATAAACGGTGTTCTTTCTGTGCAGCGATGAGGTTGAGTAGTTCGCGACACCCAACATCAATATTTAAGCCAACGATGTGAATATCTTTATTTTGCCAAACCGTTGATACTTCGATGCCATTTACCAATTTGAGGGAAAGCTGGCGCTCATTGATATAACGATGAGCTTGATCTAAACCCTCGATTGTATCGTGGTCAGTGATGGCTAACACATCAAGCTCAAAGTCTATAGCTCTATCAACAAGAGCCTGTGGTGACAGCCTTCCATCAGAAGCAGTTGTATGGCTATGTAAATCAATTCTCATAATTTTATTTTTTTGTTGACTTTTCACTCTCGCACTAGTTAACTAGTACGCAGATACTTCATTAGAAAAAGTTGAGACACTATGTTACAAGAGATTACGCAAAATCATAAAGTAAAAGTTTGTCAAACCACTACTGTATTTAGATTTCTAGCGAATCAGATATGTTGGCGTCTCAACCAAACATTTGCCTCGGGCTGAATAGAACATCTATTCCTACGTGTTTTCTAGCCCGCGATAATAGCGGGCTTATTTTTTGGTCAAGGGTTTATTTATCCCTTGCCAGTATAACAATAAATTGACGCTTGATTGGAGATATACATTGCTCAAGAGAGTACCATCAGGTCAATTAAGTTAAAAAAGGAGGTCTTGTGAATAAGGCCATTACAATAAATAACTTAGCTGGAGTAGAATGTCTTACTTCTGTTGCTCCTTACACCTCAGATCCTACAGAGCTGTTTCATGCTTTATGCAACAAAAAATCGGACAGCTTGCTACTCGAATCTGCTGAAATCGACTCGAAAGAAAACTTGCAAAGTCTATTGGTCATTGATGCAGCGCTTCGTATAGTGTGTAATGGAAACTCGGTTACATTTACTGCATTATCACAAAACGGAGTGAATGTTAAAAACCATATTGTCCAAAATATACCGAGCAACATTAGTTTCTCTAATGGCGAAACCGCGCTTACTATTAACTTTCCCGAAACTAGCGATGATTTAGACGAAGACTCTAGGGTGAAAGAGCCGTCTGTGTTCGATGCACTACGCCTTGTCCAGCACAGTTTTGACACTTCAGATCAACACAAACATGCGCTGTTTCTCGGTGGGCTCTTCGCTTATGACCTCGTCGCCAACTTCGAACCCCTTGGAAACACCTCTCAAATAGATTCCTGTCCAGACTATGTCTT
Organism: Vibrio caribbeanicus ATCC BAA-2122; assembly: GCF_000165125.1. Classification (GTDB taxonomy): domain Bacteria; phylum Pseudomonadota; class Gammaproteobacteria; order Enterobacterales; family Vibrionaceae; genus Vibrio; species Vibrio caribbeanicus. Next base: position 169,516 of record NZ_AEIU01000075.1, on the reverse strand, counting down.
CTATTTGGCCGAGACACTCGTAACAGTCGACCATCAGGCGAATACTTGTGACGTTCAAGCAAGCCTATTTATCAATGATACCAACGAGAGAGAGCGACTAGAGCAACGCGTAGCAGACATAGTAAAACATTGCGAAAAAACCATGCCACTGCCCACTGCGACAAGTGTTACCAATCTGGAACTTAAATACAGTTTATCAGACGTTGAATTCAGTGAACTTGTATCTGAACTAAAACAATATGTCGTCCAAGGTGATGTTTTTCAGGTAGTGCCCTCCAGAAGGTTTTCTTTACCTTGCCCATCTCCCCTCGTTGCGTACAAAGAATTAAAACAGAGTAATCCAAGCCCGTATATGTTCTTCATGCAAGACGAACATTTTACGCTTTTTGGTGCATCGCCTGAAAGCGCTCTTAAATATGATGTGATGAGCAACCAGGTAGAAATTTACCCTATTGCTGGTACTCGCCATCGTGGAAAGCAGGAAGATGGTCAGATTGACTTAGACCTTGATTGTCGCATTGAACTCGAGCTCAGAACTGACAAAAAAGAAAACGCAGAACACATGATGTTGGTTGATCTAGCACGCAATGATATTGCACGCATTTCTCAACCGGGCACCAGACATGTCGCCGATTTACTGAAAGTCGACAGATACAGCCATGTCATGCACCTAGTATCTCGCGTCGTTGGACAATTACGGCATGATCTCGATGCCCTACATGCGTACCAAGCTTGCATGAATATGGGAACATTAACAGGTGCACCAAAGGTCCGAGCTATGCAGCTCATTCGCCAGGTTGAAAAGGCGCGGAGAGGGAGTTATGGCGGTGCGGTAGGATATCTGACCGGAGAAGGAAACTTTGATACTTGTATCGTAATCCGATCAGCCTACATAGAAAATGGGATTGCACATGTTCAGGCTGGTGCAGGCGTTGTATTCGATTCCGACCCGCAAGCTGAAACTGACGAAACTCGCGGTAAAGCACAGGCTGTTATCTCTGCAATTCAAGCAGCACACAAGGAGTAGAACACCTATGGCTAGCATCATTTTTATCGATAACTTCGATTCTTTTTCCTATAATCTCGTCGATCAATTTAGGTCACTGGGTCATAAAGTTACTATCTATCGCAATACGATTTCTATTGAAACTCTCAAACGCACAGCCATAGAACTCGAAAGCGCAGTATTTGTTCTTTCACCTGGGCCAGGAGTCCCCTCAGACGCCGGTGTAATGCCAGAGCTGATCAATACCTTCAAAGGCCAAGTCCCTATCATCGGTATTTGCCTAGGTCATCAGGCTATCGTTGAAGCCTATGGAGGAAAAGTCATCGGTGCAGACAATATTGTCCATGGTAAAGTATCTATGATGCATCATAACAATCACGCTTGTTATCACTCGCTACCCTCTCCTTTTGCCATTGCTCGTTACCATTCATTAGTAGCAACAGATATCCCAGAGCAACTGAATGTTACCGCAGAAGTTGAAGGTTTGGTTATGTCTGTTGCTAACGACAGAGACAAAGTGTGTGGTTTTCAATTTCACCCTGAGTCCATAATGACAACACATGGAGCAAAACTCCTTGCCAATGTCATTGACTGGGCGCAGAGTACTAATCGATAAGGAGGGTCCGGTCCATATGGAAGCGATATTAACCAAGCTCTACAACAAAATGTCACTCACTCAGGCAGAAAGTAAGCAACTCTTCGAAGCCATTATCCGTGGAGATGTCGACCCTATTATCATGGCCTCAGCATTGACCGCATTAAAACTCAAAGGAGAAACACCTGATGAGATTGCTGGAGCAGCTAGTGCATTAGTATCAAATGCGAAAAGATTTCCAAAAATTGAATACGATGTTGCAGACATTGTTGGGACTGGAGGGGATGGCCATGACACTATCAATATATCTACAACGGCCGCCTTTGTTGCCGCTGCCTGTGGGCTAAAAATAGCAAAACATGGAAATCGTAGTGTTTCGAGCAAATCTGGCAGCTCAGATTTACTTGACTCATTTGGAATAAACTTAGCCATGACTCCCGAGGATACAAAACTTGCAATCGATAATATTGGCGTTGCATTTCTATTTGCACCTCAATATCACCAAGGTGTTAAACATGCTATGCCTGTCAGACAGGCTATGAAAACACGCACTATTTTTAATATTCTGGGTCCATTGATTAACCCTGCTCAACCAAACATACAACTAATGGGTGTATATTCTGCAGACTTAGTGAAGCCCATCGCGCAAACCATGCTTAAAATGGGAATGAAGCGCGCAGCTGTCGTTCATGGTAGCGGTCTTGATGAGGTTGCGATTCATGGCTCAACCAAAGTCGCTGAGATCAGCGATGGAGTAATAAAAGAATATACTCTTGAACCCAAAGATTTCGGTGTTGACGTTCACCCAATTGAAGCCATTAAAGGCGGGCTTCCAGAGGAAAACCGTACAATTATCACCAATATTCTTACTGGTAAAGGAACACAAGCACAATTAAGTGCTATCGCTGTAAACGTTGCTCTTCTCATGCGTCTTTTTGGGCACGAAGATCTGAAAATAAATACGCAGCAGGCGATTGACGTGATGAATTCTGGAAAAGCATATGAGCTAGTCAAACAACTAGCATCACATGCATAACCAAATGGATAGACAAGGTAACCAAAATGACTGACAAATTATCTGAGCATATCTCAGTGCGAGAGGCCAACATGGCAGAAGTCCTTCAAAAAATTGTCAATGATAAAGAGTTATGGGTTGCAGAGCGAAAATCCCATCAGCCACTCGAGGGCTTTGAGAAAGATCTTAAACCCTCAGATCGAGACTTCTATGCAGCATTAGAGCAAAACAAGACTGTCTTTATCACCGAATGCAAAAAAGCATCGCCTTCCAAGGGACTAATACGGGAACACTTTGACCTCGAAGAGATCGCATCTGTTTATTCTAGACATGCTGATGCTATCTCAATCTTGACTGACGAGAAGTATTTTCAAGGTAGTTTTGATTTTATCCCTCAAATAAAGAAACAAACAAGTCAGCCGCTACTATGTAAAGATTTTTTTATTGATAGCTATCAAGTTTACCTAGCTAGGCACTATCAAGCAGACGCTATATTACTGATGCTATCTGTTTTAAATGACGACGAATATCGACATTTATCTCAGGTTGCCGATTCACTCGATATGGGCATATTAACTGAGATAAGTAACCAAGATGAATTAGAACGAGCTGTTAAACTTGGTGCCCGCGTAATCGGGATCAACAATAGAAATCTTCGTGACCTAACGACGGATCTCAATCGCACAAAAGAGCTCGCTCCTATAGTTCGCCAGCGTTTATCAGAGGTGACCATCATCTCTGAATCAGGTATTTATACCCACCAGCAAATCAGAGATCTGGTTCCCTATGCCAATGGATTTCTTATCGGCAGTTCTCTAATGGCAGAACCAGACCTTGAGCTGGCGGTAAGAAAAGTTATTTATGGTGAGAACAAAGTGTGTGGATTGACTCGTGCCGAGGATGCAGCGAGTGTCTACCAATCTGGTGCAGTGTTTGGGGGGCTTATATTTGCTGAACGCTCTCCTCGCTATGTTGATATTGAGCAGGCAAAAGAAGTTATCCTCGGAGCCCCGCTTCAATATGTCGGCGTTTTCCAAAATCATACCATTGAAGCAATCTTAGAAGTCGTTGGCGTTCTCGGCCTCAAAGCGGTCCAACTACACGGAAAAGAGGATGAATCGTTTATTGCCGACTTGAGGAAGCAACTTGGTGAAGATGTAGAAATTTGGAAAGCATATGGTGTCAGTGATCAAGTGCCAAACTTTATGGAAAACCACATAGATCGTCACTTATTGGACACACAAGTTGGTGCTAAAGTTGGCGGAACAGGCTTAGTTTTCGACTGGTCTCTCATCCCTGACCCTAGTAGAGTTATGTTGGCGGGCGGCATTACTCCTTTCAACGCGCAAAAAGCAGCAGAACAAGGCTGTTTAGGATTGGACATTAACTCTGGTGTTGAGACATCCGCGGGTAAAAAAGACTCGGATAAACTGGCTCAGACTTTTCAAGCAATCAGAAGTTATTAAAAATATCACGGCATGAGTTTTCGTGCTGCATGACAGTTAAGGAAAAAGATATGGCAAAACTTGATGCCTATTTTGGTGAGTATGGTGGCCAGTACGTGCCACAGATTCTCGTACCAGCACTCGACCAGTTGGAGCAGGCTTTTATTGATGCCCAAGATGATCCCAGCTTTCGTAGTGAGTTTATGTCTCTACTCCAAGAGTACGCCGGCCGGCCAACTGCACTAACGCTCACTCGCAACCTCACGAAAGGTACAAAAACCAAGCTCTATCTAAAACGAGAAGACCTTCTTCATGGTGGCGCTCACAAAACCAATCAAGTCTTGGGACAAGCATTACTCGCAAAAAGAATGGGAAAGAATGAGATCATTGCCGAGACTGGCGCAGGTCAACACGGTGTTGCAACCGCGCTAGCATGTGCACTACTCGGCCTAAAGTGCCGCGTGTATATGGGCGCTAAGGATGTTGAACGTCAAAGCCCAAATGTGTTTCGAATGAAGTTGATGGGCGCAGAGGTTATCCCCGTACATTCAGGTTCAGCAACATTAAAGGATGCTTGCAATGAGGCGTTGAGGGATTGGTCGGCCACATATCAAGAAGCACATTATTTACTTGGTACCGCAGCGGGTCCTCATCCATTCCCCACCATAGTGAGAGATTTTCAGAGAATGATTGGTGAGGAAACCAAGAATCAGATCTTAGCTCGAGAGGGACGATTACCTGATGCGGTCATAGCCTGTGTAGGGGGTGGTTCGAATGCTATCGGTATGTTTGCAGACTTTATCGAAGAAGAGTCCGTCCGACTTATTGGCGTAGAACCAGCCGGCAAAGGCATTGACACAGACCAGCATGGTGCTCCACTCAAGCATGGAAAAACCGGAATATTTTTCGGAATGAAAGCTCCGCTAATGCAGGACACATATGGTCAAGTAGAAGAGTCTTATTCTGTTTCCGCTGGATTAGATTTTCCATCTGTTGGCCCCCAACACGCCCACTTAAATGCGACAGGTCGAGCGGAGTACGATAATGTAACGGATGATGAAGCATTAGAAGCATTCCAAGAGATAGCAAGTCACGAGGGAATTATCCCTGCCCTGGAATCTGCTCATGCAGTCGCACACGCACTAAAAATGGCTCGGAGCAATCCAGATCAAGAACAGTTGTTAGTCGTGAATTTATCTGGTCGAGGGGATAAGGATATTTTTACTGTAAGTGCCATCCTAGAAGAAAAAGGAGTTATCTAATGAGTCGCTATGTAAAAATGTTTGAAAGTCTGACAACAAAAAACCAAGGTGCATTTGTTCCTTTCGTGACCGTAGGTGATCCCAACCTCGAACAGTCCTACCAAATTATGAAGACATTAGCCGAATCAGGAGCAGATGCCTTAGAGCTTGGTATACCATTTTCAGATCCGCTCGCCGATGGTCCAACAATTCAAGGGGCAAATATTCGAGCACTCGACTCTGGAGCAACACCAGACAATTGCTTTACACAAATACAAAGAATACGCGACGAATTTCCTGACCTACCCATTGGTCTCCTCATGTATGCTAATTTGGTCTATTCGCGAGGAATAGATAACTTTTATCAGCGCTGTAAAGAAGCTGGAATAGATTCAGTCTTAATTGCCGATGTTCCAACCAATGAAAGCAGAGAATTTGTTGCTGCTGCAAAAAAATACGATATTCATCCTATCTTTATCGCTCCTCCTACTGCTGATGAATCAACAATAAAACAGGTTGCTGAGTTAGGTGAAGGATACACTTATCTACTCTCTCGCACAGGAGTAACTGGTGCAGAAAATGAAGCGAATATGCCCGTAGACAAAGTTCTTAGTTCGCTGCGTGATTTCAACGCACCTCCCGCGTTGCTTGGCTTTGGTATCTCACAGCCTGAGCAAGTCAAACAGGCTCTCAAAGCAGGTGCATCTGGTGCCATTTCTGGCTCTGCTGTTGTAAAAATTATTGAAAGTTCTCTGGATGAGCCCAACAAAATGTTGGATGATTTGGCACAATTTGTGAAAGGCATGAAAGCGGCAACGCATACTTCCAACTCCCTTTGAACGGTATTTGACGTTCAAAAATAACCAGTTCACTCCAAACTGAATAGTAAGCCACTCGAAACATTCTGAGTGGCTCTTTGATTAAAAGCGCTTACGTGACGACTTTAGTATTCGATAATCAAGCGCTGCGAAGTATTCTTCTTTGAAGCGCTTATCTTTTAGCATACCCTCAGGCACGGTTAGGCGCACGATAGAGCCAGCAAGTGCTACTGTCTTGCTAGTATCCGAAACAACATATGAAATGGTCCCTTTCTTAAGAGAGACCCCGCGATGAAAGATAGGTTCGTGGTTACGCTTTATTCCTTTTACTAACTCGAAGCCAAATAAAGACAAAGATTTATTCGGCATAGAGATAGTTTCTTTAAATGTTACTTCTAATATTTTTCTTGGTGAATGTATAATTTGCCGCAATTGATCCACTTTATCGGATACCGAGGCTGAAAACACCCATTCATTAAGTATCGGTTCCCATTTGCCTCCGAGCTTAAGGCAAGAACGATAGGTAAATTGATTTCTCGGACCAGCATTTAGTGTGCAGATAGCAATTGAATCCTGCTCTTCAAGAGGCAGAGTCAATCTAAAAATACCATCTTTCGAATGGTGAACATACCTGTCTGACACTTCTTCAACATGTAGTCTGTGTTCACCTATAGTCAGAGCAGAGCTAAACTCATCAATGACAATACGGCAATGCATACCATCCACTTGACAAACAAAGTAGTCATTTCCTCTCTCTAAAACCTCAAAGTTGCGCACTATTTCCCCTTAGTTGCTTGACGTATTTTCTGTACAAGCTCTTCTTGCTCACTTGATAGTGCCTCCCAACTACTGCTTTTAGAATCGATCAAATCTTTAATCCTTTCTCCCAGTGGATGGTCGAAAGCTTCACCATTCGTCACCTGCTCTTCTCTACGTCGGTCATGTTCAGTCGACGTAAAAGTATTTATGTTGTCAGAGAGAGTTTTTTGCCTAGCTTCAACTTGTGTGTCAAGGTCATCAAGCATCACTTCTCTAAACCATTGAGTGAAACGACGATTAAATTCAGCTTCAAAGAACCTGTCTGAAAAATTTCTTACTTCGCTCATTTTATATCTGCGAATGTAAAGCTCAACTCGATTTAACTCACAACTCGGGACAGGATTGTGGAATAGCTTTTGTCTGGCTTGATACATCATCTCCTTTGTCGGAGAGTCGGCCAACTGGCTTAACCTTACCAATGATGGTGGCCATTCTTGATTTTCATCCAAACGCTCGTATAAATTGGCCTCCAAGCGTTTGTAACCATCATGTGAGAGTGAAGCGGCGAATGACATAAACCGGCTATCAGGCTCATCACCAAAAAAGTAAGTAAATTTTGAACCGAATGCCTGCATTAACATAGACCATACCTGGAAAATCTGAGCTTTCTGCTGCTTGTCCTGATAACGCTCAAGGTTTTGCTCAACCTGTGGACTTAACTCAGAGCCCGACTCACGCTGTTTTGTTACGCCGTGAGTCGTATTGCTAACCTTCTTGGCAACTTTCGACTTACGAGCAAGAAGTTCCTCGAAAGTTTCACCCATATCCTTAACATTCTTAGGCTTATTAAATTCTTTATTCATCATAGATACTCAGTTCGTGAAACTTAGTCTTCGTAACGTGAGAGGTAATTCGACGCTTTCTCCTCAAACTCACTCAAAGCAGATTGCCTAACAGTGCGCTGCGAGCCGCTTGATTTTGAACTTTTAAATGATAGATCTTTGAAATAATCAATTTTCTGATGAAGGCGATTGGTCAGTTGCTTCAAAGAAAACAGCCTTTCACCGGACTGGTGCACATCAACGACAAGAGAGTCCCAAATTTCTTTACGACCTAGTACTCCCTTCTGAAACATAATCGCCTCCGCCCAGTCTGGAACTTGCTCCATATGTATCTCCAGCACGTTATATTGCTTTTGTTGTGCACTTGGGTCTAAAGGCGCAACCTGTGCCCGTTGAGCACGATTGAGTTTACCTCGATTGTTTCGTTTATTGGACTCAATTCGATTGTGTTGCTCTTGAACCTGCGCAAGCAAATTGATTTGTTCTATGTCGTTAAGAGAGTGACTGGTTTGTTGCTGTAACATTAGCTTTCCACAAAAGAGTTCTTTCGATTTATCCTCTCTAGGTGTTAGGTTGATCAGAGCAACCATTGGACTTAGAAAATGGCGTAGAACAGAACTTATAATACCTGAATCCAGTCCAGTTAGTTGATGGAGCTCTTCAATAGACGTCTCAAAGTTGCCTTTGTTATCGGCAATCTCTGCCAACGCGAGAATCAAAAGTTTGTCTTCTGGTTTAGTGGCTTTAAACGCCCATGCGATCGAGCTCAAGGATGATGACATAGTAACTCACAATGAATGGCTAACACTTAATTATCCAAGAGACCACAAGATTAATCAATGAGATTGGGATAAAGAAACTCAATATCTCTGAGGTAAACTTAAGCCTACATCATAAAGACCAAATCTCATCTCGCTATTTAAAGTTTTTGAGAAAATCCAAGGTGACTAGAACTTTCACCATCATAACGCTAAGTTGCTTGTTTAGGCAGAGTCTTTAAATTGCAGCTTAACTAAGCGTTTGTAAATCGGGCATGTATTCAACAGTTGTTGATGAGTTCCTGTATCAACCAATTCGCCTGCGTCGAATACCGCTATTTTATCTGCATGCTGAATCGTAGAGAGCCTATGGGCAATGATGATCGTTGTACGCCCTTCCATAAGTTCTTCCAGAGCTTTCTGCACATAATGCTCACTCTCACTGTCCAAAGCACTAGTTGCTTCGTCCAATAGAAGTATCTTTGGATTTTTAAGGATTGCGCGTGCAATAGCGATTCTTTGCCTTTGTCCACCAGACAACCGAACACCTTTATCACCTAAGAAGCTCATGTATCCATCGGGAAGCCCTAAAATAAATTCATGAGCGTGCGCTTTTTTGGCTGCGGCTACCACCTCTTCATCCGTTGCAGACGGATTACCGTAGCGAATATTATGATACACGTTGTTACTGAAAAGCGCTGGCTGTTGTGGAACTATTGCCATCTCATCGCGCAAATAAAATGTTGCCATTTGGCGAATGCTCACCCCCCCGATACATATATTTCCAGCTTGAGGATCATAAAACCTTTGTAGTAACTCAAACAAAGTGCTTTTACCTGCTCCAGAAGGACCAACAAGAGCGAGGACTTTTCCGGACTCAGCAGTTAATGACAAGTTATTTAAAGCGGGCGTCTCAGGTCTCGAGGGATATCTGAAGGTGACACCTTCAAAAGTTACATCATTTTTTTCTTCTGGGAGCAAAATTTCAGTAGATTCAGGAACAGCGATCAAACTCCTTACTTGTATAATTTCAATTAAACGTTCAGTCGCACCCGCCGCCCTCTGCAACTCTCCCATTACCTCAGAGAGATTAGCAAATGACGAAGCCACAACGATAGCGTAGAAAACAAATGCGCCAAGGTCTCCAGCAGACATTTGACCTTCAATGACATCATTACCCCCAACCCACAGCATTCCTGATATCGCGCCGAACACAATGACTATGACGCCAGATATGAGTATAGCGCGCTGTTTTACTCGTTCTTTACCAACCTCGAATGCTCGCTCCACTCCGATGGCAAACGATTGTTTTTCTTGCTGTTCTCTGTTGAAGCTTTGTACCGTTTTAATATGTTCTATCGCTTCTCCAGCATAGCTACCAACCTCTGCCATAGAATCCTGACTCCGCCTAGATAGGGCACGTACCTTTCGGCCATAAAAAAGAATAGGTAATAAAGCAAGTGGAACTGATGCCAAAACAATAATTGTCAGCTTAATATTAGTAGCAAACAGCATTATGATTGCCCCGCTACCCAAGAGTGCACTTCGCATCGCCATGGAAAATGACGAACCAATAATACTTTGTAACAAGGTAGTATCAGTAGTGATGCGCGACATAATATCGCCGCTCCCCTTCTCTTCGAAATAGCTAGGATGTAGATCAATAACATGATTAAAAACGGCTAATCGAATATCGGCACTGACCCTTTCTCCAACTGATGAAACAAGATAAAAGCGGAAAAAGGTTCCGATGGCAATGAGTATAGTGATTGTAAGAATAAAACTGATTGCTGTAGTGAGATCACTCTGAGATTGCCGAGAAAACCCATTGTCAATTAACATCCGGACACCCTGTCCGACAGCAAGGGTCAAACCTGCTGTAACTATCAAAGCCAATAGTGCTGCGAAAACTTTGTATTTATGAGGCTGGATAAATTGGTGTAACTCTCTCAAAATCGACAAATTTTTGCGCTTATCTTCCGCGTGGCTTTGTTGATCATGACTTGCTGTTTGTGTCATTAGAAACCGCCTAAGGATATCTTGAAGTATTTATTCATGTCGTATACCGCATAGAAACTGTTACGAAAACTCAGAACAAGAGGACATATTCTACCAAAACTTCTACACCAAAAACAAAAGGCCTGACAAACGTCAGGCCTACATATCTCTGGAAACTCCAGAAGCTTGTCACACTTGAAGCTGTGCTAAAAATTACAAGAAATGGAATGTGGCATTTAGGGCAAAGTTTTCAACATTTTCTTTCTTCATCGAAAATACATTGTAGCTTGCCCCGAGCGAAAATGGTCCCATAACAAAATATTCTGCACCCACACCGTACATCATATCAATTTCGTCTTCTTTAAAGTCGCTATTTTTCCCTTTTAATTCATAGGAGTGTAGCCCTGCCCTAGCATAGACATGTAAAGGTCCAAAATCCATGCTAGGTTTAACGGCAAAATAAACAGCAGAAGCCTGAAGGTCGCGTTTAACATTGTCATATGTGGCATTTTTAAATTCGCCAAAATCTTGGAACCCCGCCTCAAGAGCAATGAATGGTAAAATGCCAGTACCCACATGAACATTGTATGAAGTGGAAGATTCCCCCCCTAAATCAGACTGTCCCGCGCTTGCACCACCGTAAACCAATGCATCTGCAGAAGCCGTTGCAGAAACTCCGATAAGAGCGAGTGCTAGTAGTGTCTTCTTCATAATTTACCTTCTTTCTATTTTGATTTAGACAGGTCTTGTGTATGGCAAACACCTGCCGATATTGACTTAATCATCATCTGTTGAAAAATCTTATGCAATTTATATACCTAGCAAGCATCTATCGCCATTTGGATCCGTTTATCAGAGATGGGATAAGGCGTACCTAGCTGCTGAGCGTAATAACTCACTCTCAACTCTTCAAGCATCCATCTTATTTCCTTCACAGATTCTGGTATAGAGGCACCGTGAGGTATTTTGTGCAACAGCTCTTTGTAAGAAGAAGTCGCTGCCTCAATTTTTAACATATGAAGTCGATCTTTATTAGGATCGATCGGTAATTTTTCCATCCGCCTCTCAATTGCTTGCATATAACGCAAAATATCAGGCAGTTTTTGCCAGCCAGACTCCGTCGCGAAACCTTTGAAAATAAGACCTTCAATCTGAGCTTTTATGTCAGAAAGTGCGAATGCCATCGACAAATCCACTTTGCCCTTTAGCTTCTTATTGATGTTAAAAGCAGTGGTAAGGATCGCCTCAACCTGGGTTGCGATATCAACAACGGTATCACCCAACTCTGCTCTTACCACCTCTTTGAGTGTTTCAAAATTAGTTGGCTCCCAAACCAACCCACCATGTTGCTCCACAAGCTTGTCTACACCACACGCAATACAGTCATCAATAAGATCCATTACTTTTCCGTATGGATTAAAATACAGACCAAGTTTGGACTTGTTGGGTAGATTATTGTGTAGATATTTAATAGGAGAAGGCACATTGAGTAAAATTAAACGTCGCTGCCCTTTGCGCATCGCAAAATTTTGCTCCACTTCAGTCTCATAGAGCTTAATCTCGACGCTGTCTTTTGCGTCAACAATCGCTGGATAAGCTTTGACTTCAAACCCGCCACGTTTCTGTTGGTAAACTCTTGGCAAAGCGCCAAAACTCCATGTTTTCAGGCCGTTTTGCTCAATATCATCATCAGCTACCTTAGAGAGTGTTTTTTGTACCTGATCTTTTAAACCCTCTTTGAGCTCATGTAAGCTCTGGCTCTCTTTTAACTTTCGATTACGATGATCAATCGCTCTAAAAGTGACCTTTAAATGGTCTGGTATCTGCGCGATATTCCAATCATCGCGCAAAACCTCAACCCCAGTCATTTTTTTGAGTTCTTTTTCCAATGCGTCAAGCAAAGGAAGTTCCATTGGCTTGGCTCTCGCAAGAAAAGCATCCGCATAATTAGGAGCCGGAACAAAATTTTTGCGCACAGTTTTCGGTAAAGATTTGATAAGACTAACAACTAGTTCATTACGTAAGCCCGGAATCTGCCAATCAAATCCGTGCGGCTCAACCTGGTTAAGTATTGGTAATGGCAGATGCACCGTTACACCGTCACTATCTTCACCTGGTTCAAACTGATAACTCAATTTTAATTTTAAATTGTTCTGATGCCAGAAGTTAGGGTAGTCAAGCTCAGTAACGTGGCTAGCATCAGCCCTCAACAACATTTCCTTCTCAAAATTGAGTAACTCTGGTTGTCCTTTAACTTTGCTACTCCACCAAGTATCGAAGTGTTTGCCAGATACAACACCCATATCGATACGTTGATCATAGAAGTCGAACAGCTCATCATCATCAACCAAGATATCTCTACGACGAGATTTATGTTCGAGCTCTTCTACCTCTTGCAACAATCTACGGTTTTGTTTAAAGAACCTGTGCTTTGTCTCCCATTCACCTTCAACTAGAGCACTGCGAATAAATATTTCACGACTTAACGTAGCATCGATGTTGCTGTAGTTGACGAGCCTTTTCGCCACAACAGGTAATCCGTACAGCATAACCTTTTCATAGGCCATCACTGCAGATCGCTTTTTGGACCAATGGGGCTCACTGTAGCTACGTTTTATCAAATGCTTTGCGAGGGGCTCTATCCACTCCGGTTGAATTTTTGCAATGATTCTACCCCATAATTTGGAGGTTTCGACCAACTCAGCAGACATAATCCATTTAGGCTGTTTTTTAAATAACCCCGAAGCAGGGAATATATGAAAGCGAGCGTTTCTAGAACCTTGATAGTCGTTTTTCTCAGGATCTTTAACACCAATATGTGATAACAAACCGACTAGGATTGCACTATGTACTCCTTGATAGTTTGCAGGTTCATCATTGATATTAAAACCCATCTCTCTCATTGATTGATGAACTTGAAAATAAACATCTTGCCATTCCCGAACCCGAAGATAATTAAGATAATCTTGCTTACACTGCTTGCGAAACTGATTGCTTGAGAGCTGTTTCTGTTGCTTCTGTAAGTAATCCCATAAATTAACCAAGGTCAAAAAATCAGATTCTTCATGAAAAAATCTACGATGTTTATCATCAGACGATTGCTGTTTATCAGAGGGACGTTCTCTAGGATCTTGAATAGACAGAGCTGAAGCAATAACCATTAGCTCTTTCAACGCAGAAAACTTTGGTGCTTCAAGAACCATTCTTGCCAGCCTAGGGTCGATAGGTAATCTTGCAAGCTGCCGCCCCATCTTGGTTAACCGTTTTTTAGGCTCTTTGGCTTGACTATCGATGGCTCCCAATTCTTCCAAGAGGCGCATACCATCTTGTATATTCCTTTTGTCCGGGGACTCAACGAACGGAAAAGCCTCGATTTCTCCAAGGCCAAGTGCTGTCATCTGAAGAATAACAGAAGCTAGGTTAGTGCGAAGAATCTCTGGGTCTGTAAATTCAGGTCGTTGATTAAAGTCATCCTCAGAAAAAAGTCTAATGCATATTCCTTCCTCCACACGGCCACAACGTCCTTTACGCTGGTTAGCACTCGCCTGAGAGATAGGCTCAATAGGTAATCGCTGAACTTTAGTACGGTAACTATAACGACTAATACGTGCTGTACCAGGGTCAATGACATACTTTATACCGGGAACGGTAAGTGAAGTTTCGGCGACATTAGTTGCAAGTACAATTCTTCGTCCCGCATGAGGTTGGAATATCCTATTCTGCTCACTTGCTGATAATCTAGCATAAAGAGGAACTATCTCGGTAGACTTAAGGTTTCGCTTGGAAAGAGCATCAGCTGTGTCACGAATTTCTCGCTCTCCATTCATGAAGATGAGGATATCACCAAGCCCTTCATCACAGAGTTCATCAACCGCCTCAAAAATTCCGTCTAACTGGTCTTTATCACCTTCAGTCTCATCAGAGAGAGGACGATAACGAGTTTCGACTGGATAAGTACGTCCAGATACTTCAATAATGGGTGCCTGATTAAAATGGTCAGAAAAGCGCTCAGGATCGATAGTAGCTGAGGTGATAATTATCTTTAAGTCCGGTCTTTTCGGCAGCAGTTCCTTTAAATAACCCAAAATAAAATCGATATTAAGGCTTCGCTCATGAGCCTCATCAATAATGATCGTATCATATTGATTCAAATACCTATCGTGCTGTATTTCAGCCAGTAGAATACCATCTGTCATCAATTTGATCTTTGTACTGTCGGATATTTGGTCGTTAAAACGAACCTTATACCCCACTACAGATCCCAGAGGTGTTTCCATTTCTTCCGCAATTCGATTTGCCACTGAGCGAGCAGCCAGTCTACGTGGTTGAGTATGCCCTATTAGGCCAAACTTACCTCTACCTAATTCCGCACATATCTTAGGTAATTGGGTCGTTTTCCCTGAGCCAGTTTCTCCGGCGACAATGACCACTTGATTTTCTTCAATCGCTTTTGCGATATCCGCTTTTTTCTGGCTTACGGGTAAAATATCTGGATAGTCAATTTTAACATTAGCATGACTACGTAACTCAACATCCATCATAGATTGAGCAATATCGCTTGCAATCTCATCAAAGACTTTATTTTTAGCTGAAATATCTTTGATTTTTTCTGCACCAGCTATTCGCTTCCCGAGTCGAAAGCGATCTTTTAACATACAATCTGATAAGGCCTGACGAAGAGACTGCTGACTATTCGCTTGGGAAGCTTGATTAACTTCACTATTTTTTATGGGCTGTGACGGGGCCAA
Organism: Vibrio caribbeanicus ATCC BAA-2122; assembly: GCF_000165125.1. GTDB lineage: Bacteria > Pseudomonadota > Gammaproteobacteria > Enterobacterales > Vibrionaceae > Vibrio > Vibrio caribbeanicus. Next base: position 154,291 of record NZ_AEIU01000075.1, on the reverse strand, counting down.
AGCGTTTCCTATTTCACTTAACATCTATACTCTCGCCATAGTATCATAAATAGGTCAACAAGACTCCTTACACGTGGCTGATAAAAATTTTTTATCCTCACACTTGTCACATGTTCGAAGTTAATCGTTGGGCGTGGCCCTCAGCACCACAGGCGACCTTACTATTTAAATCAGATACTTCAATTAATAACGATAAAAAGATACACTGGAAAATGGCTGACATCATTGGAACCTAGTACGAAGATTATTAACAATTTTTTTTAAGTGGCAAGAGACACATAAACGCTTAACAACTACACTGATCTTTAGTCGGCTCTTAAGCTGTTAACTCACTTTGACATTACCATCATTATATAAGAGATACTGTGAAAGCCTCTGAATTAAAACGACTGCTTGATGCAATCCCCAAAGAGTACGATCCAGACATTGTGACAGGTGAAATTTGGTTACCCGAACGCCTGCTAGAAGCAAATATGGTTGAAGATCTCGTCTTCTTGAACTTCGATACCGCCCCAGAGGAAATACAGGGGGAAGAAGAAGGCCGAGGATTTGTGGATCATGAAATAGAATTGATCCGCGATAGATTTGAACAAATTCTTAATGAAAATGGTGATACGACATCAAAAGCTGATGCAATGTTGGCACTTTTTCTGATGGGGCATGAACTTTCCAGTTCAGAAATCATAGAACTTTTAGAAAGTCCCCAAGATTAAACCTTGTTGTAGAGAAAACCATGGATTTAAATGTACCCTTTTTAATAGCGGGGCCAATTCTTCGTAAAGCCACCAGAGACGAACTCGTATTGTGGTTAGTCACAAGTGAAAAAATTGAAGGTTTCTTTGAACTCTCAGGTAATAATGGTTTCGTTTATCGCGATAATTTGCTTCAAAGTCATCAAATACAGGTTGGGGAACGCTGCTTCATTACACTCGGCCATTTTAAAGGCGATTTTCCTACAGATACACCCTTATATTATGATTTAACTACCCAATATGGCACCTTATCCAGCTTGTGCCCCGAACTTCTCTTTCCCAATGAAACTCAGTTCACCATAAAAATATCAACACAAGCGGATTACATTCTTCATGGATCATGTCGAAATCCGCACCACACTAGCGGCGACGCTCTAGTACAAGCAAACAAAAAAGTCGCACTGCAACCAGTCAATGAACGACCAGATATGCTGATTATGGGTGGCGACCAAATATATGCAGATCATGTCTCAGGTCCAATGCTGCATGCCATTTTCCATGTTATCGAGATGCTTGGATTACCCGAAGAGACGTTCCATGGTGCTCCTGTCCATACGAGCCAAGAACTAAGAACTCACCCAAACTGCTACTATGCCCGCCATAAACTACTACCAAGTCACACTCTAAATTCGGGTGCCATTAAAAAACTGTTAGGGCTGCATGAATCGCCGATATTTAGCTCGCGGGAAGCAGAAAATCACCTCGTCAGTTTCTCTGAACATATTGCCATGTATTTGTTAACCTGGTCCCCTTCTCTGTGGCACTGTGTTGAGTCAAAAGAAGACCTTTTGTCTGATAAAGAGTACTCAAGTGCCATCCAACAAAAATGGAAACTGGAAAAAGCGAATATTAACCAATTTGTCTCAGGTCTTATTGACGTACAGAGTCTTCTTGCCCATATTCCAACCTACATGATTTTTGATGACCACGACGTTACAGACGATTGGAATCTGACCGTCGGTTGGGAAAAAGCTGCATACAACAACCCGTTCGCAAAGAGAATTATAGGCAATGCTCTAATTGCTTACTGGCTCTGCCAGGGTTGGGGCAATGAGCCTAACAGTTTCAATACTGATTTTATGCAATTTAGCCGCAAGTTTCTGTCCGATTTTCAGCCCGACGCCCAAGATAAATTCATAAATTATCTACTCAGGTTTGAGAGATGGCACTATGTTGTGCCCACAACACCAAAGGTGGTCGTCCTAGACACTCGGACTAGAAGGTGGCGGTCGGAGTCGAAACTGAATAAGCCCTCTGGATTAATGGATTGGGAGGCTTTAACTGAGTTTCAACAAGAGCTTCTCGAGCAAGATAAGATCATTGTTGTTTCTCCAGCGCCGATGTTTGGCGTTAAGTTTATTGAAACTTTGCAGCGCGTGGCAACCAAATTAGGACAGCCACTACTCATTGATGCTGAAAACTGGATGGCACATCCAGGTAGTGCCAACTCATTAATCAGTATTTTTACCCATACCAAAACACCAAGTAATTTCGTCATCTTATCTGGTGATGTTCATTACTCCTTTGCCTATGATATTAAAGTCCGCTCTGAGAAAAACAGCCCAAACATTTATCAGATAACCTGTAGTGGGATTAAAAATCAGTTCCCAGAACCACTTCTGTCTTTTTGCGATCACTTGGATAGCTTTCTATATTCACCTCGCTCTCCACTTAACTACTTCACCAAACGGAAGCGGCTAAAGGTATATAAACGACAACCTAACTGGAGCGGCAAGAGAAAATTGATCAACATGAGCTGTATCGGTGAAGTCCGGTTAGATAATGAAGGAAAACCGAAAAAGATCTCAATTCTTGCCAGTTCTGGAGATGAATGGGATTTTCCACCCATAGATAAAAAATGAGTATACCGAAATGACTTCAAAATACCGGATTCAAAGCAATGCAACAGTGTTGAGCTCATGAAAGATAACGCAGCAGAATAGTTTGTTGCTACCAAACTACTTGGTGATGAAAACGGCACAGATACACGCTAACAAAGGCTGGTTTGTCTATAAATCAATACCGATGTTGAATTTAGATGACAAGATCTTAAAATCATTGTCCTGTCTGTTTAGTAGACCGTCCTCGCTGAAACTAGCATTTTGAGGTTACTTGGATATATTCCGGAAGAAACCTTGAGTTATACCTAAATTACCACTATCACTAGATAAAAACACTTTTGGAGAAAGCCATGTTTAATTCACTGACCAATTTATTTAAACAAATGCTCGATATCGAAGAGGTTCCAAACAGTGCTAAAGGCGATATAAACTTAGCTATCGCTTGCCTTCTCTATGAAGTTGCCAATGCCGATCATCAACTCGACGACACTGAGTTAGAGGCAAACCGTAAACTCCTTTCACGTTTACTAGGTATTGAAAAAATAGTTGCTGATGAACTTATGAACAAAGCAGCAGAATGTGCGAAAGCCTCGGTATCATTGTATGATTTCACTTCCCAACTACGGAGTCTGAGTGAACATACTCGTTATGAGCTTATCAAAGCAATGTGGGAAGTGGCCAACGCAGATGGTCACATTGATCCATTAGAGGACATGGTAATAAGAAAAACCGCCGACTTACTTTATGTTGATCACAGTGAATTTATTCGAGCAAAACTTAACGCCAAGGGTCAATAAAAGAGTTACATAAACTTTAAAGCATAACGAGGGCAAGTTTAGCTAGGTTGTATGCATCGACATACCCTGAATGTTGCCTTCCTTCCCATGTAATTCCTTTCATTTCTTGTGCGACCTTGTGACCCACTCTTTTGTCTTTGAGACGATTTTGAATACGGAATAAAGTTGCCAAGTTGATAAACTCACGGAAAGGCATTTCTAGACCTTTTTTTGCACATTCATTTTGCAAAATAACATCATCTCTACCCCAAGATGCGTAAATCTTATTTGAGCCACCAAAGTTTTTTTTCATAGAGTTCAAAACTTCGCCCAAACTACGACCCTGCTTCTCTATTTTACGTGGAGAAATACCGGTCAATTCAGTACAAAATTGGGAAACTTCATCCGCTTCAGGCTTTACATAATACTGTGCCCGCTTAACAATTTCACCAGAGGTAAGATCGATCTCAGCAAGACCAATTTCGATTATCTCTCCTGTTCTACCAATACCATTTTCATTCCAACAACACATTTCCAAATCGAAACAAACTACGCGATTATGATTCATGACCACCCATTAGGTAACGTTCTCTATTCGAGTAAAATTCTACCTGAGATTAAAAAAAAACTCGACTATCGTATTGCCAACTGATGGGTTATTGGGCAATTGAAACACAATTTCTCCCCGCCTTCTTACTATGATAAAGCTGTGCATCGGATGACTGAATAAGATCTTCCAAACTCTCGTTATCCCGAATCGTCGCACCAATACTCAGCGTACAACGGATGATATTATTTTTAGATTTGTAATTGGATGACGCCACTTGATGACAAACATGACTAAGATGTTTTTTCAGCAAAGGGTATGAAGAGATGGAGGATATGATACAAAACTCGTCACCACCGGTCCTTACCAAGACATCGTCTTTCAATAAAACTTTTTGTATAACCTGCACTACGTGAATTAAAACTTCGTCTCCAACAATATGCCCATACCTATCATTGATAGATTTGAATTTATCGATATCAAAAACAATCAATGCAAATTTTTTATTCAGCATGATCATATCACTTAAAACGCGGGTGAAAACACGGCGATTATACACTCCTGTAAGCACATCATGATCGACTAAAAATTGAAGTTCTTCTGTTCTCTCCGAGAGTAGGACTTCTAGGTGCTGTTTGTCTCTGATCATAAGCCAAACTATGTAGCTTGACATAACCGAAATAATAATTCCTGCTAGGTAAATACCCCAGAGCGTCATATGATTATTGCTTGAAAGACTCTTCTGCAGCCTAAAGTCAATTCGCCAATTGCGATTAGGCAAATGCACAATTTTTGATATCTCAATACCAATATTATCCTGCCAACCTTTACTTTGGTATAAAATCGGATCGTCCTCCGCATCGAAGCCTTGATCAGTTACTCTCACCAATAATTCATGCTCTGAGGCAGTTCTTGAGACAATAGACTGAAAGTAGCGAGTCGACCTTATTACTCCGATAACGACACCAATTAGCCGCTTAGGTTCTTCGACGTTAAACACTGGGTGATAAACAAGTAGGCCGGTCTTTGCGATACTTTTATCTAAACCATCCTGCAGCAATCTTATCTTATCCGACACACTCGGCATCCCTGTACGGCTAATTTCATCAACTATTAACTGAAAGCGTTCCCTAGAGGAATAATAACCAAGTGCGTTGAAATTGGAGGGAGTTCTGGGGTAAACATCTGAGGCAGGAAAAATGGGACTGCTACTTTCTAAAATATATCCCAATGTTTTAGCACCATCTTTTGGTACGGTGAAAATGTTGTAAAAAGGGAATGTTTTACGCACTTTTGCTATGTGCTGAGGTAAATTACTTTTTTCAATTCGTGGCATCCACTGTAGTGCGATCAAGGTGTCAGATGACGAAACTATTTGCTCAGCAAAGATAGGGAAACGAATCCAATCTTCTGGCTGAGTTGAATGGAAGAAGTTAGCTCCTGCCCCAATAAAATGTAAATCACTCTCTACTACTCGCTGTAAATTCTCTGCTTGCTGTTCAGCAAGTTTACCGACTAATGATATTGAATACTGATATTGTGATTGATAGTAAAAGTAGGCTGTATAAGTGGTGACCAACATTAGAAAGATGAGAGTCGCAAGTGGATAAGCTCGCTGTATTTTGAATATATTTCGCATATTACTGCTAAATTTCAACACCACATCGGGAAAAAACACACTTATGATATCTATATGTAAAGAGACTCACAAAGAAATAATCAATATCACCTATAAATCGATTCATTTTTCGTGGTGATCAGCACCTTTTGGGGCCATTTTTGTTTAAAAAAAAATCAGTTGTTTTTTTTAAGCTCGATAATCTCTGTTTTTTAGCGGTGAAGAGCGTTCAATATGATATTATCTTCGCTCATTTGAAAAATAAAACTTCAACAGTTAATGAGAATGCGCAGGTACTTATCTGCCATTTCACCAAGAAAGAGAATTGTCATGACATTCGATTTACAAATGGTTCCTCAGACATTTGATATGCTCCATGCAGGTCTGGTGGCTTCCAGTATATTACTTCTTCTAGTCACAGTTTTTCGAAAAGCCAAAATCGTCGAAAAAACTGTAGAAAAGTTGGTCGAGGTAGAAAAGCCCGTTGAAACAATTGTCGAAGTAGAAAGAATTGTCGAGGTGGAAAAAGTTGTCGAGAAAGTGGTTGAAGTTGAATCAAAACTGAAAACAGCAGATACAGATTCGGCTTTACAATTACTCTCCATTATTCAGCAAGAATCTCGCTTAATTGATTTTCTCAGTGAGGACATTACTGGATTTTCCGATGAAGAAGTCGGCGCTGCTGCACGAGTCATTCATAATGGTGGAAGAAAAGTACTATCAGACTATCTATCCCTGAAACCCATTCGCGATGAGAATGAAGAAACCCAAATAACAATAGAAAACGGGTTTAACCCACAAGAAATTAGGTTAACTGGAAATATTTCAGGAGAAGCGCCGTTTAGTGGCACTCTAATACACAAAGGTTGGAGAGTAGATTCCATATCTTTACCCAAGCTCAGCGAAAACTTCGATGCAAATATTCTGGCTCCTGCAGAGGTTGAATTATAATGATAGATTCTACTAGCCAAAGCACAGAAACATCTTTCAGTGTCGGGATCGATCTGGGTACAACTCACTGTGTTCTATCTTACACCGATCTAACCCAAGAAGGAGCACAAGCACAGGTAATGTTGGTTCCACAATTAACATCACCTGGCACTGTTGAGAATAGAACTCAGTTGGGCTCGTTTCTATATCAGCCACACGAACACGAAATGAATCCTTCTTCTCGCGTTTTACCATGGACTTCAGAACCAACTGCTCTTGTTGGTGCTATAGCAAGAAATCTAGGAGCGAAGACTCCGCTTAGACTGGTCTCCAGTGCAAAATCTTGGCTGTGTCATGCTGGCGTTAATAGAAGAGAACAATTCTTGCCAGCCGGGAGTCCAGATGATATTGAGAAGATTTCACCTCTTAGAGCAACTGAGCTATATCTAGAACACCTAAAATTTGCGTGGAATCACCTCCATCCCGAAAACCTGTTACAAAATCAGGATGTGACCATAACCGTGCCCGCATCATTTGACCCTGCCGCTAGAGATTTGACGGCTGAAGCTGCGAATAATGTTGGTTTTAAAAACTTAACCCTGCTGGAAGAACCTCAAGCTGCGCTCTACCACTGGATAGACAAGAGTAATGATAGCTGGCGAGATAAGGTTTCCGTCGGTGATATTGTTCTCGTTGTCGATATTGGAGGAGGCACCACGGATTTATCGTTAGTTGAAGTCGAAGAACAAGATGGAAACTTAACACTAAACCGAATTGCTGTTGGTGAACATATTCTCCTTGGTGGCGATAATATGGACCTCGCTTTAGCTTATCGCTTAAAGCTCAAACTTTCCCAACAAGGCACAGAGCTTCAAAACTGGCAAATTCAAGCGATTACTCACGCTTGTCGTGATGCGAAAGAAACCTTATTGAATGACACTAGCATTGGTTCGGTTCCTATTGTGGTACCCAGCCGAGGCTCAAAGCTACTGGGCTCAACGCTCAAAACAGAACTGACACAGGAAGAAGTTCAACAAACCCTCATAGATGGCTTTTTCCCACAGGTTGAAATTTCAGAGCAGCCTACCCAACGTAGTAGAGGAGCCCTTACTCAAATGGGACTACCTTACGCTCAAGACCCCGCAATTACCCGTCATATTGCTGCTTTTTTAACAAAACAAGCTAATGCAACTAGCGATTCTGCCAATAAAGATGAGGGATTCAATCCATTTGCAAACATACCCGGAATGGGAGCAGAGGAAAAAGTCGATTTTATTAAGCCCTCTGTGCTCTTGTTTAACGGTGGGGTTTTAAAATCTGAATTACTTGCCGATAGACTAGAAAAGACCATTAATATCTGGTTATCAGACGCTAAAAGTCCATCAGCGACATGCTTAGATGGTGTTGACCTCGACCTCTCTGTTGCTTGCGGAGCTGCCTACTACGGTTCAGTCAGACGTGGGAAAGGCGTACGTATACGTGGTGGCCTTGCTTCGAGCTATTATGTCGGCATAGAGAGCTCTATGCCCGCAATTCCCGGAATCACGCCCCCTCTAGAAGCGCTATGTGTTGCTCCTTTTGGAATGGAAGAAGGAACACAAGCTGAGGTCACAAATCGAGAGTTTGGTCTTATTATTGGCCAGCCTGTCTCGTTTCAATTTTACGGTTCAAAGACACGTCGTGATGATCTTGCAGGTACGCACCTTGAGCACTGGCAGTCCGACGAGTTGGAAGAGTTGCCGGAGATTGAGGTCACTCTACCTATTTCAGATGGTCGAAAAATAGGGGATGTTGTACCCGTCACATTATCTTCCAAAGTGACTGAACTAGGCACACTCCAGCTTGAGGCTATTGCGCTAGACAGCCAACAAAAATGGCATGTCGAGTTCGACGTAAGAAAACAAAAAGAAACTGAGAGATAAAATGAACACTCGCGGTGTCAAAAGGCGCCGCGTTTCCTATATCAGACTCAACGAAATACCAACTCTAGGATCTGTTAACCTATCAAGATGATTTTCGCAGCAATTTGTGAACCCTTTACACAAATAGGCATTAATTAATTTGGGTACGTTCACTCAATCAATGGAAAATGAAGACACAGTATCGATATGACATCTCCTCATTATTTAGTGGGTATCGACCTCGGCACAACTAATACCGTCGTCGCTTTTTGTCCACTCAGCGGCAATCTTTTAGATTCACCGATATCCATTTTTGAGATCGATCAGTTGGTCGGTCCCGGAGAGGTAGCTCGAAGACCCGTCTTACCCTCTTTTCGCTACCACCCTGCTGAGAAGCAAGTTACCTCTGGTGATCTCACTTTGCCTTGGGGAGACAAGGTACTTTCCGGGGACATTCCACAGGTAATTATTGGAGAATGGGCGAAAACTCTCAGCACTCAAACCGAAGGAAGGCACGTTTCTAGCGCAAAAAGCTGGTTGTCGCATAATAAGGTTGATCGACATGCAGAGATACTTCCATGGAACAGCAACCAAGACGTAGATAAAGTATCACCAGTTGTCGCTAGCGCCAGTTATCTCAATCACATAAGGCAAGCTTGGAACTATTACCATCCAAGCCAAAAGCTTGAAGATCAAGAGTTAGTCGTTACTGTCCCTGCTTCTTTTGATGAATCTGCAAGAAAGCTAACTATCGAAGCGGCAAAGCTTGCTGGCTTAGATAACCTATTGTTATTGGAGGAACCTCAGGCGGTATGCTACGACTGGTATTTTAGGCACCAGCATACGGCAAAAGAACAGCTTCAAAACATACCGCTCGTTTTAGTTTGTGACATTGGTGGGGGCACTACAGATCTTAGTCTTGTAGAAGCGCAGCATATCGAGGACGAACTCTATCTAAACCGAATTGGTGTCGGAGAACATCTGATGCTCGGAGGAGATAACATCGACCTGACCTTGGCCATGTTATCTGAACAAAGACTCAATAAGTCTGAAAAGCTCAACGCTGCAAGTATGAGCAAGTTAATTCAACAGACTCGTGAGGCTAAAGAAAGCTTACTACAAGTGGATGCAAAAGAGTCTGCGCAAGTAACAATGTTAGGCAGCGGATCAAAATTAGTTGGCGGAACTAAAAGCGTCAAGTTCAGCCGAGAGGAAGTACAACAAATTGTTCTTGAGGGCTTTTTCCCTTTATCATCCCCAGAAGAGTTCCCACATAAAAAACGTGGTGCTGTGGTAGAGTTCGGTTTACCTTATGCTAGTGATGCAGCAATCAGTCGGCACTTAGCAGAGTTTCTAGATAACCAAGAGTACTTTACAAAACTTAAACAATTGAATGAAGGGGCAAGAGAACAGATTCGGGCCGGAGTTTTAATCAATGGTGGCGTATTTAACAGTCCTTTGATACAGCAACGTACTTTAGAACTTCTCAATAGCTGGAGCCCCTTCCCTATTACCCTTTTAAATAACCCAGATCCAAACAATGCCGTTGCTCTAGGAGCTGTGGCGTTTGCTAAGTCCCGCCGAGGAGCGAATATCAAAATCGGTGGTGGTGCGGCTCGCTCTTATTTTCTGCACTTGGGTGATAAAAGTGATTTAGGTAAAGCTGTTTGTATTCTGGCCAAAGGTACAAAAGAAAACCAGCAAATTCGCCTTTCCAGCCGGCGCTTTTCACTGACAATAGGCGAACCAGTGAGGTTTAACATTCTCTCGACAACCTCAGATAAAAAATTTGAAGGTCAAAAGATTCAAAATGGAATGCTCATTGATGTCGACCCAGAGAGCCTGACTCCTCTACCTCCCTATATATTGAGCTTGGAAGGTAGCGACGCTGTTCTTAAAGCCAATCAGAAAGAGAGGGTGGAGGTACAACTATCTTGCAAACTCACCGAATTAGGTACACTCAAACTATTGTGTACTGATGTCAACAACAAGCAGAAAAGTTGGCAACTAGAGTTCGAGATCCGTAGCAAAGGCCGAATCAACAACCATGGATTAAAGTTACACCCTAAGCTCGAACAAAGCAAAGAGCTTATCTCCAGAGTGTACAGCGGCAATAAAAAGAGTGCCTCATCTCAAGAAATAAAAACGCTGAGCCGTTCGTTGGAAAAAAGCCTAGGAGAGAGAGAAGGTTGGGATTTTGCTGTACTCCGCTCATTATTTGACAGTCTTTCCTTAGGAAAGAAAAGGCGAAGACGTTCAGAGCAGCATGAAAAATCTTGGCTTCGCTTAGCAGGTTATACGCTAAGGCCTGGGTTTGGGGACGAAACGGATCCATGGCGAATTCAGCAAATGTGGGCGCTCTACCCTCAAGGTATTCAATTTAAAAGTCATCAAAGTTGGACAGATTGGTGGACTTTCTGGCGCAGAGTATCTGGGGGCCTAAATCAAGAACAACAAGAAGTAATCCTCGCAGATATAGCGAAGTATCTCCATCCTGGCGCGACGAAAAATCCTCAGGTTAAAAAGCAATCTCATGATATGGGCTATGAATCAATGGTTAGATTAGCTGCATCTTTGGAACAACTCGAAACAGAAGATAAAACTCTACTGTCCAGTTGGTTTTTAGGTAAGGCGATCAATACCACGTTGTACTCACAAGCACATTGGTGGGCAATCGGACGACTAGCATCAAGGGTCCCTCTCGACGGTAAGCGAAATCGAGTCATCGCCAAAGAGCAAGTGGAGCAATGGCTGCCAAAGCTCCTAGAGCAAGATTGGCTAGATCAACCTATCATAGGTTTTGCATGCGTCATGATGTGCCGTAAAACTGGAGACAGACTACTAGATATAACCGAGGTAACTAGAACTAAAGTCATAGAAAAACTCAAGGCGAGTAAGAGTCCACTGCAATGGATAGAGCTGGTGGCAGAGGTTAGTGAACTGACTGAAAATGAAACTCGGAGAGCTTATGGAGACACTCTACCGAGTGGCCTAATTATTATTAATGACTAGGGTTTACGAACCCTATGCAATAAAGAATTGCCGCCATAAATACAAGATATGGAAATCGGAAAAATTAACCCACCGGTCGTCGACTTGACTCCAAGATTCGATGAGCAAATAAAGTGCCCTCATTCTTGGTGAGGGCACTTTATTTCTATCACCAAAACCAATAACAATTGATTGATTTATAAAATATACAGGTTTATATTATCGACAATTGTCAACTTTGAAACATAAAAAGTTACACTTAAAAATCAATAATTACAATAAATAAGACTGCTATATGATTATTATCAATTCTGACTCCCTACATATTGGGCTCGACCTATTAAAGTCTACCGACTTCAATACCAATATCGTTTTCTATAATGACGGAATGCACAACCATCAAATTCAATCTTTTAAGGAGCTAAAAGAAGACTTCGAAGTCAATGGCGTACTAAAATCTTCTATAACGTCATATTGCCTCACTTTTATGAATTCAGACAAAGTCGAATTCTATTTTGAATCAAAGATAGCTAAGTTTTGCTCTCACAAACTTTCTTTACCCAAGAACGATATTGGTACACCAAAATCTATTTCAAAATTTACCTTTTGAGCTAAGGTGATGGCAAGACCGAATCGCCTTACTGCTCCACTTTAACTGACTCAGCCGTAATTAAATCATCCAACAATCTTGACGACAAAACCTCACCATCGTCAGCTAGGTAAAATTATTGATAACCCCTTCAAAATTTGTGTTTAAATTAGCCCAGTTTATGTATAATCCCGCCGTCAATACGTACAGCTCTGAATTTACGATTCAGCCCGCTAACTTAGGATAAAAAATGAAAGATTATGTTGTATGCGCACTGTACAAGTTTGTGCGCTTGGACGATTACACCGACCTTCGTTCTCCACTCACTCGTTTGATGGATGAGCATCAAATTCGCGGTACATTATTACTTGCAAATGAAGGTGTAAATGGCACTGTTGCTGCAAAAAGAGCAGGTATCGATGCATTACTCGCTTGGTTTAAAACCGATCCACGACTTGCTGATATCGTCTACAAAGAATCTTACGATTCCAATCAGCCCTTCAACAGAAGTAAAGTTAAACTCAAAAAAGAAATTGTGACTCTTGGCGTAGAAGGCATTGATCCTAGACACGTTGTTGGTACCTACGTCAAACCACAAGATTGGAACGAACTTATTTCTGATCCAGAAGTTTTCGTTGTCGATACTCGAAACGATTATGAAGTTGAAATCGGTACATTCAAGAATGCTGTAAACCCTAAGACCGAGACATTTCGGGACTTCCCCGAATATGTCGCCCAAAATATGGACCCAGAAAAACATAAAAAAGTGGCAATGTTTTGTACCGGGGGCATTAGATGCGAAAAATCTACTGCTTATATGAAAGAACAAGGTTTTGACGAAGTTTACCACCTTGAAGGCGGAATTCTCAAATACCTCGAGGAAGTGCCGGAAGAAAATAGTCTTTGGCAAGGTGATTGCTACGTCTTTGATGGAAGAGTCGCTGTCAATCACCAGCTAGAGAAAAGTAGTTATGATATGTGCAACGCATGTCGTCTACCTATAACTCAACAAGATATGGAATCTGAACTGTTCGAAAAAGGAGTGAGTTGCCCTAAATGTGCCAATAAACACACTAACGAACAAAAAGCTCGCTTCCGCGAAAGAGAAAAACAAGTACAACTTGCAGATGAACGCGGAGAGACTCACGTAGGCGGAGAGGCAGACCGAGTTATCGCACAACGACGCCAAGAGAAGTTAGCACGCAAAGAGCAACAGCGTAAAAACAAGTAGAACCTAAAGGTACTAGGTTTGGGAAAGAGCCCTTTTGGCGCCACAAAAAGCTAATTTCATCGTAGAAAAATTCAGAAATTATCTAATATGCAGTTATATCATTTTTCGTGAATTTTAGGCTCTGATCCCTATATCTTGATGTCACTTGGAAATATGAGTGACTCCTAAGCTTGGGAGTCACCTATCTCGATTATGTTTCTCTATTCGATAAAACAACCGCTTGAACCCCCACAAAAAAATTAATACTATCGTTTTAGATACTTTTTCCACGCTTTCTTTTCCTATTCAAGACATATAGAAAGCACCGACCTATCCTTACTGCAACCATTTATCGTGGAAGAGGAACTTAAAATGAAAAAGATATTTATCAGTTTTTGTATGTTCATCCTCAATGGATGCCTTGGTATGCCAGAAAATGTCGAGCCCGTTGATGAGTTTGAAGTAGATAGATACCTCGGTAGGTGGTACGAAATTGCAAGACTAGACCACTCTTTCGAAAAAGGCCTCTCTCAAGTTACTGCAACATACTCACCACGAAAAGATGGTGGGATAAAAGTAATCAATCGCGGATACTCTGCAGAAAAGCAACAATGGAAAGAAGCTGAGGGCAAGGCTTATTTTGTAGGTTCCAATGATGAAGCCTACCTAAAGGTATCATTCTTTGGGCCTTTCTATGGCTCTTATGTTGTATTTGAATTGGACAAAAAAGATTATCAATATGCGTTTATCTCTGGACCAGATAATGATTACTTGTGGCTGTTAGCGAGAACCCCGAACGTTGATTCGACTTTGATAGCTCATTTTAAGTCTGAAGCAAGCAAACGTGGCTTCAATGCTGAAGACTTGATCCTCGTAGAGCATGGATATAGCGATGAGTAAAATGCCTCCAAAAGAAATCGTGACCAGTTTTTGGCAAGCGATGAACACCAACGATTTTGTTCACGCCAGTCAATGGTTAAGCCCTGACTTTTGTGGTATTTGGCCACAGTCATCAGAAGTCATTTGTGGTAGAGAAAACTTCGCCGCGCTAAATACACACTACCCAACCGAAGGGAGCTGGTCATTCCATATTAACTCTATTATGTGTGATGAAGACATTGTCGTAACCGATGTTTCCATTACCGATGGTATACAAAATGCCCGAGCTATCAGCTTTCATACGGTATCAGACGGCCTTATATCAAAACAAATTGAGTACTGGCCAGAAGACTACTCGGCGCCAAGTTGGCGCTCTCAATGGGTAGAACTCTTTTGATGACAATATAATAAGTGCTAGACTTCGCATCTTTAAGTCACTTGGGTATAAATTGGATCTAGGTTATTTTTTTTTAAATAGAGATAAGTTATCCTCTTTGCTAATTAATAACTTTGAGCCATCGCCTTGTTCAATAAAGTAACTAAACTATTTTTGTTATCTCTTGCGTTCTTTTGGATGCACACGGCGCTAGCCTATGAGGCCAGTTGGCAAACTTCACAGGTGACTCAAAGTTCCGATATAATGGCGTTCACTCAAAGCCTTCATCATATCCATTGCGAGGGTTCTGTTCCGCAAGGTCAAGTCAAAAAGCAGCACTGTTGCCCTTCGCCCTGTTTGGTCAAAGTCCTAAATACACTCCCTAATCTCGTGATTCCAGCTCTTTTGGAGAGCTCACAGTCTTTATCTCGCAAAAGTATTGGCAAAGCCATAACTCGATCTAAAACGCTATTCCGTCCTCCAATTTTGTTCTAGTAAGTCATCTTATCCAAACAAAATTTATGATTTACAGAAACAAAGGAATATTTTAATGAAAAAATTTATCTCATGTATCGCTTTAGCGTTTTTTTCGTTTTACATTCAGGCAGCTGATTTTGAAGAAGGTACACATTACACAGTACTAAAGGCACCACATTCTAAATCACAGACTGTTACTGAATATTTTTCGTTTTATTGCCCACATTGTTTTCAGTTTGAATCGATTGTAAAAGGGCTAAAAGCGAAGCTACCGAAATCGGCTAAGTTTGAAAAAGTTCATGTGGCTTTTATGGGGAGAAACATGGCGGTCCCAATGGCGAAAGCATACGCAACTATGGTCGCTTTAGATATTGAAGATAAAATGGTACCGGTTATGTTCAAACAACTGCACCAACTAAGAAATCCACCGAAGACCGAACAAGATCTTCGTCAAATCTTTATCGATAACGGGGTAAAAGCCGAAAAATATGATGCAATGTACAACAGTTTTATTGTTAATTCGATGCAAAGAAAGTTTGATAAGCAATTCAACAACAGTACGCTGACTGGGGTACCTGGAGTCATAGTTAACAACAAATATATTGTAAAGTCTGAGTCAGTAAAGACCCCTGAGCAATACAGTGATTTGGTAAACTATTTACTAACACTATAAAAAATTAAAAGCCAGAGTATACTCTGGCTTTTTACTTTTTACTTTTTACTTTTTACTTTTTACTTTTTACTTTTTAGAGATAGGATGAGATTTAGGTAACTCTTTTGCTATTTCAGCCTCGCCATTACCACAATTAACATGAGCAAATCCATTACCTTCTGAGTAGATGATATTATCATCTTTCGTTTCAGAAACGCCACCAGGTACATAGTCTAGTTTAAGCGCCTTACGAGTCTTCCATGCAATATTATGGTCTGCACATGAAGTATCGCCACTAACACCAAGAGCACCAACAACTTCACCCTTAGCATTGTATAAAGCGAGACCACCACCAAAGACATTAACACCGCCAATTCTTTCACCAATCATTGGGTCATTTTTATGGCCAAAGTATTTAGCTTTACCACTGTAAGCAACGCTTGTATCAACTGGGTTGCTGAATTGAAGTCCAAAAAGACTACCGCCCGGCTGGGTCGCTGTCCATAGGTTAGCCGTTGACAATGCTAGATTAGGTAAACTGAAGGCATTAGCCGTATTAGCCTTTTGTGCCGATATAACGCGACTTCCTAGCCACTGTTCGCCATAGTTTTCTCCTGTATAGGTCACAGCACAAACTGTACCATCTCTGCCGACCAAGGTTCCCCACATATTGAGCTCGAGACCACCATTCTTTTCATCACTTGTTGTCGCTACTGAGCTCTTAAGAGCAGACGTCAATTGCTGATGGTTAGGCAACAAATCACACGTGTTCGCGAAAGAGAAAGTAGAGAATGCACTGATTGAAATAGCGATGAGTGTTTGTTTGAACATGATTAATTACTCCTTATTGATAGTTCGAACACATAATAATAATTACTTTATATAAGATAAATAGTATAAATTGATAATCACTATTACATATGAGAAATAATCTAAAATAAATCAGATTGGCTCTAGGATCAGAACGAGTCAGTTCATAAGCCGAGAGAGTATTCAAATATCGACTCCCCTACATCACCAACAAATAGACGTCTAGATGTTTACATGTCTGAAAAAAGAGGGTAGATTGATATTCAATGAAGATTTATATCAATGCTGGGAGCTGAGAGAATGATTGAAGTCAAACACCTAAAAACAATCACAACGTTAAGAGAAACGGGTTCTCTCACTGCGACTGCAACTGCCCTTCACCTCACTCAATCTGCACTTTCTCATCAAATTAAAGATCTTGAAGCAAGAATAGGAAGCCAACTATTTCTGCGTAAAACAAGACCAGTAAGGTTTACTGCTGAAGGAAAATTATTTTTAGATCTCGCGGACGACATACTGCCAAAGATTTATAAAGCGGAGAGTGATGTCGCAAGTCTAAAAAAAGATGTACATGGTAGGCTTCATATGGCAATAGAGTGCCATTCTTGTTTTCAGTGGCTAATGCCTGCACTCAAAGAATTTCAAAGTGCCTGGCCTAGTGTCTCGCTTGATTTTTCATCGGGCTTTGGATTCGACCCGCTTCCAGCTCTGCTTTCTGGCCAATTAGATCTAGTCATCACATCTGATATTCAAGCAAAAGGTAAAATACATTATGAGCC
Source organism: Vibrio caribbeanicus ATCC BAA-2122 (assembly GCF_000165125.1). GTDB lineage: Bacteria > Pseudomonadota > Gammaproteobacteria > Enterobacterales > Vibrionaceae > Vibrio > Vibrio caribbeanicus. Next base: position 137,163 of record NZ_AEIU01000075.1, on the reverse strand, counting down.
CCTTTTTGACTTTGAGGTCAGGCTAATTACATCGATTAGTCATCCGTTAACAAAAAAACAAACGATCCAACCGCTAGATATAGAGGATCAGGTAATGCTTACATACCCGGTACAAAAAAATAGGTTAGATGTTGTAAAGCATTTCCTTCAACCTCAGAAGGTTGAACCATTGCGCTGGAAACAAGCGGATAATACACTGATGCTGATTCAGATGGTTTCGGCTGGACTTGGCGTTGCAGCTTTACCTAACTGGGCTATCGATGAATTTGCTCGTCAAGGACTGATTCATAGCTCACCTTTAGGTAAGGGGTTACAACGTAGGCTCTATGCGGCAACGAGACTAGATGACAAAGATAAACAGGATCTACAAGCTTTTTTCAACATTGCTCGTTATAGCTGTGACAAACATTTAGAAGGAATTCGTCTACCGTGAGATATTTATTTGGGCTTAAATTGATTTGTCAAAGGGTCATACTGGTAACCCACTACGCTCAATTTGTCGATAACATGGCTGACATCCATTTCGTAAGTTTGAATAAGCTCCTCAAGGGAGTCACATTCTATCCTTAACTTCTCATTTAATATGCTCAAAAGAATGAAGCTATCTATAGCTTCGGCATTACTAAGATCCATCGCTACAACCCTTTCTTTTTTTGCTTAGTAATAGACTAGGCCAAGATCGAGAAGCATCAAGTGAGTTAGATCTTATAATCAGTAAGTCAGGTTGTCGAGGTTTAATAGCACCGCTAGATTGAGCATTACACCTGTGACTAAGAGTTGGGCTAGGCTGACTTTTCTACTGGTCATTAAATGCAGGCACCATACTAATACCCCAGCTATTAGCAGTAAAAAGCTCACTAGGAATTGCTTTACTACTGTCTCATCATCAAGCTCAAACGCGATACTATTTATCTCAAACAAAATAACCAAACTGAATGCGATTGCAGAAATGACACCAGCTACTGGCAATAGACGATGAAAAGCTTGCAATCGAGTTTTTGCTTGAGTCAAGAAACAATGACCAAGTATGCCACCAAGCAAGAATAGACTCACAAATAACACAGGTTTATTTACAGCAACACCGCTGCCAAAAACCTGAAACATCAAAATCAGAAAAGAGAATAAGTTAGCTAGATGAAAAAGCCACAGAGGGCCTTGCTCTCTTGTCTTTTTCGTTTGCACCTGAGAAAAAAAGTATCCCAAGAAAATGGGAATGATCAGAGCGTAAGGATATAGCAAACATATTGCTAACCATAAAACACATAACGCTGGTAGCGTTTTATGAAGTCGGCCTCGTTGCCCCGGACAAATATCACCTTTCACTAAGACAAGTGAGATAGTCATTTGTGCGCCTAACAAGGATGCTGTGAGTAATACCAAAAATTGCTCGATCATAACAAAAGTAAAGCGATTATAATTTTGTGTTGGATGATATCAGATTACTCTGAAGTAAGCATCGTTGAATAAAATAGTAAATAAACCTCATGACCATCAGTCTACAAGCATCTAAAAATCATGTATACCCAAGTAACCTCAAGATGCTAGGTTCAGCGAGAATGGCTTGCTTTACAGGCAAGGCAACGATTTGAAAATCTAGTCATCTAAATTGAAAATCGGTAACGAGACATACTCGTGATGTAAATCCATAAATAAGTTGGTAGATCAGGGCAACACAAGCCGCTATAATTCGCGCTCCCTGAATTAGAGAGCAAGCTATGCAAAGCAATATCACACCTATCCACGATTACAAGAAATATTGGGCGGAGTGCTTTGGCACCGCACCATTTTTACCAACGAGTCGTCAAGAAATGGAGGCACTTGGGTGGGATAGCTGTGACATCATCATTGTCACTGGAGATGCTTATGTGGACCATCCGAGTTTTGGCATGGCTATTATTGGACGCTTACTCGAATCTCAGGGCTTTAGAGTGGGCATTATCGCTCAACCTAAATGGAACAACAAAGACGCATTCATGGAGTTGGGCCGCCCCAATCTTTTCTTCGGTATCACCGCAGGCAATATGGATTCAATGATAAATCGATATACTGCAGACAAAAAGCTGCGTCATGATGATGCCTATACTCCCAACAACGAGGGCGGTAAAAGACCCGATCGTGCTAGCCTCGTTTACTCTCAACGTTGTAAAGAAGCTTACAAAGAAGTACCCATTGTGCTTGGTGGGATTGAAGCAAGCTTGAGAAGACTTGCTCACTACGACTATTGGTCAGATAAAGTTCGTCGCTCAATACTCTTTGATGCAAAAGCGGATATTCTCTTATTCGGAAATGCGGAACGTGCACTTGTTGAAGTTGCACACCGTCTTGCCAAGGGCGAGAATATTGCCTCAATGACGCAGATACGTGGTACAGCCGTTAACTTACCTTCAGCCCCTGAAGGTTATAAAATCATTGACTCTTCTCGGATTGAAAAACCAAGGAAAGAGGCGTTCATACCACAAAATCCTTATGTGGTAGAAGAACAGTGTGAAACCAAGAGTAAGAATCAGGAGGCCGAGGCCAAACCCATTACAATTCGTCCATCCCGTCATGATGCGAACACAACAGCGGTCAGGATTCCATCATTTGAGAAGCTGAAAAATGATCGTATTTTATATGCGCACGCCAGTCGAATCATGCACCTTGAAACCAATCCTTACTCCGGCAGAGCCCTAATTCAAAAACACGGAGATAGAGAGTTATGGGTCAATCAGGCACCTATTCCACTATCAACTGAGGAGATGGACTTTGTCTTTGGCCTTCCTTATGCTCGGGTTCCCCACCCTATGTATGGAAAAGCAAAAATACCTGCCTACGACATGATCAAGACATCGGTGAACATTATGCGAGGATGTTTTGGAGGATGTTCGTTTTGTTCAATTACAGAACATGAAGGGCGCATTATCCAAAACCGTTCAAAAGAGTCGATACTCAATGAGCTTGAGGAGATTCGAGATAAAGTCCCCGGTTTCACTGGTACAATATCAGATCTCGGTGGACCTACAGCTAATATGTATCGGTTAGGCTGCAGCGATCCCAAAGCTGAAGCAAATTGTCGCCGCCCTTCCTGTATCTTTCCTGGAATCTGCAGCAAGCTCAATACTGATCATAAACACACAATCGATCTTTACCGAGATGCAAGAAAGGTAGAAGGCATTAAAAAGATAATGATCGCTTCTGGTGTCCGATACGACCTTGCGATTGAGTCACCTGAATATGTAAAAGAGTTGGTCACTCACCACGTCGGTGGATACCTAAAAATTGCACCAGAACACACAGAGAAAGGTCCTCTTGATCTTATGATGAAGCCTGGAATGGGTACCTATGAACGTTTCAAAGAAATGTTTGAAAAATACAGTGCTGAAGCAGGGAAAAAGCAGTACCTCATTCCCTACTTCATCTCTGCTCATCCCGGAACAGAAGATGAAGACATGCTCAACCTTGCTCTTTGGCTTAAGCGCAATAACTTTGAGTGCGATCAGGTACAGAATTTTTATCCTTCTCCTATGTGCAACGCGACCTCTATGTACTATTCGGAAACGAATCCTTTAAAGCGCGTCAAATATAAAAAACGTGAGGAATTACCTGTTCCAAAAGGAGAGCGTCAGCGTAGATTACACAAAGCCTTACTGCGTTACCACGACCCCGAAAATTGGCCAATAATTCGAGAGGCTCTCATTGGAATGGGCAAGAAGCACCTCATTGGTGACAAAGCCAGTTGTTTAGTTCCATTAGAGGATATGGAATCCAAGACGCCAGCACAGCGCAGAAAATCTGGAAGACATGGTTCTCAAAGATTCGCAACAAAGCATACTAAGAGCCAACCAGGATTCGAGAAGCTGGCATTGAAAGATAAAAAGAACCGAAACAGCAACGATTCCAATCAGCGAAAAGGAAAAGTTAGTGCGGGCCAATCGAAAAAGAAAAAAAGTCCCGTAAATTAAAGTAGCTACAACAAGACAAATACAAAGCACAATGGCAGACCTAACCCTTTGTAGGCCTGCCATATACTACTTACTCAAGCATTCTCTCTTTCAAACTGAACCATAAAGTCTACAAGAGCCTGAACTCCCTCTAATGGCATTGCATTATATATGGAAGCACGCATCCCTCCGGCTGCTCTATGACCTTTTAAGGCCAGAAGACCCTGGGCCTTAGCCTGCTCAAGGAACAGTTCATCCAGTTCGGGCTTTGCCAATTGAAAAGGAACATTCATACGTGAACGGTTCGTTGAATGAACCTTGTTAATGTAGAAGTTTGAACTATCGATTTTTTGGTAAAGTAACGCTGCTTTTTTAGCGTTAATCGTTTCTATCTCGTCAACACCGCCGGATTTTTTTAACCATTTAAATACGAGGCCCGCTAGATACCAAGCATAAGTCGGAGGTGTGTTATACATGGACTCCTTGTCTGACAGAACTTTATAATTTAGAAAACTCGGGATTAATTGATTTGCTAAACCCAGTAGATCATCCCTAACGATCACAATACACAGCCCAGCTGGTCCAATATTCTTTTGTGCTCCTGCGTAAATCACCCCATATCTAGCAACATCAATTCGGCGGGAGAGTATCGTTGATGATAAGTCTGCAACAATTGGCTTGTCGGTAAGTGGAAGCTCCGTGATTTCAATGCCGTCAATGGTTTCATTGGGACAAAAATGGACATAAGAAGCGTCATGATCAATCTCCCAATCCGCAGCGGGTATTACTCCAATCTGTCCATCAATTTCTGTCTTAGCTCTGAATTCATTTACCTTGGCATATTTTCTGGCTTCTTCAGCAGCACTTTCGGCCCAATATCCCGCGGTAATGTATGAAGCCACCTCGGACTGCCCCAAAAGGTTAAGAGGAACAGCAGAAAATTGCGCTCTAGCTCCACCATGACAAAACAAAACCTTATAGTTGTCCGGAATAGTCAGTAAGTCTCGTAGGTCTTGCTCGGCTTCTTTGGCAACCTGAATAAACTCTTTACTACGATGGCTGACCTCCATGACGGAGGTTTTGTTATTGCCCCAATTAATAAACTCTGCCTGTGCATCCTCCATTACCTCTTTTGGCAATGCCGCTGGCCCAGCGCTAAAATTATAAACGACGCTCATCAATTATCCCTGTAGAAATACAAATCTCACGATTAATAGCACGTTTTGATAAGGATAAAAAGTGGCAATGGCGGCTAATCACCGCCAGCCAAGCTTGGTGTAGCCCTTTTAGCTTATCTACTGTGTGATTAAGGGGATTAAAAGACTCATTAAAGGTAGCTTTTGACCCGTCGAAAAATCTAAGTTACCGTTATTAATCTCTGCATCAATTATATAGCTATCATCAACCTCAGAAACTAAACCATTTTGTTTAGCTTGATTAACACCTTGCTGAATTAATGGAAATTGTTTACTAAAGCCTTGTGTTAATTGACTGCTTGCTGTTCCAGTCAATTTAGGAATAAAAACTGTGGGGTTATCGGAAACACCGTCTGTTCCTTCTGGTATCGATAATTTTATGCTCGCATTGACCTTACTATTATCGGAAATATCGACAACGAGTGAGTTGAGTGACATGTAGAAGCCGCGAGAAAAGAGTTGCTCAATGTACGGCTTAATCTTTTCTACTGCAGAAGCTGTCTTCGACTGTTCTCCATCACGATAGAAGTTTATGAGTTGGTCGAAAGCGGTGCTGTCCATATCACCCAATTCAAAATCAAATAAAATATGTTCAACTCTACCCTCCTCGGTTTCGATATTATTCAACTCAACAACATGCCGAGTTATTACCCTGCTGTTCTCATCGTCCAACTTACTTGAAAATTCATATCGACTGTCATTCCATTTGAAGTGAGCAGAATCGGAATCGCGGCTGAAGTTTATTTTGCCGGTTTTTAGGATATGATCTCCTATCCAAACACTGTTGAGCTTCTTACCATTTCCTTCGAAGTCAATATCACTAAAGCTCGCACTTTGGTCAGACAAGGACTCAATATTTAAATAAGGTATCCTCAATTTATATTTGATTCCCCCATCAATATTGACCCTACCCTTGAGCTCAGAACTTGCAATGGTGAAACTGGCTTTATCATTTAGCTCGCTAGATTTCCACTCATTTACCATCAAATCAAAGTCAGTATTTCCACTCAAATATGTATCCGTTTTTAACATCAAAAGCTCAGGCAACTCCTCGATTTTAGATGTTCCCTGAATACTGACAAAACCGTGTTTTAAAAGGGTATCAAACGTGAATTCAGTAGGAAATCCACCAGCAATAAATTCGTCTTTTAAATCTTTTTTAATTACACTCAACCGAATTTTCACTTTCGAGGATAAGTAACCCCGATCATATTTAATGACCTCGGCACGCGTATTTTCGTTGATAAGCTGTGCAATGCTTCTTTCGATCGACAGTTGAGCCATGTGCCCAACGACAAAAGGCCAGCACAAAATTAGCGCAATCGCGCCACCTATAGCACCTATCTGTTTAATATTCATAATTTGACATTTAAAGGGGTTAATATTGAGCAGTTTACACGAAAAATTTTTATGGTACACCGAACAAGATGACAAGCTTGAGCAAGAGACAAATGACACAAAAGTTAGCCTCTCAAACTGTCGGTACCTAATGCTGAACAGGATAAGGTGATTTCTTCGTCAAAAAAAAAGACATTTTCCTTGTATTTATTGATTTACATGACAATCCTAGCGTATTCTACTCGTTAAAACCAACCTTGCTTAAGATTCGCAAATTAACAATACAGGTTCACCTTTACTATGCGTAAAACGATTTTAACGACAGCACTTTTAATAGCCTCCAGCCCCTCATTTGCTGAAGTTGACCCTGATAGCCCCTCAGTAATGAGTAACTTTAGTTACGACTATCTTGAAGCTCGAATTGGCGCTAGTCCGGTAACTTTCGGTGCCGCAATGAGTAGGTCTATCCACCCAAATGCTCATGCTTTACTTAGAGCAGACTCTGAATTTGAAGGAGACTACGACACAGCGGCAGGTTTCGGCTTCCATGCCCCAATTAACAACTGGGCTGATTTTACTGGAGAAATGCTTCTCAGGCTCGTTGATACAGGTAATGAGACGCGTCATAGCTACAAACGCGGTTCAAGTACAGGAATGGAATTGAATATTGGTCTGAGACAGTGGATTGGCCCGCAATTAGAGGTCGGTGGAAAAGGTGGATACACCTCGATCGATAGTAAAGATGAATGGATCGGCTCTGCGTATGCTCGCTTCCACTCCACAGAACTATTCTCAGTCGGTGCAGAAGCACGCATAAATGACTTCTACGGTGACCAACTAATGTTCACCACTCGATTTAAGTTCTAGAGCAATGAAAAGAGTCTGGTCAACTCTGGTGGCCAGACTCTTCTCTACTGTCAATTACAATTATCTAGCAATTGTCGCTTTTTAGGCTCTTGTATAAGTTTCCAATGCACACCATCCACTGCTCCCGCAAACTTCCATAACAACTTCACATCAATATCGTTTCCGTAAGCTTGCTTTACCTTTGAGTAAACAGCAGGAGCTCCTAATTCTAGAAAGGTCTCAACGTCTCCCACGCCTGCTTTTTTGACCATCCGCTCTAGCGTCAATTGCATGTTGGGCAAGTCTCGTAAGCGTCGATTTGCAGTCGAACGCTTCATTGCCCTATGAGAGACAGATAGCCGACGACAATTTAGAAGTAAATCATCCAGCTCACTACTGTTTTTAACAAGCAATTCGGTAACGTCATAATAGTTTACTGTCGCTGTCGTTTGCTTTTTTACATGGCGAAACTTTTTACATTTTAACCTCAATAGTTGTTGGTCTAGCTTACCACCACCACGGATAAATATACCTTCACCATTAATAAGCGCAAACATAGCATCTCTTTCAAAAAGCCCTGTCCCACCGAACATTGAACGAGTATAAAAGTCACCAAATTTGGCAACATATTCCAAGAAGTCTTGCTGTTTCATATCCACTGACCCTAAATCAAAATGATTGATTATTTATGATCACCAGAAGCAGCTTTAAGCGAATTATCTAATAAATGACGAACAATTATTTTAGTGATTTAATGAAGCAATAAAAATCATAGTTAACCAAATTAAATAAGTCTGTGCACACATCACACAGATAAACACATTTAAGTTTATTTTTGCGAAAAAAGTCACAAATTATACAAAACCACCCCAATGAATTATATTGAAAACAGGATATAAAATAAAAAAACCATAAGTTTAAACCATCTATCATTTGCCAATTCACACAAGAAAACGTTACACTGTAAAAGTTAACCTAATCTCTCTAATCTTATGAATCACCTTAGTTTTTATTGGCTACCAGATAGCAAAGACCTTGTACTCAAAGGTATCGAATCCGACTTTTATAAACGTGTTGAGCACTCTATAAGCTCTGGAAAAATATCACTTCCTCCCATAGCATTTGTGGTTTTAAAAATACAGCAGATGTGTACGAGAGAAAGTACCACTGTTACCGATGTTGCGGACAGTCTCCTCGAAGACCCTGGCCTAGCTGCTGTCGTAATAAGAGTGGCAAACTCCGTGATATTCAATCGCAGAAACATTACTTGTACCGACCTTATTACTGCGGTCTCGAGACTGGGCATATTACGTGTCAGAGACATAGTAACGGCACAAGCGATAGAGCAACTAAAGCACTCAGTTAATTTAAGCGAATCATGTAATCAAATCCTAATCCAAAGCGCCGCTAGTTCCAGAGAGCTCGCTGCCACTATGGTATTAGTGACAAAAGGCTTTAAAGAAACACAGTCAGAAAATTACAGTCACCTCGAAACTGACAAAGCACTCCTAACGGGTTTACTCGCAGATATCGGATTATTTTGTATCGTCAATGAATATCATCACTACCTTGAACAAGGAAATTACTTGGAAGAATCTATCGCTTTCCAGATTTTTGACCGCCAATGCTCTAATGCAAGTAAACTTGTGCTAGAAAACTGGGGCTTCGATACTGACTTCGTCGAGGTATGTTCTAATCAAACTCATACTGATTCTCAACTACTCGTAAGTTACCTAGATATTGCCAGACTCGCGAACCATATTTTAATGTATCGACGTCAGGATGATAGAATAGATAATCATACAATAGAGTTTGATGTAACAGGTGCCGATATACTTTATAAACTTAGTAATTTAAGTGATAATGACTTCAATCAACAAATTGACGAACTTATGAGTAATAGTGGTTTTTAGATCAGGTTGGCGATAATTAATGTATTCGGGAATGTTTGTAATACTGGTTTTATTATTCATAGGCTGCACTGTAAAAGTGCACAATAAATCATTCCTCAAATATGTTAATATTGCGGTAGCTAAACTTATATATACAGTCATATTTCTTATGGGCTTCAGCATTGCCTCTTTGGAAAACTTGCTACAAAACCTCGGCCTAATTATTAAAACGACGTCTACGTTCTTTTTCTTCATCAGTATAGTTACACTATCTGCTCTCTTATTGGTTGATAAAAAGCTACCAGTAAATGTCATTGCGACAAAAAAGAGCCCCCCGATATCAAGTATGATATCTGAGTCACTTAAGCTTGTTTTAATCGTCGTTTTTGGCTTCCTTGCCGGGACATTATTTCATCTCGACATAACGTATGTCGAGATGGTAAGCGAATATGTACTCTACATTTTGCTGTTCCTAATTGGTATTCAGTTGGGTAATAGTGGTTTAAGTTTGAGACAGATTCTTTTAAATAGACATGGAATCCTAATTGCCTTAGCAGTTATTACTGCCTCTCTAACCAGTGGCATTATTTCTGCAAAAGTACTTGGGATAAGTGTTTTTCAAGGACTTGCAATAGCTTCTGGTTTTGGGTGGTATTCTTTATCAGGAATTTTGATTGGTGAAGCTTACGGTCCTGTTTACGGTAGCGCCTCTTTTCTCCTCGAACTTATCCGTGAACTCACAGCTTTAACTCTTATCCCACTCTTTATCCGCTCGTACCCTTGTATGAGTATCGGTTACGCTGGTGCAACAGCCATGGATTGTACTTTACCTATCATTCAAGCTACTGGGGGAATACGATGTGTCCCTGTCGCTATCGTAAGTGGGTTTATCCTTAGCTTTATGGTTCCTATTCTTATTATGTCCTTTGTTTCAGTTGTCGGATAGATCGCAGGAAATTCTGGTTAAACAATATATGATATACCCAAGTGACTTCAAAATGCAGGATTCAGAGCGATGCCACCGTGTTGAATTCAAGGAAAATAACGCAGCGTAATAGTGAACTCTTACCAAGTTGTTTGACGATGAAGTCGGCACTGTGGCACGCTCCCAAAGGGCGAGTTGTCTTGCTTTACATGCCTCGTTACCGATTTTCAATTTAGATGGCTAGATTTTCAAATCGTTGCCTTGCCTGTAAAGCAAGCCATTCTCGCTGAACCTAGCATCTTGAGGTTACTTGGGTATACGACTATGTCCGATCAGGAAATTTGCCACTATCTTTTTATATGTGAAAGCTTCTATATTGCAGGGAATAGACAATGAAACTTATAGCCGCGACAACCATCATATGTTGTTTTTCTTCCTTTGCCATTGCAGCAGACGAGTCATGTTTGTCGAAAAAATATGATGCATATGTTGACACCTCGATCATTTGGTATCAAGACCTCGCTAAGATTACTTCCTCTGAATATCCTGAACTTACAGAGGTTAGCAACTGGTTTTTGGAGGGAAGAAAGCATCACTTCGAGCTCAACAGAGAGGCTGTTCATCATTACTTAGACAAGGACCCCTCTAAAATTGCTATTGATCGTCCCGTAGAAAGGTGGTTGAGTCTAGAACAACGTGATATCAAAGTGCTATCTGCGAGAAATGATAAACTAGGCGAGTTAGCAAAAATTACATATCGTGACAGGCAGTCAGTACCCCATGAAAAAAATTATGAGCTGCGCTCAGCCTTAGCTGATTTACTAAGCCATCCAACAAAAATTCAGCCCGCTCTTGAAAGGTACAATAACGCTATCAAGAAAGTGGAAAAAATAATATGCAAACAATGAATCCTAAGTTTAAGTCGCGCGTAGGAATCAAAAGACATTAATTAGGGAGAGACTTTAGATTCGATTTAGTTTAGATTCACACACAGAAAATGACTAGAGCAATATAGTTTTTATGATATCAGAACACAAAACTGCAGAAGTGAGCTTGGAGCACTTAATACGTATTTTCACTGTGCCCGAAGGCCCTGATTCTACACTTACTGAAATTGAAGAAAAGTTATCACAAAATCTGAACCGATTTTTACGCGAACATATTGCTGCTGAAGAGAAGCCTCTAATAGATATCGAAAAAGATTTTGCCAAAGCCACTATCCCAGAATCCCCTGAGTTTGTGTCTCAACATACCCAACATTTATTGGATAAGCTCGTTGCCCATTCGGTTCATACTTCATCACCGAGCTTTGTTGGGCATATGACGTCCGCGCTCCCTTATTTTTTGATGCCGCTTTCTAAGATTATGATCGCGCTAAACCAAAATTTGGTAAAAATCGAAACATCAAAAGCATTCACACCGTTGGAAAGACAAGTGTTGGGTATGCTGCATCGCCTAATATATTCACAGGAAGATAGCTTCTACGCTCGATGGATGCATAGTGCAAATCACTCGCTAGGGGCTTTCTGTTCAGGCGGAACGATTGCAAATATCACAGCACTGTGGGTTGCTAGAAATAATGCACTTAGAGCCAAAAATGAGTTTACTGGGGTTGAAAAAGAAGGCCTTTACAAAGCAATGAAGTATTATGGCTATGAAGGTTTGGCAATACTTGTCTCAGAGCGTGGGCACTACTCTTTAAAGAAAGCCGCTGACGTTCTCGGTATTGGGCAAGAAGGCCTAGTGTCAGTGGCAACAGACACTAATAACCGTATTTGCCCAATAGCATTACAAGAGAAAATTGCGCAGCTCAAGAATAACAATATCATGCCATTTGCGGTAGTTGGGGTTGCAGGTACGACAGAAACAGGAAACATTGATCCTCTTGATGAAGTCGCAAAAATTTGCCTTCAAGAGGGCTGCCACTTCCATGTTGACGCTGCTTGGGGTGGAGCAACTCTTATGTCAAACAATTATCGAGGATTGCTCAAAGGTATTGAACTCGCAGACTCTGTTACCATAGACGCACATAAACAGCTTTATATTCCAATGGGTGCAGGCATGGTGCTGTTCAAAAATCCAAACGCGATGAAATCTATCGAGCATCACGCTCAATACATACTGCGCAAGGGCTCAAAGGATTTGGGTAGCCACACACTAGAGGGATCACGCTCAGGAATGGCAATGCTTGTTTATGCGGCAATGCATATTATTAGCCGTCCAGGTTACGAGCTATTGATAGATCAAAGCATTGAAAAAGCGCAATACTTTGCCAGTATGATAGAAAACCAGCCCGACTTCGAACTTATCTCTCATCCCGAATTGTGTTTGCTTACATATCGATACATACCTGAAAGTGTATGCAACGCTCTTTTGGTCGCCAGTAACGAAAGAAAGGCAGAGCTTAACGATCATCTCAACCAACTCACCATGTTTATCCAGAAAAAACAACGTGAAGCTGGCAAATCATTCGTTTCTCGTACTCGCTTGAATCCCGAAAAATGGAATAAACTAGATACCATCGTATTCCGAGTGGTACTAGCCAACCCTCTCACGAACCATGAGGTGCTACATCTAGTACTTGAAGAGCAACGACGTATTGCGCAACAAGCCCCAAGACTAATGAATAGTATAGAGCAATTGTGTAACGACATCTTAGCTTCCTAATTGCCCTACTTTCATCTATGCGCCAGTCATAAAAGTTGATGAGTTTCTGGATGAAGCTGATCGCAGTTTCTTAACTGCTTCAAAAAACTTTTTTCTTCACTGCACTAATGCTGAAACCATTAAGTGCGGTGAAAACTTTGGCAAAACAATGTGTTTAATTTTTTCCCGTATCACTAACGTTTTTTACCCAACGAAAAAGACCGATCCTCAAAGTTTTGGGCTTCCCGCACATCAGATCTACCAAAAATTTTCTTGCGTACTAGCCAATATCTCGGCATGTCGGCTGGAATATCTATTTATGCCAAAATTAAGCATTGATGATATGAATTAATATTTCGGTTTGATTGGGTTTCGTTTCGCTTTAACGACAGACGACTGAATTTAGATTTAGGCGAGCTGTATCATTGAGTGAATTATGGTCAGATGAAAATTTCAACGGCAAGGCGAGTAATCTCAAATAAAAAGTCAATTTTAAGGAGCTAAGATGAAAACATTACTCAACGTCAGTTTATTTGCCTCAGCAATTGTTTATTACCCTGCCTATGCTGAACACACTCCACTTGTAGACTTCACAAAGCCGATAAATAGAATTCAGGTGCTCACCGATGCAACAGAACGATCGGCGGGGTTATCTCATGCCTATGCTGGATATCAAAACAGTCAAAATAATAAAAGCCACTTTTTCTTCGCACATCTTCAACCACAACCTAACGGTGCGGCTTTTGCAACCTTTAGAGTGGCGGACAACTTTAATCTTCAATATCCTTACTCTATCTGTCTCAATGGTAAATCTCTCAATGATAAAGGCGCTTACTATCAGGTCGTAATAGAGACCCCGAAAAGCCAATCACTTGGATTCACATACAAGCAAGACTTCCAAGTGCAGTCTCAAGAGAATTTTTCAATGCCATTTTATTTCAGTGAATTTGACGCTACTCGCCGTGGAAAAAACTTCCCTAATGCTCCATCTTTAAACCCCAGTGATATCAAGAGCGTTGCAATTAGGATCATAGGTAGGGCTGGTCAAGAGGCAGATATTTATCAAAAAGGCTTATTTGGACTACAACTGTTCAATTTTACGTTAGACTGCGAAAATTAAAGTAACCTTTGCACATAGCCAAACAAGAAAGCTCATTGTCTATCTCAACCTTTATTGTGATCCAAGTCATATTAAAAGGCCGTGAATATTACAAGACCATGATAATTCTTTAAATCAAGTGTTTATATGTTAGATTCGCGATAATAAGCAATATAATTTAGGTCGCGAAAACCCAGTGAACTGTGCGACAATAAAGAGTGTGTAAACCTAATATACGATGGGCAAATACCTAATTCGTTGGTTTACACACATAATTTTTGTAACAAGAAAAATCGTTCAGCCAACTCAAGCCACATAAATACTATGAATACATTAGAAAAAATTCAAAAAAATCTGGAAAACTTTAGTAAGTCTGAGCGTAAAGTGGCCGAAGTGATTATGGCTTCCCCTCAGACAGCCATTCACTCAAGCATCGCTACATTAGCCAAAATGGCAGACGTCAGCGAACCTACCGTCAACAGATTTTGCCGAAGGCTTGATACTAAAGGGTTTCCAGATTTCAAACTGCACCTTGCACAGAGCTTGGCTAATGGGACTCCATATGTAAATCGAAATGTCGAAGAAAGTGATGGCCCAGACGCCTATACGCACAAGATATTCGAATCAACGATGGCGTGCCTCGATGTTGCAAAAAATAGTTTAGACCCAATGCAAATTAACCGGGCTGTTGATTTACTAACTCAAGCAAAACGAATATCATTCTTTGGCCTTGGTGCGTCTTCAGCTGTTGCAAAAGATGCGCAAAACAAGTTTATTCGTTTCAATATACCCATTACATGTTTTGAAGATATTGTAATGCAACGCATGAGTTGTATTAACTGTACTGATAACGATGTAATTGTTTTGATTTCTCATACAGGTCGGACTAAAAGCCAAGTTGAAATCGCCAATTTAGCTCGTGAGAACGGTGCTACGGTTATTGCTATCACGGCTAAAGATACCCCTCTCGATAAAGCATGTTCTTTGTCAATCACGTTAGACGTACCCGAAGATACTGACGTATACATGCCAATGGCCAGCAGAGTCGTTCAAATGACGGTTATTGATGTGCTTGCAACGGGTTTTACCCTTAGACGCGGAACAGGGTTTAGAGAAAACTTAAAGCGTGTAAAGGATGTGTTGAAAGACTCAAGGTACGATAAACTTTCACAGTTTTAAGTTATAGACTTCATTGAACTAACTCATGCCTACTAAGAAGAGATCTTAGGGGGTTTAGGTTATTTGTAGGTTTATTGACCAATAGGTTTTATCTATTAATTCAACAGTTAAAAGCCCCTTTATTTCCTTGAATGAATCGGGCATAGTTGACAGCATAAGTACATAGGAGAATTAAAACATGTTCGTAGTAATCTTCGGTCGCCCAGCTTGTCCTTTTTGTGTTCGAGCTAAAGAACACGCAGAAACTTTAAAAGCAAAACGTGATGACTTTAACTATCGTTACGTTGATATTCATGCAGAGGGTATCTCGAAAGCTGATCTTGAGAAGACCGTTGGTAAACCAGTCGAGACTGTGCCACAAATATTTGTTGACCAAGACCACATCGGTGGTTGTGATGACTTTGAAGCATACGCAAAAGAACATCTAGGATTGTTCGAATAATCCCAACTGAATACTATTTTAGAGCCGCATTTAATGCGGCTTTTTTTTATGTATAAATAAATCAAATGTTCCATAATTTTACATTAGGTCAGTAATTGGTAAAATTTTTAAAAATTTTCTTAATTTTTAACAATATTAAGATACAATTCTCTCATTAGAATTTCCTACCAATTTTAGCAAAACCGGATTCGTGAATATAAACGTTGTAGCTTTACTCGAACAAAACCCTATCTTATTGATATTCGTAGTTTTATCCATCGGCCTCAGTATAAGTAAAATCCGCCTTGGTAAATTTCAATTAGGCAACTCTATCGGGGTGTTAATTACCTCATTAATAATGGGTCACATTGGTTTCGCCTTCAATGCTGATGCATTAACGATAGGCTTTATGCTATTTATCTATTGTGTCGGTATTGAAGCTGGTCCAAACTTTTTCGGTATATTTTTCCGTGATGGAAAACACTACTTCATACTCAGCATGACGGTGTTGTCTACTGCACTTTGTATTGCCTACCTCTCTAGTAGTTATATGGGGTTAGACTTCGGCCTTACCGCTGGAATGATGGCAGGCGCTCTTACATCGACACCCGTATTGGTCGGCGCTCAAGATGCGATAAATTCTGGTCTGGGTGATACTCCTGCAGGGATGAGCTTTTCTAGCATCGCAGAGAACTTATCGGTGGGCTATGCGATGGCTTATCTGATTGGCCTTATCAGCATGATTGCATTTGCTAAACTACTTCCAAAAATCCAGAAACAAAACCTATCGGACTCTGCGCAACAAATAGCACAAGAGCGAGGGTTAGGAAGTTCTTCACAACGTAAAGTCTATCTTCCCATCATCAGAGCATACCGAGTTGGTCAAGAACTTACAGATTGGATCGACGGAAAAAATCTAAGAGAGCTCGGTATCTATAGGCAGACGGGTTGCTACATTGAAAGGATAAGACGAAATGGCATCTTAGCGCACCCAGATGGTGATGCAATTTTACAACAAGGGGATGAAATTGCCTTAGTCGGTTTCCCCGATAGTCACGCAAGACTAGACCCGAGCTTTAGAAATGGTAAAGAAGTATTTGATCGTAATCTATTAGACTTAAGAATTGTCGAAGAAGAGATTGTGGTCAAAAGTGACGCTATTGCAGGAAAGAGGTTATCTGACCTCAACCTATCTGAGTATGGCTGTTTTCTGAATAGGGTTGTGCGTGCACAGGTTGAAATGCCCATGGACTTAGATATTGTTCTAACTAAGGGTGATGTCCTTCAAATTAGTGGCGAGAAAAGTCGAGTCCATGGATTAGCTGAAAAAATCGGTTTTATTTCAGTTCACAGTCAAATGGCTGACCTATTAGCATTCTGTAGCTTCTTCATTTTGGGCATACTTTTCGGTCTTATAACGATGACATTTGGTCAGGTGTCGTTTGGTTTGGGTAATGCTGTGGGGTTATTATTATCAGGTATCACCCTCGGCTTCCTTCGAGCTAACCACCCAACGTTCGGCTACGTTCCGCAGGGCGCATTAAACCTCGTGAAAGATTTAGGTCTAATGATATTCATGGTTGGTATTGGTCTAAGCGCAGGAGGGAAAATGTTAGAGCACTTAAATCAAGTAGGCTTAAAGGTAATCGGTCTATCTTTTTTAATCAGTGTTGTACCCGTTGCCGTCGCATACCTAGTTGGTGCTTATATTCTCAAAATGAATAGAGCTTTATTATTTGGCGCAATCATAGGAGCAAGAACATGCGCACCAGCAATGGACATTGTTAATGACTATGCGAAGTCAACCATTCCAGCACTTGGTTACGCAGGTACCTATGCAATAGCCAACATACTTATGACGTTGGCTGGCACCGTATTTATTATCCTTAATTAGTGTTCCAGATATTAAAAAGGCTTCCTAAAGGAAGCCTTTTTGTTAACTTAAAGGTCTTAAATAAGCTAATAAGCGCTTTTCAGCTAGCTTGAAGCAACCGAGGATAATAAATGTTAAAGCCATGTAAAACAGGCCTGCGGTCAAAAATGATTCAAAGGGAGCATAGTAGCGAGAATTTACCAAACGAGCGGCCCCTGTTAAATCCATAATAGTCACAATACCAGCGACGGCACTCCCATGAAGCATAAAGATTACCTCATTACTATAGGCAGGAAGGGCCCGACGCAGAGCACTTGGCAGTATAATTCTCTTGTAGGTCATAAAAGACCCCATTCCATATGCTTTTGCTGCTTCTACCTCACCTTGAGGTAAACCATTAATTGCACCTCTGATGATTTCTGCTGTATAAGCAGAGGTATTCAAAATAAACGCAACCAAAGCACAAAACCAAGCGTTCTCCCACAACGTGTCTTTTACGGGGAAGAATTGATCCATGCCATAGTAGATAAGATAAAGCTGAACGAGCAGCGGTGTTCCACGGAAAAAGTAAATGAACGCCCAACTCGGTCCAAAAAGAAAATAATGTTCGCTATTGCGCGCAACCGCCAGAGGAATTGCTACTCCTAATCCGACCACAAGAGCCAGACCAACCAACCAAACTGTAGTCCAAAGTCCATCAAGATAGATAGGCATACTTTCAATAATCAAGGAAAAGTCCATATCTACCTCGCGTGAATGCTAAATTTACGTTCAACCAACTTTAACAAACCCGTTGAAACGCTTGTAAAGAAGAGAAAGATAATGGCAACTGCCATGTAGAAGGTGAACGGCATTTTAGTTGAACCCGCAGCCAAAGAACTCATTCGAACCATGTCCTCAAGCCCGATAATCGATACTAATGCCGTGGTCTTTAGCAACACTAACCAATTATTACCAAAACCAGGAAGTGCATGGCGTATCATTTGTGGTAATAGTACTCTTCGGAAAGTCATTAAAGAACTCATTCCATAGGCTTTGGCGGCTTCGAGCTCTCCTTTATCGACAGCCATTATAGCACCTCGAAATGTCTCAGCCATATAGGCACCAAATATAAAACCGATCGTCAGAACACCTGCGATAAAGGGACTAACATCAATATAATCTGGCAAATACGCTACCCATTCATGTTCTGGATTGTTGGAGGAGAACCATTCATTTATGCTCTCATTAATCGCGTACAAACTATTGTTGAGGAGCATTTGTCCACCAAAAAAGATAAGCATCATCAGAACGAGGTCAGGTATACCACGTATTATGGTGGTGTAAGTTGTCGCGATTGCCCTCGCCCAGCCCATAGAGGAGAGTTTTGCTAAGGCACCAAGCATTCCCAAAAGCATAGCCAATAATAGTGATAGCAATGCGACTTCTATTGTAATGAGCGCCCCTTTTAAGATTGAGGCTTCATATCCCTGTAGATCCAGCATAGGTAAGTTCCTGTTCCCTAGACTTAAGTTTTTTGCGGCATAGGCTTCTACTCCAAGGAACAAGAAGCCAAATGCCACTTCTCTATTTTTAGTTATTTTCCGTAAACATCATAGTTGAAGTATTTTGCTGCAATAGCTTGATACTCTCCTTTGGCACGCAATGATTTTATTGCCGCATTGAGCTTTTCTGTTAGCGCTTTATCCTGTTTTCTAACAGCAATACCAAACCCTTCCCCGAACCATTTAGGATCAGTTAAAGACGGTCCAACAAATTCATACGCATCACCACCAGCTTTGTTAAGCACACCTTCTTCTAGTGCAGATGCATCACCCAGTACAGCAACAACTCGACCATTAGCCAAATCAAGATAAGCTTCATCGAATGAACCGTAGCGGACTATCTCAACCTTATCTCCATAATTATCCGTTAGATACTTATCGTGTGTTGTCGCGCGCTGAACCGCAATCTTTTGACCATCAAGGTTATTAAAATCTATACCTGCACCCTTTTTAGCGATAAATTTATTAGGTATTAATGCATATTTACCCGTGAAATCTACTTTCTTTTTACGCTCTTCAGTAATGGACATTGCTGCAATGATCGCATCATATTTTCTGGCAAGGAGTGACGGAATAATGCCGTCCCAGTCCTGAGCAACAATCTTACATTTCACTTGCATCTCATTACATAAAGCGTTCGCCATATCGACATCGAACCCTTTTAGCGAACCATCTGCTTCAGTCCAGCTAAAAGGAGGATAGGCACCCTCTATACCAAAGCGAACTGTTTTCCAATTCTTGGCTTGCGTAACGCCCGAAACTGCCGTAGCAGTCAATACTGCAGCTAATAACCACTTTTTCATTTCCATACTCCTGTGATTTATCTCATTGTAATTATGATGTTAGATTGCCAAAAATTAGCAATTAGTAGATTGACGATATAAATTGCTGTAAACGCTCAGACTCAGGTTCTGTAAACAACTTTGCCGGATTACCCTGCTCTTCTACAAGCCCTTGGTGGAGAAACATAACATGATTCGATACATCTCTAGCAAAGGCCATTTCGTGTGTTACAACAAGCATTGTTCGGCCTTCTTCTGCCAAATCTCTCATAACTCCAAGAACCTCACCAACCAACTCTGGGTCAAGTGCAGATGTAGGCTCATCAAATAACATAACTTCTGGGTCAACGGCTAGAGCCCGCGCAATAGCAGCACGCTGTTGCTGCCCCCCAGAGAGGTGGCCTGGGTAGTAATCTTTCCGCTCATACAAACCAACCTTTTTAAGCAATAGTTCTGCATTTTCTATCGCCTGTGCTTTAGGAATACCAAGAACATGAACTGGTGCTTCAATCACATTCTCTAAAACTGTCATATGAGACCACAAATTAAACCCCTGAAAGACCATGGCGAGTCTCGAGCGAATTCGTTGTACTTGTTTTTCACTGGCAGCAACAGATTCACCCTTGCGGTTTTTTTTCATTTCTATTAACTCACCGTTTACCCAAATTTCTCCTTCTGTTGGAGTTTCGAGAAGGTTTACACACCTTAGAAATGTACTTTTACCAGAGCCCGAAGAGCCTATTATCGATACAACATCTCCCTTATGAGCTTCAAGAGAGATTCCTTTGAGTACTTCATTCTGACCAAATGTTTTATGCAGTTCTTTTATATCTAGCGCGGGTACAACATTATTCATGCGCCTATGCTCCCTGTATTTTCAGCGTCAGATTGAGGTATCCTGACGTTTAGGTGTTCCCTTAATGCCGTACAAACTAGCATTCCACCGATCAACATGCAACAAACCATTAACCTAAAAAATAAACATATAAAAACAAAATATATGCTTAAAGATGCGAAAATTAGATTAAAATCTCTGGATTGACGCATAAAATAATGAAATCAAGAAATCTATCACTGAATTACACAATTAACAAATTTGTAAAAAACAAGATCTATCTCAATGATCATATTCTACTGCTCGAATAGCTTAAAACACCCTTTAGTTATTAAACTTCATTTGTAAACTTTGCACATGTTCAGCTTAATCTTAGAGTTAAATTAATGAGAGACCTGGTGCACAAATACCAAAAATAGTCGAATTTTCATACGCTTTACAAAGAGATTCTACGATATCATTGACCGATATCATTTTGTGAGGAAGTGCACATGAAGTACTGTAGAGCTATGGGTTTGTCCACATTATTCCTCGCGGTATTTGCTACCGCAGCAGAAAAGTCCACTATAAGTCTCTCCGTCGATAACGATGGCATTCTAGGTGTTGACAAGGATTATACCAGTGGTCTGTTTTTGAGTTATACGTCGGGTGAGATCTCACCCTATCCAATTTTTTCTATCCTTAGCCTATCAAATTGGTATCCAGATTCCCTCGATAAAATTGAATTTCTAATCGGCCATAAGATGTTCACACCCTCGGAAATCAACCAACAAGAGCCTGCTAAGAACGATAGGCCATACGCAGGTTTCTTTCATACCGAATTCAACTATTTGAGTCTTACCTCACATCAAGCGCATCGTTTCAACCTAACTCTGGGGACAACAGGTGAGCGATCGATGGCGGAAGATGCTCAAAATATTGTACATGGTATTACTGGTTCCGATGAACCGCGAGGTTGGTCATATCAAATCGACAATAAAGTTATCGCCAATATTGGCTATCGCTTACATTCTGAACTATTTCATCAACGTTCCCTTGTTAATACAGATCTTGAGTTATCCAATATTTCGGAGATTAACCTTGGAAATTTTCGTAGTGACGTATCGACTGGTATTATGATTCGCTGGGGTACGGACTTAAACGCCAATCTTGGCGCAGCAAATATCGATACCGAGAGGCCATTTGAAGCCGGAATGATAGCAAACTCTCAGCATGGATGGTACCTCTTCTCAGGTATCAAAGCCCGCTATCGTGCCAATGATATTACGATTGAGGGAGAGCGTTCAAAAGTTAAAAACTATATCAAAACCAACGAGTTAAGCCCAGACTACTTTGACGTTAATTTAGAAAATATTCAAGCCAGCGCTGTAGCTGGAGTTGTTTGGTACAACCAATACTTTGGGGCTTCATTAACGTTAGCTGCAAAGAGTCCCGACTATAAAGAGGCATCGAAATCAATCTACGGGAACGGCTCACTATCAATGTTCGTATTCTTCTAAACGCATCATATCGTAAATTTGAGGCAATCAGTGTTCAGGCTACCAGCTCGATCCTCTACTGTGCCACTTATACGCTTGAGTTCCTCGTTGTTACCCTCAAGCTCTTTCATTGCGGAAGAAATCTGTGCCATATTGCCAGCCATGTTTTGACTAGTTAGTGCCAATTCTTTTATTGAGTTAAAAATAATTTCTGTTTGGTTTGACGTTTCGTCCGCTTTCTCTGTAATGAGTTTAAGGGCACCTACCGCACGCTCGCCCCTTTCTCGACCAGTCAACATGGTCTCTTCAGATTTCCCAATATACTGTATAACTTCAGCGCTTTCCTTTTTCATCGTATCAATAGTATCTGATATCTCTGAAACAGCATCGACCGTCCTAACTGCAAGACTACGTACTTCGTCAGCGACTACTGCGAAACCACGTCCTTGTTCCCCGGCTCTCGCCGCTTCGATAGCAGCGTTGAGTGCAAGTAAGTTGGTTTGCTCTGCAATAGCGTTAATAATTTCCATTACTGAATCGACCTTCGAGGAAGCTTCTTCAAGTTGCTTTATGTGTCCAGCAGCAGATGTCATTATTGTGCCGACTTCCTCTAACGAACCGATGGCCGAACGGATGACAGTACCTCCCTCTTCTGCGGCCTTGGTTGTTTCACGTGATATTTCTGCCACGAACTCTAGCGAGCTTGAAACTTGTTGGGTTGTAACGCTAACTTCCTCGGTTGATGAAGCAAGCACTTGAGTCTGACCCAAGACTTCGGTCTGATGATGGGACAAGCTATCTAAGCCTCGATTCAACTCTGCAGCATTTCCCGAAAGTGCATGACTACTTTCTTGCACACCAGCAACTAAGTTACCCAGATTTTCACAGCTTTGATTGATATTGTCTGCCAATATATTAAATTCATCATTGCGGTTATCTGTAATTGCCATCCTATGCGACAAGTCTCCATTGGACACTCTCTGTAATACCGCTTTAGTTCTTTTTAGTGAACGAGAAAGAGAAGTATGCTGCATAACAAAAATGGCAATCGTGAAAACCGCCAAAATCACACTAGCAATTAAAGTTGACCACAATGTTTGAGTCGACGCCCTCTCGGCTACTTTTTGGTATCTACTGCCAATGCCCCCTAAATTTGAAGTAATCTCTCCTATTAACTCAGTCATTTTTGTCTTAGCGATATCCAACTGCTTTTCCACTGCACCTAGCTCTTTGGACAACTCACTTACTCTCGAAAACGTGTTTTTGTATTCCTCAATCTCTTTTTCATACAAATCGAGCATAGCATAAACATTTGACATGCTCTCGAAGCCAGCCATAGCACGATTAAATAGCTTCAGATTCTTCTCAGTGGGTTGTAAAAGATAATTTTGTTGAGATTTAACCATGGCTTGAAAATCTGAATTTAAAGTGACCATACCTGTTTCCAGTATTTTCTGTTCAATGATACCCGCAAGGCCTTTTAGCTTACCAAGTTTACCCTCATCAATATTAAAACCAAGCTCTTGTTTAACTTCAAGCCAGGGTGTTACATCACTCTCAAAATCAGCCACACTCTGAGCGAGTTGTTCCCCTTCTGAGGAAAGTCCTACCTGACTCAAAAATGCCGAGTCTGACGCAACCGCTGCACTAATGGTATTGATCTGACTCTGTGCACCAGCAACATTCTCTCCCGTCATCGTATCTAGCTCAGCACTCAGTGCTAAAATAATGCTCTGCGTTTGATAAATCGAAAGGGAGCCCTGCGCGATGTTCGAGCTACTCTGATACTGGTCTTTCATGTGCGACAAACGTTCGGCTGTAAAGATAGCAAGTGCGGCAAAGCCAAATAATAATATAGATAAAAGAACAACAACTTTCTGCTTTTGAGAGAGCGCAAGCTTCGTCATATCGATTCCTTTAGTTTACTCGGAGGTACCATTTGCCAAAAAATTAAAAAACCAATTAACAACATTGTCATTTAACTTTTTTACAACATAAATCTTAGCAAATAAACTTCTTTTTTATCGTCAACCTATTCTGTAACTTGAGTCCCGTGCTCTCTACATGCCCTATATCATGGGGTTTCAGTAACAAGTCTAGACCTTTTTGAGTCAATAACTAAAAGAGGCTTTAGTAAAATTTAGAATAGATTTACCAGCCTCATAATTCTTTTATCAATTTTGGCAGTGAACGATAAAATCTGATATTACTAGCGTACTAACCCGTAAAATTACGTAACAACAACAATTATTATGTCGTTATGAGTCTCAGTGAATTAACGCTTCTAGGCATCGTCATTGCAACAATGAAATTGGTTTGGTCTGACGTCTCGTCAGTACTCTTGCCCAAACTACTCCACTGCTCGACTTTCCAATATATCACTATGGGCTCAATAGCATTGCTGGTGCTGCTTTGGTCTGTAAAATCAGGCCTCAATGATGACATGTCAGTTCATTTTTTAGGTTTAACAACGCTAACATTAATGTATGGTTGGAGATGCGCCTATTTTATCTCGTGTACAAGCGCAATATGCCTGGTTATTTTAGGGAGCTTACCACTTGAAGCTCTCCCCCATTTTCTTGTCATATCTTGTCTAATACCTATCCTACTGAGCTATCTCGTTTTTGCCATCAGTTATCATGCTTTACCACGTAACATTTTCGTGTTTATTTTTGTCGCAGGTTTTTTTAATGCCGCTTTAGTCTGTATCGCACACTTGTGCATAAAAGGCTTTTGGATTTATTGTTTTACTGATTACGATTGGGAAGCGATTAAAGCAAATTACTTAATTCTCATACCATTGCTCTCTTTCCCCGAAGGTTTAATAAACGGGATGTTTATCGCAGTATTAACCGTGTTCAAGCCGGATCTTCTCCGTGTCTTTTCAGACAGACACTATATTTATGACCAATATCGTGAATAAATTACAGTGACTTAAACGTTTCACTTACCCGCAAAACATCACTCTGGCAGAAGGCATAAAACCAAATTAGAAAATCCGGTTACATTTCCAACTCAGCAAAGACTTGAGCCCATGATTTACACTGACTCTCTCACAATACGCGCTCGGTCACAATTTATGATTAAACACATATTTTTTAAGCAAAATTCCCAAAAACCAACTAATCTTAAATTAGAGAAGAATTGCCATTCCAAGTGGGTTTAATGTCAGTTTGACAGGTTCAGAGGGGAATCTATTATGAGTATTTTTGAACACTTCCAAGCACGCTATGAAGCCTCAAAGGATGAGGAATTATCCCTTCAAGACTTTTTGAGTCTTTGTAAGGATGACAAAAGCGCATATGCCAACGCTGCTGAACGTCTACTGATGGCAATAGGTGAGCCAGAGGTTATAGACACGGCACAAGACCCGCAACTAAGTAGAATATTTTCAAACCGAGTTATTTCTCGTTATGAAACATTCAAAGATTTTTATGGCATGGAGGATGCCATCGAGCAGATAGTAGCCTATCTGAAGCACGCTGCTCAGGGGTTGGAAGAACGTAAACAGATACTGTATTTATTGGGTCCAGTTGGTGGGGGTAAGTCTTCGCTCGCAGAAAAGCTAAAATCATTGATGCAGATGGTTCCAATTTATGTGTTATCTGCCAACGGTGAACGTAGCCCGGTTAATGACCATCCTTTCTGCCTTTTCGATTCCAACGAGGATGGAAACCTACTGAAAGAGGAGTACGGGATCGAGAAGCGTTACTTACGCTCAATAATGTCACCATGGGCTGCCAAGCGTCTACACGAATTTGGTGGGGATATATCGAAATTTAAAGTTGTGAAAGTCAAGCCATCCATACTGGATCAAATTGCAGTAGCGAAAACCGAACCTGGTGATGAAAATAATCAGGATATATCGTCTTTGGTCGGTAAAGTTGATATTCGTCAGTTAGAACACTTTTCGCAAGATGATCCTGACGCCTACAGTTACTCTGGTGCATTGTGTCGTGCCAACCAAGGCCTTATGGAATTCGTAGAAATGTTCAAAGCACCAATCAAAGTGCTTCACCCACTTTTAACTGCAACCCAAGAAGGCAATTATAATGGTACCGAAGGTCTATCTGCACTGCCTTTCGATGGTATGATATTAGCGCACTCTAACGAATCGGAATGGCAAACTTTTCGCAACAACAAGAATAATGAAGCATTTCTCGATAGGGTTTATATCGTCAAGGTTCCATACTGTTTACGAGTATCTGAAGAAGTTCGAATCTATCAAAAGCTACTCGATCACTCAGAGCTATCAAAAGCACCTTGTTCACCAAGTACACTTGAACTACTCTCGCAATTCAGCATTCTATCTCGTTTAAAAGAACCGGAGAACTCGTCTATCTTTTCGAAAATGAGAGTATATGATGGCGAAACACTCAAAGACACCGATCCGAAAGCAAAAAGCTATCAAGAGTATCGAGATTTTGCGGGTGTTGACGAAGGGATGTCAGGTCTATCGACTCGCTTTGCTTTTAAGATTCTATCTCGTGTTTTCAACTTCGACCAAACTGAGGTCGCAGCAAATCCCGTGCATCTGTTTTATGTCATAGAGCAACAGATAGAGCGAGAGCAGTTCCCTGGAGAGACGGCTGAGAAATATCTTGAATTCTTGAAAGGTTATCTAGTTCCACGTTACGTCGAATTTATTGGTAAAGAAATTCAAACAGCCTATCTCGAGTCATACTCTGAATACGGGCAAAATATTTTTGACCGCTATGTCACTTATGCTGATTTTTGGATTCAGGACCAAGAGTACCGTGACCCCGAAACAGGACAGTTATTCGACCGCTCTGCGCTGAACAATGAGCTTGAGAAAATTGAGAAAACAGCTGGTATAAGTAATCCTAAAGATTTTCGGAATGAAATTGTCAACTTTGTTTTAAGAGCTCGTGCGAACAACAACGGCACAAATCCAGTTTGGACAAGCTACGAAAAACTAAGAACGGTCATTGAGAAGAAAATGTTCTCTAACACTGAAGAGCTTCTACCAGTTATTTCGTTTAACACTAAAACGTCTTCAGAGGATCAGAAGAAACATGACGACTTCGTCGCTCGCATGATGGAAAAAGGTTATACAGAAAAGCAAGTCAGATTGCTATCTGAGTGGTACTTACGCGTACGTAAGTCATCATAGCAGTGAATTAAACGTCAGAATAAACCGTCAAATTAGTTTGGCGGCAGAGCGAGGTAAATTTTACCTCGCTCATCTAGGGACAATCACGAGTGTGAGAGGTGGCCTATGTCGCAATTTATCGATAGACGACTGAATGGAAAAAACAAGAGCGCAGTGAATAGACAGCGCTTTTTAAAACGGCACAAAGAACAAATTAAGGACTCTGTCGCCGATGCGGTCAATCGCAGGTCAATCACGAACACCGAAACCGGTGAAGATGTATCTATACCACACAAAGACATCAAGGAACCCGTTTTTCATCAGGGAAAAGGGGGGTTAAAAGAGAGAGTTCACCCTGGGAATGATCAGTTCATTACTGGTGACAAAATTGATCGGCCCAAAGGCGGTCAAGGCGGAGGTTCAGGTCAAGGCGACGCGAGCGCTGATGGAGAGGGACAAGACGATTTTGTTTTTCAAATATCTAAAGATGAATATCTCGATATCCTATTCGAGGACCTTGAATTACCCAATTTAGAAAAGAACCAAATAAATAAAATTACTGAATGGAAGACACACAGGGCTGGTTATCAAACAGCCGGCGTTCCCGCCAATATCGCAATCGTTAAATCGCTCCAACAGTCATTGGCAAGACGTACTGCTATGACGGCAACAAAAAAGAGAAAAGTTAAAGAGTTAGAAAGTGAGCTGGATTCAGTCAAATTGTCTGAGCCCGCGCAAATCTTGGAAGAGAAACGCCTTAAGGATGAAATTGCTACACTAAGAAAAAAAATCGAGACCGTTCCGTTCATAGATACCTTTGACCTAAGATTTAAAAACTATGAGCGCAGGCCCATCCCCTCTTCTCAAGCAGTCATGTTTTGCTTAATGGACGTTTCTGGCTCTATGGATCAGGCAACAAAGGATATTGCTAAGCGATTCTATGTGCTTTTGTATTTGTTCCTAACGCGAACTTATGAAAATGTTGAGGTAGTTTTTATACGACACCACACTCAAGCAAAAGAAGTCGACGAACACGAGTTCTTTTACTCTCAGGAAACTGGCGGCACTATTGTTTCCAGTGCTCTCAAGCTTATGAATGATGTCGTATCAAAGCGCTACCCTGTTGGGGAATGGAACATTTATGCAGCTCAAGCATCGGATGGTGACAATTGGGCCGATGATTCCCCAAGATGTAAAGAGCTATTATCCAAAAATCTACTACCAAATTGTCAGTATTACTCATACATTGAAATTACCCGCCGCTCACATCAGACCCTGTGGCATGAGTATGAGAAGCTAGAAGAAAGCTTTGATAATTTCGCCATGAAAAATATACGTAGTGTCGAGGATATATTTCCTGTGTTCAGAGAGTTATTCAGGAAAGAGACAGCGTAGGGAGGCAATATGACTGCAAAGACAAAAAAACGGACTAAAAACAAGGTACTTTCTGATGGTCCAGATTGGACTTTTGAACTGCTCGAACGCTATCACTCCGAAATAAAGAGAGTTGCTGATTATTACAAGCTAGACGCCTACCCCAATCAAATTGAGGTAATTACCTCGGAGCAAATGATGGATGCCTACTCGAGCATAGGCATGCCCATCAACTACAATCATTGGTCATTTGGTAAGAAGTTTATCCAAACAGAACAGGGCTATAAACATGGTCAAATGGGCCTCGCCTATGAGATAGTCATTAATTCTGATCCATGTATCGCCTACCTTATGGAAGAAAACACAGTAACAATGCAGGCTTTGGTAATGGCGCATGCTTGTTATGGACATAATTCCTTCTTCAAGGGTAACTATCTCTTCCAGACATGGACAGATGCAAGCTCTATCATCGATTACCTTCTATTTGCCAAAAATTATATTGCCGAATGTGAGCAGAAACATGGTGTCCAAGAGGTTGAAGATTTATTAGACTCTTGCCATGCACTAATGAACTTTGGCGTAGATCGTTACAAGCGACCAGAAAAAATTTCAATTGCTGAAGAGAAATCAAGGCAAGAGGAACGCGAAGCATATCTGCAGTCTCAAGTGAATGACTTATGGAGAACAGTCCCTAAGTCAAAAGCGGAGCCAGAAAGCAACAGCCTGCGCTTCCCTTCCGAGCCTCAAGAAAATATTCTTTATTTTATCGAAAAACATGCACCATTGCTTGATTCTTGGCAGCGAGAAATTGTTCGAATTGTTCGAAAAATTAGCCAATATTTTTATCCTCAGAAACAAACACAAGTGATGAACGAGGGTTGGGCAACGTTTTGGCATTACACAATTCTGAATCATATGTACGACGAAGGATTAGTAACAGATAGATTTATCCTGGAATTCCTACACAGCCATACCGGTGTCGTAGCCCAGCCATCCTACAATAGCCCTTATTTTAGTGGCATTAATCCATACGCTTTAGGATTTGCAATGTTTCGGGATATTCGTAGAATCTGTGAAGAACCCACTGATGAAGATAAAGAATGGTTTCCCAATTTAGCTGGAACTGATTGGCTCGGCGCCGTCCATTTTGCTATGAAGAATTTTAAAGACGAAAGTTTCATCAGTCAGTATCTTTCACCTAAAGTAATGCGGGATTTCAAACTTTTCTCTATCGTTGATGACGACAGAAAGAACTATATCGAAGTAAGTGCTATTCATGATGATAGTGGTTACCACGCCATAAGGGAAAAGCTTGCAGCTCAATACAATTTGAGTAACCTTGAACCCAATTTGCAAGTTTTTAATGTGGATGTACGAGGCGATCGATCACTAACGCTTCAGTACATACCTCATGATCGAATTCCCCTTGATGAAGGCTATGAAGAGGTTCTTAAGCATTTATATCGGCTTTGGGGTTTCGATATTGTTCTTGAAGAAGTTAAAGAGAGCGGCAGACGAGAAATTTTAGGAACGTGTCCTCAGAGAAACGATTACGATGGCAAGATTTAATCGTTTTTACTAGTTATTCAAGGCCCCTTGCGGGGCCTTTTTATCCAACCAGTCTTCTTACAATTTCCAAGTCTTCGGGAGTATCGACACCAGCAGGGGGACATTCTCTCGCAATATCAACGTGAATTTTCTCGCCGTAATACAGAACACGAAGCTGTTCAAGACACTCAATTTGCTCAAGTGGTGAAGTCTGCCACGAGATATATTTATTTATAAAGCCTGCTCTGTAGGCATAGATTCCTATATGTCTTAGCAGAGGGTTCGAAGACGATAAGATTTCGGGGAAGTTTTCTCTGTCCCAAGGGATACTTGCTCGACTGAAATATAACGCGTGGCACGCCTCATCTCTAACTACTTTCACAACATTAGGGTTAAACACTTCGTCGTTATTCTCAATCTCTACAGCGAGAGTGGACATCGGAGCTGAGCTCTTTGCTAAGTTTTCTGCCACTTGCGCAATATTAGAAGGAGGAATAAGAGGCTCATCACCTTGTACGTTGACCACAATGTGATCATCAGGTATTGCCATATTTTCAACAACTTCAGCTAGCCGCTCCGTCCCTGATTCATGCTTACTTGATGTCATACATAACTGGCCACCAAACTTTTTTACCGCATTTTCAACCCTAACATCATCAGTAGCGATGATAACACTTTCGGCACCGGACAAGAGTGCTTGCTCATAGACTCTCTGAACCATTGTCTTGCCACCGATATCTGCAAGTGGTTTACCAGGTAAACGTGCTGATTGATAACGTGCTGGAATCACGACGGTAAAAGCCATTAGTTATCTTCCTCTAAACTGATTCTACGAGCTTCAGACTCAAGTAGAACAGGAATCCCTTGTTTAATTGGATATGAAAGACGATCAAATTTACAAATCAGTTCTTGTTTATCTTTATCAAACGTTAATTTGCCCTTACAGATGGGACATGCAACGATTTCAAGCAGACGATGATCCATACTTTGCCACAACCTCTTTAATTTTATCTAGAATAAACGACGCATCTTGTTGCGAAAACTGCGCAGATACCGGCAAATACCACCATTTGTCATTCGCATACTGAATGCATTTGACTGCATCTTTTTCCGTCATCAACAAATACTCACCTTTTTCGGCAAGTTGCTCGAGTTCAGAGCGCTCAAATGACTTATGGTCTGCAAAACCTTTTTCATAGGTGGTCTCTATCCCCAAATTCTCTAACATATTGAAAAATCTTTGTGGATGCCCAATTCCGGCCATAGCGACTACACCACGACGAAACGAAGAAATCTCTCTCTGTTCCTTTGTCTTTAAATTAACGGCATTTTGTGGTTCGAGCGACATTAATTGTTCTCCGTTCACCCCTTTACCGCCATTGTTAATAATAACATCTACCTCTTCTAGACGCTCCAATGACTCACGTAATGGGCCTAGCGGTATTAAACTTTCGTTGCCAAATTTTCTTGAACCATCAACAACTATGATCTCTAAGTCTCGCTCCAAGGCATAATGTTGCAATCCGTCGTCAGTTACAATGATATCAACACCAAGTGGCAGCAGTGCTTGCACAGCTTCTGCTCTGATTGGAGAGACTGCAACGTGTGCTGAAGTACGATCAAAAATTAATTTAGGTTCATCACCACTGTGCATTGTCGGCGTATCTGATTGAACGATCAATGGATAGGCAGGAGCTCGCCCTCCATATCCACGAGAGACCACACCTGGAGATAGCCCCATTTGCTTAAGCTGTTCGACCAACCAAACTACTACCGGCGTTTTACCGTTGCCTCCAGCGGTTATATTCCCAACAACGATGACGGGGATCGGAGCTCTATAACTGGGTTTAATACCAGATTTATATCGAGATCTACGAAGTCTAACTACCACGCCAAAAACCAAACTAAGCGGCCATAGCAGAGGCCAAAAAATATATTTAGCCCAATGATTTTTAAACCATATTTTCTCTATCAAAACTATTCACCAAACTGAACGCGATGAAGCTGAGAATAAGCACCATCTTGGCTAATGAGGTTATGATGAGCTCCTCTCTCTACTATCTCACCTTCATCAACAACTAAGATTTGATCTGCATTCTCGATGGTTGAAAGGCGATGTGCAATAACAAGAACTGTCTTGTTTTTCTGAAGTTCATCCAGTGCTGACTGAATGGCCTTCTCTGATTCTGTATCCAAAGCAGACGTTGCCTCATCGAGAATCAAAATAGGCGCATCTCTTAATAATGCTCTTGCTATAGCGATACGCTGACGCTGTCCTCCAGACAAGCTTGCTCCATTTTCACCTATTATGGTATCGAGACCTTGCGGCATTTTCTCAATAAAGTCCATGGCAAAAGCTAGTCGTGCCGCCCTTTCAATCTCATCGCGACTATATTTTTCAGTTGCTGCATAAGCAATATTGTTTGCAATTGTGTCGTTGAATAAGTGTACATTTTGAGAAACGAGCGCAAAGTGAGAGCGAAGGTTATTCAGTTGGTAATCTCTTATATCGTGATCATCCAAACAAATACTCCCAGCCTGAACGTCATAAAAACGGGTTAATAGGCTGGCGATAGTACTTTTTCCAGACCCAGAACGTCCAACCAAGGCAATGGTTTCGCCTTTAGCGATAGAAAAACTAACATTATTTAATGCTGGCTTTTCCTTGCCATCATAACTAAATGTAACGTTCTTTACTTCGATATTACCGCCAATGTTATTCGCGACATATTTCCCATTATCTTTCTCTGGCTCCAAGTCCATAAGCTGAAAAAGCGTTTGACTTGCCGCCATTCCACGTTGAAATTCAGAGGTCACATCTGTTAGCGCTTTTATCGGCCTCATTAAAGCAAACATTGAACTAAAGATAACCGTGAACGTTCCCGGAGTAAGTTGAGTTCTAATCGAGTCATTGCTTGCTAAAAAAAGCACAGCAATCAGCGCAATAGAGGCGATGAGCTGAATAACTGGGTTTGCAATCGCTTGTGCAGCAGTAAGTTTCATCGATTGTTGACGCATCTTGTTACTAACTTGGTCAAAACGCTGACTTTCAACACTTTGCCCTCCGTAACTCAACACAACTTTATGCCCTTTTAGCATCTGCTCAGCTGATGAGGTTACATTGCCCATCGCGTCCTGCATATTTTTAGAAATTTTTCTAAAACGTTTCGAGACAAATGAGATCCCCCACGCCACGATAGGTGCAATAATGAGTAATACCAGAGACAATTGCCAACTATTCCAGAACATAAGCACTAGCAAGCCAACGATACTTGCGCCCTCGCGAACAATACTAACAAGTGCTCTACTCGTTGCTCCGGCAACTTGTTCGGAATCGTAAGTAATGCGGGAAAGAAGACTTCCTGCCGATTCTTTATCAAAGTAAGAAACTGGCATTTGCATGAAGTGATTAAATATTGCTCGACGCATTTTCATCACCACATTTCCAGAAACCCAACTCAAACAGTAGGACGAAACAAAATTACTGACACCTCTGATTAGCATCATGGCAAATATGATAAGAGGAAGAGTACTCAAAAAGTCAGATTCAGCATTACCAAAGCCCTCATCCAATAAAGGCTTTAATAAGGAAAGCATATAAGTATCAGACACAGCACTAGCGATCAAAGCTACTACTGCAACCGCTAAACCGGCTTTGTACAAACGGATATAAGTCCAGAGTCGTTTGAAAGTTTGCCAGGTTGTTTCGTCTTGGTTTAGAGACATAGATATGTATACATTGCGAAAGTTTAGCGGCTATTCTACCTGCTTACGCAGCATATGCCTATACCAACTATTGCCCTTAGAGGCTCTACGCGTATTTAGTTTGTAATCGTCAGTATAAACATCAACCACTACTTGGCCGGAGCTTCCAGTATCTATCCACTCAACACCTCTGTCAGTGTAGCGCTTTTTCACTGCTGGATCAGGCAGGTTCCACCTTCCTCCAATCGTACTCGACGTAACTGCGATTGATGGATTGACAGTTTCTATAAATTTAGGGATCGATGAGGTTTTACTTCCATGGTGAGGAACGACGAGTAGCTCAGCATTTATCGACCAAGGCTCTCTTATCAATAACCATTCCACCATTGCGACAATATCGCCAGTTAGTAATACACTGAATTCACTCTTATTATCAGAAACTTTTAAAACACAGGAATGTGGATTGTAAGCCCTACTAACTGTTTTTTCCGGCCAAATTACTTCTACGTTTAATGCGCCCCATTTCCAACTCTCCCCCTTTATACATGGTATTGAAGCATCAGTACTTTGGCTGGAGACTAACTCCCTCGGAGACCATTCATCACGAAGTATATTAGCCCCTCCTGCGTGATCGTTATCGAAATGACTGATTACGAGGTAATCTAAATACTCAATACCGTGGTAACGTAATAAGGGGGTCACCACTCGGTCGACTTTGCTAGATTGCTTTGTCGCGCTGCCTGTATCGTAAACGAGAGCTCGATTTCCTTGTATGATAACGATCGCTAGGCCATGCCCTACATCCAACACGTTTAGTTGCCATGACGGAGGGGTATGCCAATTTCTGAGAGAGAAAATAATGGTAATCCCCAACAGCCCAAGAGTTTTCTTTGAAAAGATCAAACTACACATAACGACTAGTGGCAGGAAGAAAAAATACGGGATAAGCTCTGAATCTATATCCCACCAGCCCTGTGGTAGATGGTTAAGCACGTAAATCACTAGGTCTAAACTAGCGTCAACTGAACTCCACAATATTTGATTCACTTTCCCGAAACTCAGAGTTAAAAAGGCCAAAAAATTTAATGGAATGACAACAAAACTAAACCAAGGAACAAACAGTATGTTAAGAAAGAGGGAAAAGGTACTGATCCCATGAAAAAAGAGCACAACGATCGGTGCCATAAAAACAAATATAAACATTTGCATGCAAAAAGCACTCTTAAGCCAATGTGATTTTTTTTCGGTCATACTTTGATATAAAAAAATTACCGCTATCGCCCCAACCGACATCCAAAGGCTTGGCGAGACCACTGAGAAAGGATAAATTGCCATTATTATTGAGAGTGTTAGCAAAAACTTGTAAGGCCCGGACATACGACCTATCAGATATTGCATTAAACAATAGAGCACACACATTACAAAGGCTCGTAACGTAGGCACGGAAAATCCAGCGAGCCAAGCATAAAAAAAAGCAGCAGAGACACCTAAAACAGCAGGAAAGTATATAAAACGTGAGTTTAATCGTAAAAAGACCAGCCCCGCTCCCCAACCTAGAGAATAAATAATCCCGATATGTAGACCTGATATAGTTAACAAATGGCTTAAACCACTCTGTTGCAATCTGTCACGCAGTTCATCATCAATATTATTTTTTATGCCAAACAGAAGGGCTTCTATCATACCTATGTTATTCAGCTGGCGAATTTTTTCATTCAGATTATTAATTAAATAGCTATGAAACGAGAAGCGACTTTCTATGGCTAGGCTTTTCGTGGCAACAACATTTCCATAACCAACAATGCCCTTCGATAAAGCAAACTTTTCTTTATCTGGTCCAACAACATTCATCATGCCTCGAATATTTTTCAGGCGTAACTCTGCATCTAAAACCTCCCCATACTGAAGTGGGACAGGACTTGTAAGCCATATTTTGGGCCGAAAAATATTTGGTAAATCCTGATCATTAATCTTTTTAACGATAACTATTCCTTGAAAGCCGTACTGTATTGGTTTAAAAAGACTATCAGCTTCAACGATGGCAGAAATCCTTTGACCTGACTGAAAAAGAATTTTTGTTTTGTGCTGCAGAATGTGTCCATGAGAGAGGACTACGATAAAGGCAAAAATAAGCCCCACAGAAAATCGTCCTTTTCTATACTTGAACGACAGACAAAGTATCGTGATGCCGATCATCAGGAAAGACAAGTTTGGTAATTCAGGCCAATGTGGACTGCTCATTACAACTGCAACAAAAGAAACCAGCGTCCAATAATGTAAGTAGAGAGTCATATTTTTATATGCCGAAAAAAATAATCAAACGTTTTATGCCAGACCATGAGGTGATCAAACGTCAAAAGGCACTTAAGGTTTTTGGTAATGTCTTGTACAACCCAAACTTGTGGTGTCTGAATCGTCGCTCTGCCTCTGGGGCTTTCGCAGTAGGCTTGTTCATGGCTTTTGTTCCTTTACCTAGCCAAATGATTATGTCCGCAGGTTTAGCCATTGCCTGTGGTGTAAACCTTCCACTTTCTGTCGCACTGGTTTGGGTGAGTAACCCTGTTACGATGCCAGTCCTATTTTATTTCGCATATAAACTTGGAGCATGGGTGCTTCAAGTTCCGCCACAAAACTTCCACTTTGAGCTATCGTGGGACTTTTTACTTGATCAAATGACTACGATTGGGCCATCTCTATTGCTAGGGTGTCTTATATGTGGTGTTGTTTCCGCTGCTCTGGGTTATTTCGGTATACGCACCTTTTGGCGCTACTCAGTAGTAAGAAGCTGGCAACAAAGAAAAATTAGAATAAAACTATTGAAGAAGTAAACAGAAGAATATCGTTATTTGTAACTCATGCTCTCTAATGTGAAAAACATAAGTTTATCAAGGACGATTACAATGGGCTCTCAACGAGCCCATGTATATTTATTTTGAACTTAAAACCGTTGCAGGCTGTAGCTTGCTGGCTCTAGAGGCAGGGTAAAAAGTAGCGACGAGACTCAAGGCAATCGCGGTCATCGAAACAAGTGCTACATCACTTAGCTCAAGCTTAGAAGGTAAGAAGTCAACAAAGTAGATATCTCCTGATAGAAACTTATGCCCAATGACCCCTTCGATGCAGGTGATAATATAAGTTAAATTTGAGGCGATAAGCATACCGACGATACTCCCAAAAAGACTACCGATCACACCTGATAGAATGCCCTGCCACATAAATACTTTCTTTATTAAGCGGTTGTTTGCCCCCATCGTACGGAGAATAGCAATATCTGATGCTCTATCTTTAACCGCCATCATTAATGTTGACACAATATTGAAACTAGCCACACCAATAACAAGCACCATGACTAAATACATAATGATGCGAACAAGTTGGATATCACGATAAAGAAAGCCAAATTTTTGTTGCCAGCTTTTTAAATAGACATAAGTATCAAGCGTGCCTCCAACTTCTCTGAGTATAGAGTTGGCCTTCAAAACGTTTTTGAATTTTAGAGCAACGCCGGTAACACTGGTACCGAAGTTAGAGTACTTTTGTGCATCAGCAATTGGAATCAAAGCAAGGCTATGGTCGATTTGTCCGTTCAATGATAAAAGTCCGATGACTTTTAATCTTACTCTCTTAAGAGATTGAACTTTTTGAATCGCCCCTTTAGTTGGGATCATCAAACTCACATAATCCCCGGTCGTTACCGATAACTTCTCAGCAACACCTTTGCCTAAAATAATCTGTCGTTCTCCCGCTTTTAAATTTTGCCAAGCATTCTTCGTAACGAAGTTAGGAATATCAGAGACACCGCGCTCCATACTGGGATCGACTCCCCTAACTTCAATCGCTTTAAGTAAGCTCCCTTTTTCAGCTAGAGCGGTAATCTTTACATAGGGTGCCGCCGCAACGACCTCAGGGTGCTGCTCTGATTGCTCAATAATCGAGTTCCAATTGGAAATGGGACCGCGAACTCCCTCAAGCTCACC
This sequence comes from Vibrio caribbeanicus ATCC BAA-2122, assembly GCF_000165125.1. Lineage (GTDB taxonomy): Bacteria > Pseudomonadota > Gammaproteobacteria > Enterobacterales > Vibrionaceae > Vibrio > Vibrio caribbeanicus. Next base: position 99,472 of record NZ_AEIU01000075.1, on the reverse strand, counting down.
ATGTGGAATTACAGACAACACTCGGTTCTCTAATTCTCGCTCAAAACCATTCATTGCTGACAGCCCAATGATAATGACAGCAACACCGACCGCTATACCAATGGTCGAAGACATAGAGATAAAAGAAACCATTTTATTTCTTTGCCTTGCGCGGCTAAAACGGAATCCGATCAATAGTGACAGAGATTTAAACACCGACTAATCTCCAATTCCAAGCAAACGACCATCCTTCATATGAAGTTTTCGCTCCATTTTATCAGCGAGATCGTTATCATGTGTTACGACAAGAAAAGCAGTTTCTGACTCTTGGTTAAGCTCTCGCATCAAATCATAAATAGACAATGCGGTGCTATAGTCGAGATTTCCCGTTGGTTCATCTGCTAACACCAACGCAGGACGATTAATAAGTGCTCGCGCGATCGCAACCCTCTGGCGCTCCCCTCCCGACAACTCGGCTGGCCTATGCTCAATTCGGTGTCCAAGCCCAACTTTTTCCAACAATTTTCTTGCTAACAGTTTGGCTTGTGATAGCTTCTCACCCCCTATTAATAGGGGCATTGCAACATTCTCTAGCGCACTAAAGTCTGCCAATAAATGATGAAACTGATACACAAAGCCTAGGTGTTGGTTACGTAGCTTAGCTTGACGATTCATACTTAAGGCACCTAGGTCCTCTCCAAGAAAAGAGATATTGCCAGAACTCGGGGTATCCAATGCCCCCAAAATATGGAGCAAAGTACTTTTACCTGAACCTGACGAACCAACAATGGAGACTAACTCACCCTTCGTGAGCGATAAACTCACCCCGTTTAATACTTGAGTATCAATCGCACCATCATTGTAAGTTTTAAATAAATTGTGGCACTGAAGAATATTACTCATACCTTAAAGCCTCTGCCGGTTTCACTGAAGATGCACGAATGGAAGGAAAAAATGTTGCTGCTAAACTTAGTAGGACAGCAAGTATTATCACAATAAGAATCTGACTCGGTTCTATTAGAATGGGTAATTGTCCCCCGTTTGAAAAAAGTGCTACGCCCACAAAAGACAGAATTAGATTAAGGTTAAGAGACAAAATAACACCCAATATACCCCCTAGAACGGCACCAGCGATCCCACTACTTGCACCTTGAAACATAAAAATAGCGAGCACTTGATGATTACTCATACCTTGAGTTTTAAGTATTGCAATTTCAGACTGCTTCTCCATCACAACCATAATCAAAGCAGAAATGATATTGAAGGCCGCTACCGCAATAATCAAACCTAGCATCAAACCCATCATGTGTTTTTCCATTTTAACTGCTTGGAACAACTCCCCTCTTTCAGCTCTCCAATCCTGCCACTTCCACCCTTCTGGTAGCGTCTTTTTGCTCAACTCACTAACGGAAAAAGGATCCTCAAAAAACAACCTCCAACCTGATATAGTTTTTGAGCTAAATCCCATCAGTCGACCTGCATCTTGTATATGTGTCACCATTAACTGTCCATCAATATCAGAACCTGTATTATAGATACCAGCAACCTTAAAGAGTCTTTGAGAAGGTATTCTACCTAACGGTGTATATTGACTTGCGCTAGTAACCATCAATCTTACACTTTCACCCACAGAGATACCCATAGCACGTGCCAGCGAGTGGCCGAGAAACACTCGATATTCCCCTGCTTCAAGATTTACGAGCTTACCTGCAATCAAATAGCGACTTATCGGATCGCTGTTTGATGGATCAATACCGATAATTATCCCAGCACTAATCTGATCGGCACTTTGTATGATTGCTTCACCTTTAACTATTGGCTCAGGGGCCTGTATCGATGGAAATTGAGAGACAAATTTGGGAGGCAATGGCGACATGTCAGTTTTGTCATTATTTTGGGAAATAACAGCCTGAGGTAAAACCCCGAGAATCCGGTTTTTTAATTGAGCTTCAAACCCATTCATTACCGAAAGAACGGTTACTAGCGACATAACACCAATTGTAATTCCCGCTGTAGACATGTAGGAGACAAAACGACTAAATTTGTCGTCGGATCCTCCCCTAAGATAACGCAAGCCTATAAAGGCAGATACTGAATGAAGCATAATTAACTATCAACTTTGGGACATAAGAGCACTTGGGATGAACCGTACTTTACCTATTAATTTACAATGGTTGTAGTGTTTAATTGCCAATTAGCCGTTAAAATAACAAATAAACAACTAGATACCTTGATTACCCGTCAGAGATAACGATAATCAAAGGTAATATAGAAGGAATCTAGAATGTCTGAACAAGAATTTTTTACTGTCAATCACACAATGACCGTTAACGTTGAAGTGATGACTGTCAACTTTTCACTCCCGAGCGTCGAAAAATTTGAGGCTGAGATTCCTGCGCCTTTTATCGTTGCAAGTGAATTTAGTAATCTTGACCTCCTCAATGACGCTGCACGAAATGAGTTAAAAAATAGTGACTTCAAACACGTTGTTCAGTTACTCGATAACCAGAACTCAAAACTCAATTTACTACTTACTTTTATGCTTTCTCAACAAGACGATCCCTCGATGCGTTTTCAGACACATTCTTTTGGGGCCAGTCAATTTACTTATTTTTCACCAGAACAATTAGATCTCGACCAAAAAGTCAGAGCAAAGCTATTTTTAGAGCACCCAGCGGCAGCTGTATATTGCTACGGTCACGTATCTCAGATCGAAAAAGTAGATGATGCGTATTTAGTTACGGTAAAATATGACCTACTGAGAGAGCTTGATGAAGACTTACTCATCAAAGCTGCGTTACATCAACAACAGAAACTCCTCCGTCAGCGCTCACTGGATCGCGACAAATAAATAAAAATTATGACTCAAAAAACTCTATTTAATCTGGCGAGTCCTTCAACCGCTGGAGACAAAAAACAATTTGGTAACCTCATTGGCTCGAGCCTTCCAATTGCCATCTCTGAGCTGGCAAAGTCTCACAATGCTCACGCTCTGCTGGTCGTACCGGACCCGCAAAGTGCGCTCAAAATTACTCATGAACTTGAGCAGTTTACTGATCAATCGGTATCCTTATTTCCCGATTGGGAGACTCTACCCTACGATAGTTTCTCGCCACATCAAGAAATTATTTCCGACAGGATATCCCATCTCTACCATTTGCCTACTCAATCTGAAGGCATAACAGTTGTCCCTATTAACACATTACTTCAACTCCAATCCCCACGAGAGTTCTTATTACAACACACGCTTATGGTAAAGGTTGGAGATTTATTCTCGTTAGACAAATTAAAGATACAGCTCGAAAAGTCAGGATATCGACACGTTGAACAAGTGTTTGGCCCGGGAGAATATGCGACCAGAGGCTCGATTTTGGATCTCTTCCCCATGGGTTCCGACACCCCCTTTAGAGTTGATTTCTTTGACGAAGAGATTGACAGTATAAGAACCTTTGACCCAGAAAATCAACGTTCACTCACGGAGACCGACGAAATCAGGCTGTTGCCTGCTCATGAATTCCCTACGACAGAAAGTGCGATTGAAGATTTTCGTGTTCGTTGGAGACAGCGATTCGAAGCTCGAAGAGAACCAGAATCTGTCTATATGCAGGTATCAAAAGGAGTGTGGCCAGCAGGCATTGAATACTGGCAACCACTCTTTTTTGAAACGACAGAGACGCTTTTCGACTACATACCCGATAATAGCCTGATGATTGTCCTTGGCGATATAGAGTCTGCGATGGAGACTTTCCTAAATGACGTTGACTACAGGTACGAACAAAGGAAAGTGGACCCACTTCGTCCATTACTCCCTCCCGACCAACTATGGTTGAAAAAAGATCAGCTTTACAAACGTTTAAAAGATTTTCCACAAGCTCAACTATCTACTGATGTAATCAATGAAGAAAAATCTGGGAAGCATAACTTAGAAGTCGATAGGCTCCCAGATCTGCGAGTTAAACACCAAAACAATAACCCGCTATCGGCCTTACAAGAGTTTGGGGAGAGTTTTGCAGGTAAAGTGGTATTCTCCGTCGAATCTGAGGGCCGAAGAGAAGCACTTCTCGAACTCATGAGCCAAATTAATCTTCGCCCAGAGATCACTGATAGTCTGCAACAAGCATTAAATAGTGACTCAAAATATTCATTAATTATTGGCTCAGCAGAACATGGATTTGTCGCAAAACACATCCATTTTGCATTGATTTGTGAGAGCGATTTACTTGGTGATAGAGTCATTCAACGTCGACGAAAAGGACGTAAAGCAACAAACAGTGATTCGGTTATAAGGAATCTTGCGGAACTCAAGCCAGGACAGCCCGTTGTGCATATCGATCACGGTATCGGCCGCTATACAGGACTGCAAACATTAGAAGTTGGCGGTATCACCACTGAGTATGTAACACTCGAATATCAAAATGAGGCCAAACTATATGTTCCGGTAGCAGCCCTAAACCTTATAAGTCGATACTCTGGTGGAGCAGAAGACAGTGCGCCGCTACACAAATTGGGTAGTGAGTCGTGGTCAAAAGCAAGGCGAAAAGCAGCGGAAAAAGTCAGAGATGTCGCCGCAGAACTTCTAGATGTGTATGCCAAGCGAGAACTCAAACCGGGTTTTCAATTTCAGCTCGATAGAGGTCAATATGCAACATTTAAAGCAGGTTTTCCTTTCGAAGAAACTGACGATCAAGCTATGGCAATTAATGCTGTCATGTCTGATATGTGCCAAGCAAAAGCAATGGATAGACTCGTTTGTGGGGATGTCGGATTTGGGAAAACAGAGGTTGCGATGAGAGCGGCTTTCGTTGCAACGGACAATGGTAAACAGGTTGCCGTTCTGGTCCCTACTACCCTTCTTGCCCAACAACATTTCGAAAACTTCCGAGACCGTTTTGCAAATCTACCCATTCGTGTTGAAGTACTTTCAAGATTCAAAACTGCGAAAGAGCAAAAACGTATTTTAGAGGACATAGAAGCAGGTAAAGTCGACCTAGTAGTTGGCACACACAAACTTCTCTCAAACGATATTAAATTTAAAGATCTGGGCTTGTTAATTGTCGACGAGGAACACCGTTTTGGAGTACGTCAAAAAGAAAAAATGAAATCGATGAGGGCAGACGTAGATATACTAACGCTTACAGCAACTCCGATACCAAGAACTCTCAACATGGCGATGAGCGGCATGCGTGATTTATCGATAATTGCGACCCCTCCAGCACGCAGACTCGCGATAAAAACGTTTGTTCGTCAAAAAGATGATGTTGTAGTTAGAGAAGCGGCTTTACGAGAGATCATGCGTGGTGGTCAAGTCTATTTTCTACACAACCAAGTTGAGACGATAGAGAAAGTCGCAAGTGAATTAGAAAAACTCATTCCAGAAGCACGGGTTACTTTCGCTCACGGTCAAATGCGGGAACGAGAGTTAGAACAGATAATGAACGACTTTTATCACCAAAGATATAACCTTCTGGTGTGTACAACCATTATCGAAACTGGTATCGACGTCCCAACAGCCAATACAATTATCATGGACAGAGCAGATAACCTAGGGCTAGCACAGCTGCATCAGCTCAGAGGCCGTGTTGGACGCTCCCATCATCAGGCTTATGCCTACTTATTAACTCCTCACCCCAAAGCTATCACTAAAGACGCAATCAAGCGACTTGATGCTATTGCATCACTTGAAGACTTAGGTGCTGGGTTTACCCTCGCAACCCATGACTTAGAAATTAGGGGAGCAGGAGAACTATTGGGGGATGAGCAAAGTGGTCAAATCCAATCGGTTGGTTTTACTCTTTATATGGAAATGCTTGAGCAAGCCGTAGAAGCACTCAAAAACGGCAAGGAACCTTCATTGGACGATCTCTTACGAGAGCAAACTGAAATTGAGCTTCGCATTCCGGCTTTACTTCCCGATGACTACATTCCGGATATTAATACTCGCCTTTCAATGTATAAACAAATCGCAGGTATAGCAGACAGCGATACCTTAGCAGATGTTAAGGTTGAGTTGATTGACCGCTTTGGGAAGCTACCAGATGCAGCAGAAAACCTTCTATCGGTCGCTAAGCTCAAACTCCAAGCGGCATCACTAAAAGTTAATAAAATAGAAGCGCATGACAAAGGTGGCTTCGTAGAATTTTACCCCGATGCTGACATTAACCCTGTATACTTGGTTAAACTATTGCAATCTCAACCGCAAAAATTTGCGATGGACGGCCCAACCAAGTTTAAGTTTACGGTACCATTAACAGATAGGCGTAAACGAATTCAATTTGTTACAGACACGCTAGGTGATTTTCAAAAAAACCTCGTGCCAGCACTTTAGCGTTAAAATAGAAACAATGAGGCCTTCGGGGCCTCAAGATGGAGATGTAATGAAAATACTGGTTCCTTTATTATTCATGCTATTTGCGATGCCAGCGTTGGCTGAGCGTCAGTTTGATATAGAAGTCGTCATTTTTAAGCGTGCTATTGACGCAGAAAAGACCAATGAATCATGGCCACAAAATTTACCGAGCATAGAGTTTAAAAATTCGGGCTCATTAAATGACTCAAATTACCGAGCTCGTAAAGGGGTGGTTATGCTTCCTGCATCAGAATATAAACTTAACGATCAAGTTACAAAGTTGAGTCAACATGCTGGTTTTAAGGTCCTGATGCACAAGGCTTGGCGACAAGGGGATAAAGGTCGATATGGTTCCCCCTCATTCCATATAAAAGCAGGTAAAGATTTTTCAAAACGTTTCAATGAAGATGGCACTATTCGTTTAAATACGCCAGCGGTTTCAAATGAAGGAATCACGGAACAGAGTATTCCTAAACCAATCCCACAGCTTGAAGGTAAACTTCAAATTTTTGTAGAACATTATCTCTATGCCGATTTGGAACTTGATTTAAAGGCACCTGGAACTAGGTCACTAGGTTTCTTGCCTCAAGAATTCAACGAGTCAAATATTCAGCCATCGTTTAACAATCAAGTTACTCACGTTGGAATGATGGAGGAAATTGCCCCTTCCATCCATGAAGAGGAGTTTTTACAAACCTTCAGAATGGACCAAAAAAGGCGCATGAGGAGTAACGAGACACATTATCTTGACCACCCCTTAATGGGAGTACTTATCCAAGTACGACGTGTCAACCAATAGACTAATTTGCTATGTCTCCAGATTTCCAAATTGTTACCCAGAATTTTATCCTAAGACTCATCAGAATTGATGAGTCTCAACAACTCGCGCACTGCATTAATCACTCACCGAGCCTTTATCCTTGGATCGACTGGTGTCACGCTGATTTTAGCCAACACGAGGCTGAGGCATTCGTAAAAGCGACGCGCCTTAGCTGGATAAAAGGCGAAGCATATGGATTCGGGGTTTTCTCTCGAGACAACTCTGTTCTAGTCGGCATGGTTGCAATCAATGAGGTTTATCATACATTCAATATGGCGAGTATCGGATATTGGATAGCAGATGAACATCAGAGGATTGGGCTAGGAATCAATGCTGTAAAAGTACTACTTGAGTTCTGCTTTGCCGAATTGAGTCTTACAAGAGTTGAGGTCGTGTGTGATCCTGAAAACACCGCAAGCCAAAAACTAATATTAGCTTGCGGTGGCGTCTTTGAAACGTTAGCCAGAAATCGTTTCATTCATAACGGAAAAGCGAGAACTGGCGCCGTCTACTCTGTTATACAATAGGTAAACAGCGCTGAGCTAGTAAACATAGTTCAGCGCGATTCCAACTTAATGTAATTTTAAGTTGGGTCTCAACACGCGGTTAATCCGTCCAACTAACATCATTAAGCCAGTTTTAAACATACCATGTAGCGCCATCTGGTGAAGGCGGTATAAGGATATATAAACCACGCGTGCAATCCTACCCTCGATCATCATCGATCCTTTAGTTAAGTTGCCCATCAAGCTCCCAACTGTAGAGAAGCGGCTCAAAGAAACTAAAGATCCATGATCCCTATATATATAAGGCCTTATCTCTCTTCCATTTAGCTTGGCAACAATATTTCTAAATGTGTGCGATGACATTTGATGGGCAGCCTGCGCGCGTGGAGGAACAAATGAGCCATCAGGTTGTTTGCACTCCGCAAGATCACCAATGACAAAAATATCTTCATCCTTGGTGGTCTGTAAAGCCTCGGTAACCACAAGCTGGTTAATGCGATTAGTCTCTAGGCCACCTATGTCTTTGATAAAATCAGGTGCCTTAATCCCTGCAGCCCATACCATTATTTGAGCGGCGATTTTTTCTCCACTCTGAGTGACTAAACCATTTTCATCAGCTTGAGTAACTCTTGTCGAAGTTCGTACATTAACGCCGAGCTGAGTTAATTCCTGATGAGCGGCTGATGAGATACGAGTGGGAAGAGCAGGGAGTATTCTGTCACCAGCTTCAATCAGATTCACGTTGAGTTTGCTAGAATCTAAATCACCGAATCCATAGTTGTGCAATTCTTTGACAGCATTATGGAGCTCAGCAGACAATTCAACACCCGTTGCACCTGCACCAACAATCGCAATATCTACTGTACCGTTGCCATGATTTGCATGTAGTTTCAAAAATTGATTATTCATCTCGCTGCGAAACAGGCTTGCCTGCTCTGGACTATCGAGAAAAATACAATGTTCTCTGACACCTGGAGTATTAAAGTCGTTCGATGTTGAGCCAAGAGCTAATACCAAAATATCATATTCCAACTCACGACTGGGCATCAATAAATCACCATGTTCGTCTTTCAACTCACTCAGCGTTATCGACTTCCTCTCGCGATCAATATCTTCTAAACTGCCCATTTGAAAATCAAAATGGTGATTTTTAGCATGGGCACGATAGCTAATCGCATCCACACCCTCATCTAAAGAGCCTGTTGCGACCTCATGCAATAATGGCTTCCAAAGGTGACTTGCTTTACGATCGACTAATGTAACCTCAGCACGACCTTTTCTGCCTAGAGTTCGCCCGAGCTTTGTTACCAACTCTAAACCACCTGCTCCACCACCTACAACGATGATTCTTGTCATAGTAAATTTCCTCAAAAGTATTATTAAACTGGGTCAAATCGAATTTCGACTTTAAAAATTTGAAAATGGAGACGTCCACTCGACAAAGAGTGAATGTTACTTCTAGAGGAAGATTGTTCTTCGAGAGTATTAAAAGCTTAGAATTCTCGTCTACTGAAAGAACAGCGCTATCTACCATAATGGCTTAGTTACTACTCTACCATTATATCGAGACGAACAGTGTACGCAACAAGATATATATATTATCAAGTATATTGTAATTGTTGTAATGCGTATGCGTTATAAACTATCGGGAAATAGTATATACCCGAGTGACTTAAAGGTGTAGGTTTCAAAGCGGTGTCATCTCGTTAGGTTTAAGAACAACACTACGAAATAATCGACTCTTTTTAGGTTGTTTGAGCAAAGATAAGTACTTTATGTGTCACTACTAACCGTCAAGTCTTCAGCAATTTGTGACGCTGTCAAAAAGTAGGCTTCATCACCCCAAAGTTGGAAAGCCAACAAATACCAGAGCATGGCCATCATTTTTGCACGAGGGCGCCAAGCAATAATACCCTCAATCCAATTATCTACATCTTCGATGCCGCGTAACTGACAGTAGCGATAGCCGACTTCCAATGGTTTTTCACCCATCATTTCGGCACTCAAGACTAAATCTAGCCTTGGGTCTGTAATAGTTGCATATTCCCAGTCAATGATTTTATTTCCCGCATCTGTTCTCACAATATTATGCCCCGCTAAATCTAGATGGCACAATACCTGACCGACATCAACGAGGTTTGGAGTTAAACGCCACTGATTGTATATAGATAAGAATGGTTCTACCTTATTCTGTTCGTTCAGAAGGATCCAATAGTGGTCTACTCTCGCTGTGTAGTTAAAAGGCGCAATAGGAAGCTTTGTCGCATCAAATTCATGCACCCTTCCCAACAGCTTTAGTAAAGCATCTAACTTTATATCATTGTTGCTTGTACTTCCCTCAACCCAACTAACTAATAATCCATGATCATTTAAATACATCGCTGAGGGCGCAAGATCCGTTGGTTTTAAAGCATTTAATATCTGAAATTCTTGGAATCGAGAAATTGAGAAGGCTTTAGTGATTGGCGTGACTGGTCGCCAGACATAACTTTCGTTTTCAGATAAGACAACTTTCCAACAACGATTAGTCAACCCACCAGTCAACGTTTGTGCATACTCAGGAGGGTAAGAAAAGTAGTGTCCTAAGCTAGAGAGCGATTGATCAAGCCTACAAGCTTCATCCCATAACATCCTAGCCATAAGACACTCCTTTACCATGAAATTATAAGCCTAGAAAGCTCTTAGATTCCTGCTTACGAATTTCTGTTTCATCAGCCCATTCAATAAGACCCGTTTTGAGATCCATTAGGCGCATCGTCATTTTATAGTAGACGTCTTTATCACTCCCCGCATTTTTAGCAATGCTAGATAGATTTCCATATAGCATGTATTGCGCTCCGACCATTTTGCCGAATTGGATAGCTGTGCTCTGATTCACAAGCTCGTCATTATTTTGGAAGTTTAGTTGCTCACGGACAGACTCGACTCTATCCATATCAACAAAACGAAATTTCCCGGAGTTCAGCATTTTGGTACTGATAGTGTCTGTTATTGACTCAGTATCAATATGTTCACTTGTCTTATTTTTTATGCGTTCAACGAAAACAATCGGCCTAGAATCACGAGTTAATGCCGCTACTGAACCAGACATCATCATACTATCAACCATCTCACCAGCAATTTTTTGTAAGTCTGTTGACCCAAAGTCGATAGTTGTCGTCTCAACGGCCTGCGCATCACCATAACTCACTTGGTTGGAACAGCCGCCTAGGACGACAGCCAAACCGAGCAATGCAATCACACTTTTTTTCATGGTTAATTCCTTAGATTTCTCTATAAATTTTATCGGTCATTCGACCTCTAGTCTTTTAGTTGTCGGATTTGTACGCGAAATTCGCGTCCATTAGGATTAATTGAAACCTCAGAAATCGAAGCTTCTTCAGTTCCGTGAATGATAAGCTGTCTCCAAGGACCGCGTTTAGCGTTAACCTCAAGCCCTTGATCATCATACCAATAAAACCGGTATTGAATTGATTGGTCACCTTTGTATTTACTTACTAGTCGCACAACTCCACGAGTTCTACCATCGACGATAGTTGTTGAAATATCTTCGATTGAAAGTCTCCCAGCGAGTACATTATCGCCATAGATGACTCTTTGTGAGGCACCTTCAATCTTTAACCCCGATGTATTGCTAGCACAACCTAAGAGAGATAACGTGGCGGCCGCTATTGCTAACCATTTTTTCATTTTATGTTTCCTAACTGTTTATGCCAAATTGTGGCATGTGCACCTTGACGAGAGAGCCAAACCAAAGCCGTATTTCCAGCTTGGAGTTCAAAATTATATTCTTGTCCTCCAACAGACACAGTTTGCATTCCCGGATTCACGACCATACTTGAGGTGTAAATTTGAGAAGGTAAGGTTAACCAACTTCGAGTATCAGGTTGTTCAGTCAATGTATTCCAAACATTAACCAACAAACTACCAATATTTTCTTCTTCGGTTAGACTCTTCCTAATCATATCTTTCGCCCATACACGAAGTGCTTGACGGATAATGATTGAAGGTAACCTCTCACTCAAACTTTGACTGGCCATTAAATCTACGTCGGCGATTAAATTCGAGTCTGCCTTGCTCCCATTTACACTTAGAGGAGGAAAGGATGGACGCAATTTATCGCTGTAATACGGCAAAGCAATAGAGTATAAAGCACCGTTACCGCGGCTATCATATAGCGGCAGAGATAACTTCCAACTATCTAATGAATCGACGACCCCGCGCTCATCCAAAATAACAATTCTTGATTTGGACGCCGGTAATGGTTCAACTTGCCCATATTGTTTTTCTAGGAGTTTGAGATCATTACGCATACCAAGCCGCTGAGCCACACGCATCGTTCCGCGGATAACCTCTAGATTGTTAGGAGCAACAGCGAGAGCTCGACGGTAATCCACATAAGCGTTATTCAAATCTCGATTAGCTTCGTATAACAGTGCCGACAAGTAAAAAAGGTAACCGTTCTGAACAGCTTTTAGCTTTGACCCTGCGTCTGGATAATTTGCTAAAATACTTCCCAGATTGGGAGAAAGCCCTTGTGCCGACATTTGTTTTTGGTCAGCCTCTAATTCGCCTTCCCGATCTTTGCGCGCTTTTTCTTGCACTTGATTTGCTCGACGCATCTCAACCAATGCACCATCAAGTTGGTTCTTCTGCACATAAGTTAGCCCAAGATACAAATGAAGGAAGCCCAACTCATAATCCGCAGGCTCGTAGGTCTTAAAGTTATCATTGACAGCGAGTGCACTGAGACTTTTTGTAGTTTCACTGACTGAAATAACTGCTTGATCCTGCTGTTTGCGAACCGCCAAATCTGCACTTTCAAAAGCCGATTTACTTTCTTTATAATCTGCATTTAAAAAGTACACACGCCCCTTTTCCATATTGTCGAGAATAGGGCCAGCGACCTGATCGCTTAGGGATTCTTCTGCCTGTTTGTAGTTCCCATAAAGAACGGCTTGATGAACATCGTCATTCTGAGCACTGTAATGACTAAATATATTTCCCGCTGTTAAATTTGCACAACCTGCGTTGAAAACTGCTAGCAAAGTAACTAGGGCTCGTATTACGAGTCTTTGCACCACTAACTCCAAACTTTACGTGAGTTTGATAGATCTATTTGTCCCAATAAAGTACTAGGGCAACATTTTTTACTTTTGGTTCATGTTATTTCATCTAACTCAAAAGCATTGGGCCTAGTGGCCTACCCCCAACCAAATGCATATGTATGTGATAAATTTCTTGACCACCATGAGCATTGCAGTTGACGATCAGTCTGTAGCCATCTTCATCGATCCCTGCCTCTTTTGCGAGCTTACGGGCAACTGTAAACATGCGTCCCAACGCGATTTCATCTTCAATTTCGATATCGTTTATCGTTGGTATAAGTTTGTTTGGGATAATAAGGAAATGCTTTGGTGCTCGGGGGTTTATATCTACGAAAGCAGTGACTAAGTCGTCTTGATAAAGAATTTCAGACTCTATTTCGCCACGAATAATCTTACTATATATTGTTTCTTCCGCCATCGGACGCTCCGTCGTTTCTTTGACATAATTTTTATGACACGAGTATGCGTTAACTAACGAAAAATAACAATTAAAAACACCGTTCGATAATAAATTTATTTAAATATGGTCAACTTTTTACGCCGCGCTCTCTTTATAAGAGTACAATTCGAGTGATACTCATGCTTGTAAAAATAGTGTCATTTTTATGAAATTGAAGACTTATTTTACGTTGGAGCCCTTGTTTTTTGATTTTCGGATGCCTATATCATTATATGGCCTGCTACTCATATAATTACACTTTCCACCAGGCCATACACGAGGAAAATAAATGGCTGTGCATGTTGGGATTATTGACCAAGATCCAATCAGACTACTGACTCCGATGCTAGACAGTAGGACCATCAGTAACCACATTATTTTTATTGGTGTTTCTGACCAATTAGAGATGTATCTTCGCTTAGATAGCGTGCTCAAAAAAAGAGGCTTAAGCTCAGAGTTTTTTGAAATTCCTGACGTAGCTAACCCAACACAGATTAAATGTTCACTTAGTCTTTTGACTCAAAAATTACTAGATAGAAAAGAAGAAATAAAACTCAACGCTAGCTGTGGACTAAGACACAGACTGCTGTCAGTTTATGAAATTTTTCGCAGTAACGAATGGCCAATTTTTGTTGTTGAACCAACGACCGATAAGCTGTGTTGGCTATATCCAAACGGAAAAGAAGATACCCAAGTCCAAGATAATATTACTATCTCAGATTACCTCACCGTCTTTGGTGCTCGCGGTGAATTTTACGACCAGCAATTTTCAGAGCAACTAGACGAGAAACTTCACTCACTTGGTGAACGCTGGGCGAGTAATGCATTAGAGTTAGGACCAGGACTTGCCACCCTAAATTATTTAGCAACAACTTGTCGTAAAGAACAAAAGCTTGATGTTTTTTTGTCTGATAAGCAACAAGGTTACCGAGAACTCAATATACTGATATCTGACCTAGTCAGTGCAGAAATAGCCACTTATGAAGAGGGCAAACTTACATTTTCTGATGAAGGGGCCCGAAGGTTTGCTAATGGTGAATGGTTAGAGACTTTGGTTCACAGCACTGTTCGACAGATCAGAAAGGATATGCCAACAATTCAAGATCACTCACTCAACGTACAAGTTTATCGCCAGTTAGGTGATAAAGAGGTGCGAAACGAGCTTGATGTAGCGTCAGTGGTTAATAATAAGCTTCATATTATTGAGTGTAAAACTAAAGGAATGAGGGATGATGGAGATGATACTCTCTATAAATTAGAATCTCTTCGAGATCTTTTAGGTGGGTTACAGGCTCGAGCCATGCTAGTTAGTTTTCGCCCCCTCAGGCACAATGATATCATTAGAGCAAAGGACCTTGGGCTTGCTTTAATTGGTCCAGACGAACTGAAAAACCTTAAATCGCAGCTAGAGTTGTGGTTCGAGGGAGCAGGAGGGAATGACGAACAAGGACTTTAGTCTGACTAGGAAAAGAGTCGCTAATCAAGCGACTCTATGGATTATCAACTGTCGTCTTCCGTAAAGTTAGTCGGTAATGACGTCTTCATCTGATTCCAAATCTGAGCACTTTCCATTCCGTAGTTTCGAACAACTATTAATATCTTATCTCGATTACCAGATTGACAGACCTCTAACAGATCTCTATAGAACTGTAGGGCGAGTTGGCGAGCCTTTACATTTGAGAAGTAGTAGCTCCCTACTCTATCGTAAAGCTTTTTGATGCCGTTAAAAATCAGACCATAGATCTGATTTCCTGAGTGAAAAGCAAGACGCTGGAAAAGCATATAATCATAGAAATTAAAAGTTTTAGCGAGCAATGCCGAATGGCGTTTCGCTTCATCTTTTTCACCATCGTCTTTTACAAACTGACGAATTTTTTCTGCATATGGAGAAGACTCCATGAATACATCCCACGATTCAGCAGCAATGAGAGCTTCACATGAATCAATAACACTTATGATCGTTTTTTCGGAGTTTTCTTTATTTGCTTTAAAAGCATAACGCATAAAGATCGGACTTATATTAGTCCTTGCGGCCAACAAATCCTCAACGATCGACGTTGCATTATCAGCATCTAAGGTCATGAGCGTATCGAGTATATGAAGCCCAGATGTTTCCATGAACTGATTTACTCGAGTTGGTTTACCGTGCTGTATCGTCAGCCAGCCATCACGCGCAAGGCGTTGTAGCACCTCTCTAAGTGTTGTTCTTGTAACACCTATGAGCTCTGATAGCTCTCGCTCAGCCGGTAAAATAGAACCAGGCGGAAAACGGCCTTTCCAAATACTCTCAATAATATATTTTTCAGCAAACCCCGCAGGGCTCTTAGCCTTAATGACCATGTAGATTCTATCCAAACTTGTATATTTACGGGTCTAATATGACTCATCATACCACTAGTTTTGCAATATCGGAAACTAGACTCTGTAAAGAATTTTTAATTTATAAATAGAACAAATACTCTAACTGTGAATAATTAGTAAGCTCACGTTAATGATAAATACCCGACAGTTGTTGTTTGAAAATCCGACTTGAACAGATTTACCATGTCATTGGAGCAAAAGGTGAGGAGAAAGAATTGATGTGTTCGATTCGCTAATTACTATTTTCTTGTTTATTTGGCCTTTTCGTAAAGTATAAGAGCTCAAGATGAACTTTTAGTATGTTATTTGATGTTTTTTCGCAACTTTGATCCCGTTTTTACCAAAAAATATGCTAATAAAATACTCAAACTAAATTTATGATTGACTAAATGATACCAATGGGTAGAGTGACGTCCAAAGTAAAGGAGTACTTGTCTATTTTGAAACGTAGCTTGATGTAATACATCCTTTTTAATATAAGGTTAGACTTTTACTAAGTTGCTGTTAAACCGAACATATTTCTCATAATATATCTCTTCTCATAATAATCAGGGGAATATCACTCTTCGGTAACGAGTTCGCAAGTGCACGCAGTGTCTATTCATAACAACATTAAGAGTATCTCAGTCATGCCGATGTCGCTCGGAAACGCGTTTATTAAAAATTTTCTAGGTAAAGCCCCTGATTGGTACAAAGTCGCGATCATCACCTTTTTAATAATTAATCCTCTTGTCTTTTTTCTTATCGATCCTTTTATAGCTGGCTGGCTGCTAGTTGCTGAGTTTATTTTCACGCTCGCCATGGCACTTAAGTGTTACCCACTCCAGCCAGGCGGGCTCCTTGCTATAGAAGCAATAGCCATCGGAATGACAAGTCCTGGTCAGGTAAAACATGAGTTAGTTGAAAACATAGAAGTTCTGTTGCTGCTGGTCTTTATGGTCGCAGGTATCTATTTTATGAAGCAACTGCTGCTTTTTATATTTACCAAAATATTGTTGGGAATACGCTCTAAAAGCATGCTTTCATTAGTGTTTTGTTTTGCAGCAGCCTTCTTGTCCGCTTTCCTAGACGCTTTGACTGTTATTGCCGTAGTGATAAGTGTGGCCGTTGGTTTCTATGCGATATACCACAAAGTCGCTTCTGGACAAGGCCCACATGCAAGTCACGATCACACTCGAGATGACCATCTATGTGAACTCACTAGAGACGACCTCGAAAATTATAGAGCTTTCCTACGCTCACTTCTCATGCATGCCGGAGTTGGTACTGCGCTGGGTGGTGTAATGACAATGGTCGGAGAGCCACAAAACTTGATTATTGCCGACCAAGCGGGATGGTTGTTCGGAGAATTCATTATAAGAATGCTCCCTGTTACCGCTCCAGTTTTTATCTGCGGTATGATCACATGTGTCGCGGTAGAAAAATTAAAGATTTTTGGCTACGGCGCCCGATTACCAGACAATGTTCGCACGATTCTGGTCGAGTTTGATCGAGAGCAAAAGAAACGTCGAACCAAGCAGGATATTGCGAAACTATGGGTTCAAGGGATCATTGCTATTTGGCTAATTGTAGCACTCGCTCTGCATCTGGCAGCAGTTGGGCTGATAGGCCTTTCAGTGATTATACTTGCGACAACATTTACTGGTGTTATTGAAGAACACTCCATGGGTAAAGCGTTTGAGGAAGCACTACCTTTTACTGCACTTCTCACCGTATTTTTTGCGGTCGTTGCCGTTATTATTGACCAAAAACTATTTAAACCAGTCATAGACGCTGTCCTCCATGTAGAAGACAAGAATACCCAGTTGGCTCTTTTCTATCTCGCCAACGGAATTTTATCTATGGTGTCTGATAACGTTTTTGTAGGTACTGTCTACATAACTGAAGTCAAAACTGCACTTATCGAGGGTATCATCAGCCGTCCTCAATTCGATTTACTTGCGGTTGCGATCAACACAGGAACAAATTTACCTTCAGTCGCGACTCCTAATGGACAAGCTGCGTTTCTATTTTTGCTTACCTCAGCTTTAGCGCCGCTGATACGTTTATCTTATGGCAGGATGGTCATAATGGCTTTACCGTATACGATTGTTTTAGCTATCGTCGGTCTAATAGGTATTATGTTCTTTGTTGAACCAATGACTGCTTGGTTTTACAGCCATGGTTGGATTACTGAGGGAGCCAACATAATCGATTCTGCTAATTCTGTGGCGCACTAAAAATAGCAGTGAAAAACTTTCTCTTCCTAGGAAACTTTTCATGTATCTTAAGCTCTGAGTAATCAGAGCTTTTTTATTATAGGAATCCTATGTGAACATTTTTTTAACACTCGATCAGCTTTCTCGCAAACGAGGAAGCTGGAGCCTTCTCTTCCTTCTTACCTTAGTGATAGAGATTTGCGCATTATTCTTTCAACATGTTCAAGATCTTCAGCCATGTGTTATGTGTATTTACGAGCGGGTCGCAATGTTTGGAATTCTGGCGGCAGCTCTTATCGGGCTCATGAAGCCAGATAATGTGATCTTGCGTACTCTAGCCATGATAAGCTGGGGATACGCCTCATATAGGGGTTTGGCTTTATCAAATCAACATGTTGACTTTCAATTTAACCCATCTCCATTTGCAACATGTGATGTTTTTGTGTCTTTCCCAGATTGGGCACCTCTAAACACTTGGCTACCCTCTGTTTTTGAGGCTTATGGTGACTGCAGTGAAGTTGTTTGGCAATTTTTTGGACTTTCCATGCCGCAATGGCTCGTCATCATCTTTTCTTTAAATATTCTTGCCTGTGCAATTGTTTTTATATCTCAACTAGTTGCACGAATGCTTCCAAAACAATAAAAAAGAGGGTTGATAAAATCAACCCTCTTTTCTAATTAACCTCACGCCCTGGGGCTGGTGCTAGCACTTCTCGATTCCCATTATGTCCTGGGGCACTAACGATACCATGTGCCTCAAGTTGTTCGACAATACGTGCAGCCCTATTGTAACCAATTTTAAATCGACGCTGTACGCCCGATACAGAGCCTCGACGTGACTGAACAACATGTTCAACAACCTGATCAAATAATGGGTCAGTCTCTTCCTCACCCTCTGGCTTTTCTCCTGGTAGTAAAGATTCAGAACCTTGGTCGCCACTCGTAATTTCATCAATATACTGTGGTTTGCCCCTAGCCTTCCAATTATTTACCACAGAATGAACATCATCATCTGAAGCAAAAGCACCATGAACACGAACTGTATGACTCGAACCAGGAGGAAGGTAAAGCATATCTCCCATGCCAAGCAATGATTCTGCTCCACCTTGATCTAGAATAGTCCTTGAGTCCGTTTTGGTCGAAACGGTGAAAGCAACACGAGTAGGTATGTTCGCTTTGATAAGACCGGTAATAACATCTACTGAAGGTCTTTGGGTAGCAAGTATCAAATGGATCCCTGCTGCACGGGCTTTTTGCGCTAACCGTGCTATTAGTTCCTCTACTTTTTTACCTACTACCATCATCAAATCAGCAAATTCATCCACGATGACAACAATGTAGGGAAGTTTCTCCAGTAATGGTGGTAGCTCATCCATACTGTCGCCTTCTTGCCACAGCGGATCATGGATAGGGTGACCAGCCTCAGATGCCATTTTTAGTTTGTCATTGAACCCTTTTATGTTCCGAACACCAAGCGCTGACATTAATTTGTAACGGCGCTCCATTTCACCAACACACCATCTCAGAGCGTTGGATGCATCTTTCATGTCAGTAACAACTTCAGATAAAAGATGAGGGATCCCCTCGTATACCGAGAGTTCAAGCATCTTAGGGTCGATCATAATAAAACGGACATCCTCAGGGCCAGCTTTATATAACATACTAAGAATCATCACATTGACCCCAACAGATTTGCCTGAACCTGTCGTCCCCGCAACCAATACATGGGGCATTTTCGCGAGATCGGCAACCAAGGCCTCGCCTGCAATATCCTGCCCCAGAACGACCGTTGTTGGAGATTTAGCTGTTTGGAATTGCGGGCTTCCAACGACATCTGAAAAATAGACCGTTTGCCGGCTCATATTAGGTAACTCTAGACCTACATAAGGTTTACCCGGAATAACCTCGACAACCCGTACCGCCATTGCTGAAAGAGAGCGTGCTAAATCCATTGATAGGCTCGATATACGGCTTACTTTGACTCCTGGTGCAAGGTCGAGCTCAAACCGCGTAATGACAGGCCCTGGAAAAATATCAACGACCGTTGCTTTTATCTTATAATCAGCAAGTTTAGCCTCAACCAATCTCGCTATATTTTCTAACGCCTCTCTATCAATGAAATTTTCCCTTTTTTCAGGGTGATAAAGTAACTCTAAAGTTGGCAGAGGCTCATCTGGAACTGGAAGGTTTGATTCTTTTTGAACTAGGAATGGGTTTTGTTTCGCTGCACGCTTCTCCTGAGCTTCTGTTACAAGTTCCTGAAATGCAGCTGCATCATCTAAATTATGTGAACCTGGAGACTCTTGGTCATGGTCAGCGTCTTGTTCTTCATTAATACTTGCAAAATCTATGTCTCTCTCAATATGCTTGAGCTCTACTTCCTCAACGATTGTATTTAACTCTTCAGCTTTTATTGATGGTTCAGTAACAACCTCTCCAATCCTAGACTCATGCCAAGGCAAGTCCTCTTCTTTGCTTTCAACTTTATCTTCACTACCAACTGAGCGATCGAGTTTATCCGAGTATGTGACATGAGAGACTTGCTCTATATCTTCTTGAGCTATGTCATCGTTCATATCGGTCTCAATCTCAGCTATCGTCGATTGAAGTAATTCATCTTTCCTCATCACAAGCTCAGATATTCTGTCATTATCAAACTGAGCTTTCAGTGGTTCAACGACTTCTGATTCAACGCTCGATTGATTCGATAAAGTTCTCTCCATTTGAGTAACAGTTTCTGGAATATGGATATTGAACTGCCGATCATGCCTTTTGCTATCATTACCTTCGACTTCTGAACCTGATGACGTTACATCGAGACCATTGTCTTCTTGAATTTCACTAGCTTCATTACTTTCATAGAGCTGCGGTTCTAACACCTCTTTCGAGGTCCCTCTGAAGAGGTTGATGAAATGACTTATAATACGAAGAGTCGAAGATCCTATAGAATCGACTAAGTTAAGCCACGATATTCCAGTGAGCAACGTAAAGCCCGCTCCCCATAAGAAGAGAAGAACTAGTGTTGTCCCAAGAACGTTCAAAATAGGAATGGCAAGATTTGATAAAACATCTCCGATAACACCACCAGAAGAAAAGTACCAAATATCATCAAAATTAATGTCCGCTAGTCCACAGCTGGTCAATACAAGAAGGGTTAATCCGAGGAGGCGACTGCCCCAGATCATAAAGTCTACAGGTTCATCTTCTGCTCTTTTTCGAAAGAGAACCCAGCCAAATAGGGTAATAAGAAGTGGTATAGTGTATGCAAGCAAGCCGAATGAGAAAAATAAACTATCTGCTAACCAAGCACCAAAAACACCCCCCGCATTATTTACTTCTCCTCCCCATGCAGTTTGTGACCATGATGGATCAGCCTCATTGAACGTGATTAATGCAACGAATAGCAATATAGAGGTCAGTACCACTACAATAAGACTGCTCTCTTTCAAGCGTTGCGGTCCGTTTAGCCTGAGAGGTTGAGCGTTATTTCCAGTCTTTACTATCGTCTTTACTTTGTTTTTGGTTTCTTTGAACATACCCAACTTAATATGTGTTTGATTTCTTGCGATAATGAGATAATAAAAAAGCCTGAGCGGAACAACCACTCAGACCCTTCAATTTAAACACATCAAGCAGAAAAACCCAATTGCTGAAAGTCAGAATATGGAAAGCCTTTACAACCAAGAGACTTTAAATCGCTTGGGTAGAACGATCCAAACCTAAATAATTTTCTTTATCGAGTTTTAATAACAAGCTGGTTCGTTTGCTTGACTTCTTCCATGACAACATAAGTCCGAGTGTCATTGACTCCAGGTAAGCGTAGCAGAGTATCACCCAGAAGCTTACGATAAGCACTCATATCTGATACTCGGGTCTTAAGTAAGTAATCAAAGTCACCCGATACTAAATGACACTCTTGAATATCATCTAGCTTCTGCACCGCCGTATTGAACTGTTCAAACACATCTGGGGCTCCACGATTGAGGGTAATCTCTACAAACACGAGGAGAGACGCGTCAAGATACTGAGGATTCAACAATGCCGTGTAGCCCGATATATAGCCTTGTCGCTCTAAGCGTCGAACACGCTCCAAGCAGGGTGTAGGTGATAGACCCACTCGCTTAGACAATTCTACATTGGAGATCCGACCATCTTTTTGTAACTCATTTAAGATATTACGATCGATTCTGTCTAGGTCTTTAGACGGTCTTTTGTTGTTGTCTACCATTTTTTATTCCACCTTATTACTTCCTTGCAAAAAAATATACTACAACTTTTTAATATTCAGTATCAAATTTTACTTAATCATATCTATACTAGACATTAATTCGACAGAATTACCCTACATATAGTTAATACAACCAGCATTATTTATGCAACCAACATAAAATGAGGAGTCAGGATGATCATTGGCGTACCAAAGGAAATTAAAAACCACGAGTACCGTGTTGGAATGATCCCAGCCAGCGTTCGTGAGCTTATCTCTCACGGACACGAAGTTTTAGTTGAGACCAACGCCGGTTCAGGTATTGGTTTTTCAGACGATGATTACATCGCCGTGGGCGCATCCATTCTCCCTGCTGCTACTGACGTTTTCGCCAAAGCAGACATGATTGTAAAAGTAAAAGAGCCTCAAGCTGTCGAGCGAGCTATGCTTCGCGAAGGGCAAATACTGTTTACTTATTTACACCTTGCACCTGATTTTCCACAAACTGACGATCTAATCAAGAGCAAAGCCGTTTGCATAGCGTACGAAACTGTAACAGATAATATGGGTCGCTTGCCACTACTCGCGCCAATGTCTGAGGTAGCGGGCAGAATGTCTATTCAAGCAGGTGCACAAACATTAGAAAAATCTCATGGTGGTCGTGGCCTTCTACTAGGTGGCGTTCCTGGCGTAGAGCCAGCTAAAGTTGTCGTCGTCGGTGGTGGAGTAGTCGGTGCAAATGCGGCACGTATGGCTGTTGGTCTACGCGCAGATGTTACAATCCTTGATCGTAACGTAGATACTTTGCGTCGTTTGGATGAAGAATTTCAAGGGCAAGCTAAAGTTGTTTACTCAACAGTAGACGCAATTGAAAAACATGTCCTTGAGGCCGACCTAGTCATTGGCGCAGTACTTATTCCGGGAGCAGCAGCGCCGAAGCTAGTAACGAAAGAACACATCAGTAAGATGAAGCCAGGCGCTGCGGTAGTCGATGTTGCTATCGACCAAGGGGGATGTTTTGAAACTTCTCACGCTACAACGCATGCAGAACCCACCTACGTAGTTGATGACGTCGTTCACTATTGTGTTGCAAATATGCCTGGAGCAGTAGCTCGTACTTCAACATTCGCTTTAAATAATGCAACTCTTCCTTATATCGTAAAACTTGCGAATAAAGGTTATCGTGCGGCCTTAGAAGAAGATAAAGGATTCTTGGAAGGCTTGAACGTAATCCACGGTAAGGTAACGTGTAAAGAAGTTGCTGAAAGCTTTGATCTTGAATTCGTAGAGCCCTCAGAAGCTGTTAAAATGTTCAGTTAATCGCTAAGGTTAAAGAAAAAGGCAGTTAACTTGGTTAACTGCCTTTTATTTGAGATTTAGAACCAACGCTCTAAAGACGCTTTATCCAACTGCCTAAATGCACGACTAAGAATCTTAGCTAGTTCCTTATATCGGGGAGATGGCTTTGCAGGCTCTAAGGCGCACCCACTCTCTATTATTCTCTGATGTATTTCCCTATACCAAACCGCCAGAGAAGGTGGAAGCAAGGTGTTCGCTCTATTGCCCAGCCACCAAATTCCCTGGAGAGGTAGGCTGATAGCAAACAAGGCGATAACGATCGACTGTGTCATTGCACCATATTGAGAAAAAACCATTTGCATGAGCACACCGATAGTCGCAACTGCAGGCATCACCTTTATGCCAAAACGTGTGGCTTTAATAATCCGTTGTTCTGGGAACAATAGATTCAGCTCTTTACGCATGGGCCACACATCCATATAGCGCTGTCCATCACGCAAGCTGTGGATTAAACCAACTTTTTCACTCATAAAATCCCCTCGCTTACTCTAAGAGCCAAAAAATAGTTGAATAATTCAACTAAAGGTACAAAAATTGATAAAAAATAACGTGAATTCAAATTTTTTTTGTTATTATTGAGCATTATCGTTATTCTTTATAGGCCCACAACCTCATTGTTGCTGTTCTTTACAATTTAAGCAACTTTTGAGACTTTTCTGCAACGGACGCTAAAGTGATAGTTAACACCCGTCACTCTGTATACGGAGTTAGAGGCCTTTTGACCAAAGACGAATCATGTTTATAAAATTTAGTTCGTGTTTGTGGTTGTTTTTTATTCTAACTGATTGTCACAGGTAATCACTCATGTCAAAGCTAGTCTTAGTTTTAAACTGCGGTAGTTCTTCTCTTAAATTTGCTGTCGTTGATGCAGAAAATGGTGATGAGCACCTAACAGGTCTCGCCGAATGCCTACACCTACCAGAAGCACGTATCAAGTGGAAACTTGACGGAAAACACGAAGCTCAACTAGGTAACGGTGCAGCACACGAGGAAGCACTCGCATTCATGGTAGAAACTATTCTCGCTTCTAAGCCAGAACTCTCTCAAAACTTAGCTGCGGTAGGCCACCGAGTGGTTCATGGTGGGGAGAAATTTACCCAATCAGCACTCATCACCGACGCTGTTTTAAAAGGTATCGAAGACTGTGCGACTCTTGCTCCTCTGCACAACCCAGCACACATCATCGGCATTAAAGCGGCACAAAAGTCTTTCCCTGAGTTAAAGAATGTCGCAGTATTTGACACCGCTTTCCATCAAACAATGCCGCAAGAATCGTACCTTTACGCCTTGCCTTACAACCTGTACGAAAAGCACGGTATTCGTCGCTATGGGATGCATGGTACCTCACACCTATTCATCACTCGTGAGGTAGCGGGGTTACTAGAGAAGCCAATAGAAGAATTGAATATCATAAACTGTCACCTAGGTAACGGTGCATCGGTTTGTGCGATCAAAAATGGTCAATCCGTCGATACTTCAATGGGACTGACTCCATTAGAAGGTCTAGTCATGGGCACAAGATGTGGCGATATTGATCCAGCAATTATCTTCCACCTTCATGATACACTTGGTTATTCTGTTGAAAAAATCAATAACATCCTAACCAAAGAATCGGGCCTTGCAGGTCTAACTGAAGTAACTTCTGATTGTCGATTTGTTGAAGATAATTATGGTGAAAAAGAAGAAGCAACTCGAGCAATGGACGTCTTCTGCCACCGCTTGGCAAAATACATCGCGGGATACACTGCTTCTTTGGATGGTCGTTTGGATGCTATCGTGTTTACAGGTGGCATTGGTGAAAACTCAGCTCCAATCCGTCAGATGGTATTAGAGCGCCTTGGTATCTTTGGAATAGAAGTTGACAATGATGCCAACCTTAAAGCTCGATTCGGAGGCGAAGGAACGATTACAACAACCAACAGTCGTATTCCTTCTATGGTAGTTTCTACTAACGAAGAGCTTGTAATTGCAGAAGATACTGCACGTCTCGCTGAAATTTAAACCATAGCTTGGCTGGTACATAACCCAGCCAAGCTTCTTTTTGATACTTTTAACGTCTACTCTTTAATAGAGGACGGAAAATAATCGCCACAGGTATCTATAGATGTCACGTACAATCATGCTTATTCCTGCAAGCGCTGGTGTTGGCTTAACTAGCGTTAGCATGGGCACTCTCCGCGCTATGGAGCGTAAGGGAGTAAATGTCTCTTTTTACAAACCAATTTGCCAACCAAGAACTGGTGAAGATCAACCGGACTTAACCTCTACTATCGTTAGTGCAAATAGTGATATGCAAATTGGTGAGTCTTTGGCCATGTCCGTCGCCGAAAGCTTAATCGGCCATGACAACATGGATGAGCTGCTTGAGACCATTGTTGAACGTTTTAATAAAGTTAACAAAAATGCCGACGTAACACTCATTGAAGGACTGGTTCCAACACGGAAACACCCTTTTGCAAACCAAGTAAATGCTGAGATTGCTGCGACGCTAGGCGCTGAAATCGTTCTAGTTGCAACACCCGGAACCGATAGTCCCGCACAACTAAAAGAGCGTATTGAAGTCGCTTGTTCGAACTTCGGCGGTACAAAAAACAAGAATATTTCTGGCGTCATCATTAACAAACTCAATGCTCCAGTTGACGAAACGGGACGAACTCGTCCCGATTTATCAGAAGTTTTTGATGATGCGGACAGTGCAAAACAAAACGAAATGAAGGTAATGGAGATATTCGACTCCTCGCCAATTCGTGTTCTCGGATGTGTTCCGTGGAGCATTGACCTGATCGCAACTCGCGCAATTGATATGTGTAACCACATGAATGCCGAGATTGTAAACGCTGGTGACATTGACTCACGTCGTATCAAAGGCATTACCTTCTGTGCACGTTCTCTACCAAATATGATCGGTCATTTCAAACCTGGTTCTCTATTGGTAACCTCAGCCGACAGACCAGATGTTATCGTTGCTGCGTCTCTCGCTTCAATGAATGGTCTTGAACTTGGCGCTGTACTCCTGACTGGTGGTTACGATATCCCAGAACAAATCGTTGAACTGTGTCAGCCTGCATTTGATTCTGGTCTACCCATTTTTAAAGCTCAGGGAAATACATGGCAAACCTCACTGAACCTTCAAAGTTTCAGTCTTGAAGTTCCTGCTGATGACAAAGAGCGGATCGAGCTTATCAATGACCACGTGGCAGGTCACATCGATGCAAGCTGGATTGAATCAATGACAGAAGGAACTGAGAAGTCACGCCGATTAAGTCCTCCTGCCTTCCGCTATCAGCTTACCGAATTTGCCAGACAAGCAGGTAAACGTATCGTACTTCCTGAAGGCGACGAGCCGAGAACTGTTAAAGCAGCAGCAATCTGTGCTGAAAGAGGCATAGCAGAATGTGTTCTTTTGGGAAATCCAGAAGAAATTAAGCGTGTTGCAGCTCAGCAAGGTGTTGAACTCGGTGCTGGTGTCAAGATTATCGATTCTGATGCCATTAGGGAAAACTATGTTGCACGATTAGTTGAGCTACGTGGCGCAAAAGGTATGACCGAAGTCGTTGCGAGAGAGAAACTTCATGACTCTGTATTCCTAGGTACCATGATGCTTGAGAATGATGAGGTTGACGGACTAGTATCAGGTGCGGTTCACACGACGGCAAATACCATCGTGCCTCCATTCCAGATCATCAAGACAGCACCTAACGCCTCAATAGTATCATCGGTATTCTTTATGCTGCTTCCCGACCAAGTGTTGGTATATGGCGACTGTGCAATTAACCCAGATCCTACAGCTGAACAGTTAGCAGAGATTGCGATACAATCAGCAGACTCTGCGGCCGCTTTTGGTATTGACCCACGTGTTGCGATGATATCCTATTCTACTGGTGAATCTGGCAAAGGTGCCGATGTAGACAAAGTCCGCGAAGCAACAAAGTTAGCTCAAGCTAAACGTCCGGATCTTGTCATCGACGGCCCACTTCAGTACGACGCTGCTATTATGGAGAATGTCGCAGCCTCTAAAGCACCTAACTCTCCTGTGGCGGGTAAAGCGACTGTATTTGTCTTCCCTGACTTGAACACGGGTAACACAACTTATAAAGCCGTTCAACGTAGTGCTGATTTAGTTTCTATCGGTCCGATGTTGCAAGGAATGAGAAAGCCTGTTAACGATTTATCTCGCGGTGCATTAGTCGATGATATTGTTTACACCATCGCCTTAACCGCCATTCAAGCGGACCAAGAGCAAAAATAATATTGCCAGCCTTTCTAAGCCCTTTTCTTAAAGGGCTTTTTCATAGAAAGTCTCTACCGTGCGCTGAATACAACTCTAGATAAGGCCCTTGGGGAATAACCTGCGTTGGATTGATATTCTTATGGCTAAAGTAATAGTGGCGTTTAATATGCTCAAAGTCTGTCGTTTCAGCAATCCCATCTAATTGATACAGTTCTTTAAGGTAGCCATACAAATGCACATAATCCGCAATACGCTTTTTATTGCATTTGAAATGGCCAACATAAACAGGATCAAAACGTACTAATGTTGTAAACAGTCTCCAATCGGCTTCAGTGATTGTGTCTCCCACTAGATAACGGTGGTGGTGTAAATGATTATCCAATTGATCCAGCGCATCAAACAGGCTTAAAAACGCTTCATCATAGGCTTCTTGGGTTGTGGCAAAACCGCATCGATAAACACCGTTATTGATATTCGGATACACAAAATTATTCCATTCATCGATAATGTGACGTAGCTTTTCAGGATAGAAGTCTAAGTCATTGCCCGTAATATGATTAAACTCACTGTTAAACATCCGGATGATTTCAGAAGACTCATTACTCACAATTACATTTAATTTTGTATCCCACAGCACTGGAACCGTTACTCGACCTGTATATTGAGGTTCGCATTGAACGTAAAGTTGGTAAAGGTATTGGAAACCAAAAAGTGGCTCCTTTTTTGATATTTCCCACCCCTGCTCCATCATTTCAGGGTCAACGACCGTCACAGCGATGTGTGGTTCAAGCCCCTTAAGCTTTCTATATATCAAGGTTCGATGTGCCCAAGGACATGCCAGAGAAACGTAAAGGTGATAGCGTCCGGACTCCGCATTAAACTTCGTTCTCTTATCAGCCCTTACCCATTGCCGAAAACCTGCATCTTCACGCACGAATCGTCCTTTAGATTCCTGCGTATTGTACCAAGTGTCATACCAAACACCCTCAATCAGCTTTCCCATAATACTCTCTAAGACAAACTCCTTTATCGAAGTATATACCCCCAGCGACTCATCTGACTTGAATTAGAGCATATTAAGGACGTCAATTTCATGATTATCGAGCACATTGGTAAGGCGACGAGTAGAAATTCTCATGCGGTATACCAAGAGAAAAAAGACGCACTACCACAAAGGCAGCGCGTCTAAGCCTGTCACAGGCTGAAGTCGTAATGATAGAACTGAATTAATTCAACACTTATCTATCTTTTGGATCTAAAGCATCTCTTAGACCATCACCAACATAGTTAAAACAGAACAAGGTTACGACCATAAAGGCAGCTGGAAACGCGAGTTGCCAAATAGCAATCTCCATGGTTTGAGCCCCCTCTTGCAATAAAGCACCCCAGCTTGTCATTGGCTCTTGGACACCTAACCCCAAAAATGAGAGGAATGATTCTGTAAGAATCATGCTTGGTATAAGCAATGTAGAATATACGGCAACGATACCTAATACATTTGGAACAATGTGCCTTGTGATGATTTTCCAGTTACTCACCCCAGAGACATTTGCCGCTTCAATGAATTCTTTATTTCTTAAACTTAGCGTTTGGCCACGAACGATCCGCGCCATATCTAACCATGCGATAGCACCGATAGCGACGAATATTAGGACTATATTCCGGCCAAAAAACGTAACTAAGACGATAACTAAGAACATGAATGGAACAGCGTAGAGAATTTCTAATATACGCATCATGATGCGATCGACTTTACCACCAATAAAGCCTGAGGTTGCTCCATAGAGTGTTCCAATCAGAACAGCAACGAATGCCCCTAGGATTCCGACCATAAGTGAAATACGACCACCCACAAGGGTACGAACATATAAATCTCTTCCCAAACTATCGGTACCAAACCAATGATCAATATTTGGACCTACATGCATCGCATACCAATCCGTATCATCGAAGGTATGCTGGGCGATCATAGGCAAGAAGACAACAGCAAGAGTCATGACAAATAAAATGCATAGACTGACCATTGCTGCTTTATTTCGTACAAAGCGGATACGAGCATCTTGCCATAAGCTTCGACCCTCAACCTCGAGGTTTTCTGCAAATTTCTCGACCGCTTCAAGATTTTCTTTTTTCGTTAGCATAACTATACGTCCTTGTTAGTAGCGAATTTTAGGGTCGATCATTGCGAGCAGAATATCTACAATCGCATTGAACAAAATAAACAGGAAACCGATTAGAATGGTAATTCCCATCACAAGTGAGTAATCCCTGTTAAACGCCGCATTGACGAACAATTTACCAATTCCCGGCAAACCAAAGATGGTTTCGATAACAACAGAGCCCGTTATAATACCGACAAAAGCAGGCCCCATGTAAGAAACGACGGGCAAGAGTGCAGGTTTTAACGCGTGTTTTATAACGATGTAACGATAACTAAGGCCTTTAGCACGAGCGGTTCGAATAAAATTACTGTTTAGTGTTTCGATCATAGAACCACGAGTGATCCGAGCAAAGGTCGCGATATAGAGAAATGACATACCCAGAATAGGCAAAATCATGTACTGAATTGCCCCGCCGTTCCATCCACCAGCGGGAAACCAACCTAACTTTATAGAAAATATGTAAATTAGAACTGGAGAAAAAACAAAAGACGGCAGAACGACACCAATCATGGACGTTGACATGACCGTATAATCGAGCCATGTGTTTTGTTTGAGCGCAGCAAGAGTCCCTACAGCAACTCCAACAATAACCGTAAATATAAAGGCATAAAAACCGACTTTGGCTGATACGGGCAAAGACTCTGCAACCAATTCGTTAACCGTGTAGTCTTTGTATTTAAACGAAGGACCAAAGTCGCCCATTAATATATTGCCTAAATAAGTTGTATATTGCTCAAACAGTGGTTTGTCTAGACCATACTTCTCATTAATATTCTGGAGAACTTCTGGCGGTAATGTTTTTTCCGATGAAAAAGGACTTCCCGGAGCAAAACGCATTAAAAAGAAAGAGACCGTTATCAGAACTAATAAGGTAGGGATTGCCTCAATAACTCGAGAAAAAATAAGTTTAATCATACAACATCTCACATCTAAAAAATAATGCGCCAACCAATTGTTTTGGCGCATTGTTTGTTTACTTTAAAAGTTATTTAGTAAGGTACAAATCTTTAGAGTAGACGTTGTCTTGTGGGTTTTTCTCTGGATATCCTCCGACATGACTACTTACCAAGCGAGATTTAACATACTGATAAATCGGCGCAATAGGCATATCATTCGCTAATTGAGTCTCAGCGATTTCATAATATTTATTTCGCTCCTGCTCTGTTTTAGCAACATTAACCGCGTCATTCATGGCTTTGTCGTAGACCGCGCTGTTATATTTTTGGTCATTCGAGCCATTATCACTGACGGCAATGGCCAAGAAGGTGGAGGCTTCATTGTAGTCAGCACACCATCCAGCGCGACGGACATCAAAGTCACCCTGCTTTGAGCTTTCTAGGTATGTTTTCCACTCTTGGTTTTCAAGCTCTACATCAACGAACTTTCCGAGTGACTTTTTCCACATTGACTGTATCGCTACCGCGATTTTCTTATGGTTGTCGTCTGTATTGTATAGTAGTGAGAAATCTAGTGGCTTATCCTCGCCAAAGCCGGCCTGAGACAATAGTTCCTTAGCTTTTGCGATACGCGCATCGTGATCCATATTTGCATATTCGGGCAAGACAGGGTTAAATCCGGTAATACCGCTATGCGTTAACGCATAGGCAGGCTTTTGACCTTGACCTAAAATCGCATTTGTTATGATGTCTCTGTCGATCGCGTAAGATAGCGCTTTACGAACTCTCGCATCATTAAAAGGTGGGCGTTCATTGTTAAAACCGTAGTAGTAAGTACAAAGATATGGTGAAATAGCAACCTCGTCAGGATGTTCTTTCATCAAACGTCGGAATTGCTCATTCGGTAACTCGTCCGTCATGTGGATTTCACCAGATAAGAAACGATTCATCTCCGCATTTTGATTTTCAATCGGAAGGAAAGTCACTTTAGTAATGATAGTATCTTTGTCATCCCAGTAATTGCTATTGCGTTCAACAACAATTTTTTCGTTTACAACCCAATCAGTGAGTTTATATGCGCCATTACCAACAAAATGTTCAGGCTTAGTCCAGCTGTCGCCATATTTCTGAACAGTCGCTTTGTGCACCGGATACATAGTTGTGTGGGCTAACATCTTAACAAAATGAGGAACGACAACATCTGTCTCCAATACAAGAGTATGATCGTCAATAGCCTTCACGCCTAGGCTATCGATACCCTTCTTGCCTTCAACGATATCCTTGGCATTTTTCATTTTAGTGTATTCAATGTACCAAGCGTAAGGAGACGCTGTTTTTGGATCGACAGCGCGCTTAAAACTGTACTCGAAATCGTGTGCAGTGACAGGGTCACCGTTTGACCACTTAGCACCTTTACGTATCTTGAATGTAAACGTCTTATTATCATCTGTTGACCACGACTCTGCCACACCTGGAATAGTGTTTCCTTCAGCGTCTTGGATGACCAAGCCCTCCATTAGGTCTCGCAAGACATGCGATTCTGGTACGCCCTCTGTTTTATGAGGGTCAAGTGACGCCACTTCAGCACCATTGCCACGAACTAATTCTTGGACATCAGCAAGCTCGGTTGACTTAGAACTAGAAGCTTCTGTCGCTTTCTTTTCATCAGGTTTGTCACCACAGCCAGAAAGGGCTAAAGATAGGCCAGCGCTTAAGAATATAGCGCGAGTTATTTTATTCTTGTACATGCATTTAACTCCGAGTTTTTTGTATAGCATCCATGACTTCTTCACATTTTCACTGGAACGGCCAGCATTTCAGCTTTTTTTGCCTAATAAATAAGCATAAAATACTGAAAATTTGTAAAGATTGCAGCACACATTACCAATCATCATTCCATAATTCCATAAAAAGGTATCAAAAAATCATCAAATACTGACGTAATCGATACAAACCAGTTACAAGCACTGGAAGGCAATTAACAACTAGAATAAAAGTTTAATATTTACATCTAAGGTAGATTAACACGCCACTAGTTATGACAGATATCTCATTAGAAGATTATGCTGGCGTGTATCGTGCGAGAAAAAAAAACAAAGTTACACAGTGCAGTTAACATATATGCAAAAAATAACACAAAAACTTAACGTTATGTGAGGTTAATCACCTGATATCATTCTTGATTTTAGATTTGGTATTTTAAGTATCTGGCATAACAAACGTTAAACCAACTGATAAGCATCAACTAAATCTTGTCTTTTATCAGCTCCTATACTTTAAAACTTTTGGTACAGGATCTCAGAAAAAACATTTCAATTTGTGTGGTTTTGAAGCAAGAACACATAAGCAACACTGTGCATTACCCATATTGATAAATGACCTTTACCCTTCGCCAACATTCACACAGCAAATCAATTGAAAACAAGAAAAAAGGTGATGTATGCGAAATATTAATTATTTATTATTATTCCCAATAGTTTCTGTCTCTCAAGCAGCAAGTGTTGTCAGCATTGACGATATTGACTTAGCTAAGACTATAAACGACACCAATGGTGCAACACAGGTGTCGAGTGTGTTGCCAATATTGGCATTCGAAGACGTTACTCAAGCTTCAACACCCATTCATAATTTAGTTAGAAAACGACAGCTTCACCGTGGAATACCGGTCTACGGACAATCAATTGTTGTCGACCAATCACAGCGATTTGACACAGCGGTAGACGGAACCGTAATGGTAGGTATAGAGAACGACGTCACTTCAGTACACCCAATGCTCAGTGCTCATCAAGCTATTACTATTGCCCAAAATCAACACAAAGGTTTTACCAATCAAAGCCAAGAAGATGCGAAAGCTAACCTAATCATTTGGCAGGATAAACAAGCCTTAGCCAAACTCGCCTATAAAGTCGACTTTTTGTCTTTTGAAGGGATGAACCCTTCTAGACCTATTAATATCGTCGACGCAAATACGGGAGATATCTTAGATTCATGGGAAGGCATAAACTTTATAGAAGCGGAAGGTCCCGGCGGCAATGAGAAAAGTGGACGCTACTATTTCGGTGCCAACACAAAATACGGTGGATTTACTGTCAATCAGTATTGTCAGATGGATAGCGACAATGTGGTTACCTTGGATATGAATAACCAACAATATGGGGGCCAAGTTTATCAGTTTAACTGTAAGGTCAACAACTACAAAGCCGTTAATGGTGCTTACGCCCCACTCAATGATGCTCACTATTTTGGTCAAAGAGTGTTTGATATGTACAAGGATTGGATGGGAACTCGCCCTATTCAACAGAAACTTTCAATGCGAGTACATTATGGTTCCAACTACGGTAACGCCTTTTGGGATGGACGTCAGATGACTTTTGGCGATGGAAATTATTCGATGTATCCACTGGCCACATGGGACGTAATTGCTCATGAAGTCAGTCATGGTTTTACCGAGCAAAATTCCGGTTTAGAGTATCGAGGCATGTCTGGAGGCATGAACGAGTCATTTTCAGATGTTTCGGCAGCGGCTTTAAGCTTCTATGTTCATGGTGACTTCAATTGGAAAATGGGTGAGCACGTCATGAAATATTCACCTGCGATGCGGTATTTCATCAACCCTAGCCATGACGGATCTTCTATTGACCATATCAATCAATACTATAATGGTATCGACGTTCATCATAGCTCTGGTATATTTAATAAAGCCTTCTATCATCTCGCAACCTTCAATGGTTGGGACATCAAGAAAGCCTTCCTCACATATGCCACCGCAAATCAACTTTTTTGGCAACCCAATTCCAACTTTACCCAAGGAGCGGATGGGGTTTGCAAAGCAGCTGCAAAACTTGGATATGACACTGCTGGAGTCACAAATGCATTTAACCGAGTAGGAATACAGTTGCATTCTTGTTCTGGCTCAGCTCCAAATCCTGAGCCAACCCCTCAGCCACCAGTACCTCAACCAAATATCACAACTGTTGAGATAAACCAGCCTTACCCTATTTTGAGTTCTGATTCTGATGAACAGCACTTTTTGTTACCAAGCTCCAATGCCAACGAGATATGGATACAGACTTACAATGGTAGCGGAAATGTTGACATGTATGTCGCTATAGGACGTCCCGCTTCACTTACCGATTACGATTGCAGTTCTTCCAACCAAGATAATAGCGAATATTGTGGCTTCGATGGCATCAAAGGTATGAATATCTATACCATGGTGACGGGAGCTAACTCTTCAAATGAAGCGTATTTCGGTGTTAGTGGTTATGTAAATGCTTGCGATAACGTTTATGAATGGGCCTCATATTTCTATTACACCGCTGGTACAGAGGTCCAATATCAAGGCAATAAATTCATTGCGACACAAGATAATTGGGGGGCAAATCCCTACGAGCAGTATTGGAACTGGTCTTACCAAGGAAGCTGC
The DNA here is from genome assembly GCF_000165125.1 of Vibrio caribbeanicus ATCC BAA-2122. Lineage (GTDB taxonomy): Bacteria > Pseudomonadota > Gammaproteobacteria > Enterobacterales > Vibrionaceae > Vibrio > Vibrio caribbeanicus. Next base: position 64,434 of record NZ_AEIU01000075.1, on the reverse strand, counting down.
CAATAACCTTATAACCGTGAGCCCACCAAGTGGGCTCACATTTGTTTGGGCAATGATTTATCGCCAATACCAGTGGCTACCTTGAACGCTCGCACCCAATGGCCAATTATTGTGGTTTCTTTTAAGACTGTTACCTAACCCATTTTTAAGCTGATTAGAATCCCAACGCCACTTTTGCGTATCACTCATGTCACACTCTTCTATAGTAATGTTGATCCCATCTTGATCTAAACATAAGTCGGGAGCGACTTTACTCGTGAGTTGACCTAATGCATTCAGTTTCCATAACTGATTATCACCATTATGACAGTGCCAACTGTAGATCCGAGATCCAGCATTGTAAGGTCCTGCCTCAACATCTAAACACTGTGAGCCGTTTGTCACCAACTGGTGCCATTCTTCTTTGGGCTTATCATCTTCAGATGATGCGGCTGCGAATAATGCACTTACTATTGAAGTCATTGGCTGGCTGTAGTGAGAAGCACTTGGCGCTTTTGTTCTCCAACTTTCGGGGACAACGTCTTTTACATCCCAGCTTCCAGCGCCATCATAGTATGATTTGGCAATAGCATCAGGCGTTGGTGTCCACAAGAAATCTGGATGACGATTTTGATACCACTCTCCTCCTATGGTATTCCCATCAGAATCCAGCTCTAGGTCGTAGTAGTATTTCACCCTTGCAACGCCATCAAGTCTCGGCGCATCATACTCACGATGAGTAGGATTGGTTTCAACCATATACTCTACAATCATCTCAACGCCAACAACCGATTCGGCCCTTGCAGAACGGTAGGAAGAGAATTTATCTTTGGTATACTCCGATAAAGCTATGGTTACATTATTCGGATCATTTGACGCTCGATTTGTCTGTGGGTTGAAGTAGGTCAATTTATACCCCAGGAGTGGTTGATTCCAAACCTGATAATCATAAGTCGCGTCCATGATTACACTGCGTTTACTGATCCCCAATTGGTTCAAGACAGATAGATGCCAGGTTGCGGGGTTGGTATCGACACAGTCTGGCTCAATGATACGGCCATTCTCGTCTTTTTCTGGACTTTTGATATTACAGCGACCACCAACAAAACGTGTGTTAAATGGAGCCTCGGACCAAAGCAGTGTACCGAGTGCTTTTATATCTGATGGATAGAATTTGATCGATTGTCCATTTGGGGCCTTCACATCCATTGATTTCATTGGCCTTGGAAGCATATATGCTGCCGCTGCCCAGCCGTGACAAAGACCCATCCAGCGCTCAACTTTACCGCGTGATTCATAATACCTTCTACCCGAATCCCAAGACCGTTTGGTCAGGGTAAAATTAGTGTCGCCAACTAAAAGGTCATATTTCTCTGCTGGCGAAAGTAAATGACGCTGATCATTGGGATAGCTATCTAACGGCTTTATTGATTCTGAAAAATCGTAATACTCTTGCCATGTATAGGCGGATAAATCCCTATCATTATAACGCCAAGCCGCAGCTCCAGAATAAAGCGGCCAATACGTATCAGACCAAGGTTGCTCATCTAATTTCATTGAATTTGGAGCTTTGAGACTGAGCTCATTTAGGTTGCGAATCAACCCATAACCGGCATCGACTAGCCTTGCCGGATTGTCATTACTTCTGATAGGTGAAAACATTCGAGCGTCGTTCGATGACCTTTCTATAATTAGGTCACGCAGATCCGAATGCAATTCGTCATCTGCAGACCACTCGACTGCAGAGTAATCATCTCCTTCTTTAGGTGGTAGTTGATTCATTGCATTAACGGGATCAGAATGAAAATAATCCATGAATGCAGAGATACTTGTTTCGTCCGCCATTACGTTAAATGGCAATGATGATATGGAGAGCAAAGCTATTAATTTTTTCATTATTAAAAAACCTACATAATAAATTTATATTATTATATTCACGCCATTTATTAATTTATTTGGCGAGACGTAGATTGTTCACTTTTTACCCTAAAATCAACGATTACTTGGTAGCAGATTAAAATAATGCTAGTGAATGCATCAAAAAAATCAGTTATATATATTAATTATATTTAGAAATGAATTTGACTATAAATAATTCAGAAAATCATCAAGATAGTATTTATGAACAAATATGTATTTATATCTATTTATAAAATAACAGTGTGTATTATAAAGTTTGTATGAGTTTCATAAGTACGTTAGATATTGATTGGATAGACAATAAAAGCATTATTTTGTACAAAATTTACGCCCCAAAACTTCAAATAATCCCCGAATATATACCCAAGTGATTTCAAGATATAGGACTCAGAGCTATGGATTAGGAAAATAATGCTACGAAGTAGTCGGCTCTTACCAAGTTGTTTGACGATGAAATAGGCACTGTAGCCCGTTCCAAAAGGGTAACTTACCCTGCTTTACATAGGTCATTAGCGATGTTCGGTTTTACATGTGAGATATTCAAATCGCTTCCATCACGACAAACGAATAATATCCCACTTAAAACCGCACACCTCGAGGTTAATGGACAATCAATTAAGCTCTATTCCTCACGCATGGAATACATCCAGTATTCAAAAATTGGTTTTAACAAGAAGGAAGCTGGAGTTCTTTCGTCAGTGCGAATAAACGCATCGACAAGCATACCTGGGACTAACTCAAGCTCTGCAAGATCCTGTTTGGCCTGTTCATCAAGGGTAATTTCTGCGGTAAAAAATGAGGTACCGCTATTAGGATCAGAGATGACATCTGCGGATATATTCTTTATTTTACCATAGACCTCAGGAGTCGTTACCGCATTAAAGCTTGGAAAGCGAATTCTCACTTCTTGGCCAATACTAACTCTGTCAATTTGCAATGGGTCGATCCTAACATTAACTACCAAGGGCATAGAACTAGGCACAATATTTGCGATTTCTGTACCTGCTTGAATAACGCCTCCAATAGTATTCGCCGAGAGCCCAAGAACACGCCCACTCATTGGTGCACGGAGTACTAACCGCTTTAGTTTGATACTATTTAGGTCAATATTTTCGATAAGCTCAGCTTGCTTTACTCGGAGATCTTGTAGCTCAGATTGCGCATCCTCTTGGAATTTTGTTTTTTGTCTTAGCCACTCAATTTCGTGATCAGCAATGGTGTTACGTGACTCGGCAATACTCGCTTCTAACTGCCCTAACTCACTTTCATATTTCGCTGCCTCTCGATGCAAAATTCGTAACTGTGTCTTTGAAGCAAACTCTTGCGCCTGAAGTCGCTCCTGAGCATCAAGGTCTTTTTGAGTCAGCTTCAGTTGCTTTTTGGTTGCAGCGAGCTGACGCTGTAATCCGGAAATCACATTCTCAGTTCGTTTTTGTCTAATTTGAGACTGTGCCTTTGTTTGATCAATAATGGTCTTCCGAGCATTAAACAACATCTTTTCATTGTTGAGTATTTCTTCGAAGCCCTCTATACCTGTCCCCATTTCAATAAGTTTTGAGGAGTAGTTCAGCTCATTCGAACCACTAATCTCACTAAATAACCTCTCTATACGAGCTCGAGCTTCTACCCTCTTACGTTTAAGCACGGTTTGCTGAGTATGTAAACTCGCACCATCGAGAAGGAGTAGTGGCTCGCCGATTTCAACAAATGCTCCTTCTCGTATATAAATGTGTTTTACTATGCCGCCGTCTGGGTGCTGCACGGCTTGCTGCTTGGCCTCTACACTAATCTGTCCAGAAGCCACGACCGCACCATCAATTTTTAGGCTAACCGACCAAAGAACAAAACCACCTAGGCCGAAAATCAATGCTAACATCCCCACGAAGAGATATCGCTGCATTGATACGTAGAGTGCAAAATCATTAGGATCACGGTTTTCTTTCATGAGGTGGCTCCAGATCGAGTGACTTGATTAAGCACTTTATCTTTGTCGCCAAATGCCACCATTTTACCTTTATCTATAACCAACACCTTATTACATTTGGTCAAAGCTGATGGTCTATGTGCGATGACTAATACCAATTTCTCTGAATTACGCGCATTTTTAATTGCTTGATTTAATGCTTGCATACCCGGCTCATCGAGGCTTGAGTTAGGTTCATCGAGAATCAGCATCACTGGGTCATCGTAAAACGCTCTAGCTAGACCTATTCGTTGCTTCTGTCCTCCTGAAAGTACTCCCCCACTGCTCGTGATTTGAGTATCATAACCATTAGGAAGTTTTAAAATAAGATCATGCGCCGCAGCCTGCTGACTTGCAGCAATGATTTTTTCTGAACTTTTGTCGAGGTTAAATCGCGCAATATTTTCAGCCACCGTTCCTGGGTATACTTTCACATCCTGCGGTAAATACCCAATTAAACTACCTAAAGTTTCATCATCGTATTGATTGAGTTCAGCGCCGTCTAACCTAATTTCACCACTACTCGGAGGCCAAAAGCCGATTAGCGCACGAGCGAGTGACGTTTTCCCAGATGAGGAGGGACCAATAATACCAATCGCATCACCGGGCTCTGCTGCAAAGGTTATTCCCCGAATTACAGGAGAGGTTTCTCCCGCTGGAACAACATATAGGTCATTGACAATCAACTTTGCTTTAGGTCTGGGTAACTCAGTTTTAGCTGGCTCAGCAGGATACTTTTCTAACAGTTTATTTAATGATTTCCACGAGTTTCTTGCTTGTTGGAAGATTTGCCACTGTCCAACAACTTGCTCAACTGGTGCAAGAGCTCTACCTAGCAAAATCGAACCCGCAATCATGGTGCCACCCGTCAAATCTCCATTCAACACTAACAAAGCACCAAGTGCTAAAATAGCTGACTGTAACAGTTGACGAGTAGTCTTGGTAATGACCGACAGTAATCCACCGATATCAGCAACTTTTATATTCGTTTTGAGTGCTCGTTGACGAGTTTGGCGCCATTTGGTTGCCATCCGATTGGACATTCCCAAGCCCTTGATAGTCTCGATTGAAGACCGGACCCATTCGGTTTGTAGATCGGCTTGGGCAGATTGCCGACTTGATTGGACTTGGCCTTTGCGAGTTTTAAACTCATTTAGTACTGATAGGAAGAAAATAAGTATTGCGCTTGAAATAGAAAACCATCCTAGCCAAGGATGAAAAAGAAACATAACGCCAATATAGAAAGGCGTCCAAGGTAAATCGAATATCGCGCCAGTGGCAGATGAAGACAAACCGGCTCGGAGCGACGACAACTCTTTCAGTGGACTTGCAGGTTGATCTCGAAAGGTTTGTGACTCAGCCTGCTTCATAACAATTTTAAATACAGTCTCATCCAACGCAGACTGTACACCAGAACCTATTCTAGCAAGAATTCTTCCCCGGCAATGGTCCAGCACCCCCATTACAACGTAGACAAAAACCACAATAATGAATAATGCAAACAAGGTCGCGGTCGAGTGACTTGCTAAAACGCGGTCATACACTTGTAACATAAAAAGAGGCCCCACTAACATCAGGATGTTAACAACGGCACTGAAAATAGCGACACCAATGAAACTCATTCGGTGTTTTTGAATTGCTTTCTTTAAGCTGTGGCAGCCTTGGCTGGAACTTTTTAAAGGCTCTGTCATACTTCTACTTCAAAATGAATTCAATTTACAGTTCAGAGAAATAACCTTATTTGTCTGAAAAATGTGAGAGTATTTGTTCATCTGCCGTGGTTCGCCATCCTTCTGGGACATTCTCCCCGAAATAGGTAAGTACACGCCCTGTTTTGCCACCAGGAGTTACCCTCAAACCTCGAGCAAAACGATCGGAAAACCTTTCACGCAATACGCTTTTAAGTGCCAAAGTATGCTTTACAGAAAACGGGGAAACATAATCAACAAACCATAAACGATCCCCAGAGTTCCAATCCTCAAGGCGTATTAACGATGGGTCACGTATATATCTTAGCTCAGCATCTTCTGAAAAATAGGCCCAGCTTGCATAGGCAACAGGAATACCATCATTCCCATGGAGAATCTCATACTGGCCCAAACTAATCGGAGGAATGGTATTACGGCTCATAAGCCGCGTAGACCAATCCTCATGAAGCTTAGAGTTCATCCATAACCAAGAGATTTGTCCAAGTTGAACGAAGTTATCAAGCTCTTTCATATCTTCACCTTGTCCCTGAAAACGGATAAGTGGAGCAAGCTCCACTTATCCGTGACACTTTGAGAGTAATACAACGCGTTAGTAATTAACTTCTCCTATGCAATCGCATAGTAAGATGTCCCTTCCTCAAATTGAGACCCCTGCTCAGTTCTGAGGAATTCCGTATAGGAGTTACCAAATATCTGGTCTAATTCACTATAGCCATACGTTTCGGTCTGGCTTACATCAGAATTAAACACAAACAATTGGTTTGCACTACCAACAGAGCCATTACCCTCATATCCCTCAGTGTAGAAGTTTTCAATCGTTACTGTTGAACCACCAATACCGAATTTCAAGTCTTTAGACTGTTGCCCAGCGCTAGAAAATATTTGGATATGTTCAAAAACCTTGCTACCGAGATTAAAGGTGAATACATCATTAAGCGCTTGTGCACCAAAGTCCTCAGTTTCGCTGTCTAGGTTAAAGTCAATCAACTTAACCGAGTCTTCCGATGACTCAGAAAAGTCAAATACAAATTCATCAGCACCTGAACCACCAATCAAAACATTTGTACCGCCTGAACCATTGAGCTTATCGCTGCCTTCTCCGCCGAAAATAAGGTCACTGTTTGCAGAGCCAATAATCCCATCATTGTTCGCAGTCCCTCTTATCTCTAATCCCTCTTTTTGTTGAGAGGAAAAATCGTAAGTAACAAGGCCTTGGTAGCCACCTTCGGTACTGCGATTTAGAAATGCTCGCGCAGCTAAGTCATAATCGGCTAATTCGACTTTTGACTCAATTGCCTTGCCAAGGACGTCATGAATAGCTGTTGTATCCCACTGAATTTCTTCTATTTCAGAGAAAGCTAAGAAAGAACTTGATACATCATTCTCTTTGCCTAGCATGTTGGCGATTAGAGCAACAGTAACGTCTTCCATCTTTTCGGTGCCGTTGGCGCTTGGCAATAGATTTTTACGTAAACCTTCATTCTGGGTCAAAAACTCTTCAGCGACCGCATACAATGCTCCAAATTTAAATGCTTGCTCTGACCAGCTGTGAGAGAGGACAATTTTATCATTGCCTTCACCACCAACAACTTCTGCAAACTTGGGTAGCGTGTTTTCGTCATTTTGTGGTAATTCGATATCACCCACTAATGTGAAGGTGTCGTCACCTTTCCCTCCGAGCGCTGCGTGTTCTTGTGCCAAAGTAAAGCTGTCATCTCCATCGCGACCAGCGACAAGGAATGCACCGTTGTAATTAGTGATATCAAAATTATCATCCAAGTCACTGCCTGCAAGTAATTCAATATTTTTAAACTCATCATACAGAATGACCGACTCACCTAACTTACCAGATTCGATATAACGATATTCAACTAGCTCGGTTTTCTTACCCTTAGACACTTCGTATTCTCCGATCTTATCGAGATAAATACGAGCATCGCTATCAATCGTCTTTGCAACTTGAATATTGCCATATTGATTGACCGATACCTCTATTCCTTGCTCAAGATGTTTAAGATTTGCATAAGTTGCAGAGTCTTTACCAGAACCACCATCAAAGATACCTGTTCTATCTGTTTCAGTAATCCGCCCAGTAATATCAGACATTAAGAAGTTGTCATCACCAGCATTGGCCTCGATTGACAATGGAATATCGATCAATTCTTTTTGAGCTCGGAATGACTGCGCTTTAGTAACAATATTGTCCAAGTCAAAGGTTGTATTGTCACCGCCATCTTTAATCGTCCAGCCTTTGAGATTGCTAATATTAATTGTTGTTTCATATCTATTTTTTGATACATGTTCGGTTGATATATTTTCGTTTCCTGCCGCTGCCATGGGAGTAACAAATGTGAGCATATTATCTTTGCCTGTCGCAGCCCCATTCACGTTCGTACGCTCAATAACGCCCTGACTAGCATCAATCTTAATTTCTTCACGATTCCATTCACCAGTTTCAAGATCGGCTTTCTCGATAAATCCTGAAAAATGCTTTTGTGTCTGTTTTAGCTCTCCACCGACACCGGACAAACCAGCTAATTCTAGGTCACTTGCTGTCATTTGAACGGAACCTAAACCTGAGACTGAATCGTAACCTTTTTCGATAAAATGCTTTGCGTCATCAACAAAGTCAGATAAAGCTTTATCAGTAGAATGCTCAAAACTTTGGTCAAAGAAACCTGCAACACCTTCATTAAAGGCACGAATTTTCTCTGCCATATCTTCTGCTACATTATCAAGGTGAACTTGCTTCAAGCCCTCTAGCATTCCTTGCAGACCAGCGGTAATGCCTGCAATAACTAGTGCAACTGGGGCACCAACGCCAGTCGCAGCAGCCGCTGTCGTCCCAATTCCACCAAGAACACCCACCGCGGTACTGGCTGAATAAAAACCAACTTCAGTTCCATGGATATCTTCCAATAGCTCCGTTAGATATTGAGCGCTCGTTTCGTAGGCATCACTTGATTCATCGGTTTTGGCATCGACATCGTTGATATGATCTTTCGATTGTTCAAATGCCGCCCACTGCACTGGATTTATTGCACTTGCTAAAGAAGCGACGATCCCAAGAACAGGTACCGCACTAGAGACCGTTGTTCCTGTGATAGCGGCTTTCGCAGTAAGCACACCAACTGTGAGTCCCATAGCAAGGTTGGCACCTTGCATCACTGCCTCACCAATGTAATGTGCTTTATACTCATCTGGAGCGTCTTTAACGTTAAGGACTGCCTGAACTAGTGACGCAATTTGTGGGCCGACGCCAACTATCGCCGACCCTGCTCCTGTCCCCGCATGCAGGTTCTTCATCCCTTTAGTCGCATCAAAAAACTTAGACAACTCAACAAAACCATCCATACCGTCTTGGACTAGACCCATGTAGGTACTTGCTAGCGAGGTTGCCTGTGCTACTTGACCAGCGTGGTCATTTTCATCAACATCTTTTGAATGCCATTTAACAGCAGAAGCTATATTGTTACCGATAGATAGTGCTCTCATACCAGCATCAGACAGATCTGCAGCCTTACTCCATTTATCGAACTTGTCGAGGTGCTCTGTTTTTATGGTTTCTATATCGGTTTCTAGTGATGTTTTATTCTCTTTCTGAGTATTCAGTTCTTGTTGTGAAGCTTCATAAGCTTCAGAGTCTTGCCTAAGAGTTTCTTTTTTAGATGTAGCTTCAGCTTGTTTAGATATTACATCAGCGTTCACAGCATCAAAATCTGACTGGGCAACGTTTAAATAGCCCTGTTTAAGCTCAAGTTCTTGTGTGTCGATAGCCAATTGATTTTTGCTATTGATCAATTGGCTATCAAGTTGTTCTAGATGTCCTTTACCTTTTGCAATGTCGCTCGCCAAAGTCTCAATTTTTTGTTCAAGTTGAAGCTTTTTAGTTCTGATTTCAGAAGCTTCACTCTGCAAAGCACTCCTCTCTGATGTCAGAGACTCAATTTTTTGTTTGGCATTTGCAATATCTATTTTTTCTTTATCAACCTGTTCCTTTAGCTTGATGACTATCGGTTTATTTTTATCTTCTTTTTCGCTCAAGTTAGCGTTTAATTGCTCTAATTTAACCCGTTCAGAGGCGATGGCAGCATCTAACTCCTCTGTTTTTACTTTATTGTTATTAATTGCGTTCTCGAAAGCCGCAACACTTTTGTTCCCCTCGGCCTTCTCGAGTTCGAGTTGCTTCAAGTGGGATTCCTTGATTTCTTTCTCACTGGTGTATTTATTTTTCTCAGCTTTACTAGAAGCTACTTTCTCCTTCGCACTATTCACTTCCTGCTTTGCATCAGAGAGAGTTTGAACCTTCGAAGCAAGAAGAACCTCAGCAGCACTTAATTTATCGTTAGCCAATTCCGAAGCCTTTTCTGACGCCTCAAAAAGCACCTTTTTTTCGCTGTTTTCCGCTTCGAGTCCTTTTAATTCTTCCTCCAATGCCGTTAGTTTGTCATCCAGTTTGCTCTTGAATTCTGTTAGTTTGGATTTAAAGTTGTCCACCAATTGGTCTTCTTTACCGGGCCGGCCTTCGTGGCCCGTAAACTTCAAATTGACAACCTCTTGGTCTAACGTTGAATTGGTAAGTAGCTCCCTAATTTGAGATTGTACGTTTGCGTCTTTGAATTCGGTTTTCGCGAGTGCTGCAAAGCTATCTTTAGATTGGTTTTTCTCGAATTCGGCTATGGCCAATTGAGGAACCTGCAATGCACTTTTTATTGCTGTAAAAGCAAATTCAGCCATTGCAGCATCGTCTTCTCCAAAAATACCTTTTTTACCGATTAGTTGCCCTAAGGCTCTGCCGTTTTCTATCAGGGCAAGGTTGGTAATCAACTCTTTTCGATAAATATCTACTTGGCTTTTGCCCTTAGCAACGTCGAGTAACTCGCCGTCACTGAGGTATTTTGTCCAGTTGGTGTTTTCTATATCAGATGTATTGTTCTTACCCGTGTCTTTGTCCGCAAAAAAGTCACTGGCTTTCAAATCTCCCCAGTTCTTTTTTACCATGTGACCAAAGTAAGCTGTATTGTTTTCTAGCTTATCAACACTATTGATCATAGAGGCAGTCTTGGCTTTCCATGCTAAGCTCCACTCAACTTCATTTTCGTTTTGTGGAGGGACTCCGAAGATATCCTGACTTGCATGGACGATTTCATCTGCCTGAGATGCATAAAGCTCAACAAGAACCTCTTCTAAACTGATGCCTGTCTCAGACTGTGAAACTAGCTTTTTCTCTATAGTTGCTATTTGTTTTTTGAGCGATTCAATATCAAATATGTTGGCGTCGATTGATTTTGAGTTGATTTGATGTTTAAGGTCTGCCAAGAATTGGCCAAAATCTGCTGAGCTGAGCGTTTCTTTTGCGTCCGTTATCGGTGTCGTCATATTTTACGTCCTGTCATGATACTAATACTAAGCAAATCAATACTAATCACCAAATATGCCCACATCATGTCGTCCAAATGACATGCGTTTTCCTTAACAAAACAGTGGCGTTTTTATCGATCCTTGATGACTTTGTCTACAACATAGAGCTGCTTTCCTCTCCCTTTTGTAAACAAGGGAGAAAAGGACAGTGAATGTATTACTGCATAATCTGAATTTATACTCACCAGCGCCCACCTGACTAATGAGAAAACCATTAATAGCACTAATGTTAAAAATAAAAATATTTGTGTTAATAAAATGTGACTTGAGTATTAATATCTAGATTTAGATCACGTGAAAAAGCAAAAAATGCATAAAAATACGTCGAAAAAACGATAAGTGAGAACAATAAGTGAACAAAAGTAGCATTGTTGTCGATAACTTGAAGAAAGTGACGTGTTTAAAAAACGACGAAAAAATAGATAATTATGCTTAAAAAAAGCACCAAGTAAGGTGAATAAACTGGTGCTAAATGAATAAAAATAGCCAACCCAAGGATAGGCTGACTATTTCCGATAGTTTATGTTGCTTCGTATTAGTAGCTTGCCACTAGTGTGGCTCCATTGTAAGCACTATATGCATTTAGCATGATATGATAGCGCCCTGCTTGAGTGTTCGAAATAGTGCAGACTTCGTTATTACCGTAACGATAAGGCCTACAGTCCCACTGACTCGTTGTGGGCTTTGCACCATGGCGGACATACAGATCAGCATCTCCACTACCGCCATTAAGAGTTACCTTAAGCGTGTTTCCTGCATTAACATCGATAAAGTATTCTTTCTGTTGACCGCGACTTGCCTGCAAGTTGGTCACTGGCACGCCGTTATCCAATTTACCCTCTGGCGGTGGTGGAGGTGGGCAGTCATTGCCACACCCGCTACCGTTTTGGCTATATAACAACTTATTCGTCGTTCCCTTAGTATCACTTACCTTACCCACACTCGCCCTTTGGCTGATTAGGCTCGATAATTCAGCAGGAGATAAATTTCCTTTTTCTTGAAGATACAGCGCAGCTACACCAGCAACATGCGGAGTAGCCATTGAAGTACCACTTATTGTTTTATAACCACCGTCATACCATGCCGATTTTATATCTGATCCAGGAGCAAATACGTCTACACAGCTTCCCCAGTTGGAGAAACTCGAACGACGGTCTCGGTTCGTTGTTGAGCCTACAGTAACGCCAGTAGATTCTCTCGCTGGAGACGAATTACATGCGTCAGCATTTGAGTTACCAGCTGCAAGTAAAAAGCTAACACCTGATTGAACTGCATTTGCAACAGCTTGGTCTAGCGCATTCGAAATGCCACCGCCAAGACTCATATTGGCAACAGAGGGGCCACTTGCATTTTCAGCAACCCAATCAACCCCGCCAATCACACCAGAAGTTGTTCCTGAACCTCTACAGCTCAGAACTCGCACACCGACAATATTGACATTTTTAGCCACTCCATATTGGGCACCGCCTATGGTGCCAGCTACATGAGTACCGTGCCCATTACAATCTGATGCATCATTATCGTTATCCACAAAATCATAACCTGACGTTGATCGTCCACCGAATTCACTGTGCGTATTAGTGACACCAGTATCAATAACATACGCCGTCACACCAGTCCCGTCATAGTTATAATCGTAACTACCGCTGAGAGGCAGGTCTCTCTGATCAATTCGGTCTAATCCCCAAACAGCATTGGCCTGAGAAGCATTATTCGATATTACAGGATCAAGCGTGATAGTCTGATCTTGTTCAATAAAATCAACCGTTGGGTCGCTACGCAGTGATTTGAGTTGCTTTGCATCCAAATTTGCAGTGAATGCGCTTAGAGCACTGCCAAACACTCTGTTGATCTTGAACGCATTTTGATCGGCCAGAAATTGTGCTGTATTTTGGGTATAAAGCTCCAAAGATTCTGTGCCAGCCGTCATTGAAGTCGGTTGTTTTAGAACAACGATATAGCTGCCTTTAATTGCTGCACTTTCAGGAGCATGGAATAGAGGAGCAACGAGGCTTTCCTGTGAAGAAAGTGTACTTTCCACTTTCTGCTGAGCAAAAAGCGGGGCGGATGAAATGAGTAAAGCCGATGCAATACAACAACTGAGCGTTTTGTTATACATATACAAATCCTTTGAACGGTAAAGGTTTTATTGAGCACCACTTAACATTAAGCAGGCATGATTGTTGTTCCATTTATGGAATCTTATTCAATTTCAAAAATATGAAGTGGCTTAGCTAATTGCAAAATAATCATTTTAATCATTCATTAATTTGCCATGCTCCACATGTGTGTCATGTAACTCACACAACGTCTCTCTATTTCAAATGAGACCTCATTCCCAAATAAGAGTTATTGCTCTACTTTTGTTGTATTTCATGCTATCGACCAAGTTATCTTCAGCTAACTTTTTCAACGTTTGTGTATAAATTTAAAAGTCGGTATAAACTTAATGTAATCGCGACTTATATTCTCTGGCGTGATGCGGAAAAAAAATTATATCGTTCTATACTAATTAGTACTTTGCAGCGGCTGTGCCCAATAAAGCGGGGAACCTATGTGGTTATTTCAGAAAGATAAGAAGTCCGAAGAACAAGAAAGTGAGTTACTCAAATATCAACAAATCGTAGCATCTTTGAATCAAGCTTTGGCCAGTATCGAGTTTGATACTAATGGAAATATCCAAACAGCGAGTCCCTCCTTTCTAAAAGCAATGGGATATACGCTCGAGGAAGTTAAGGGAAAACACCATCGAATATTTTGCAACTCTGAATACACCAGAACTAGTGATTACCAAAAATTCTGGGCAGACCTAGCGAAAGGTGACTTAAAATCTGGAACTTTTCAGCGTTACGACAAAGATGGCAATAAAGTATTTATTGAAGCAACCTATTTCCCTATAAGAGATGATAAGGGCAAGGTCGTCAATGTGATGAAAATCGCCTCCGACGTTACAGAGAAAACTTTACAAGCCGCGTCGCAAAGAGATTTAATTACCGGACTGAATCAAAACTTCGCCGTGATTGAATTTGAACCCGACGGAACTATTCTCACTGCAAACGATAACTTTTTAAAGACGGTCGGATATTCACTCGAAGAGATACAAGGTAAACATCATCGTATGTTTTGCTTTGACGATTTTTATCAGCAAAACCCAAACTTTTGGCGTGATTTGTCATGCGGCAAAGCGTTTAGTGGGCGTTTCTTGAGAAAAAATAGTCACGGCCAAGAAGTTTGGATTCAAGCCGCCTACAGCCCTGTCTGTGACGGAAAACACCGAATCTACAAAGTCGTTAAGTTTGCCTCTGACATCACCGCAGATGTTGACAGAGAAAAGATGGTTGCAGAAGCTGCCAATATCGCGTTCAGCACATCAGTCGAAACATCCAAAGTTGCTCAAGAGGGAAATAAGGTTCTTCAGGATACCGTTGGTATCTCGCAAAAAATGGTAGAAAACCTCACCAAGTCGATCTCCAAAATAGAGGAGTTGGGTACCTTATCAAATGATGTATCTGAGATCGTGAAAACCATTGGTGGTATTGCGGATCAAACTAACCTTCTCGCTCTCAATGCGGCCATAGAAGCTGCGCGAGCAGGTGAACAAGGGCGTGGTTTTGCGGTTGTTGCAGATGAGGTAAGGCAGTTAGCATCTCGAACTTCTGAATCAACCGAAGAAATTACGCAGGTTGTAGACAAAAATATGTCGTTGACTGAAGACATTACAAAAGCCATGAACGATGTAAATAAGATAGCCGAGGAAACCAATGGCCGTATTGTTGAAGTCTCCTCTACCATGGATGATATATACAAGGGAGCGGAGAGTGTCGCGAATGCAGTCGGTCAATTGAAAATAGACAAAAATTAATTTGTCTGTTGTTGACTTGTCTCTCTGAAAAGCCAGCCTCGCTGGCTTTAATCATCTTTATCGTAAACCTTTACCAAACAACCTCAAGCCAATCAAAAATGAAGAAACCGTTCGACAAGACGATATAACAGATAGCACTAACACTAACCAAAGTGGTAACCCACCGCCACCGCCACGACTAGCGGCAGAAACATCGCTAGACGCACTATCGATGGTTTGGTTTGAAACCGATAATTTAGCACCTTGAAACGCCTGCGCGCCATAAATCATGACGTAATAAGTGCCTGGGTTTCTTGATATCGTGCAGGTTTCTTGATTTGAGCCAGAGACTGAAAGACAGTCATAATCAGAAGTACTCGGCGCAGAACCCACTTTTACATACAGGTTAGCGTCTCCGATCCCGCCAGACAAATTAAACGATAGGCTCTTTAACGATCTTTGCACTATGAAAGCTTCTGAATTGATGATGAAAGAATAGTATCTTTTGTCTCCTTGGTTACCCTCAATATCCGAAATGGGTGATAGTACATCAATAGGAACAGCCAATTCTTCGGGAGACAGAGAGCTGGTCTGGTCTATCAATGATAATACCACATCTGAAAAGGAGGAATAGCCATCAATCATGATATAAAACTCATCACCACTTTCACCTATTGCATTGCAACTCTCATCATTCCCATAGTAGTAGGGGCGACAATCATAATCAGCCTTTGAAGGCACCATACCTCGTTTAAGATATAAATCTGCATCCCCTTCTCCTCCAGAAATGCTCACTTTGACCTCCTGAGCATTATCGCTTAAAGCAAACTTATAAAATAGTACGTCGCCACGGCTACCAGACAAACTTGAAATGGTTTGACCGACACTCAGCGTTTCTGGGGGGGACTCGACAACATCTAGCTTTAATGATGCGTTGGCGTACTCGCTTTCTCCGAAAATAAGCACATTATATTCACCACTACCCTGTAAGGTAACATTGCATGTCTCGGTATTGTTTGAGGTAAGCGACGCACAATCATAATTATCTTTAGTTGGCCAGCTATTGTATTTTAAGTAGAGATTCGCGTCACCACTGCCACCTGCTAGAGTCAATGTTGCAGCTTCTGTATTTTGAGGTAAATTGAAATAGTAAAATTGCTCAGAATCTCTGACTCCACTTATATTACTGATAATATTGACACTTGAGAGCTCGGTAGCGGAAAAACACGACCTCACACCAACCTGAGAAAAAGCACTTACTACATCGTCTGTGTTATAGCCCATGTCCGCGGAGGCTCGCTTGACACCACAGCCCCCTTGGTCAAATGTCGTTGTTGGTGTCCAATATAGTTTATTTGCGAGCGCATAGACTTCAAATGCTTTTTTGACGTTCCAATCAGGCATGTTCGCCAACAGATAAAAAGCTCGATTGAAAACTCCGCTAGAATAATGAACATCTAACCCATCATAATATTGATTTGCGTGATCAATTGAACGCCCATCTCTCGAGGGAGTTTCAAAATAGCGAAGCGCCCCGGTTGATTTAAAAATTGCACGCCCAACTTGCCAATCAACGTCACCTTTCCAGTAATATTCTGCGGCTTCACCGGCGACATCAGAAAAAGCTTCATTAATTCCCCCTGACATACCGGAGTAAATCAAGTCTGAGTTCTGGTCGGTAAAGCCATGACTAACTTCATGAGCGGAGACATTAACATCAACTAAAGGGTAAAACCGCGAATAGCCATCACCAAAGGTCATAGAGCTTCCATTCCAAAATGCATTCTCATAATTGTTCCCGTAGTGAACTCGCATGACTAATTGAAAAGTAAGTGGAGGTATACCCAACCACTCTTGGTACATGTCAAATACCAATTGACCGAAGAAATGAGCATCATTCAATGGCGAAAATGCACCATTAATTGCCTTAAAGGAATTAAAGTTGTTCGAATCATTACAAGCATATGAAAAAGCGGAAGAACCATATGTACCATGATGCAAATTTACAGTTTTGACACGGGGTGTTTCTAATCGACAAGTGTTACCTACCTTATCAATTTTAAATTTACTGTAATCTGTTCCAAATGTGTATTGGCCAACTTTTTCATTCCCACCAGGCCCTGTGGCCAGATCTTCGATGTGAGCAAGACCCTCCCACATTTTGATTATTCGACCAGATTTCGCATCAATATATGCGTGTGGACGAGTTGGCTTCTTTGCAGCCAGAAAGAAGCTAACTTTATAAATTAGTCTTGGAACGTTTTGCGTATCTAACCAAATAATCAGCTCAGACTTTTCGTTTTCTGGAGTAAGGACTTCGACAGCGGGTACATTAATGAAGTGTTTTTCTTTAAGAATCGCGAGGGCTCGACTGTGAGTGAGGTTGGGTTTGGTTACCTGCTGATCCAAGGTCAAGCCGCTAACTTTGAGTCCTTTCGCATTAACGTAACGATTATTCTCAACATCAGAAACGGCTCGGCCTTTTTCAACAGGAATTCCCATATAATACTGTCGATGTTTAACTTTCACTTTACCGTTAGGAAGAACAACACGTTCGACTGGATAGAAGCCAGTTTTATTAGTGGCGCTCGATAATGACTGGACTTGTGAGGTAGTCGAGGTAAATATTGTATCATCCACCTCTTCAACAATTGCAGCTTCAATATTGAACGCTAGAACTAAGCTGACAGGCAAAAGTCTATGTAACCACACACTATGATTCATACCCCTTACCCCCAGTCATTTCGATGTAAGACAACATGAACTTAATAAGGATGGTTTATGAAAAGGCGCAGATAAAGTTGAGAGACGATTTCCTATACAATTAAAACCTAAAATGTATAAAAACTGTGAGCTCAGTAAGAAAAACTGGGTAACTCAAAATTTAATCAGTGCCAGAATGATAATCTCACTTGGATATTTAGGGCTTAGGATCAATATGTCGTCCACTCGTATACTCATCACTGAACTCAAGAATCAGCTCAAAGCTCGAGGGCTACGTTATTGTGATATTGCTCAGAATTTAAAGCTAAGTGAAGGCTCTGTCAAAAGACTCCTTGCTGAAGGTAACCAAATAAGTTTAGAGAGACTTGAAAGTATATGCTCGCTGCTCGACATGGACATGTCAGAGTTATTCAAGTTAGCTTACAGCAAAGATAACACGATCACCTCCCTGACACTTAAACAAGAACAACGCTTGATAGACGACAAACGGCTCCTATTGGTTGCTATATGTGTTATCAACGGTTACCAGTTTCAACAAATCGTACAGCAATATCAATTTACAAAGGCTGAGTTAATTCAGAGACTTGCTGAGTTGGACAGGCTGAATATTATTGAGCTGCTACCAGAAAATAAAATTCGTTTGCGTATTTCCCCATCATTTAGATGGCAACACGGCGGACCAATCCAAGCTTTTTTTCAGCAGCAGGTCAAAGAAGCATTTTTCAACAGCGACTTTTCCGGCAGTGATGAAGAACTTGTCATGGCAACCGGACTGATGAGCATACCAACGAACAGAAAAATGCAGCAAAAATTACTCAAGGTAGTGGAAGAGTTCTATCTTTCTTGCCAGAGTGATGAGTCACTAACTATCGATGAAAAGCATGGAACTTCACTTATCGTTGCGATTAGAAAATGGACCTTACCACTCTTTAGGGATATAGAGCACAAACACAATGACTAGACACCAAGTTCATTGGCGTCTTTTAGCTCATCAGTATAAAAGTAACATATAGCGTTACTTTAAGCTTCGTTAGATAAGACTTCATCATCTGTTATAGCCGCAGAAATGCAAACAGATACAATAAGCGCACTCCATAGCTATATACCGAAACAACGAGGAGCCGCTATGTTTGCCACAAAACGATTTCTCCCTTTTTTTATTACCCAATGCTTGGGGGCGATCAATGACAACTTGTATAAAAATGTTTTATTGATACTCGTCACCTACTCACAAGTCGAAATAACATATTGCTCAAGCGAACTCTTCGTAAACATCGCAGCGGGCCTGTTTATCTTGCCGTTCTTCTTGTTTTCTTCTCATGCAGGACAAGTTGCTGATAACTCGGATAAAGCTAAACTCATTAGACGGCTAAAACAGACAGAGTTAATTATCATGCTATTAGCTGGCGTTGCTATCTTAGCGAAAAGTGCGACCACAATGTTGATACTGCTTTTTTTAACGGGAACTCAATCTGCATATTTTGGCCCGGTAAAATATGCTCTATTGCCTCAAGCACTAAAACAAAATGAATTAGTCAAAGGCAACGCTTGGGTTGAGGTCGGTACGTTTCTCTCCATTCTTATTGGGACACTTAGTGCTGGTATCATAACGGCTGCCTCATATGGTGATAAGATTGCTGCGTTTAGCATTTTTACTCTTGCTCTACTCGGTTACATCAGTAGTAACTTTATCCCTGCAGCACCCAATCATAAGGCTAGCCCTCAAAAGTCCATACAGAGACCATTTCTAGGATTTTTTGAGACCCTAAAGCTAGCCAAAAATGACTCAAATATCTGTTTCGCTATTCTTGCGATCAGTTGGTTTTGGTTTATCGGTGCAAGCTATTTAACTCAATTCCCTAATTTTACCATGCACTATTTGTTGGGAGATAGCACCGTTGTTTCTTTACTCCTCGCCCTATTTTCCGTCGGAATAGCGATGGGTTCTTGGCTGTATACAAAACTATCACGTAATAAAATTGAGCTCGGTTTAATACCTCTTGCCCTAATTGGTGTATCTCTGTTTAGTGCGGACCTTTTGCACGCAATGCCGGCACCACACACTGATGGTCAGAAATATTTGAGTGTTCAATTGTTCATTGCAAAAACCGAACATCTGCGTGTCATGTTCGATATCTTATTTATCGGACTCAGTGGCGGTATTTTTATCGTGCCTTTATATACTTACGTTCAAAGTAAAGCCCCCAAAAATAAGTGCGCTCAGATGATTGCTGCAAACAATATTATCAACGCATTTTTTATGGTTGCCGCTGCATTAACTTCGATTCTAGTCCTGAGTATTTTTGACCGTAACATTGCTGATTTATTCGGCTTGATTGCAACATTAAACGTCTTTGTCGCTCTAATTATTTATAAAAAAACGTCGAAGTTCACCTTGCGATTTATTAGTGCATTTCTGATTCGGATCATGTACCGAGTCAAGATCGAAGGTCAAAAAAATATTCCCACTACAGGGCCCGCGCTTTTGGTCTCTAACCATGTGACATACCTTGATGCTTTGATCTTGATGGGAGCTTCTCATCGCCCGATTCGTTTTATTATGGATAAATCAATAAGTGAAATACCTTTATTAAAATGGGTGTTCCGTCAGGCTGGTATCATCCCGATTTGTTCACCAAGACAATGTCAAACCACTTATAATCAGGCCTTTATCACTATCAACGAAGCACTGAGTAACAATGAAGTGGTGTGTATCTTCCCAGAGGGACGTTTAACCAATGATGGGCAGCTTGGTGAATTTCGCTCAGGTGTTGACAAAATAATCAAAGAAAATTCGGTGCCAACTGTTGCGATTGCACTAAACGGAATGTGGGGTTCATTTTTTAGCCACAAAGGCGGGCACGCCTTGACGACTAGACCAAGACGATTTTGGTCTAAAATTGGTATCAATATCGGAAGTGTCGCTTACCAAGAGAACTCTATAACACTCAGACAAAAAGTTCAGACCCTAATAAGTTAAATATAATGCTCTGGCTCAAGGAGAGGCCACTTCTTGAGCCATTGCTTGGTTTTCAACCGAGATTGGTATACGTGCTTATCTCTCTTATCGTTGTAAGATACTTTACCCGCCAGCAGTGATTCAAAACCAAAGGCACTGATAAAGTCATAACATCCATCTTCTAATAATCTCACTCCAACGGCTGTCTCTTTCTCTGGCCAGTAACTCATGGCATCCAAAGTACTCGTGTAAGCCGGATCGTGATTTTTCTTGTGCATAACGGCTTGATTTCTTACTTGCCAGTTCAGGTGAGGAAGACAATTACTGAGGTATTTTTCGTACGCTAAATAGTGATCTGGCTCCTGCTCTGTTGGGTCAAAATATACAACATCAACATCATTAAGGGGCGTCGGTACACGGTAGTTGTGCAGCGAATCCCACACTAGATTACGCAAAAAGCCGGCAGCAATATAACATTGAGGCAACGACAAGGATGAGACACAAAGCAGCGCCTGTTTTCTCTCAAAGTCTGACTCAAGCATCTGTATTAGTCGATCCAAGAATAATTCTCTCTTAACGTAATTGACTGTCCTTACTCCCTCTACGGTTAAAAAGGTTTAACGCCTTTTCATTGTCATCTTTTTCACTCTGACATTGGATACACAGCTCAACTCCGGGTAGTGCTTGGCGCCTTCCTAAAGGGATCTGTTCTCCACATTCAATACAGTATTCCGTCGTATTTGACTGGTGGTGTAATTTTGAGCGTGCACGAACAATGGCATCATCGATGGTCGCATCGATTTGCTCTTGAACGCCTCCATCTTTTGTAAAACCATTTGCCATGTTAAACCTCTCACATTTTCTAACATGCTACCCATTATTAGAAAACATCAGTGGTTTGATAATAGCTAAAATAGCAATTTTGCATTACCGAGCTGAAATAATCTTGGCACATCAACGTAAGAAAAGCTATTCAAATAATCTCAATTGTTGAATGGGTAGCTCGGTAGAATGCTTTACCTCATCGAGGACGAAAAGCGTCTGCGCATCTCGAACTCCCGGATAAGATCTCAGTGTTTTCAAAACAAACTTTGAGAGCTCTTTATTATCTGTTGCCACCACCTTCATTAAGTGGTCATACGGCCCAGATAATGAGTAGCACTCCAAAATGAATGGGTCGTCTTTCGCGGCGTTCTTGAACTGATCAAAAGCAGCTTCACTCTGTTGATCAATACTCACTTGAACAAAGGCTGTCACAGCAAATCCTGCTCGGTCAGAATCAACAATAGCACGATAGCCTTTAATAATTCCGGACTCTTCCAAAGAGCGAGTACGACGAAGACATGTCGATTCAGACATCCCAGTGATTTTTGCCAGTTCAACGATGGGCATTCGTCCATTTTTCTGCAGTTGTAAAATGATTTTTTTATCTTGCTGGGTCAGCATGACGGGTCCCTTCATTTTTAAATGCAAGATTGAAGCATACCACCAAAACTCATCGTTTAAATGCAAATTTTGACGACTAAATTCACGAAAATTTGATTAAGATTTATCGACTGATTAAGGAAAAAACAAGGAAAGTAATATGTCTGAAAGTAAGCAATATCACGTTGGTGAGTTCTGTGCAGAAAAACCAAAACTCACGCAGTATAAAACAAACTCATTCACTAAGGCGCGTCACCCAGAGCCCTATCGTTTCGAGGTAAATCTTAGCGCAGAAGCTGGAGATATGCAGAAAAAAACAGGCGTTGTCTCAGTCAATATACCCGGATTTAGCTCTGTCAGACTTTACTGTGATGAGCAGCCACCGGTGGGCAATGATACCGCGCCACCACCATTGGCTTTTTTCTCTGCTGGAATCGGCTTCTGTTTGATGACACACCTCACTGACATCCTTACTGCTCGGAAGATACAAGTTGATTCCCTAAAACTTGAGCAACGTATTGTCTTTCGAACAAACCTAGGTCATATGCGAGATCATGGTTACATGACTGAAGGTGGATGCGATGTGGTAGAAACCCACGTTATTATCAATAGCTCGGAACCTGAGGAAAATATAAAGTCATTACTTGATGAAGCCGAAAATGGCTGTATGGCGCACTATGCCTTGAGAAATCCTATCCCTTGGTCAACACGCCTTATATACAATGGAGAGGAAGCTTTGGCTCACTCTGGCGAATAACACTAGCCCAATAAAATCCTTGGATAGCCTAGCAAGTTGGCTATCCCGTCCCTCCCCCAGAAAGGTAATGTCTCATTGCCACTGAGTTTAAAACCATGAGTATTTCAGACAATTTAAAAAACTGGTCTGATGAGAAAAAAATCTATAGTCTATTCTCATAAATGATAATAATATCCGCAGTCCTTATTATTATAAATATAAATAAGATGAGTACACTCGTCAGCAAGTAGTTAATATACTTCAGATTAATAGTCTTAAATTGAGAAAAAACCATGAAAGCTCTCCTTTTAATTGCACTGTGCATCGCTTCATTGCCTGCCTTTGCTTGTAATGATGCTTCACATCAAACCCAACGCAAGATTACGGTCGATATGATTGACCTAAACAGCAACAAACTAGCGGGTAAAGTTGTCATTACTGAAACTGAATTTGGCGCGGTTTTTACTCCGGATCTGACGGGTTTGGACACTGGAGCCCACGGCTTCCACATTCACTCAAATCCCTCTTGCCACAGCGCTGTGATTAATGGAAAGGCGGTAAAAGCTGGTGCAGCCGGCGGACACTATGATCCCTACGGTGCTGGCAAACATGGCCTGCCGTGGGCAATCAATAGTCACCTAGGGGACCTCCCAACGCTACATGTGGATATTGATGGGAACATAGAGCACCCTGTCCTTGCTCCACGTATAAAGCTGCACGAAATCAGAAATCGGGCACTCATCATTGATTCTTTGGGAGATAATCACTCCGATTTACCCACCTTATCTAATGCCGACAACAAAAGAGTTATCTGCGGTATTATTAAATAATACTCGGTCAAAACTGATAGCGATGACTCTTAATCAAATAAACTTACCTACCAGAAGGTAGATAAAATGATTGACCTTTATTTACTGATTCATTAAAGTAGCTCTATCTGTTTTGGGGACATTCGTTGTCCCCATTAAAATAACTCGATAGACTATCTAGTAGTAGATAGTAAGGATATAGAATGAAAACACATAAAATTGCTATCATTGGTGGTGGCCTAAGCGGTTTATACACGGCATATCTACTAGAGCAACATGGCATTAGTGATTATCTCTTAATTGAATCTAACTCATCTTTAGGAGGACGTATTCTTACGGAGAAAGTAGAAAACAACATGGGCACTAGCATGTTTGACCTGGGCCCGACTTGGTTTTGGCCTGGCTATCAGCCTCAGTTTTCTCAGTTAATCAATAAGCTAAACTTAACACGATTCGCCCAATTTGATTCGGGTAAAATGGTACTGGAACGTTCACCAAATGAGCAGCCTATTATAATGCAGGGATACACTGGTGAGCCTCAATCCATGCGTTTAAAAGGTGGTATGGGTGCATTAATCGATGCGTTAGAAATGCGTATCAATCATGAGAATATTACGTTCAATGAAAAAGTATCAAGGGTAGAAAAACAAACAGGCTCTATCGAGATCACTTGCGAATCCGGTCAGATCATTCACGCAGAGCACATTTTTCTTGCTCTACCACCGAGGTTACTGTCGCAAAACATTGAATTTATCCCAGCACTACCGAAAAAGACGCTAAAACAATGGGAAGCTACACCCACTTGGATGGCACCTCACGCAAAATATGTTGCGGTATTTGAGACGCCATTTTGGCGAGAAAAAGGGCTATCTGGCGACGCACGTAGTGCAAGAGGACCAATGGTCGAAATCCACGATGCCTCATCAGAAGGTGGAATGGCCGCGCTATTTGGCTTTGTTGGCGTCCCCGCCAATGTGCGTAAAGATCTCGATGACGCAACCCTTAAGCTCCATTGTCGTGCACAACTCGAGAGACTTTTTGGCCCTGAAATACCAGAGCCTAAGTATGAGTTTCTAAAAGACTGGTCACAAGACAGCAATACGGCAACTGCGCTGGATCTCATCGGTAGTGGCTCGCATGGAATAGCACCCGAAGCCTTTATCAATTCCGGTGAGTGGCAAGATCGTGTCATCGGAGTGGCCAGCGAATGGTCTAGACAATACCCCGGCTTGTTAGCTGGAGCGATTGAAGCTACAGGGCTCGGAGTTCAATCCTATATCTCTAAGCAAAAGAAAGACTAGGACAACACTATGATGAAAACCTACAAAGCGATGCAAATAAAAGAACCAGGAGTGCTCGAATTGGTGAATAAGCCTGTTCCAACCCCTGATCAAACCCAAGTTCTGCTCCAAGTCGAAGCTTGTGGTATGTGCGGTGCTGATATCGCCGACATTGAAAAACACACCAATGTCCATCGCACTCCGGGGCACGAAGTGGTCGGTAGGATCATTGCTATTGGAGATGCAAAACAATCTCAATGGGAACTAGGCCAACGCGTTGGCGTTGGCCGCCTAGCTGGACATTGCAACCAGTGTACTTCCTGTCGACAGGGCAAGTTCCAACACTGTTTAAATCAAGAAGTTGTAGGGGCAACGATTGATGGAGGCTACGCAGAAATGATGCTTGCTCCCCTATCTGGTCTGGTTGAAATTCCGGATGAGTTAGAGTCCCATGAGGCAGCACCTATTCTCTGTGCGGGACTGGCAACATTCAACGCACTCAAAAAGTGCGGTGCAGAGCCTGGTGATACGGTGGTTGTTTTAGGTGTCGGTGGTCTTGGCCACATGGCGATTCAATATGCCCGTAATATGGGTTACAGAGTGGTGGCTATTGGTAGAGGTGAAGACATCAGAAAGACGGTTACCAAGCTGGGCGCGCATCACTACATCGATACAAACCAAGAAGATATCAAGCTTGCTCTTTCCAAGTTTAACAATGTCAGTGCGGCCGTCGCAACGATCAACCATAGAGACTCTGTACGCCAACTTTCAGAATGTATGGCACCTAACTCTCGTCTAATGATATTAGGAGTCGGAAAAGAAAATGTTGAGGTCGGCTCTGGTGTATTAGTCAGTAAAGAGCTCAACCTTCAGGGGTCAATCACAGGTACGCCTTTTGAAAATGAAAAAGCGCTGCAATTTAGCGCCCTTACCGACTCAAAGCCTTGGATTGAAACTGTAGCTCTTGAGCAAGCGAATCAAGCCTATCAGAAAATGAAAGCCGGAGATGCTTGTTTCCGTATGGTCATCAATCTCTCAGACCGTAACATATCGGAAATTAATGAGATTGGTTGAATATCATAAAAAATAAGACATTGATTTTAGTGACAATTAATATTAAAAATGACTAATTAGTTCATCATGCTCTGCAACATGAGTAGATAGACAATCGTTAAAAATAGCCGGTAACCACTATGTCAAATAATTACTACTATAAAAGCTTGCATCAATACGCAGAAAAACTGTCAAAGTCCCAACAACGCAACACGATCCCACTTTTTGGCGAAGGTCATCCCCTCGCCCCTTCAATGGCTGGTGGTGTATGTGCAGAAATGGCAGTGATCTGGCTGAAGGAACAATTAAACCCTCCACTGTGGGGAACTCAATTTCCACGTTTAGCTCATAAGGCGGTTGCCAACAGTAAAAGAGCAAAAGCACTCACTGCTAACGCGGCTATATTACGACAGGCCGCTAAAAGTGATGACCATTACTCTTATAAAACACAACTTTCGATTTTGTTGCGAGAAACCAATATACAAACGAAAAATATTTTTCTGCCCAGCGGCTCAGCGACTTTCGATAATCTCCACAAAGTAATTTCACAATTTCCTGAACTGGGCAATCGTCGCTGCGGCGCTTTAATTGGTTTCGGGGTCGGATCTAGCTTCCACTGTATATCCGTGTTTGTCGATACGTCGAAAAAAATCTCTTTCTACGATGGGAATGCTGGCTCATATTTACTCAAAGGTGAGGTTGGCAGTAATGATGTTATCCGCTTTTTTAAAGATTACACAAACATCTGCTTGGCAAAAAAGTGGCCTTCGATGAGTATAGGTAACAGACTAAATTTGGCTTACGTCTACAGCTAAAATTCAGCTTATAATCGAGCTGTGTGTCTAACTCGAAAGGAGTTTTCTTCAAGTTAGACACTCAAGCTTTTTAATTTAACAACCTCAATTAACGTCCTAAAATGTTGTCCAATGCACTATCGGCATCGACTAACCCTAATCCGGTATTAAATGAACCTAAAACTGAAGGACGCACATGAGTTTTAAGGGCTTGGGTTACCTTATTGACGATATCTGATGACTGCTGAGGATGTTGCTCTTGATAAGCTTGCCATAGCAATGCGCTGATAGCCGCTAATTGAGGTGCCGCAAAAGAGCTACCTGATTCGAAATTACCCGTGGACCACGTATATACCGCATCAGCAGGCGTACCGAGACTTCTTGATGTAGCTAGCGTATTATCACCGGGAATTGTGGCGTTTAGTGCGATTTGTTCAGCAAAAGTGTCTAGATTGACAGCCAACAATAGGTTATCGGTATTAGTGCTTATTGTAGGCAAAAATTCTTTAATTAATGCCAAATCATAGGCAAATAGATTTCCGCTAGCTCCTAAGCCAAGACTCTGCCGCAATGGTGTAATATTCTCGTCTAGATCTGTGCCCGTATTACCAAGAGATTTAGTCACGATTGTACGACTAAGTATCTTGTTTAACCGTTGTGAAAATTGCGGATCTAGCCTGTTATCTAAAGCAGAGAAAGCGCGGCTCATGTTGATGATGTGAATGTCAGTTCGAGCTTCAAGGTAAGCCATAGCTTGATTATAGGTGTTAGATTCCGCACTTACGGGAATAATGGTGGCGTGAGGTGCAATAGAAACAATAATATCAATGACTGAATTACCATGATTAAGCTGGACGGGATTGCCGAAATTCTGCACTGCCTGTATATTTGCATCAGAATAATACTCGCGCTGGCTTGCAAGTAACTTTGGTTCAAATAAATCAAATACTACTATTTTTATATTTTCCCCTTTATATTCACTTGCAAGAGAGTGATGGTTTAAATTAAACCCTGGATGGACACTAAGTACAAGTTGATTAATATCGTACCTAAAACTATTTATCACCTCTTTAGCATGGTCAAATTCAAATTGAACATTTTTTTGATACTGTTCTGACTGAAATGATAATAACAAGGTTGCCAGATCTAAAAAGTCTGTTATTTTTTGTCCCCAACGAGGCATTTTGAGTTCGCTCATCAAATAATGAGCATCGATACGACTATTATCAATATTATCATAATCTTGTATCAGCCCCGACACTTCTTCTTCCCATGTCCAAAATGTAATACGCTTCAGCGTATCTAACGCCGATTGAATCTCAGATTGAGCATTTAAATGCGAATTTTCATTTGCTGAGACTGGAGACATTAAAAATAATAAAATCATTATTAATACTGTTACCAGATTATATTTAACTCCATAATTCATACACTTCATCCTTGTGTTTTTATTGGATTGTTTATGTTAAATACTGATATTTAATTTTTGAAATATAGAAATAAAATTATGAGAGCAGAATTTAGGGGAAGTGAAGCCAAAATCATTCGAGACTGTTAGACAAGGAGCCTTTTGAACTAAAAAAGTGAATTCAGAGTGCCAGACCCATGAGTGACACTAGGCTTTTATTTATGTGGCATGAGCAACGGCTCCGAGACAAACCATTTCTCATGACTTTCCTTCCAATCGACTAAAGCACCGATAAAATCACGCAGCTTTTTGGGATAATTTCGCTGATAAGCGTACACCAAGTGAAAATAGTGAATTAAGCTGTACCAACCAGGAAGCACTTCGACCAATTCACCCGATGCCAAGTATTTTTCAGCAATCGGCATTGGTAAGTTTGCGACTCCTTCACCGAGTAAAGCAAACTGCAAAATGCCATCATAACTTGAGCAAGCCAATTTACCGCCAGATGGAACCACTACTTTTTCATTGTTAGCAGAAAACAGAGGCCATTGATCCCAATCACTATTGATTAAATTACCTATACACTCTAAGCCAACCAGGTCGCTGGGCGCCTTGATCCTGTGCTTACTTTGAAACTCAGGGCTTGAGACCACTAAGTTTTTCATCCAACCAAAATCCTTTGCAACTAGGTTATCACCAAGTTCGCTGTATGCGCGCAAAGCTATATCCATACTGCCAAATTCGACATCTTTAATCAGAGTCGAGAAGTCAATATCAAGATTGAGATTAGGATAACGTGCTCGAAACTTCGGAATCACCGCTCGACACAAATTGGGGCCAAGACTAATAGGAGCGGTAAATCGAATTACACCTTGATCTTCTTGAAGTAAATCATGAATTTTCTTTTCTGCACCTAATCTCAACACTTCAATCTCTTTGGCTATCAAGAACAGTTCTTTGCCTGCTTCAGTTAAAGAGACATTGCGAGTATTTCGATAAAAAAGGGTACATGACAGCTCAACTTCAAGGGCTTTTATGTGTCGAGAAACTAAGCCTTTTGAAACTCCCAAATGATCAGCTGCGGATGAAAAGCTATTCATTTTGGCAACAGAAAGAAAAGTGTCTAGATGAGTAAGATTCAAATTATATCCAAAAAGTAAACAGTGTTATTATATTTTGCGGTTTTTCTGCCAATCATTCAAATATATGCTCTCAATTGTTGAATAAACGATTCTTATTGGAGATGAAAATATGAAAATTGCAGTTATCGGAGCAAGCGGTACGATTGGTAAAGCTGTCGTAGAGTCGCTAAAAAATGAACATACTATTGTAACTCTGGGCACTTCGCAGAGTGATATTCAACTCGATATCACTGATCGTGAATCGGTAAGAGAGGCTTTTGCTAAAATGGGACAAGTTGATGCCATAGTCAGCGCAGTGGGTGCTGTATCATTTAAACCATTTGGTGAATATACAGAGGACGATTGGAACCTAAGTTTGCAACACAAGCTGATGGGGCAAATCCGAATCGCAGAAGAAGGAACTCAATACCTTTCGAATGGTGGTAGCATTACCCTTACATCAGGTATTACATCAGACTTCCCTATCCATTACGGCACAAGTGCGACAACGGTTGGCGGTGCAATCGAGTTTTTTGCGAAATCAGCGGCCCTTGAAGCACCCAATGGAATTAGAATTAATGTTGTAAGCCCAACCGTTCTAGCTGAGTCAGCGGCGGTTTATGGTCAATATTTCCCCGGATTCCTAAGTATCCCTGCTGCTCAGGTAGCAACCTACTACCAGCGCTCTATATTCGGTCTTGAAAATGGCCATATCTTTAAATGTTTTGCAGGTAATAGCTAACATCACGCTTTTTCCTCTTGCAATAAACGCCAAGACCACAGGTCTTGGCATTCTATTATGAGGGCTGAGAGTGACGTAAATTAGCTAGAGTTAGGTGGCCTCGCCGAGTCGTGCCTGAACTGTCTTTTCGATTCCTCCTTGATAGTTCTAATGAATAACATAGGTTCACCACAGAAATAGATCGAACAATTTACTCACAGAAAGCTTAGGCTTGTTCAACACTCGGGATGGATTTAACACTAACTACACAACGCTTAATCCTGACTTGTAAAGAGATTATTACTCACCTTCTTTATACGTACTTTCCCAAGTTCATTTAAACGACTATGTCGGTACTTTGGGTAGTAAACCCAATATAAGTATGGGTACTTGGAATCTTGAGCAACTTGCAACTTAACCTCCCCTTGGAGGTTGACTATATGTATACTCATCTTTTCTAAGGGGTGAGTTCTATGCGTATAAACGAATCGCTTGCTCTTTAGCGCTTTGAGGAACAATTCAGTATCAAAGTCTTCATAAGTTTCAACCACAAAACTGTCTTCACTAATTAGTTCAGACACTTCATTTGTTATCTTATTTTCCAACACAAGCAATGATAAAACACTGAAAACGGTAATACAGAAGCATGGAATTACTACGATCCACCTTTTCTTCCACTTATAAAATGGGATTGTGAGAACCGATAAGAATACACATAATGCAACTATCCAGAACACTGAAGATATCCATAAATCGTATATTTCTGTCATTTTCTCCCAATCACCTAACGCCCAGTTAAGTAGTGAGCAACGCTACCTCCAACTAAACCATTGTGCCGTATACACTAAAGCCGATTCATATTGTGAGTTCCAAACGTTGCGGATCTGCTTGAATTGATTGTTATAGCTTTATCTTTGGGTAAAAGCTTTAACGATGTTATCCACTACGGAGTTACTTTCTAAATAGTACTCTAGCGAAACGTATGGGGATTTTTCGTAAACTAAGCATGAAGCACCAACTCGCAAATCTCCAACCATTTTCGAATAGCTCGCCTTACCAGGTTCAAACTGAAATATAGGATAGTGCTCCTGAAATTTTTCTATTAAGGAACTCAATGCAGCAATGCACTCACCCTTATTAATAAAAGCTCGATTAACTTTAACTCTCCCCACCAATTCAGAATCGTTGTCTATTGTAACTTCGAAGTCTGATAGAAAGCTAAGCTTAGTTTCATTTTCAAGAGCTAATGGCACTCGAAAGTTAGTAACTGGACTATTAGTTGTAATATTGAAATTCTCCAGAGGTTTCACTGGGAAAGAGCTGGCAACTTCGACTTCAAATAAAGATAACCCTTCACCTTGAATCACTGTATTGCGTTCAGCAGATTTGAAACCACCACCCAACATGAATCCAAGGGCAGTCATGCATACCATGACTAAAGCTATTTGTATTTTGTTCATCTGATTCCTTTGACTATAGATATTGCTATAACAGCCATATAAAACAGAATAACTCTGCACTTAAATATAGAAATGTTCTGTCTAGTATCTTAATAACGTAAATAATACATCTTTTTTAATATAACTAACAATAGATTAAGCACTTTTTAACACTATTCCATGAAGTTTAAGTTGATAAGCTTACTAAGTGTCATTTAAGAAAATAAATACCTATTGCCGGTGTGTGTCCCGGATTTATATCTTTGACAATAATTCAGGACAGATGCTAATAAAAGCCGAGTTAACTGGCCATGCTATTTAATTGTAATAAGTCCCACTTAGTACCATACAGGTCTTGAAACACTACTACTGTGCCGTACTCTTCTACCCGCGGCTCTTCTAGAAATACCACACCATTTGATTTCATTAATTCATAGTCTCGCCAAAAATCATTGGTTTGTAAAAACAAGAATACGCGACCACCAGTTTGATTGCCTATGGCCTGAGATTGCTCTTCGGTACTCGCCTGGGCTAGTAGTAGATTTGTACCATTAGAGTTTGGAGGAGAAATCTGCACCCAGCGCTTACCACCGCCTAAATCAGTATCCTCAACCAATACAAATTGAAGTTTCTGTGTATAAAAATCAATAGCATCATCGTAGTTTTCAACGACTAACGCTACATTACCTATTTTTTGCTGGACTGGCTCAGACATTCTTAAATCCGACTATTTAAAAGCACGACTCTACACTATTTTGTCTTTAAACAGTGAAAATATATTACATTTTTAGCAGCATGATGATTGATATGCCGACTAGATAATTAAGTCAGAAAAATAGAGAATAGAAGTTAGGGTCCTCCGTCAATAGAACCTACATTTTGACATTTGGCACCCATTTACAGATTTTGCGTACATTCGCTAGGCTACATTTTTATAGGCGTTCATAACGCCAAGACCAGAAAGTCTTGGCGTTTTTATGACAAAACTCAGCGTTTACGCCAAATGCTCATCTCAGATAGGGAATGTTGGAATTTACGCCGGGTTTCGCGGATAACAAAGGGGACTTCTTTCACTGCAATCAACTCGTAAGAATTGATTAGGGCTTCGGTTAAACCATCCAGCGTGGTCTGATTTTCACCGTTAACCTTAATCCCGCCAAGCCATTTACTTTTGTCGGTATAATCCTCAAGCCAAGTGTATGGAGATGCAATGACTAGGTATCCTCCTTGATTGATCCTTTCTGTTATTTTGTCCAAGAAAACCCTTGGGTCAGAAAGTCGGTCAATCAGATTCGAAGCATAGACTAGGTCATAACCACTAAACTGTGGCTTAAGGTTACACGCGTCGCCTTGCATAAAGTTCACTTTATTGGCTAAATGTGAATAGCCAAGTTCTTGTAAAGAAGCACACTTAAACTCAACCAAGTCACCTTCAGTACGAATCGTATAGCGCTTTTCACCATGCTCAGTCAAAGCATAAGCTTGTTGAATAAACCGCGCTGAAAAGTCTATGCCATCCACATGCTCAAAGTGCTTAGCAAGTTCAAACGTTGCCCGTCCTACCGAGCAACCGATATCTAACGCTTTCGAGTGCTGCTTAAGCTCAATACTTTGCATCACCTGCTCAATACCATTGACCGAAAAGTTGGGGACATGGAAGTACTCAGCGCCATAGTGAAACTCAAGATACTGTGAAATTAACTCGTCAGTCTCGTAAATATTCATTGAGTTCATTTCTTGGGGGTTTTGCTCAGACTGAACATAACGAAAGCCTGCGTGCTGATAGAAATGACGACGAAATGCATAACGTGATGAGGAAAGCGCTTCATTGCCAGTCGAAATCCAAGAGCCGCCTTTGATCAGATTATGCTTACCATCAAACGTTGGGGTAGAGAAGTCATCATACAAGGGATGTACTTCAAAGCCGCTGTATCCATCGATGGGGGTTTCGGTATGCTGCCAAACATTCCCTGCAATATCATAAATACCCGCATGCTCAAAACGATTGACTGGACACGAGGACGCATAAAATGCCAACTGTAAATTACCCGGAACCTCAGGCCATGTTGGCGCGTCACCATCAATATTCTCACGCAGTAGTGTCCACTCGGCTTCTGTTAATAGGCGGACTGTTTTTTGCTCTTTTTCTGCTTTCCAATTACAAAACGCTTTGGCTTCCAATTGATTGACTTCCACCGGCCAATTCATAGGCAGCGGGATCTCTTCGGTTAAGTTGCGCTGCCAAAGCTTCCCTGATCTTTCTATCCAAAACCTTGGCATTTGAGCTTTTGTGTAATCCAGCCACGCTTGACCTTCTTGGCTCCAAAAGCGTCGTTTTAGGTAACCTTGCTGCTGAACAAACTCAAGATATTCTTGGTTAGAGACTAAATATTTAGATACTTTAAAATCACAAATACGACAGTTTTGTTGACCAAATTCGTTGTCCCAACCGTAAGTGGCATCGGCTTGTGATTTACCAAGAACAACACTCTTACCCGACACACTTACCCAGCTATTATTAGGGGCATTGCCTGTATCGGTGCACGAAGCCCACAGAGGATGCTCACTGACGTCTTCGATTGGAAGCTGGCGAATAATGACCGATGATGTTTCAAGATGAATTCGCTCATGCTCAATACCCATTAACACCGCCCAAGCAGGCTGATCTTGGGTAATAGGAAGGGTTATCTCCATATCATCAATGACGCAATGGATGAGATGTCTCACCTCCTCTCGATACTGTCTCACCGCACGTACAGACGGCCAGTCATAATGCTCTTGGTTGAGGTCATCCCACGACATCTCATCAACGCCGATGGCGAACATTGCCTCAAAATCTTCGTTTACACGCTGTTCAATGATTTTCCCAAGCTTGAACTTATTAATAAAAAAGGTTGCTGTATGCCCATAGTAGAAAATGAGCGGATGGCGCAATGGCTCCGCTTTCTTGTAGTAGGCATTATCATTGTTAATGACTTCAAAAAGAGATTCGTATAAACGCCAAGTCTGCTCAAAATACTCATGTAGCTCTTCGCGCTTTTTTGACACACTCTCTCCGGTAAGAAGAATGGTTTGATGATCCCGGGTCAAGTTCATAAGGTGCTCCCAATGCAACTGAATTTCCATGGCTATTTGATTGCTCATAGGAAATTCTAGGAGAACTTGATGATTTTGTTGAATAAATCTATATAAGTGTGATCGACTTTAATAACCGTATGTCTATAAAAATGCACTTTTCAGTCATAGTTTGATCTTTCGAGCCTCTCTGTTGAGATCATAAGAAGAGGAAACAATAATCTTGGTGACTTTCTGGCTACAAATAACATCACAATCGCGCTTAGTTTCTTAGCATTATCTCGTTCAAGAGGACCGAATAATCAGGTGAACCAGTGTGTCTAGTGCATCAAGAGCCTTCCCTTCCAATGGATAACCGAAGTTGACACGAAAGCAGTCATCATAAAGATTGAGTGTACTAAAAAGATCGCCAAGACGAATATCTAGTTGACTGCTCTCAACCGTATGTCGAAATTCCTTTACGTCAAGTGTAGGTACCTGAAGCCACAACACCATGCCACCCTGTGGAGCACTAATCTTGACTCTGTCTCCTAATCTTTGCAAAAGATAATCCGTATACTCTTTTTTGTTTATTTGCAATTGATGACATTGCTTTGTTAGATGTTTTGCATAACTTCCAGACTCAATAAAATCACCAATCGCGGCTTGAACTGGCAATGAAATGCCATAAGTAGAGAGCCCTACTTGATTTTTGTACTGATGAATAAATCTTCCGGGTAAACACCAACCAAGTCGATATGATGGCGACAGAGTTTTCGATATTGAGCTGCACCATAGAATATAACCGCCCTTATCATAATATTTAGCTGGCAAGGGAGGCTCAGGCAAATGTGATAGTTCTAGGTAAACATCATCTTCTATAATAGGAACCTGATGCTGATTCGCAAGTGACGCCAATTTTTGTTTTTGAGCAACCGTCATGGTGATCCCTTGAGGGTTCATATGAGACGTACAAAATACTGCTGCATCAAGTAGGCCAGCGTCTAAATGCCTTTCTAATTGTTCTAAATCAATCCCATCTTTATTTGACGGTATTTCAATAATTTTCCTTTCCATGAGGGCGAGCAACTCTAGGATACCATTAAAACACGGGGAGCTTATCGCTACGGTATCACCTGCACGAGTGCAAGATTCAAGTGCAAGTTTGATCGCAGCCATGCATCCTTCGGTAATCACGACTTGCTCTGCGGAGAATGGAAAATTTGCTTGTGCAAGATGCTTTGTAACAGCTTGCCTTAAAAATAAACTGCCTTGATGATCTGGATACTCATCTAAATAATTACCTATACGTGAAACACCGCGCCGAAAGCTTCGTTCTAACTCGAGCCTTGTCAATTCATCGATAGGCGCTGAGGATACACCCAATGGCCCTGCTTGATTGAAAGAACGGGCTGCCCTCTCAATTACTGTCGTAGGTATCTGAGTCACCTTACTCTCAAAATTAACCCATTCTGGAGTGGAATGTAACGATGGTTGCACCGTCACAAAGAAGCCAGATTGGGGTCTAGCATGAATCCATCCTTGTGACTCCAACTCTTGGTAACAATTGACAGCTGTAGACATACTCACAGAGTATTGTCTTGCGAGTTGGCGCAAAGAAGGCATCTTGCTGCCCTCCTTTCTTCTACCCTGCTCAATTTCTAAAACAAATTGATTGGCCAGTTGCTTGTATTTCGCCATTGATCCTCCCCTCAAAACTGTACTCATTTTTTATACAAATACTGTATCTGTACTCTTTTTGTTGATCAAGAAATACTGCTGAAACTAATTCAGGAGTGTTTATGAAAAGAAATGATTTGTTGCTGACTTTACTCGTGATGGTGATTTGGGGCTTTAACTTCTCTATGATAAAAACGAGCGTGAGTGAGATAAACCCGTTGTTAATTACCGCTGCCCGCTTTGCTATGGCAATAACACCAGCAATATTTTTTATCGCTAGGCCAAAGGTGGGCTGGCACTTTCTTATCGGTTATGGGGTTGTATTTGGTGTTGGCGTATGGGGAATGGCCGCTTGGTCAATTGCATCTGGGCTCTCTTCCAGCTTATCTTCTGTGATGCTTTCTGCTAACGTTCTCCTATCTATGATTCTAGGTATATTAATCCTAAACGAGCGCGTCTCAACCAGGAAATGCATCGGAGGTATTATTGCGCTGGTGGCCTTGATACTACTTTTCCATACAACAACGGGAACAACCACATGGAAAGGGATGATTCTTATCTTTGTTGCAACCTGCTGCTGGACACTGTGTGGATTTATACTCAAAGCCTCAAAAACCCAAGAAGCATTTGCATTTAGTCTTTGGAGTCTGCTGTTTGCCCCTGTCCCACTGATAGCTTTTGCCATCGTACTCAATGGACATCAAATAATAGAACAAGCGTATGATCTGTGGAATTGGGACACCAGCATTGCCGTCTTGTTTCAAGCCTACCCAACAACACTTTTTGGATATTGGGTATGGAATAAAATGTTAATACGCTATCCACTGAGCACGGTCGCCCCCCTAAACCTTCTGGTTCCAGTTTTTGCTATGCTAAGCGGGTTTCTATTTTATGACGAAGCGTTGACAATGAATCAGGTTGTGGTGTCTGTGCTGTTTTTACTTGGTATTGCTTTGATTGTTAAACCCAAAGCAAAATCTTTAAACCACTTATCTTCGATACAAAAAATGCAATGAAAAAGAAGCCAAGATCGTTAAATTCTACTCGACTATTTTGAACCAAGTAATGAAGAATTGGCTCGCGATTCCCCAATTAGCACTTGGAATATACCCAAGTGTTAATTGGGGCTAGCTGATTTACTTACTAAGAAACTTTTTCGTCATTCCTTGGCTCGATGGTGAAACAAGCCTGTAGCCCAACTTTTGATAGAAAATGGGTTCATCAGCGATCATAGAAACATACGAGCCTTCAAGAACTGCGGACGCTAAATATTCATCAATATACTGCATAACCTTCTTACCAAGACCTCGCCCCTGATAGGTTGGATCCACTGCGACATCGACAACTTCGAAGTTACAGCCACCATCACCCACTACCCGTCCCATTGCAATCAGGCGGCCATTTTCTCTTGCTGAAATACCGTAAAGACTATTTGGCAAACCCATTTTTGCAGCTTCAATTGATTTAGCTGATAGATCAGCCCTGACCCGCATATCACAAAATTCCTCTGCGCTGGGCACCACTTCTTCAAACACTATTGCCATCAAATTATCCTCTTTTTTCGAGGTGTAACATAATCAAAAACTGTATAAATGTACAGTTAAAATAATCGCAAATACATTGATCACCCCAAACGACGGCAAGAGTGAAATACATCTAAATTCGGGTCATATGCTTGCGTCTCGATATCCATAATTCCGAGTAGAGAATGAAAAATATTATCATGAGAATGTGTCTCTCTCTTTTTGGCAATAGATCTGAGGCAACTTAAGTCCACCTGCTTTTCTTGCTTAAAGCCGGGTGACATCCAGAATAATAGTGGTACTCTCTTTTGATAGTCAGGAGCTAAGCCATAAGGCATACCATGAAGATAGAGACCGCTCTCACCAAGTGACTCCCCATGGTCTGAAATATAGAGTAATGCGGTGTTGTATTGCGCTTCTAGTGCTTTAAGTTTCTCAATCGCCTTTGCGAGCACCAAGTCGGTGTAACGAATTGTATTGTCATAAGTATTAGTAATTTGTTGTGAAGAGCAGTTTTCAATATCAGCTCTAGGGCAATCGGGAGAGAAGATACTTTGCTCTTCAGGATAACGTTGAAAATACGTTGGACCATGACTGCCAATCAAATGAAGCGCAATCAAACGATTCCCTTTCATGTTAGCGATCTGCTCCTCAAGGCCATCGAGTAACCCCATGTCGAAACAAGTATTACCATTACACCACTTAGCATTAGTGCTAGCGTCTAACTCTATTTTCTTGATGTTATGTGCAACACCTTTATCTCCGCCATCGTTTTCTTTCCAAACAATGTCAATACCTGCACGCTTGAGTATATCTAGCGCGTTATCTTGATTATCAGCCATATTTCGATCAAATTCGTTGCGTGTCAGCTGCGAAAACATACAAGGTACGGAAACGGCCGTCGCGGTACCACACGAAGCAACATCTTGAAATGAAATAATGTTCAGTTTACTCGTATAGGGGTTAGTCTTTCTTGGATAACCGTTTAGCTGATAATTTTGAGTACGTGCAGTTTCACCGACAACAAGTAACACAACCGTAGGCTTATGACCCGTTTTGCCCCCATCTTGAGTACGCTGCCTGGCATCTAGACCAATATATTTATAAGGCTCAGGCGTAGTGAAATATTCATGGTTTATAAATTTAGCTATGCTATAAACGTAATGCGTTGGAATAATCATTTTATTAAGATAACTGTTATTTCTTCCTACAGACACGTAGTCTTGGTAGTACAAAGCAGCAATCAAAATAATAACAGCAAGTGAGCTTAGCATGGAGACCAATTTGACCAACAAAAAGCGAACCCAGCTGTCACTCTCCCGAGCTAACTTTGTTTTCAAAACAATAAAAGCTGGCAGTATTCCCATCAGACTAACCCATAAAAATGAAGATAAACTCAGATAAGATTCCGCTTCACTTTGATTCGTCTCAACAATATTTCTGACCATATCAGTATCAACAAGTATACCGTAATTAAATGTGGCATAGCTGACAATACTGGAAAAAATTAATAATAAAGAAAAAAATGGCTTTGCTATTTTAGGCCAATTGAAAATATTAAAAATAAAGTTCAAAGTTGCAATAAAGAAAATAGGGATTGAGATGATAAAGCCTAGCTTTACTGAATCTAGTTTATTAAGGATTTTTATTAATTCACTAAAAACCGGAATATTAACTATGACAGTAAAATAAATAGCAAGGAGCAATGAAAACATAAAATAGGATAAGCTGCTGCTTTTGATAAGTGCCTTTGCCATCGCTGATTATCCTACCAAGTTGTCAACTAAAATTGATATCCAAGTAAAAATAGCTAAGATCAAGGACACAAAAACCGCTGCTGAACCAATATCTTTAGCGCGTCCGCTTAGTTCATGCCACTCATCTCCAATCCTATCTACTGCTGCTTCTATCGATGAATTAATGAGCTCGACCACCACCACAAGTGCTAGACTAAAGATCATCACAACACGCTCAAGAGCTGTAACAGGTAATATATAAGCAAGGAACGAAAGCGTTATCATAAGTATGATTTCTTGTCTAAATGCTGCTTCATATTTCCATGCAGCCTTCATTCCCTTCCAAGAATAGCATGTTGCATAAATAACCCTTGTTAAGCCTTTAGTATTTGGCTTCATATAAACCTCTATTTAAAAAATTAATGAAATAGTATTTCATTAGATAGAATATATAATCAAGGTTCATTTCAAAAATGAAAATTAATTTTCCAACATGAAAAAATGAAACAAAATATAATTTTAATTATTAAAAAGGAAATTTAAAAACCTAATGAATTTAACTTTTATTTAACCACGGGATTATTTACTGTTAATTTTATTAAAATTTAATTTAAAGCAACGCTTTTTA
Source organism: Vibrio caribbeanicus ATCC BAA-2122 (assembly GCF_000165125.1). GTDB lineage: Bacteria > Pseudomonadota > Gammaproteobacteria > Enterobacterales > Vibrionaceae > Vibrio > Vibrio caribbeanicus. Next base: position 24,511 of record NZ_AEIU01000075.1, on the reverse strand, counting down.
TATTTAATCAATATGCCGAAAAAACACTATGAAGAATTTAGGCTAAACCAGAAAAACAACTGCTTTAGCCCTTTTTAGACTAAAACTATCTCACATCAACCAAAACAAAGCGTTCTTTATTTTTATCTGAGATCATCGCATAGGTAACATTATCATAAATAAACAAGACCATATCAGCATCACTTGATGAGAGGTTTGAGGAATCATCAGAAAATGGTTTGCTGTTATCAAGTTCCCAGTATCCAGATGAGTCTTGCTCTAAAGTCCCTTTGTAAGTATTACTGCTTACTGAATCATAAAAACTAAAGGACCCCTCATTAAAGTTCCAAGCCGCATTAGCATGCGATAAGTCAAGACTCTGAACTTTACCCAAAGATACATCGAACTGCTCAATGTACGCGGTGTTTTCCGAAAATTGAATGCGCAAGGTCTGACCATCAGAATTACCCCAATCTGATTGGCTACTTTGCTTGTAGGCACTATAAACAATACTATTTTGAGTTTGAATAAAGGATTGAGGAACTATTACCTCATTAAAAGGGGAGGGAGAAGATGTAAAATTAAACAAAAAAACATCGCCTTGATCATCATCTGCAACCAATGCGTAAGTTTTATCACCGGATTTTGAAATATATAAGCCTTCATATCTTGTCTCGATCTTTTGGCTTATTGGATTTGCTTCGTCTTTCGCTTGCCCTCTATCGAAGCAACCTAACAAAAAAGTAGATATTAAAGTGACGCCTAAGAGTTTTTTCAATGTAACATCCTTGTTGTATTGATTTGGTCGAGTCACCAGCGTCTATTAATAAAACATGCTACATAAAGCAGCATGTTTTATCTTTAATACGACTATCAAAGTATTTTTTGCGCTCGATCAACTGCATTTTCCAAATCAGGAATTGTTGTTAATTCTGGAACTCTCTGAACATAAACAATTTTATTATTCTTATCAACAACAATGATACTTCTTGTCAATAATCCTAACTCCTCGATTTGAGAACCTGTATTCATTCCAAACTCATGCTTTGATGAATCAGAAAGGTAAGTTACCGAAGACAAGGAGTTATTTTTGATATAACGCTGCTGAGCAAAAGGGGTATCAGCACTGATAGCGTAGAACTCAATACCTTTAAGTTTTGATTGATGCTTAGAGATATAGTTCGACAAGTCGATCCCTTGTTGAACACAAACCGGCGTGTCTACAGAGGTCAAGACACTGTATATCTTCACACTGTTTGTCTTATCACTCGTATCAAAAGGCTTCAGATCTGACGTCATAAGATTAGCTGAGGGCATATAATCCCCTACCTTGATTGCCTTCCCTGAGAGCGTAAACTTATTGCTTGCGTTTAAAGTCACAATTTGCTCTTTTCCAAAGGGGGCTGTCTCAGACGTTGTTGAATAGGTATCTTTTGATTCAGCAAAGGTACCTGCAGAAAAACATAACGCAGTTGCTAAGATTATTTTTTTCACTGTCTTACCTTAAAGCTTCCATTGCAGCATCGTAGTTTGGAACATCAGTAATCTCAGAAACCAGTTCAGAATGGATAACACGGCCTTCTTCATCAAGAACAACAACTGCACGAGCAGCCAAACCAGCCAATGGTCCCTCAGCTAACTTAACACCGTACGCCTCCGCAAATTCAGGAGAGCGGAAGAAAGAGGCTGATTGGACATTTTCGATACCTTCTGCACCACAGAAGCGAGCCATAGCAAAAGGTAAGTCAGCTGAGATACAAACTACGGCAGCATCATTTACCTCAGTAACTTTCTTATTGAATTCTCTTACACTCGCCGCACAAACAGGAGTATCTACGCTTGGGAAGATATTAAGTACTGTCTTTTTACCTTTTAGAGTTTCGAGTGTTACTTCATTTAGCTCAGCGCCGCAAAGTGTAAACTCAGGAGCTTGGGTACCTGTTTGTGGAAATTGACCAGTAAGATTGATTGCTTGACCTTGAAATGCAACTTGTGTCATTTTTTTTATTTTCCTAGTTTATAAAACGTAATTCAATTAAGTTTTATATCAATATAAAAATAAAAATCAAGAAGTAATTCCAAAGAGAATTATTATGTATTTTTTTGTCAAAAATGATGACAAAAAAACAATTGATGAAACAAAAATACAATGTTTCTTATAATACCAACCAAGTCAAATCATATATAAAAACAGATAAAATAGGTAAAACTATAGTATATCCCTTGGTTCCCTAGAACTTAAAGTCAACCAAAAAAACGAAATTATATCATTAACTTAAAAAATAAAAACAAATAAGAACATAACCAAAAACACGCTTCAAAACCGGAAAGTTTGTACAGTTTCCTAGTTACTCAAGAGCAAGGTCGATATAGATACATTTGTCCAATTTAGATAAAAATAATAAGCGCCACAACTAATAATAGGATTTTTTTGTTATGACTTATCGCCCAAATCTTAACAAAAAGTGTCTACATATTGAGACAACCAAAATAAATCTCATTGAAAATAGATAATCCTTAGATTCAAGGAATCTAGATCTTTTGAGTCTCGAAAAGCAGACTGACTCGATAGTGGTTTGAATCCTTTGTCTTGGAATAATCGGATATTTTAAGCAATATTCAACTCGCTCCTTTCTACTGTCACCTCTTTTACTCCAATATTTTTCTTGAAAACAACGGCAGAGAGAATTACCCCTGATACTGAAATACCAGCTAAAGTAAGAAAAATTAACCAATAGCCATCATTCTGGAAGCGATCGAGCCAATAGCCAAATAAAGTCGACATAAATAAGTCTGGAGTGTATCCGATTAGAGATGCAATACCTATCGCCGTCCCTGCAACTTTTAATGGAATACCTGTTTCACGTATGATCGAGAATACCAAGCCGTAGAGCATGAGCCCAAAAGCACCCGGTAACAATGTATAAACACTTATCCATAGCTCTCCCATTGAACTAGGAAGAAACAAGACACCTGATAAAGTCAGTGCTAATAGGCTGAAAAGGAGGGTAAAGAGTTTAGCTGTCGATTGAAATATTCTATCAGCTAGATAACCGCCTAAAGGTGCAATAAGATAAAATAAATGACTCCGAATAATCGAAAATAAGCCAGTATCCTCAATCGAGATACCAACCACATTTGAAAGATAAGGAGTGAAATAGGCGGTACTGCTTGAGACAGCATAACCTGAAAAGACGATCAGGGAAAAACACCATAAGGTTGGCATCTTTAAGAGTCCTTTTACGTCAGCAAAATTGAATTCATCCAGCGCCTCTACCTTATTCGTGTCTCGAATAACAAGTAAGACCAAAATGCCACAAAACAAACAAAAACAGCATAACGTTGCTAGAGAATAAATAAAGCCTTGAGTAGGATCCTCAGTAAGTGTCGATATCTTTAAAGCGAGAACATTGATCACTGTTCCAGCTAGACCATTTCCAGCGTAATAGAGACCGTAAAGTCTCGCTTGTTCGTCTTCTTCACCAACTAAACTTATGGCTTTAATCAAAGAAGTCCAGAATACAAAAGTCGTCGTGACAGCAAAAAGAAACCAGATAACCAGAGCAACACTATAAGATAGCGTAAACATGTACACCACCCCAAGAGTTGCAGTACCTATCAATGAAAACCCCATTGCCTTGCTCTGAGAGATACGGTCAGTCAGCATCCCCCCAGGAATGTAAGTGAGCATGCAGCCAAGAGCGTAGACTGAAATGAGCATGCCAGATTCCATATGACTGATGTTCATCACAGAAAGCTGAACGTCATAAAATACATACTTTATATAAGGGAGAGCATAGATAGAACTTCCAGCCAAAGAGAGCACGAGTATAGTAAGATACTTATGCACTGTTTTATTCATCATCTTTCCTCTGGCTAAAGTTGATAGCGGTTATGGGGTTATAAGTAAGAAAGTTTACGCAGATGAATTAAAACATAGGCTGTAAATGTGACAAAACACTCGATAATTCAATAATGGAGGTAGCCTTCACAGCTACAGCTATTCCAGCAATATTAAAATAATAATAGTGAGTTAATGAACTCTAAAAGACAAATTTAATAATGGATCAGTGACTTATTAAGTGATGAGTAATTACCACTCAAAGCGTTTTCATTTTGAAGTCACTTAGGTATAGAGTTTTGTTCCCATTCAGATCTCAGCAGTCCGTATTTTACTGAGTCATAATAACACCCCTCATAATAACGAACCTTCCTAAGCCTTGCTTCTTGTTGAAAACCCAGCTTTTCAGCAAGAGCCATCATTCGGGGGTTCCCTGACCATGTTGTCAAACCCACTCGTTCAATTGTATTGTGCTTAAAGAGGTGGGAAACCCAAAGTGGGATTGCTTCTAACGCGATACCTTTTCCCCAAAATAAAGCGTCATAAATCACGATGCCTGCCTCTAGCCAACGTGTTTCTTTACATTCCCAATAACAACTGACCATACCAACCACATGATTTTCATAGACAATGACCTGAGCATCTCGTCCTACCAAAAGAGAGGCAAACGTTGTGCTTTTGAATTCTTCTAAAGACGGGGGCGTGTAAGAAAAATAAGGCCCATTATACCGAGTCCACTCTTTATTGGACGTCACAAGAGAATAAATCGTTTTTAATTCATTTTGGGTGGCGGGCCGAATAACCACTTTTCCCATTTTTATACAATCTCGATATCTGTTGATTTAAATCTAGATATGTCCAATTAACTAAAGTTAACAAGACGCCTTCACCTACAAGTTAAGCTATTATCGCTCAATCCGGTAATCTGAGAACTCTGGATATGTTAGACTCTTTTAGTCAACTAAATCAATATCTAAACTCTCAAGTAAATTCAATGCCTCATATCGAGAAAATTTTGCTCCCGTCACGCGATTTTGTAGCACGTTGATGGTAAAATCGGAGGAATCACTGAAGTCTACATTTTCTAGATTCGTGTGCATGAACAAACTTCGGTTCAACTCACAGGCAATAAAACTCGACTTAGAGAAATCCCCCTCCCTAAAGTCAGCATCACGAACCGTGCATTCTTCAAACACCAGCTCTTGCAAGGTTAAGCCATAATAAGACGCATCATTAAGGATGCATCGATAATATTTAATGCCAAAATCATTATGATAAACGGGCCATTCTGCATTCGTCCAATCTATGCCAATTAACTTACATTCTGAAAAGCTGATATCCATGAATCGAGTTCTAGGAAACTTAGTCAGACTTAGATTACAAGATTTGAATGTACAGTTGATAAAACGGCAATCCTGAAAGCAGGCGTCAGAAAAGTCGCAATCTGTAAAATGGCATTCCTCGAACTCAATACCCTTAAAATTTTCTTCAGAGACTGAGCCTTTGTCAAAAGACCGAGCAAAATAACTATCATTATCAACTATATTCATTTTTTATTTGCGTATTCAGAAGTTTCAATATCAGTAATGTTTCTAACGCTCTTACGAACAACCAAAGTCGGCTCTAGTTGTACGACTTCAGGCTGATCCGATTGATGATTAAGCTTGCGTAATAACGTATCCACTGCAGCTTCACCAAGACGATATTTAGGCTGATGGATGGTTGTAAGAGAAGGCGTCATAAATTTTGCAATGTGGACATCATCATAACCTATGATGGAAAGATCTTCGGGTACCTGAATACCCAATTCGCTCGCTGCGTTAATCATTCCCATTGCCATCATATCGTTAGAAACGAATATAGCACTGGGTAAACGGCCTCTATCCGACATGGTTTTAAAAGCATGATAACCACCTTCACATTCAAAATCTGACTCAACGATCCAGTCGGCGTTAAATTCAAGCCCCTTCTCTAACATTGCACGCTTATAACCTTCATATCGCATTTGAGCCTGATATTTGATAAGCGGGCCCGTAATACAGCCGATATTGGTATGACCGTTATCAATAAGATGCTGGGTTGCCAAATAGCCCCCCAATAGAGAGTTGTCTTGAATTTTATCTTTGGTGAACAGCATAGGTCCCCAGTCCATAACAACGACAGGAACGTCCGGATAACGCTCAAATACATCAATACGCTCACCTTCAAGCGAAGAGCACATCAATATAAAACCATCAACACGCTTTTGCATTAAGGTGTTAATTGAATCACGCATTCGAGCGTTATCGCCTTCGGTATTACAAAGAATAAGGTTGTAACCTTGCTGATAACAGTTTCTCTCAACACCCTTTACGACTTCACCAAAAAAAGGATTGGTTGAAGTCGTCACTAACATTCCTATTGTGTTGGTACGATTAACTTTCAGACTGCGAGCCAATGCTGACGGTGCATAATAGTTTAACGCTTTTGCTGCATTATTGACCCTAAGTGAAATTTCTTCACTAACAAACCGGGTCTGGTTAATAACATGGCTAACCGTAGAGGTGGAAACTCCCGCTAACTTAGCAATATCCTTCATTGTCGCCATATTACCTCCCTCAATACTGACTTTCTTTAAAGACCTCCACCTCATGCCTGTTTGGAATCGACGTTTGTGCCCCTAGACGAGTCACTGAAATGGCAGCCGCGGCATGTGCAAAGCTAATTGCTGATCTTACTGTCATTTGCTCCAATAAACCAGTGACAAATGCACCATTAAAGGTATCGCCCGCTGCTGTGGTATCTTTTGCTTCAACACAAAAACCTGGAATGAGCTCGCCCTGTTCTCTTTCACTCAAAAACACGCCCTTTGCGCCCAAGGTTATGATCACCACATCAACGCCTTTTTCATGGAGAATCTTGGCCGCCTCTTGTGCACTCTCTGCACCATCAACTTTCACTCCGGTCAATAATTCGGCTTCAGTTTCATTCGGTGTAATGATATCGATTTTCGAAAGTAGCTCATCTGAGAGTTCTCGAGCTGGTGCTGGATTTAAGATAATTTTAGTTTTCGCTTCCTTTGCAACTTGCGCTGCTCTCTCGATACCGCAGATTGGGGTTTCTAACTGCATCAATAAATAGTCAGCTTGACGAACTTTTTCTAGTGCTGACTCTATCGCTTCTGCTGTTAATTTAGCGTTAGCCTCTGGTGAGAGACAAATATTGTTTTCACCACTATCGGTAACCTGAATCATCGCAATACCGCTTGGACAGTTAGGGTGCATCTTAACGCTATCAATATTGATACCTTCGAGTCTCAGATTCTCTCTGATATTTATCCCGAAAGAATCATCTCCGACGCTTGCGATAAAACCAATATCAGCATTTAATCGTGCTGCAGCAACTGCCTGATTAGCACCTTTCCCACCTGCGATCACCTGATAATTAGAACCTTGTACTGTCTCTCCAGGGCGAGGAAAAGAAGGTACTTGGAGAACATGATCTGCATTAACACTCCCCAAAACGACTAACTTATTCATGCGTACTTCCTGAGCTTAAGATAAGCCTGTTAACATACTAAATGACTTTGACCTTTCGATATGCAATCAGCGCATCTAAAGGGTCAAAGACACAAATTTACCCTTCCTCTTTACCTAAGATGTATAAAGGAAGAAAAATAATGTTTATTTTGCAATCACTTTGAGTGGAACTGGAATATGCTTTTTAACCTTATCACCTTTCAACATGTGATCCGCTGTCTCAACACCTAAGGCACCAATCAACTCTGGTTGTTGCGCAATAGTTGCAGCTAACTTGCCACGATTAACCGCAGCAATTCCATCTTTAGTTCCATCAAATCCGACTATAAATATCTTTTTTCCTGCTGCTTGTACCGCACGCAACGCACCCAATGCCATCTCATCATTTTGTGCGAATACTGCTTCCACATCGGGGTTAGCAGCCAATAAATTTTCCATCACATTGAGACCTTTAGTTCGGTCAAAATCAGCAGGTTGGCTTGCGAGCAATTCCATTTTATTTTCTTTAACAGCATTCATAAAACCCTCACCACGCTCGCGGGCAGCTGAAGTGCCAGCTATTCCCTCTAATTGGATCACTTTGGCTTGCTCGCCAACTTTTTCTACGATGTATTGACCCGCCATTTGCCCCCCGGCCACATTATCTGAAGCAATGTGGCTAACAACGTCACCACGGCTGGCACCTCTATCTAATGTTAATACCGGGATGTTAGAGCGATTTGCGATTCTAATCGCATTAGACACAGCGTCCGAGTCAGTAGGATTGATCAAGATAGCTTTCACACCTCTTATGGTCAGGTCCTCGACGTTCGACAGTTCTTTACTTGGATCATTTTGTGAATCAAGCACAATCAAATCGTACCCAAGCTGTTTTGCTTTTGCTTCCGCACCCTCTTTCATGGTGACGAAAAATGGGTTATTCAAAGTAGAAACCACAATCGCTATCGTATCTTTTGCTTGAGCAGCCATCGAAACGGATGAGACAAGCAGAGCTGCGGAAAGTAGAGTCGTTAATTTTTTCATCATTTTAATCCTTACTGTAGGGTGAGCCAGTGCTTTGTTTACTGGCTCTTATTTTTATCTTGTTTCACTATTTACTTTTGTTATCAACCAAGACCGCGAGTAAAATTACGGCAGCTTTAGCAATCATTTGATAATAAGAGGAGACGTCCAATAGATTGAGAGCATTGTTTAGAAAGCCAATAATGAGCGCACCGATTAAAGTGCCCATGATCCGTCCCTTGCCTCCCATTAAACTTGTTCCGCCAAGAACCACGGCAGCGATGGCATCCAGTTCATAGCCCATTCCTGCAGTAGGCTGCGCAGAAGAGAGACGTGAAGCAACGATAATACCTGCAAGTGCGGCCAACAAACCACAGAGACTGTACACACCTATTTTCACTCTATCGACATTGATACCAGAGAGACGAGTTGCAGACTCATTACCACCGAGCGCATATATATAGCGGCCAAATCGAGTATGATTTAACAGATACCAAGCCGCAGCAAACACTATCACCATCAACCAAACTGGAACTGGTATACCCAGCGCATAGCCAGTGCCAAACCATGAAAATGTGTCTGCGGTATCGGTAAACCCTGTTGATATAGGCCGTCCGTCTGTGTAAACCATGGTGACACCGCGCAGTAAAGTCATGGTGACTAACGTCGCAATAAATGCTTGAACCTTGCCTTTAGCAATAATTATCCCACTCAGTGCACCTAATAACGCACCAGCGAAAAGAGCTGTGGGGACAGCCACTAATACAGGGATTTCTATAGCAATCATGCTTGCTGCAATTGCCCCACACAATGCCAACACAGAACCAACACTCAAATCGATCCCTGCAGTTAAAATTACTAGAGTCATGCCGACAGCAATAATGGCATTCACAGAGGTCTGGCGAAGGATGTTCAAAATATTATCTATTGTGAAAAAGTTGGGATTTAAAAATGACACAACAACAATCAGGAACACTAAGGCAATCAATGATTTTTGCTCTACTACCCAGGCTTTACTCAGCCATCTTTTACTCATAGGTTTTGATTGTTTGAGACGATCAGTGCTCATGCTAATTCCTCATTGACCTTTTTGCCGACCCCACAGGCAAGCAGTGTTTCTTGATCGACAGTCTTAGCGTCAAATATGCCATTTACCTGTCCCTCGTGCATAACGATAATTCGATCACTCATTCCAAGGACTTCTGGCATCTCAGAAGATACTAAGAGAATACTCATACCATCGGCCTTAAATTTATTGATTAATTGGTAGATTTCTTTTTTGGCACCAACATCGACTCCACGAGTCGGCTCATCTAGGATTAGGACTTTTGGGTTTGTCATCAAACCTTTTGCAATCGCAACTTTTTGTTGATTACCGCCAGATAAGTGACCAATAACTTGTTCGCGATTTGGGGTTTTAATATTAAATAAATTGATAAAATCATCGACCGATGAGCGCTCTTTGGAGTGATCAATTTGGAGTTTCTTACTAAAAGTATGAAGGGAACTAAGCGACATGTTCTCCTTTACGGATAACCCCAGTATCAGCCCTTCTCCTTTGCGATCTTCTGAAATATAAGCGATGCCTTCAGTTAACCCGTCTTGGGCACTTGATGGTTCAATTGATTTGTTGTTTAGCCGAACCGTCCCTTTGTCTTTTCTAAGGGCACCACAAATTAGCTTCATCAACTCGGTTCGACCAGAACCCATCAAACCAGACACTCCCAAAATTTCGCCACGCCTCAATGAAAAGCTAGCCCCATAAACACATTCACCATGCAAGTCGTTGACTTCGAGACAATCACCACTATGACTGACATCAATACGCGGGTACTGATCTTCGAGTTTACGCCCAACCATCATTTCTATGAGACTATCTTCATCAGTGTCATTTACCGAACACTGGCCAATAAACTTACCATCGCGCAGCACCGTAATATCATCACACACGTCGAAGATTTCTTTTAGACGGTGAGAAATATAAACCACACCGCACCCCTGTTGCCGCAATTCATTGATCACCTGAAATAATGCGGTTGTCTCTTTTTCAGTAAGGGCGTCTGTGGGTTCATCCATAACGATAACTTTGGACTCAAATGACAGTGCTTTAGCAATCTCTACCATCTGTTGCTCACCCAAACTCAAAGTACCAAGCAAGGTTTTTGAGGAATGCTCTACACCCAACTTTGCAAGCAACTTATCCGCCTCATGGTACATTTGTTTCCAACAAACCCTTCCAAGTAGACTCGTGGGCTCTCGTCCTAGAAAGATATTTTCAGCAATACTCAGTTCAGGAATAAGATTTAGTTCCTGATGAATAATGCTGATTCCCCCAAGTTGAGAATCTCGAGGACAATTAAATTGTGTCGACTGTTCCTGATAAATAATGCTTCCAGAATCCATTTGGTAGATACCTGTTAACACTTTCATCAGCGTAGATTTGCCGGCTCCGTTTTCACCCATTAAAGCCATAACTCGACCGGGATAAACGTTTAAGCTCGCCCCATCTAAAGCTTTAACGCCAGGGAAGGACTTTTTTATGTCGTTAAGTTGTAAAATGGCTTTTGTCATAATGGGCCCTGATATATTGATTTAAAACACAACGCCAGATTGAAAAATTATATTCGCATAAGGGGTACACTCCCCGGTTCTTATCACTGCCTTACTCGATTGAGTTCGAACTTTAAATACCTCATGGGGAACATAAGTAATATCGATAGTCCTACCACTTTTATCGCCTTCCTTTCTCAATTCCAAAATTAGTGCATCATGGTGAGCTGGACTAACTTTGGCAAACTCTTTGGCTAAGACGACACCTTCAACCTGGCATTCAGACAGGATAGTTGTGACTGTATCTAGAAAACTGGGTATACCATAAGTCAATGCTAAATCTATACGCTGAACTTGCCTTGGAATAGGTAAACCAGCATCACAAATTGTAATTTCATCGGTATGGCCTAATGAAGCAACCAAGCCAGAAAGTTCGGCGTTAATCAGGGTACTTTTTTTCATCTCGTTGTTCTTCGGTTACATGAAGGTTGAGTTATAAAATAATGTATTTTCTGTCCGCACTGACTGTACGAACCATCATCGAAACGTTTCGATGCATAATAAAAGCATCAAGAAATTCCGCTAGAGAGAGTTCCATAAGCTGTGAGAAAGATCTTTTATTGATAGTTATAAGATTTAAAAAATCAATCTTAAATCACATTTTCCATCGAAACGTTTCGATTGAAAATTAAAGAGGAATTAAAAAAGGATGGCTAAGTCACACTGTATTTGTAATGTATATACCCAAGTAACTGTAAAATGCACGCACTTGCAAGACGAGTTGTCTTGCTTTACACACGTCGTTACCGATATTCAATTGAGGTGACGAGATGTTGAGAACATTTCGTTGTCTACAAAGCATGCCACTCTCGCTGAACCTAGCACCTTAAGGTTACTTGGGTATACGTTATTTAACTTGCTGGGTCTCCAACTTCAGGCCAAGCATTAAACTCAACCCTTTCGTCACTAATGTAGTAGAGAGTGTCGCCGGAGTTCACTATCGTATCGAGACCGGGATTAAGCAAGACAACTTCTTCGCCTTGTCGTCTCATGCCAATAATCGTTGAGTCAGTTTTTAGCTTAAAGTCAATAAAAACATCTTTTATCTTAAATGAAGATTTAGACTGAACTTCAATTCCGTATTGGGTTTGACCACGCTCAGCGCTTACCATCTCACTATGCAGGAGACTGGAACCACAATCAATCACACTTTTTGCGAGAAGTTCTGTACTGAGGTTTGATATCACTTCAGCATTAGGGCACTGCTGCCTGAGGATTTTAGCTTTTACCGAGTCACTAAAATGAGCCACTAAGTGAGCATGACCATTAAGTGCGCTAGCAAAGAGAGATATTGTCAACGTATTTTCATCAGTATCTGTATCGATAATAATACAGCTAGCTTTACTTAAAGCAGACCGTTCAAGCTCATCTTCATTTGTAAATGAAGGAACATTAATAAAAGACGTCAGATCCGGCATTGGGTTTTCATGCTGTTCGCAGGAAATAAGCACTATGTCTCTTTTGTCTTCACGTGTAATCTGCTTTATCAGTGATGGAGTTCGATTTGGGTTGTATCCAATTAAAACAATATGATCAGATTTGTTTCTTAGGTTATGCATACCTTTCTGCTTCCTATACCAAAGCGACATTCCTTTGGCTAATAATTTACCTGCAACCAGTGCGAATAATCCCAGAGCGCCCGGAATAACAAACAATGCCGTAAATACCTGTCCAGAGGGAGTTGAAGGAGATAGATCTCCAAAACCCACTGTCGAGCCTACGGTAACCAAATAGTAAATAATCCTTATCGGGGATTCGATTAAATGCCCCTCTCCTATAAGGAGATAGCCAAAATAAACAATAAAGACAAAACTCAATGTCAATAGGCCTAAATGTAGTTTACTTAAAGCCTCTACAATGTTGGAGAAGTACTGATCCCAAAGTTCAGCTAGCTTCTTGGAGAATCTCTGCTGCATATCTAGTAATTCTTAATGTCGATAGGGTTTACGTTTATACCAACTGATTCGATAATCATCTGATTTTCATTTAAAACAAAATTAGTTGGAACATGGTCGTGATATATGATGGTAATGTCAACAAAAGTCCTATCACGAGCTGAGGCCTTTGATTGTGTTTTTATGTTTTGTAAAGACATTTCTATATCCTGACTAAATAATAATGTGTGGCACGAATCGCGCCACATCATTTGTAATCAATTTATCTGATTCACGAAAAGAAATACCACATCCAGTCTTACCGATAACCCAAGATCCTATCACAACCCATCCATTTTTAAATTTAGCTAACGGTGCATATGGGTTTAGATACAAACAGAATTATAAATATATTATATAAGTCTCACATATGTTTCAGTTTTTTCTAGTTATTCCTCTTGCAAGCCAGCAAGAGTGATTGACCTTCAAGCATGGGTGAGAGTAGCAATCCTGTCTCCATATCAATCCCAAAAGCTAGATCAGGTAACCAAGAAAAACACACAAATCGCTTTATTTTATTTGAATATAAATTAGCAATTTCTAAATATGAGCAAAAACCGCCGCTCAATGAATATTGATGTTCAAAATTTACCGTCCACCTCGTAACTCCAAAATATAGAGGTCGACGTCCTACTATAATCTGTACATGTGCTATCTCCTAATTAATTCAATATACAGGGTTCAGATATTAAAAAAAAGAAATAGACATTTATCGTAGTTGCAAAGCAATAAAAAGCAAGCATAAAAAGTGCACGGAAAAACAAGATAAAAGTCGAAAAAACAATGGTAAATTTAGACTTAAGTATCAGATAAATCGAAAATAACCTGAAAAAAAAGAGTTAGATCAACTTTCTATTACATTTAAAAAGAAATATAAACAATTTTTAATTAGTACACATTTATTTTTATTTTACCTTTGTCATTAATTTATAGGTGATACACGTCACAGTCGTTGATTCTGTTACATGAAATATTTTTCGACGATTCGAAACCACTCAAAAACTAATGGGAAATACCATGAACCTATTATCCAATGGCAGTGCTATTACTAATATTACCGAATTAATTAATGTAAGCCCTTTATTTACTTACGATGAAGATAAAGGCTTCTACACGGAATGGCCACAGCCAAATATGCAACGGATTAATACCTTATTTGCTGGTATCAACTGTCCAGAGGTATACAAATCTAAGCCACAATTTGATCAAACCTTGAACTCTCTATGTGCCTCGTTCAATGAGTTACTACCCCTTGAAGATACAGGTGATAGTTATAGAAAACTTGTCCAACTAGCACAAAACGTTGAAGAGTTTGAACAGCAGTTGTTTGCTCAAAAAAATGCGTTGCACTTCTCATTGCCCTACTTTGATCAAGTCTTTTCTCTTCACTTTGCAATGATTCAAGGAATGCAAATGCTTAGAGAATGTGAAGACCATTTGGAAGCTGCCGTCTCTTTGACCTACAAGTCTTTGGAGCTTCTCGATAGAGCCACTGCATGTGCTTATGAACAAAGATATAATGCTGTAAAAGTTATGCGTTGTGGGCCCAATAACCAATTTGCTTATGTCCAAGATCATGCCAAAGAAAAAGCACTGACGACATTAATGCCCTACAACGAAAATCTTGACAAGTTAAATACAATTACAGAGCACTTTGCCAGCCAAGAAGCGCTTCGCTACGTTGAGAACATCGATTTTTCTATCGCTCAATGTGTAGTTGATGGCACGATTGAGTTTCTAGGTAAATTAGATAACGAGGAAGTCCTTGTATCTTCGCTCAAACTACATAATACAATGGTCGATACTTGGCAAACTGAACAGTTAAAGCATTCTGAAAATCAGCATATCAAGGCCTATGAGGCCCCTTGGGAACCCGAAGAAAAAACCTGCTTTGACTATGTGAAAGAGTACTATAAGACCGTTGCGATTGGTCTCATCGGTGATCTCCCTATCCCCGGTGCCGCCGCGCTCTCTGCGGTAACTGGCCTGTTTGTAGGCTGGATTTTTGATGATAGAGGGGCGCAAATCCAAAGGTGGAAAACATATGCCAACCAAATCAACCAATATATTGACCAAAAAGTAACTGACGTAGAGCTCAAATCCATTGAAAATGAGCTGATTACTGCCGAAGAAGAGTTCGATAAGATAAGTCGTTATTTAGACGATAACCCCGACCAATGGGGGCCAGGTATAGACTTTCCAAATGAAGAAATAAGAAGCCGTTTTATTTGCTTAATCAATAACATACAAATAACTAAGCACAGAGTGTTTAATCCAAATTGTGCAAAGCATGCCAGCTTTCCCTATTTCGATCGCCTCTTTACTCTTTATGGCTCGATTATGGGCTCGGCAACTGCCAGCCTAGAAACTTATAACACTTATGAGGAGTTCCAAACATTCTTCATAGAGTCAAGAGAGTACCTCGATAACGCAATGCAGTCTGCCATCGATTACCGCACAGGAAAATTAGATGGCCACTACAATGGCTGTACCAATGTATCGAGGATGTACGATTACCAGTTGGGCGACGAATCAACCTACAGTGATAAAAGGCCACTTCACGGATACGATAACCGCTGGGATGGCTACAAAGCATTGCAGCGCTATCTCGATATTGAGCTTGGGTATGTCTATCCAAATCGCCTTAAAATCTTGGCAGGACTGCATAATTTTGACAAATTCGTGACTAAATACAATGAGTTTTGGAATCTGCATAATGAAAACCATCAAGATATAATGCCACTTACTGATGAGTGGATCGGTAAAATGGAGTCTCAACGCGGTGTAGCGAATGGGCAAAAAGAAATGATTGATAATGGTTATAAAGCATGGGGGAATGGCCCAGCAGTGTATAATGACCTTTATTTCCATGAACACATCTACGCTTCTCATTTCCAGGGGCCACGTTTTTATCATAGTGGCCAAGATGAGCATATGTACCTTGCTTTACAAGATTATCCCGCATTATCTCGTAAGGACAATAATTCTGGCGAAACCGAGGTCATCGTACCTATCGAAAAATTTACCAATGTCGATTTTAGTCCTTGCTATGAAATCGTCGTTTTTAGTGAAGAAAATTTCCAAGGTAAGTCGTATACCTTCTCCAGTGGCGATGGCTATTTTCGGTACCCTCCTCTAAGTGATTGTGGATTTGATATCAAGAGCTTAAAAATTCAATACACTCGCGGTCATTAACAGTGAACAAAATCGCCATTAAAATATGGCGAGGATAGTGATCAAGGCAAGTTACCTCGCAAGAGCAACTTGCCTTAGTTTTTAATCTGTTTGAGCTAAAATCAATCTATTAATCTATAAGTTAACAATTTCTGACTGTATTTTCTCAAAACTGCCTGTGTACTCTTGCGAGTTAAAAAAGTGAAGGTAATCTTCTTTTCTCAGTGCACGCCACGTACTATTGTAGGTGTTGTCTTGATTAAGAAATCCATTAAACCTTGCAGGTTGATTATAAGCTTTAAATAAAACCTCGTAGTCAGACAGCATGATTGTCTGGTTGAGCAAAACTTTGATAAATGCATGCTCAACAACTTTCGAGCGAGCAGCCTCAGAGGTAAATGCAACCACTGTGCTTAAATTGCCATTCATTCTGGTTTGGCCATTTCCTCCCAAAGACAAAGCGTTAGAGAGCTTTCCAAAATCAACTGACTTGGGAACATCAACATGGTTATAGTCGGTTAAATCAAAACGCTGGTTATTTGTGGTGTAGGCAACCAACTGAAAATTCGGCGCTCTAAAGTGGTAACTAGCGCCCGCAACATTGACAGTAGTTTCTGACTTAGATGCTGCATTTTGGATATCTGCTTTTCTAAATTCAATTAGGAAATGCTTATATTTATCTGTCGTTAATTCCAAATCCATAACTTCAACCTATTTTACTAACATTATTATTTAAATGATTAATACTTAATTTATTCAGACTAAAAAAGATATTAAAACCTTTAGTTTTAAATATCTACGAAAATAATATAAGTAAATTTTATATCGAAAAATTTAGGATATAATCGTGTTAATTTTCTAACCGATTAAAAAACACAATCAGAAAGATTGAAATATCAAGTGAAACTTATCAGTTATATCTTATTGCATATTCTCTTAATTTCTATCTACCAGTCACAATGACGTTAAAGCTCGTCAGCCACTGCTTTCATTGAATCACGAACCCATTTATGTAAATCGTCTTGATGGTGAAGGTGGTGCCAAAACTGCTCAACGCGAAAATCACGCATTTCAAAAGGTAGACTAGCTTCAGAAAAAAAATAGTGGTGGGCCAACCTTCTTACGATGCGACTTGGTAGAGTCACTAAGAGATCGGTGTTTGTCACGATATCAGGTGCAAGAGAAAAATGGGGGATCGAGCTTATCACGGTTCGGCTACGATCAAGTCTCGCTAACTGCCTATCTATCGATGTTTCATCAATACCATTGGCCGAAACAATGACATGCTGTGCATTAGCATACGCGTCCAGATCTAACTTACCTTGATTAAGGGGATGTTTCTTGCACATGATAACGGCATAATTATCGCTAAAAAGCCGCTGTTTGTAGATGAGTTCCCCACAATTATTCGTGGAATATAAAAGTAAATCGGCGTACTTTTCCAAATAATCCTGAACGGATACAGTTGCATGATAATGCATCACTTCAATCTTTAATTTTGGTGCCTGCTCTCGCACCTTCTTTATCAAGCCGGGTAACAGCATCATTATTTCAAAGTCTAGTGCGCCAACAGTAAAAGTGCCCGCAGCATGAGACGGATCAAAAGGCTCTTGATTAAGTAGTCCCCGAATATCACGTTGCACGCAAACAAGCCCGACCTCAATTGCCTTGGCCTTCTCGGTCAACTCATACCTCGTGCCTACTTTCACAAGCAAAGGATCATTAAATAGAGACCGCAAACGCTGGAGTGCACGACTTACAGCAGGCTGACTCATACCCAGTGCTTTAGCTGCTGCACTAACATGCCTAAATTCAAATAACTTATCCAAAATCGGTAGCAAATTTAGATCAATTTTTCGGAGGTTTAAATCACGCTCGACCATAACATTCTTCTTTTGTTTTATTCACTAAACGCATAATGAGTATGCCAACAATGCATTGGAGTGAAAAGCGGTGTTTTTCTAGCATGAGTACAAAATAAGGAGAAACCTATGCCAATGAACAAAAATATATACCTCACTTCGCTTTACTTTGCATTTGCGAGTACGACCGCAATAGCTCACCAGAACAACAACCAAGCGATCATTTTTCCTGACCAAATTCCTCAAGCACAGGGAAACTATGTGGCTGCTTCGAAAGTCGAAAGCCTCAAGCCA
Organism: Vibrio caribbeanicus ATCC BAA-2122; assembly: GCF_000165125.1. Taxonomy (GTDB): domain Bacteria; phylum Pseudomonadota; class Gammaproteobacteria; order Enterobacterales; family Vibrionaceae; genus Vibrio; species Vibrio caribbeanicus. The sequence goes on along the minus strand of NZ_AEIU01000075.1, from coordinate 6,297 downwards.
GGCCAGAAGGTCGATAATTTATTTGATCTGCAGTTTGACGATAAACAAGCTACAATCCAAAAACTCGGAAACAATACCTATTGGATCGGTGTTAACTATTATAATACTACTGTTATTGTTGATGATAACGCTGGCGTCATGCTGATAGACCCACTGGGATCTGAAAGAGTCGATACTGTGTTAAAAGCTATAAAACAGATCACTGATAAGCCAATAACAGCTATGGTCTATTCCCACTACCATTTAGATCACGTAGGTGGAGCAAAGCAAGTCTCTGACTATGTTGAACAGCATCAAACAGAGCCGCTTCGTATTTATTCCAGCGCAGCAGTTTACGACAAAATTCTGCGCCACTCCGAAAAAGATGATAACAACCAAATTAAAGCCAAAGTTCCCCTACCTACTAATGTTATAAAATTAGACAGAGCGAAAACGATCAAATTTGGTCAACAAAAAATACGTATGATCGCACCCAAAGGAGCCGGACACACCCCTGATAACACATTAATCTGGGTTAAAAATGACAAGGTGGTTCACTTTGCAGATATGATAAATCCTGATCAACTGCCCTTCTATAACTTTGCAGGTGCAGAGGATTTCCATGGCTACGAAGAGGATTTGAAATGGTTACTGAAAAAAGGAATCAAAGGACAATGGCAATACATTAATGGTGGTCATGGTAACATAGGTTCAATTGATGATGTTAAATCACTCTTGGGTTACTTGGATGACTTGCGTCGTGAGGTAAATAAGCAATTAGAGATTGCGCCTTATGAGCCCAAACTGTCGGATAGAAACCACTTTATATGGGTGAAACGTTGGCAGGATACTATTGCCGCTGGAGTAAAAGAAGCTCTTGAACCCAAATATGGAAACATGTATGGCTTTGATTCTGGTGCAGTAGAAACCCATGCCATTATGGTACTTTTTGATATAGTTGATCACTAATTCTTTACTGGCCCAGTTTATACTGGGCCTTCTTTATTCGTACAGAACCTCGTTAAAAAACACTTCTACTAAGTACTTATTTTCTATTATGATGAAAGCTTAAAATTTTTAGTCCGGTAATCTTATGGCACCCCAAAATAAGTTGGTTCGATTTAAGAGTATTGATATTGAGGACGTATTTGAAAAAGAGAGCAAACTACTCAAACAAGTACAATCAGGGAAACTCTCCAAGGTCCTAATATTGTGGCAAGCCAAAACCCCAACACTCGTGCTGCCTTCTGGGAAAAAATGGCGTCAATCAGATGAACTAATAACTGCATTACAAACGCTAGGATGGCACCTTATCGCGCGCAAAACCGGGGGAGCACCGGTCCCACAATTACCAGGCATTATCAACCTCTCTTATATCTACCCGTGGCCAAACGAACGCCCTTATGACATCAAGTTGTCATACCAAAACTTATGTTCAATTTTAACCGAGTTCTTTATAAGTCTTGGAATAAAAACCGACATTCATGCCACACCTCACTCTTATTGCGATGGTGATTACAACTTAAATATTAAAGGAAAAAAAGTGGTCGGCACAGCACAGCGCGTCGTGTTAAATAAGGACGGTAGCCGAGTCGTATTATCGCAAGCTTGTATTTTAGTTGATGCCGTTATGCCCAAAATAGTCGAGCCTGTTAACTTATGTAACCAGTTATGCGGTTACCCAAATAAGATACTGGCTGATGTGCATACAACTCTCTTTTCTCATACCAATCAAAGACCCTGTATAGATAGTCTTTTTCAAACGCTAACCAAAGCGTTTATAGACAATGCCCAGTATCTGTGATTCGTCTTTGCCGAAAAATAGAGCAATTCCAATGAACCAGCCTCATTTCAAGACTCCGTTAGACAACAAATTAACAACGTAATTTCGACATTCGTCAACATATTCTGTGCCAAAAAGAGGTGCCGGTACAACTGTGTTTATTTCGGTTTGTGAATTTTGTTCATCGTGCTAAGTTACCTACCGTTTGAAGAACTCCGCAATCAGGACGCAACAATGTTTGTCAGGAATACCATCATTACATTTTCCTTATTACTGGTAGTAGCATTTTTAAGCAAGTGCATCGCTCTCGCCACTTTCGAACAATTACCGGTAGAACTCTTATCGAAATCAGGTATCGAAGCACTCTTTTTTGGCCTTCGCCTTGATGGAACTATTGCAGCTTTGCTAACTGCTCCCATATTTTTACTGCTATGCATTACCACACCCTTTAGAAAAGACATCTCCATTTTGATCAAAATATGGCTGAGCTTTGCAGTGTTGTGGATTATTGGGACCACTTTCTCGGATGCCGTGTACGCAAAAGATGCAAGTAAGCATGTCACATTTGAATTGTTTACTGCCGGTGGAGTCGAAAAAGAGCTTTTTATTTCTACTATTAGTCATTACTTTTTTGATTTCTGCCTCGGCACACTATGGTTTTTTGCCTGCACGTGGTTGATCTGGAAAAAGCTGCCACTCTCAGCTCAGTCAATACCGAAGTGGTATACAGGCATTGTGTTTGCTCTGTCATGGCTATTGATCACTGTTACTTTTGTTCGCGGCGGTTGGAGTGATGCACCGCAATCGCCAATGAGAGCTTATACCATAGGAGATACTGACCAAGCTTTTATTGCGTGGTCTGCGCCGTATAGTATTACCTATTACTTAACATCAGGTAAAAAGCACTCGGTTGAAAAAATCACCACGGAGCCTACTGGTGAAGAGCTCAAGCAATGGAAATACGCAAAACAAAACAGCATCGCGCAAAATTTAAGCTCTTTGAAAGAGGCTAATATTGTCATCATATTGCTGGAAAGTTGGCCAGCTATTGATAGCAAAAGTTATTCTGGTGGAGAAAATGTCACTCCATTTTTCGATAGTCTTCGACAAAAATCACTCTCAGCCTATTCAAGCTATGCGGATGGCTATCGTACCGTGCAAGGTATGTTTTCGACATTTTGCTCCTACCCTAACCCAATCGATGGCTTTATTGGCAATAGTCAACTACAAACCTCAAAGTATGTTTGTTTACCCAACATTTTAAAAAGCCGAGGTTGGGAAACCACCTTTATCCAAGGAAGCGGAAAGGGTCTTGTCGGTTCATTTTCGCAAACACTCGGTTTTGAACACTCGCTCGGAAAAAAGGATTTTCCATTTGAGGCGGTGAAGAACTATTGGGGATATATGGATACATCAATCTACCGCTTTGCCCTTAATAAAATAGAAGAAACCAGTCAGTCTACCAAGCCTTTCCTTATTACTATCAATACAGGAACAACACATGACTCTTTTATCCCAGAAGGGCATGAATACCGTTTTGGCAAAGATACACCTGATAACGAAAGACGCAGCGTGATTAATTACGCAGACTCTGAACTTAGTGAGTTTATACCCAAACTCGATAAAAAATTGTCTCAATTGGACAAGCCTACTGTTGTTGTTGTGGTATCTGATCACACTGCAAGGACATCCCAAGGTGGTTTTGTGAAAAATGCGATTCCCTTTTTGATGTACAGTAGCGATGGTTCACTGCCGACTGAAATAAGACCTATTACCTCGTCGCAACGTGATATAGCACCTACTCTGCTCGATTGGCTAGGTGGATACGCACCATGGTTTACAGGACACTCATTGCTAGATCCGAATTATTCCGGGCGCTCAAGTTTTTCTTTTGGTAGTGGCTTTTTCTGGATGAAAAAGGATCATGGGATTTCCATAAATGCCAAAACAGGTGAGCTAGCACAGTGCTTTAATATCGGAGACAATGTTGTAAGCAAAAAGACCGTAAACTGTGACGAGCAAGAATGGGCACAAGAGCTTTATAAAGAGGGCAGCTACTACAATAACCTGTCGCAATATCATCTATTTAATGGAACCACGACGGATTATCGTTCTAAACCTACCAGTTCTGAGTTTCAATACAGTTCGCAGAACTAACCAACAATAACAGATAAAAAGGCACCATTAGTGGGGTGCCTTTTTATTTAGATTAGAACTCAAAATGAAGTTGGTCAGTATATGGTCTTGAGTCTTGGCTCGGTTCATAACCTCTTTCTATTATATTGAGTAATAGTCTCTCTTTGTATCCATTACAAATTTCATTGAGAATACCTGCGATTAAATTTAATTCCTTAGCATAGCCCGATTGAATATTCTGTGTGCCAGTCATATCCAATGTTTTTCTCTTAACTCTATCAGTTGAAACAGCAGTATTCACACTTGTAGCAAAATTTTCATCCAATAAGTTGGGCTTTTTTGTTATTCGAGTTTGTAATTTAGTTAGTTTATCAGTGATACGCTGTAATACATCAATAAACTCAATAAGTGAATATCTTGAACTCTGTTCATAAAGACCGCTTTTTCTATATTTATGGTTTATGTCAGATCGCAATATATCGAGTCTGGCTCTTAGTTTAATCACTGTCATATAGTTTGCAGTTACCATACCATCATAGGCTTCATGCATTTGCTCATGGCGATCGTAAACGACTTTATGCTCTTTATAAATATCAAAGATTTGTTGATGATCTAAATCAACAACTTTAAAACCAGTAAGCATGTTTTCAGAATGCACTATACCTGAAGGTAATGAAGTAAAAAGTAATGTTAGGAGTGTTTTTTTTATCACTTTAAGTTAACTCGATTATAAATTTCGCCTTAATGATAATTCACTCTTTTTAATTTTGTGGTCTGACCTTTGTTTTTAACAAAAATAAAATCAATAAAATTAGTTTTTAACTTAAAAAACAAAATGTATCTATGACACATATATTATTACATCTTGCCAACTTTCAAGCACAAGCTATTAACATGCTTCTGATGATTTTAATTCTGTGACACAATGGTAGAACACATTGTATACTTTGAAAACTAGGCTAATTGAGAGCAATGTCTCATCGATATTTGAGTCTATCCTATCTTGACGTAGAAAAGATGAAGCATGTAAGCAGAAATAGCCATTGACCAACTATTAAGTAATAGAAGCCAACATACTGAAAGTTTTTCCAATGAAACAAGGTAACCATTGAAATTAACTCAATTTAAATATAAAACGCGAAAAGGCCCTGACTACCGTCATGGAGAGCAAGTATCCTTTATCGATATCAAACAAACTTTCAATATAGGCAGTATTCGTGTTGGACGCTGGGTGACACGAGAAGAGAAAGATCTCGCTGCCAATTTAATCTTCGATTCACTCGCCGATCTTGCCTATATCCTCTCACTACCGCCAGAAGCCATCGGACTACGCGCAACACTAGGGTTGGCATTTGGCTCGGGAGGAAGAAAGGGGGTACAAGCTCATTACGCACCGAATCAAAGAGAATTAGCCTTAGCGAAGAATGCTGGTGCCGGCGCTTTAGCCCACGAGTTTTGGCATGCCTTTGATCACTACATTGCAGAAAAAGCGTTTGATATTGGCGATAGGTCTGGGCCACAAAGCGAAATCATGTTTGCCAGCAACTGTTGGCTAAATGATGAATGTCCCCTACCTCACCCACTTAATGATCGCCTCATGGACATATTTAGTGCAGCCTTACTTAACGGCGATAAAAAAGATAAACACGACTATGTGACGCGAAGTGTTAAAGCTGATATGTCGCTATCTCAACGATATTTTTCACTACCAACAGAAATGATGGCACGGGCTTTTGAGTCTGCTATCGAGTCATGCCCAGATATTAACAACCCTTATCTCGTTTCAGGAACAACAAAACCCGACACACAACTGATCTATCCTGACCACACACACAGAATCGAAATTTACCATGCCCTCCGAGCCTACTTTGTTACCTTGGGACGTGCACTAACTAAATAAATATATACCCAAGAGACTGCAGAATATAGGACTAGGAACATCGCCACCGAGTCGAGTTCAAAGAGGCTAAAATAACTGATATAGAGCTGTTCCTGATCAACCAATCATAAAACTGACTATTTTAAACGCATTCAAAGGCGGAGTAACTTTGCATACGTCTTTGTCGATTGTAGGTTTCACATATACAAACTACTGTCTTGTCCCAACTCTCACTGAAACTAGCACTTTGAGGTTGCTTGGGAATATAAAAACTAAAAATTATCAGTTAAATGAATATAAAAATTAACAATACTAAATTTATAATATTTACAATCTGGATAGTGCCATCCCAACATAGTTAATAATTATATAATATAAGCATCCAGATTAAATTAACAGAATAAAGTTCTTTATATTAAATCTAAACTCTATTTACTAAACAAATACAAAACCTATAAATATTTCGATGTTAATTGTATTCAAAAAAAAGTAATTGATTTTAATTTACATCGATCTAACC
>NZ_AEIU01000076.1 GCF_000165125.1 Vibrio caribbeanicus ATCC BAA-2122 | reverse complement strand
TTGTGGTTGATCGAGTGGTATCTCTGACTATAACTTCTAAACAAGGTGAAAATACCATTGATAGAATTCTTCATATGATTGAAGAAGCAGAATCGAGAAAAGCGCCCCTTGAGCGTTTTTTAGATAAGTTTAGTCGCTGGTATACGCCTCTCATGATGATTGTTGCATTGGGTGTCATTACTGTCCCCCCACTACTTTTTGCGCAATCATGGGATACTTGGCTATATCGAGGATTAGCGTTATTGCTTATCGCCTGTCCATGTGCGCTTGTTATCTCTACTCCAGCCGCAATTACATCGGGTCTGGCTGCTGCAGCTCGACGTGGTGCATTAGTTAAGGGAGGTGCTGCACTTGAGTTACTAGGTGGAATTGAAACGATTGCCTTCGATAAAACGGGCACATTAACCATTGGCAAGCCCTTGGTGACAGATATTATTACCATTGAAGGTATGAGCAAGAAAGAACTGGTAGAAAAAGTGGCCATGATAGAGCTTGGCTCTAGCCACCCTATCGCTATATCAATAGTTAATCATGCCAAAGATATGCAATTGGACATCTCGGAGGCTGAAGATAGGCAAGCGTTAGTTGGTGTCGGGGTGAGAGGAGTCATTCGGGGTGAAAGTTATCAAGTTAGTGCACCGAGTAAAATAACACTAGCACTGCCAAAAAATATAGATAATGAGATTGAATTGCTCGAATCTGAGGGTAAAACGGTTGTAGTTGTTACACAAGGAGAAGGCAAATACATTGGTCTTATCGCATTACAAGACCAGCTAAGAGACGACGCGATCAATGCAATTAAATCGTTAAGAGCATTGGGTATTCGTCCCATAATGTTAACCGGTGATAATCCCAGAGCGGCTTCGCAAATCAGTCAAAAACTTGGATTAGATTTTGAAGCTAGTTTACTTCCCGAAGATAAAGTCAGTCACGTTGAACGACTTGCTCAAGTTAGCCGTGTTGCAATGGTTGGAGATGGTATTAATGATGCACCTGCAATGAAAGCATCAAGTATTGGCATTGCAATGGGAGGAGGAACGGATGTCGCTCTTGAGACTGCTGATGCCGCCATTACGCATAATCGACTCACTGAGTTGAGTGGCATGATTGAGCTTTCTCGAGCGACACTCAATAATATTCGTCAGAATGTATTTTTAGCTTTGGGATTAAAAGGCGTCTTTTTAGTTACTAGTCTAATGGGAATTACTGGTTTATGGGTTGCAGTATTGGCCGATAGTGGTGCAACAGCGATTGTTACGCTGAATGCATTGCGATTACTTAAATTTAAACCTATTGACAAGCACGCTTCTTCCTAAATAGTAATTCATAATTATATGTAACATAATGTTTGTTTTTGACGTTTTTTGTGACAAAGATCGCTTTGGTTTGCAAGTGCAACAAGATGCTTTTCATTTAGTGTGATCTAAGTCGGAATTTTTTTCCCCGACTTTAGTTAGAGTAACGCCGTATCAAATTCTTTAAATAGATGGTCCCCGGCAATTAAGGAGTTCGGGGGCGAATGACAAGGAGTAACTCATGTCTCAAGCTGTCTTTCACCTTGGTGTGACTAAATCTGATCTGGCTGGTGCTAGCTTAGCAATAATTCCTGGTGACCCTGCACGTGTAGCTAAAATTGCCGAGGAGATGGACAATCCGGTATTTCTTGCACAGCATAGGGAATACACTATTTATCGTGCTGAGTTAAACGGGGAGTCTGTGATTGTTTGTTCTACTGGTATCGGAGGTCCTTCTACCTCTATTGCCGTGGAAGAGCTGGCACAATTAGGAATTCGTACATTTTTGCGTGTTGGAACTACAGGTGCAATTCAACCACATGTTAATGTCGGTGATATGATTGTTTCGACTGGCTCAGTACGCCTTGACGGAGCAAGCCTCCATTTTGCACCAATGGAGTTTCCTGCTGTTGCAGATTTCGATGTTGCAACTGCAATGAAAGCGGCTGTTGAAGAGGCTGGAGCGACCGTCCATATGGGGGTAACGGCGTCGAGTGACACATTTTATCCCGGTCAAGAACGCTATGATACCTTCTCAGGCCGAGTAGTAAAACGTTTCCAAGGTTCAATGCAAGAGTGGCAAAGCATGGGAGTACTCAACTTTGAAATGGAATCGGCTACTCTTCTAACTATGTGTGCAAGCTCAGGGCTGAAAGCGGGTTGTGTTGCAGGGGTAATCATTAATCGTGCGCAACAAGAGATCCCCGATCATGAAACGTTACGAGAAACTGAAGCCCGCTCGATAAAAGTTGTGGTGGAAGCGGCTCGAAAGATGCTGTAGATTGAAGTATTCTACATACACCCAAGCGATGAAAAGACGCTTGGGTGTCTTTAAAAGTTTTTCGGCTTTGCAATGAGCGATGATTAAGTTTTTTCAAATCCTTATTGTGTCCGTAAAGCAGTTTATTCTCGCCAAGCCTCGCATCTTGAAGTGATCAAGTATGTAGCTCTATCTGAAAATAAGCTTACTTATTTTTTAGTAGAATAAATTTGATATCCCTGTTTGGCCTCTCCAATATTCTTTTTCTATTGTCTTTATAAATGATATTAAATGAATCGACAATTTTATAACCATCAATCTTGCTGAGGTTTGTATAGGCTTCTGAACCTTTCATTTTTATATTGTTTTTACTTAACATTTTATTTTTTGATGTTATTTCAAACGTGTTATCTTTGGTTTTTTCTATATCACCATTAGAGGAGAATATATGAGAACGTCCAAATTCATCTTTAATAATTATAGTGGAAAAATAGCTTCCATCATAACTTAAAAATGTGTTTATTCTCTCCTTCCATTCGTTTTTCTGAAATGGATTATAAATAATATTGCCTTCTAATTCCGTTGATTTTACATCATACCTGTAGTAAGAAAAAACAGAAAAAATTAGTAACAAAGATGAAAAAAATAGTAGATAAAAGTCCCTAATCATTTCTAGTGCTCCATTTCTTAGTGAAGTCCTTCCAATCTTTATCTGTAATAAAGTAATTTTTTGTTGAGTTTTTTTTCTGATCATAAACAGAGATTTGGTGTGTTTGATTATAGTAAGCGTAAAAATACCAGTAGTTAGGCTCTAAGATTTCTTTAAGTTCTATAGGTATTTCTGTTTCTTTTAACTTTAAAACTTCACTACCATTAAATTTTATTAATTCGAATCTTTCATCTTTGTATATTTCATTTTTATTGAAGGTAATATAAAGTAGTATAAAAGAAGATAAGATCATTATTAAAGATAACATTAAAGAGGTTTTTCTAATAATTCTACCAAAATAAAATACTACTTTATCATCATGGTTGTTTGTTACAGTGTTTCTGTAATTATCTAATAATATGATGTCAGTTTTTTCACATGATAGGTAATAACCTTTTCCTGGAATAGTCTTGATTTCTATACACTCTGTATTTCTTAATGCGTATCTTAAGTTATATATAGACTTGTGCAATGAAGACTCCGTGACAATATTACCAGGCCAGCCTTCAGACATTAGTGTGCTCTTTTCTGCTACTTTGTTATTATTTTCTACTAAGTAAATGAAGACTAAAAAGTCGCTATAACTTAGAGAGGTAGTTTCTTCTTTATGAATAATGGACATGTTTTTAGTATCAATGATCACATCATTGAACTCGTATACTCCATTATTTGTTATTGTCATTATAATACTCACTCCTGATTAATTTTATTCTCGCGTCAGCATTAGGCTATTTATATTACCATGCTTCCTTTCAATAATTATTTTTCTTTTATCTCTGTATATAACATCAAAATAATCTATAATAGTGAAATTGTTTAGATCATATAATTCATTAATAATTTCTGAGTTTAAATTAAATTCTGATTTATTGTACATTGATTTTGTTGTTGACTTTATCTTGAAGCTGTTTTCTCTCTCTCGTGATAGTATTCCAAAAAGTGAAAACACATTTATACTGTTTTCTTCTTCTTCTTTAAGAGTTAGTGTTGTATGGTAATGGCCATCTTTGCTAATAAGAATATTTATTTGTTCCTTCCACGGATGTTTCTTATACGGGTTGATCACAATGTTGCTGTTGAGTATTTCTGATTTATCAAAGGTTTCTCTTTCAAAAATAAAAGAAAAAATTAAAAATACAAATGAAATAAAAAGAAGAAAATAATATTTTATCAATTTTATCCCCTCCAACTATTAATAAAATTTTTCCAATTTTCTTTTTCTATAAAATAGTTCTGACTTTGGTTTGTTTTGGGATCAAAAGTGGATATTTCGTAAAAATATTTATTCTTATTAAAAAAGTAAAACAGATGTCTAGGGTTAGATTTAACTTTTGATAAGAACTCTTCAGGTAATGATATATTTTTATTTTTTAGGATAGTGCTATCTTTTATTTCTAAAACAGTAAAATTATTATCAATAAAATCTGATTTACTTTTTAATTTATTAACAATATTAATTATTGAAATTGAAAAAAATAATATTGAAATAATAATTATATTGTTCTTAATGGGGGATTTTTTGCATGTAATACTGTGTTTTTCTGAACCTTCTTCTCTTTTATCTCTTGTGTGGTCATCATCTATGACCAGAATATATCCTCGTCCGGAAATCGTTTTTATTTCAACATTTGATAGTGACAAAACTGCTCTTAGACTAAAAATAGCTCTGTGCAGTGAAGCATCTGTTACTACGTTGTCAGGCCACCCAACAGAGAGTAAAACGTCTTTGGAGATGATTTTGTTGCTATTCTCTGCGAGATAAGAAAGTATATGAAACTCATTGTAATTCATCCTGTAAGAATTGCCATCTACCAGAATCGACATTTGTCTTTTGTCGATACTGATATCGCCACAAAGGTGGATGATATTATCCGGGTGCATAGAGACCTTAAGGAGTAAAGTGCTTGTAATTGAAGTTTAGAAGTATAGTTGATTTTTTACAGTATCTTTAATTCGTTTTAAATAATAAATTTGAATCTAATCTGGTGCTTAAGTAGTAGTGTTAGTATACCCAAGTGACTTCAAAATGCAGTATTCAGAGCGATGCCACTGTGTTGAGTTCAAGGAAAATAACGCAGCGAAATAGTCGACTCTTACCAAGTTATTTGACGATGAAATCGGTGCTGTGGCACGCTCCCAAAGGGCGAGTTGTCTTGCTTTACATACGTCGTTACCGATTTTCAATTGAGATGACTAGATTTTCAAATCGTTGCATTGCCTGTAAAGCAAGTCATTCTCGCTGAATCTAGCATCTTGAGGTTACTTGGGTATACACCAGTTTATAGAAATAGTGACCATAAATAATCGATGTTTTATGTGGATTGATTTACAGGACCTGTAATGGATCCCATGACTACTTTTTATTCTTTACGATCGAATGGGAAAGAGCCTTACCCAAATAGAGTAAGGCTTAATTCTATTGACTATAGAATCCGCATTCCTGGTTGAGCGCCATCGTGTGGCTCTAGTATCCAAAGATCCTTACCGCCTGGGCCCGCAGCTAAGATCATGCCTTCAGACATACCAAATTTCATTTTTCTTGGCTTAAGATTCGCTACCATGACGGTAAGTTTGCCTTCAAGATCTTCAGGCTTGTACGCTGATTTAATTCCAGAAAACACCTGACGAGTTTCACCGCCGATATCCAGCTGAAACTTTAGGAGCTTATTCGCCTTTGGCACCTCTTCACAAGAAATAATACGAGCCACACGCATATCAACTTTTACGAAATCATCGAAATCAATTTCTGCTGCAATGGGGTCTTTACTTAGTTCTGTTGCGTTTTGTGCAGGCTGCGTTTGTTCTTTAACTTCGACCGAGGCGCTTTCTTTCGATGATTCAAGCATCTCATCCACTTTTTTAGGATCGATGCGATTAAAAAGCGCTTTAAACTTAGTGATCTTATGACTCTCTAGTGGGGTAGACAAGTCACTCCAAGTCAGTTCTTTATTTAAGAACGCTTCAGTGCGAGCGGCCAAAGCAGGCATCACCGGCTTGAGGTAGGTCATCAACACTTTGAATAAGTTGATGCCTACAGAGCAGATATTTTGCAGTTCTTGTTCTTTACCTTCTTCTTTCGCAACTACCCAAGGCGCTTTTTCATCTACATATTGATTGGCTTTGTCAGCCAGTGCGGTAATTTCGCGAATCGCGCGGCTAAACTCTCTAGTTTCGTAGAGTTCTGCAATGTTATCTGCTGCTGAAGCAAATTCACGATAGAGTTCTGGTTCGTTACAGGTGGCTGATAGTTGGCCATCGAAGCGTTTGGTAATAAAGCCAGCGTTCCTCGATGCGAGATTAACAATCTTATTGACTACATCAGCATTCACTCTTTGAGTAAAGTCTTCTAAATTAAGGTCGAGATCATCGATACGGCTATTAAGTTTCGCTGCGTAGTAATAACGCAGACACTCAGGATCTAAGTGCTCAAGGTAGGTGCTTGCTTTTATGAATGTCCCTTTCGATTTTGACATTTTCGCACCATTAACTGTGACGTATCCATGTACAAAAACATTATTAGGCTTGCGGAATCCCGAACCTTCTAGCATTGCAGGCCAGAAAAGACTATGGAAATAGACAATATCTTTACCGATAAAATGGTACAATTCAGCGGTACTATCTTTTCTCCAATATTCCTCAAAATCTAGATCAGAACGCTTGTTACAAAGGTTTTTAAATGAACCCATATACCCAATTGGAGCGTCTAGCCATACGTAGAAAAACTTATCTTTTTCTCCGGGGATTTCAAAACCGAAATATGGAGCATCACGTGAAATATCCCACTGTTGTAAACCTGACTCAAACCATTCTTGCATTTTGTTCGCGGTTTCAGTTTGAAGAGAGCCTGAACGCGTCCATTCTTGAAGCATGCTTTCGAACTGGGGTAGGTCAAAAAAGAAGTGCTCTGAATCTTTCATTATTGGCGTCGCGCCAGAGACAGCTGACTTAGGCTCTATAAGCTCTGTTGGGCTGTATGTTTCACCACAGTTATCACAGTTATCACCATATTGATCTTCAGACTTACATTTAGGGCAAGTACCTTTAACAAAGCGATCAGGCAAGAACATTTCTTTTTCAGGGTCGAACAGCTGTGAAATCGTTCTGCTTGAGATGAAGCCGTTCTTCTTAAGCTCTAGGTAAATATGTGAAGCAAGCTCTCTGTTTTCTTCAGAGTGGGTACTGTGATAATTGTCGAAACTAATATCAAAACCAGCGAAGTCTTTTTGATGCTCTTCACTGACTGCGGCGATCATTTCTTCTGGGGTAAGCCCCATTTGCTGCGCTTTAAGCATAATTGGCGTGCCATGCGCGTCGTCAGCACAGATAAAGTTTACTGTATTACCACGAAGTCGCTGGTAGCGAACCCAAATGTCAGCTTGAATATGCTCTAACATGTGACCGAGGTGGATGGAACCATTGGCATAAGGGAGAGCACAGGTAACCAAAAGTTTCCTAGGGTTTGGGTTGCTTGAATCGTTTGCCATACTTAATAATCGCTTTGTTAATAATTGGTAGTTATAGGGGCTAAGTTTACCCTATCCGCACTCCTACTCCAAGCTATGACTTAGTCGATCCCCGTAGTTTTTTTGTGGTTCAGAAAGGTGGCATCATTCGAGTATAATGGCGTAAAAATGGTTGTGGGGTAGCTATGCAAAAACTAAATGTACGGCAAGATTTTTGTGACTGGTTCTGTCAGTTTGAACATCCATGTTTGATTACAGATTGGGCAAAACTTGAACGCTGGGTTACTTTGGACGGGGGGGGAGTTAAAATTACCATTCCTTATGCAAACCATGAGCTGAAAGATGCCTTGATGTGTTGGATAGAGTCGCAGTTTGAACACAAACACGTAGAGCCCTTCCAGTATCAGATTTCGACTCGAATCAAAGCATTGGAAACTCATTTGAGTCGCAGTGTCCAAGGTGTAAAGAACATCATTGCCGTGACTTCAGCGAAAGGAGGGGTTGGTAAATCAACAACAGCAGTTAATCTTGCTCTGGCCTTCTCAGCATCTGGTGCGCGGGTAGGATTGTTAGACGCGGATATTTATGGTCCATCGGTTCCTTTAATGCTCGGCACCACAGACGAGAAGCCAGAAGTTCGTGATAATAAATGGATGCAACCGATTCATACTAAGGGAATATACACTCAATCAATCGGTTATTTAGTTTCTCAAGATGAAGCCGCGATTTGGCGTGGTCCAATGGCTTCAAAAGCGCTGGCACAATTGCTTAATGAAACGGAATGGCCTGACTTAGATTACCTTTTTGTAGATATGCCTCCTGGGACAGGAGATATACAACTAAGCTTGGCGCAGCAGGTTCCTGTTACCGGTGCTGTTATTGTGACAACACCACAGGATTTGGCATTGGCTGATGCTCGAAAGGGAGCGGCTATGTTTGAAAAAGTAGAGGTGCCTGTAATTGGTGTGATTGAAAATATGAGTTATCACATTTGCAGTCATTGTGGAGAGAAGGAAAATATTTTTGGTATAGGGGGGGCAGTACAGATGAGTCAAGAACTGAGTTTGGATCTGTTGGCTCAACTTCCTTTACATATCCAGATTCGAGAGGATATCGATAAAGGTCTACCAAGCGTTGTCGGACGCCCTAACTCTGAGCATGCTAGAGAGTATTTTGCACTCGCACAGAAAGTGGGCGCTAAACTCTATTGGTGCAGTAAAGAAAAACCAGAAGCTATCTCGTTTACTATGCTTGATTAATCGGTGTAAAGCTTAGGTTGAAGAGTTCAGATTACGCAATCGGTTGGTTGGCATCTGACAAGAGATGATTTATAAAAATCTGTTCAATTCTCTCTAGCCACTGAGCCGTTTACTCCTTATAATCGGGCAGTTTGTCTGAAAGGGCACTAATGCAAGCGGCGTATTTAAACGAGCGCTTATAGTATTAGCATGTGACACCAATTAAAATCATCGGGTGCAAGAATAATGTCTGATAATAATCAATGCGTCATCGTCGGTATTGCTGGCGCGTCTGCTTCTGGGAAAAGCCTCATCGCTAGTACCATTTACAATGAACTTCGTGAAAAGGTCGGCGACCATCAAATTGGTGTGATTACCGAAGATTGCTATTATAACGATCAAAGCCATTTGAGCATGGAAGAGCGCGTAAAGACGAATTACGATCATCCAAACGCATTTGATCATGATTTACTATGTCAACACTTAGAGCAATTAATGCAAGGGTATTCGGTCGAGGTTCCAGAGTACAGCTACTCAGAGCACACTCGTACAGCGAATACCACACAGGTAACACCTAAAAAAGTGATTATACTGGAGGGTATACTACTCCTGACAGATCCCCGCCTTCGTCAACTTATGCATGCTACTGTATTTATGGATACGCCATTAGATATCTGTTTACTGAGAAGGGTTAAGCGAGATGTTGAAGAGCGTGGTCGTGAAATGGACTCTGTTTTAAAACAGTATCAAGATACGGTTCGTCCTATGTTCATGCAATTTATTGAACCGTCAAAACAGTATGCAGATATTATTGTGCCTCGTGGCGGGAAAAACCGTATCGCGATTGACGTATTGAAAGCGCACATTGCAAGACTTTTGAAAGCTTAACGTAGAAATTCAATTCTTCTCTTTATTTTTTTTTATGAAAGTGGCACTTTTAGTGTCACTTTTTTATGGGCGCTATAGCGTCCATAGTATTTTAATCACTATCTGAAATCAGTTAAAAGCTCGAAAATCAGTTAAGAAAGGACCATTTGGATGAAGAAACTGCTTTTGGTACTTGGTATTGTCATTTTGACCATATCGATAGCGTTATTGGCGTTAGTCACCTTGGTTGACCCAAATCAATTTAAGCCATTGCTCGTCGAGCAGGTAAAGAAAAATACAGGTCTTGATCTCGTTGTCGATGGGGACATTCAATGGCAATTCTTTCCTTCACTTGGTTTTTCTTTAGGTAAAACTGAACTTCGCAATCCAGATGAATTTGAGAATCAGAATTTATTCAAAGTCGATACAATCGGCATCGATGTTTCCGTGATACCACTGCTTCAAAAAAAACTTGAGATAGGGAATGTAAATCTTAGCGGTGCGGAATTACATATAGAAACCCTTAAAGACGGTAAGAGAAATATCGATGTATTAAGTCAAAAATCATCAGTAACCGAGCAGCAAACAGTATCAAGTAGCGCGCAGAGTACAGCGCCTCAATCAGACAATGTAAGTTCATCTAAAGATGGTTCAGGTACAGGGTTAAGTACTGACGATTGGTCGATTAATTTAGCTGGTATAACGGTTTCAGATACTTCTGTTGAGATCCAAGACAGAAAAGCGGGCACTTATACAAAACTTTATGATGTTAGCTTCCAACTTTCTGAATTTGCGTTTGACCAATGGACAAAAATCGATTTTGCGATGAAAGGTCAGAATAATCAGCAAAAGTTTGCCACTCAAGGACGTGCAGAATTTAAGCTTCAGCAAGATTTAGTTTCTTATACTTTGCGTGATATTGAGTTAGATGCCTCTCTCAGTGACCCTCAGACCAAGATTGAACGAGCGGTGATTGGACTGGATACTTTTGCTTTCGGTAAAGCAAACTCGTTGACTTATGAGGTCGTTGGTCAGGCTTCTGGTTTAGACTTAGATTTGAAAGGTTCATCGACTTTAACGATAGATCCAGAAATGACTAAGCTATTGATGGGCCCGTTAAAGCTTAAAGCAACATTACAAGGAGCATCCCTGCCACAGTCTCCCATGAATATCGATATGGACTCAACTTTGTCTTTTGATATTACTCAAAAACACTTGAGTTTTGTTTTGAAAAAACTGGCCGCAAATGACTTGTTATTCGATGGGAAGACGGACGCTACTTTATCTGATATACCTAAAATCCGTTTTTCTTTACATAGTCCGAATATAGATTTAGATGAGTTTCTCGGTCTATCTCGTTCTGTTAATGAGCCCTCGCATGATGAAGTTGCTAGCGAAACTCCAACGGCACCTAAAAGTTCTCAATCAAAACCTGAGCAATCACAACCTGAGCAATCCGATGAAAAAGAGCCTGATTTATCTGCTTTGAAAACTCTGGATGTTGAAGGGAAGATTGCAATAGATGCATTTAAAGCCAGTAATGCACGCATGCAAAATGTTGATGCAAATTTCTCTATCAAAGAGGGTATCGTTAAGTTAAGTTCATTTTCTTCAAACCTTTATCAGGGGTCAATTAAAGCAAATGCTCGTTTAGATGCACGTCAATCACCAGCATCTTATGTGGTAAAGAAGCAGCTTAAAGGTGTTAAGGTTCAGCCTCTTTTACGTGATGTGTTGGAGAACGATAAGCTAGAAGGTACCGGTAATATCAATGTTGATATCAGTGGAAAGAGCCTGACAGTGAATGGAATAAAGAAAAATCTTGCTGGAACAGTATCGATTCTATTTGAAGATGGTGCGGTAAATGGAATCAATGTTGCTCAATTGATTCGTGAAAATTACGCTAAGTTCAAAGGTAAAGAAGTTGAGAAACAGAATGAGCCATTGAAGACAGATTTTAGTGCGTTGCAAGCGACATTGAAGCTGAATAAAGGAACTGTGTCGACCAATGATCTATCGATCCAATCACCACTTCTGCGTATTCATGGTGAGGGGAAGGCCAATTATTTACAACAGGATGTTGATTTCTTGCTAAGAACCTCCATTGTTGGCTCTCTTTCCGGACAAGGTGGAAAAGATATTGATGAACTTAGGGATATTACAATTCCGATTAATATTTCAGGAAAGTGGGCTGATCCTAAGTTTAAATTGGTGTTTGATGAAGTGCTCAAACAAAAAGCGCAAAAAGAAATTGATCGTGGTTTGAAAAAACTTGATGAAAAGCTGGGAGATAAAATAAAAGATGAAAAAACCAAGGATGCAGTCAACAAGTTGCTAAAAGGTTTATTCAACTAGCACTGTAAAAGCGCGCGATAAGCGCGCTTTATATATCTCTTGTTATCCAAGCGAGATTTGAGTATTTACATATACCCAAGTAACCTCAAGATGCTAGGTTCAGCGAGAGTGGTTTGCTTTACAGGTAAGGCAACGATTTGAAAATCTAGTCATCTAAATTGAAAATCGGTAACGACGCATGTAAAGCAAGGCAACTCGCCCTTCGGGAGCGTGCCACAGCGCTGATTTCATCGTCAAACAACTTGGTAAGAGACGGCTATTCCACGGCGTTATTTTCCTTGAACTCAACACTGTGGCATCGCTCTGGATCCTGCATTTTGAAGTCACTTGGGTATATTTTTATTCAAAGTGTTAGCTTCCGTCATTCGATAACTTATTATGCTGCTAAAGGATGGCGAAACAATATGTTTATTCTAGGTCGTTTTCTATTTCTCTCTGTATTCATTGCTATTTCAATATCTGTTCAGGCTCGTTCTATCATTTCAGGGCAATTAGCTAAAGCAGATGAATTTCCATTTATTGCTGCTCTTTACTCGAAGGGTTCAACGCCATAAGATGGTTTCTATTGTGGAGCGTCTTTGATTCAACCTGACTTGTTAGTCACCGCCGCACATTGTGTTGAGGGAGTGCAAGTGAACGAGTTATCTATCGTCGTGGGCGTGCATGATATTGGTTTGGCTGAATCTGCATACGCTCCTCAATCAGCAGAAAAAATCTTTACTCACGCAGGCTATGATTCCTTCTCTCTGGTCAATGATATAGCCCTTATTCGTTTGACCGAACCTGCGAAGTCCAATCCAATCGATATCATTGATGATACACGTTTCCAATGGCTCACCACAGATACGGAAATGACAGTCGCTGGTTGGGGTAATATGACACTAGAAGAGGGCAGTGGAAGTAACTATCCTCGACGGCTTCAAAAAGCGATCGTCGATTTTATTGATCAACAAACTTGTCAGAACCTAAAAGTACCATCACCATACTCACAACTTGACGAATTTGCCTTGTGCGCAGCTCGTGACGGTATTGAACTCGGGAGTGGGGATAGTGGTGGTCCCCTTATTTATAAGTACAATGAAAGGTATTACTTAGCAGGCATAGTCAGTTGGAGTTTGGGCTATGCTTCGGCATCAGAACCAGGTATTTATATGAGTGTTCATCATTATCTTGAATGGATTACTAAGGCTATTGAGGACGGCTCTATCTAACAAATGGTCAAACAAGCGTCTTGCTAGCTTGCTATGCTCAAGACGTTTGTTTCAAAATAAATTGCTTTCTTATCTTCTTTTACCAATCCACACCTTTGAGTGCTTTTACGCCAGAATCGAAAGCATGCTTGATGTTTTTGACTTCAGAGACTGTATCCGCGATATCGATAAGGCTGCGGTGTGCGCCCCGACCCGTAACCACGACAGACTGCATTTTAGGGCGGTTTGTGATTGCTTCGATGACTTCCTCCAGTTCAATATATCCGTAACTGACCATATAGGTTAATTCATCCAAAAGAACGACCTGAATAGACTCGTCTTGTAACATACGTCGACACTCTACCCAAACCTGCTGTGCAGCCTTAGTATCACTCTCTTTACATTGGGTATCCCAAGTAAAGCCAGTGGCCATTACCTGAAATTCGACGCCCAATTTTTCAAGCAAATTGCGTTCACCATTGTCCCACGTTCCTTTGATAAACTGAGCGACAGAGCATTTCAATCCGTGGCCTACCGCCCTTGCAACCGTTCCAAACCCAGACGTCGATTTCCCTTTTCCATTGCCAGTGATAATGAGAAATAGTCCTTTTTCCTCTTGAGCTTCGGCGACCCTTGCATCTACTTTATCTTTTACTTTTTGCTGACGAGCCTTGTGACGAGCTTCTTTATCTACTTCTTGAATCATAGTAATACCTTTTAGATAGACTAGCTGGCACGTATGATAGCTTATTGGAATAGATGCAAAAACCTTTAGTTTACTACGGTGAGGATATGTATATGACGGTGGAAGTAGTGAAAAGCATTTTGGTGGTATGTCTGGGAAATATTTGCCGTTCTCCAACTGGTGAAGCTGTATTGCGAAAAAAAGCTCGGCAGTTGGCGTTACCGATAACAGTGGATTCTGCAGGTACGATAGGATTCCATCAAGGTAAAAGACCAGACTCCAGGTCTCGCTTGGCTGCAGAGCAGCGAGGGTATAGTTTTGATGGCATTGCCTCTAGGCAAATTATTCAAAAAGACTTTGAGGAGTTTGACCTAATTTTGGCTGCAGACAACAATAACATGGAAGACTTGATGGCATTTTGTCCTAAACAGTATCAACATAAGATTAAGCTTTTTCTCAGTTATTCTGACTCCTCTCACTCCGAAATACCCGATCCTTATTATGGTGGTGAGCAGGGATTTGAATTGGTACTTGATTTAATAGAAAGCGCAGCAGATGGGGTATTGGCCTCTGTACAAAGATGACGCCAAGGTGCTTGTACTAAGAATTTGCAAATTTTAGCCTTGAAGTTCACGCAGCGACCACCCGACCACTGAAATAGTCGTTAGTAATGATATATTCTGTGTTTCTAATGAGGTCATCACGTATATCGGACCAACGAACATCCTCGTGCTCTACAGAGGGGATGACGCCTCCGACGCGAATGTTGAAAGGAGTGAGTTGCTTCGCCCAGCTTTGTGTAAACCCTGCAACCATAGATGCTGCATTGGCAAACCCCGATAAGTCTTGATATTCAGGGGTTGCGATTACATTGACGATTACTCCGTTTTTCTGTTCTTCTCTCATTCTCTCAGCGGTTGCTTGTCCAAAGCTAAACATCGTTGCTGCCATAGTTGATAGTGTTTGAGTGAAGATATCACTGCCATGACGGTCGAAGATATTGGGCATAGCTTGAGGAGTTAATGCATTGATCAAAACGTCAGGGGTTCTATGTAGATGAGAATCAATAAACTCAAAGAGGCCGTGGATTGAATCAAGTGAGTTATCACTGATTGTGAATTTATAAACATTATCAGAAATATTGAGGCATTGTGCGTATATGCATGAAAAATCTTCACCTTCTTGATCACATATAACGAGTGTAGCGCCTAAAGAAGCAAAGTGATGAGCGAGCGTTCCCCCAACCTGCGATCCTGCAGAGGTAATTAAAACTACGGCATTTTTTATTTCCATATATGCCCCCGTCATCGGCTTAGTGGTTAAAATGTGTCCACAAAGGATGGTAGATTAACTGTGTTTTAGTTGTGAATAAGGTCAAATTATCCTGTTTATAACTTGACCGTAGTTTGAATGTTTGGAGTCATTCACATTTACGAGTAAAGGGTTTGCATGTGCAACAGATAAACTAGAAAAAAATGTGATCTTGAAGGTTTTTAAACTTGGGTTTGTATTTGATGAGATCTTCTTGCTTCAATTAATTGGCTGTAAAGATCTGTGGGTAGTGATGCCTTAGGTTCTTTACTCGCAAGACTACGACGTTGATGACCAGATAGATTATGGTAGACGTCTTCTGGTAAGTCGCAGGTATCCTCCGGAAGGTATATCAAGGCGTCAGGTTGAATACAGTGGCAGAGTTTCGCACTTGGTAAACCACCTCGATGGAAAAAGTCAGATTGCTTTGTGGCAATTTCATAGCTTTTTTGGTTTGAGCGCAGAGGTTGTGGTGATTGGAGATCAAAGCGCCTCCTTAATCCTTCTTCCGTCTCATTTAGATCATCAAATCTTTCGATAGGGGAATTTTCACAAGCGTTGTCTGAAAACATGGAGAGGATAAGGGAAAAGTCGGCACGTCGACCTTCATGTACAGCAGTATTGATATCTGTACCATAAACGAGTTCATTAATGATGCCGGCTTTATCTAGAGTATTGATGTGCATGTGTTTCCTCTTATGTCGCTTTCTTAGCGGCAGCCTGAGAGAAAACTTGAGTCATGATAGGGATTTGTGGACAAATATTTCTGGATATTTTCTTGATCGAGTGGAGCCTTCATGGCTGGGGATCAAAAATATCAAGGTTTAGTCATTGGAGCTCGCGTAGTCGATGGTATCCTCTAAACGATCGTCACCCCAAAAAATTTCGTTTTCTACTGTGAATGACGGTACACCAAAGATTCCCATCCTCTTTGCTGCTTCTGTGTTGGCGCGATAAACAGTTAAAGCGGTTTCTTTGTCAGCTTTATTGAGAATCTGCTCCACATCGAGGTTCAATTTTTTTAAAGTAAGATGGAGACTTTCAGGTGAGCCCGCTTCAATACCCTCCAAAAACCAGAGTCGGTAGATGGTTTCAAAATATTCGAGATAGCGACCTTGTTGATTGACAACAACACCAACTAGATTTGCTTGATCGAAATAGTTGAGAGGATAAGTGACGGGTACATTGGGAATTGGCAAATGATAACGCCCAGCACGGCGCTGAATATCTCGCCACATATAATCGACTTTGGGTTGCTTTGATGAAGGAAATGGAATGTTGTCCATTTCTTGCATGATTCTTCTTATACTTATCGGCTTAATGGTTAAATCTAAATTCTCTTTTGTGACGAGCTCGCGGATACGCATAGCTGTAAGGTAGCTATAGGTACTACCAATAGAAAGCCAGGCTGTTATAGGTTGGCTCATATGACCTTCCCTATCGATCAAAGATGCTCTTAATAGGAAGAGTATATGTCATGATAAAGACCGAGTGAAGATCCCATAAAAAAGCCTGAACATTGCTGCTCAGGCTTAAAAATTTGGTGTAGTCACCGCTATATGATGCAGTAATTACTTGGCTAAATTTTCTGCGACAAATTCCCAGTTTACAAGAGACCAAAAGCCGTTCATGTAATCAGGGCGTACGTTGCGATAATCGATGTAATAAGCATGTTCCCAAAGGTCAACAGTCAATAGCGGTGTTGTGCCTTCTTCTGTCAGCGGTGTTGCAGCGTTAGAGGTATTAATGATTTCTAAGCTACCATCTGCTTTCTTAACTAACCAAGTCCATGATGAGCCAAAGTTGTTAATTGCTGAGTCGGTAAACTTGGCTTTAAATTCTTCAAACGAGCCAAATGCGCTGTTGATAGCATCTGCTACAGCACCCGTCGGTTGGCCTCCAGCGTTTGGAGCTAGACAGTGCCAGTAGAAGGTGTGGTTCCAGATTTGAGCTGCATTATTAAAGATGCCACCTGTCGAGGTTTTGATGATATCTTCTAATGATTTGTTTTCAAATTCAGTTCCTGGGATCAGACCATTCAACTTAACAACGTAGGTATTGTGGTGTTTGCCATGGTGGAAATCTAATGTTTCCGCTGTGATGTGTGGTTCTAGCGCGTTTTTCGCGTAAGGAAGAGCTGGTAGTTCAAATGCCATTGCTCGATTCTCCGTTTTTTGAGAGGAATGTACCTCTCCATTGCTTCCAGTGTTATTTATTATTTACGGTGCGGTTAAAACCTGACCAGTGTCATTTCTATGACTTGAGCTACATTCTAGCAACTTCTGGCAGTATTAAAAGCGCAGGTTGCTAATTTGTTTAAAGAAAGGCGCCTTCCAATAAGGAACCTTATAGCACTATTGATACGAAAATTATGACCTCATGGATTAAGGGCTTTTTATTCTCTGTTAATGCTTTAAAATAGTGTCAATACTTGCAGCAACTCCAGTAGAGGAAGCAATGGAAACTATTGACAAAATTAAACAACAAATCACGGAAAACCCGATCCTTCTTTACATGAAAGGATCGCCTAAGCTCCCAAGCTGCGGTTTTTCTTCACAAGCTTCCCAAGCTCTGATGGCTTGCGGTGAAAAGTTTGCGTACGTAGATATTCTACAAAATCCAGACATTCGTGCTGAATTGCCTATTTATGCACAGTGGCCTACTTTCCCACAGCTATGGGTAGAAGGTGAGTTGGTCGGTGGTTGTGACATTATCATTGAGATGTTCCAAAAAGGTGAGCTTCAAACTTTGATTAAAGAAGCTGCGGCTCGCATTGAAGACGAAGGCGACGCTTAAACACTGTTTAAATTTACAGTTTTTCTTGATCTTTAAGGGCTACATTCGATAATGTAGCCCTTATTCTTTTTCTCCCTGTATCACTATGCCTAGATTATTTATCGCAGAAAAGCCCAGCCTAGGAAGAGCAATCGCAGCCGCTCTTCCTGGCCCTAAAAAAAATGAACAAGGCTTTATTCGCTGTGGTAATGGGGACATAGTGACTTGGTGTATTGGTCATTTGCTGGAACAGGTTGAGCCTGATGCTTATGATGAGCGGTACAAAAAATGGAACTTAAATGATCTGCCAATTGTGCCGGAAAAGTGGCAACTTAAGCCACGAAAATCGGCAAGTAAGCAGTTGTCTGTAGTTAAAAAATTATTGCGTGAATCAGGGCAAATTATCCACGCTGGTGATCCTGACCGAGAAGGGCAACTTCTTGTTGATGAGGTCATTGATTACTGCAAGGTTAAAAAAAACCTCAAAGATACGGCGCAAAGATTGCTTATTAGTGATTTGAATTTACCTGCCGTTAAACGCTCTTTACAGCAGATGCGCAGTAATAAAGAGTTTATGCCACTCTCGATTTCAGCTTTAGCTCGTTCCAGAGCTGATTGGCTATACGGAATGAACATGTCTCGCGCTTACACTCTTCTTGGTCAAAAAGCAGGCTATCAAGGGGTGTTGTCTGTTGGCCGGGTTCAAACGCCAGTACTAGGTTTAGTGGTTCGTCGAGATGAAGAAATTGAGAATTTTGTTCCTCATGATTATTTTACTCTTGATGCGTTGATTCCCTATCAATATGATGGCGGTCAGTTTGATATCAGAGCTCGTTGGAAACCCAGTGAAGCTTGTAAACCTTGGCAGGATGAAGAAGGGCGGGTCATTAATCGAAGTTTGGTAGAAAATGTCGCGCAACGCATCATGGGTCAACCTGCCAAGGTTGTAGAGTCTGAGCAGAAAAAAACTAAGCAATCGCCACCTTTACCTTATTCTTTGTCTGCGTTACAAATTGATGCTGCAAAACGTTTTTCAATGAATGCTCAACGAGTCCTTGATATTTGCCAGCAACTGTATGAAAAGCATAAGCTCATTACTTACCCGCGTTCAGACTGTCGCTATTTACCTACCGAGCATTTTTCTCAGGCTCCCAGTATTGTTGACGCAATAAGCACTACTAGTAAAGAACTGAGCGGTGCCACAAAAGGTGTAGATTTAAATCTGAAATCAAAAGCTTGGAACGATAAAAAAGTTGAAGCCCACCATGCTATTATCCCAACGCCCAAGTCATTGTCGTCGTCGGCTCTATCATCAGATGAACTTAACATATACCAGCAAATAGCAAGGCAATATCTGATGCAATTTTATCCGTCAGCCATTTATGCAGAAGCAAAATTGGTGTTTGATATTGGTGGTGGTGTCTTTGTTGCGAAAGGGAGACAGATGTTGTCTGCGGGTTGGAAATCTTTATTAGGCAACAAGATCGATGAGGAAGATTCTGGTGTTGAAAAAGTACCACCTCTTGATGTCAACACAGTATTGACGTGTCGTGAAGGGGAAATCAAAGCGCGAAAAACAGAACCTCCTAAGCCGTTCACAGAAGCCAGTTTGTTACAGGCAATGACGGGAATTGCGCGTTTTGTTGAGGATAAAGAACTCAAAAAAATTCTTCGAGAAACGGATGGACTGGGCACTGAAGCAACCAGAGCAGGTATATTAGACACCTTGTTTCGACGGCAGTTACTATCAAGAAGTGGCAAAGTGATTAACAGTACTCCTGCAGGAAGGGGGCTTATCCATGCGCTGCCAAGGGAATCAACATTACCTGATATGACCGCAAACTGGGAATATCAACTTCAGGGAATGGCTGAGCGTAGCCAAGCGTACCAGCCTTTTATGCGAGCATTAGAAGAAAACATTGATAAATTGATGACTCAAGTGTGTACTTCTGAGCCACCTGAGTCTCTGCGCGCTTTGCCCAAAACGGAAAGAAAATTCACTAAAAAGCGCAAGAGAGGAGGGAAGTTTCCCGGTAGAGCAAAAAATAACTAGCCTACTGTCTTGCCGCAACGTTGAAAGAGACGTTGCCAATAACTGACATGCTCTTGAATAGAAGACCTAAATTTCTCGTGAATTTCAACTAATGGGTATTTAAAATTACTCATTTCAGGTTTAGGCTGAATGAGGATCAAGTTGGCAGAAAGCTGCTGATAGTAACTGTCAAGAGTTGCCATGTAAGGCTGAACCTTACCAAGGTATTGCTGTTCAAAGACATTGTTGAGATAGCGAAATTTAGTATTATTAATGTTTTGACCACACAGAATTTTATCATCGTTGTCTAGTAGCTGTTTAGTGACGATGTCCAGGTGTTGATAAGCATGAAATAACGAATAGCTTAGATTACCTATGATGTGCTGTTTTTCTATCACCTCCTGTGCCGAGGTAATATCAATGTTAGAACCTTCAAATGCTTGATTTAATATCGATATTGCATGGTTAACCTGAGTCACTTGTTCAGCTAATCCTTGTTCTAACCAATGCCTTCCTTTGAGTTGTTCTTGCATTGCGTGGCTTGTATAGGTCAAATTCCATTGATGTTGATAGAGCTCTGGTCGCTTTTGTTTTTCTGCGATGATGAGTTTTTTTTTCAGTGTATCGTCAATGTTGCCTTCCTCAATACAACGACTGATGCCATACAAAACATCTCGCTGATAATTGTAGTTACGAAATTCGTCAGCCACCTTGCCCAACGCGGAGTTTTTTTCAGCAATTAGATTAAAGAGCCCACACTTTCTAAGCTGGTAACTTTCTAAAAGCCCTATCGATATAGGATCGATAGGGATATAAAGTTCTCTTTTTCTGGGTAAATCTTCGTATTTAGGCAAGTCAGACTTTAGCGGAGTCGCCTCCTGTACAGAGGCTATTTTAGATAAGTAATCGCTAAAATATTGGCTCGGTTTGTTGTCAGTACACCCAGCCAACAAAGCACAAAGTGGTACCCATAAGGAGCAAAGTATTCGACTGACTGACATAATAGGTATCCTTTGTGCTGTGTTTGACAGAGAATCGGGTCTGCCTTACCAAGGCAATGGGGTTCCATCGTAATTTAAGAACTTTCCTGTGCTTGATATATCTGCTCGCTCGATAACATCCATAAGTCCTTGAGCTGAAGTTGTGGTATCGAGTAGCGCATTGGGTCCGCCCATATCGGTTTGAACCCACCCCGGGTGTAATGCGAGTACCGTAATACCATCCTGAGCAAGGTCGTGGCTTAGACTTTTAACCACTGAATTGAGTGCGGCTTTTGAGGACCGATAGATGTAAGCAGCTCCAGATGTATTGTCTTCCATACTTGCCATTTTTGACGATATACACACGACCTTTTTATACGAGCTATGACGCATGTTAGTGTACAGAGCTTCGATAAATTTAAGAGGAGCTATGGTGTTAACTTCAAACACTTTACGCCACTCCTCTACTTGAGTATCACCAAATCCTGTTCCTTTTGGGCCATAATAACCTGCATTATTTATCAATAAATCTATGGTTGGTAGGCTTGCGGTAAATTGAGGTAGTTTGTCATAGTGTGTAACGTCGAGTTGATGACAATGTAGGTTGTCTCGTTTCAGCTCAAATAATTGCTTTGCACCTTGCTCTTCTCGATATGTGGCATGCACTTGCCAGCCGTTTTCAAGATACAATTGGGTGAGCTTGAGGCCGATACCGCGATTGGCACCTGTAATTAATACTGTTTTCATTATTGATGACCTATTGAATTGACGTTGATTGGTTGACGATAAACTAACAAAGTCGAGGTAAGTTTGCATCACTACCGCTAATTCATGTGAGTGTAATCAACTGATTTAAATCGTATTCGCTTTACATTCATTGTCACCGATTTTCAATTTAGATGACTAGATTTTCAAATCGTTGTCTTGCCTGTCAAGCAAGCCATTCTCGCTGAACCTGTAACTTGGGTTTATGGTATTTCACTTATAAAGTGCAATCATAGCTGATATTATACCTAAGTGGTTCTACAACGTTGATACCGACTCTTAACTTAGAATATGAGGCCCTCGAATCGTTGCCTTTATCTTTAAGGCAAGCCAATCTCGTTGAGTTCAGTATTTTGAGGTTACTTGAATATATTTCTCATGGGTTAAAAATACGATGATTCCGCTGATTTACCATCCTATTTATTCACAACTTCCGTTACCAGAGGGGCACCGTTACCCGATCAATAAATATCGTTTATTATTCGACGCGATTGAGGAAAGGTGTAATGAACAACCTAGTTGGAGGCAGAATTTTCATTTTGTTGAGCCCACTCCTTTGACTCTGAATGATGTTGAAAAAGTTCATAACGAAGCATTTGTAAACCAGCTTGCAAGCGGAACGTTACCTGGAGCCAAAATGCGTCGGATTGGCTTTCCGTGGAGTGAGCAATTAATAAAAAGAACATTGACATCGGCAGGAGGGACCTGTGAGACAGTCAAGCAGGCCCTCTCGCACGGTGTTGCTGTGCATTTGAGTGGTGGGTATCACCACGCACACTATGATTTTGGTAGTGGGTTCTGTTTATTCAATGATCTCGTTTTAGCCGCAAGATCAGCATTACAACTTGAAGGCATCGGTAAAGTGTTGATCGTTGACAGTGATGTTCATCATGGCGATGGTACAGCCAGCTTGTGTAATGGTGATGAGAGGATTGTGACTTTATCGTTTCACTGCGATAAAAACTTCCCGGCTCGAAAGCCAGAATCTGATTTGGATGTTCCGTTTTGCAGAGATACGGGAGATGATGAATTCTTAAACTCTTTTACATCCATTGTTGAAATGGCGGTTCACATGCATCAACCCGACTGCATTTTATATGATGCTGGTGTTGATATTCATACTGATGATGAGCTTGGTTACTTGGATGTTTCTACAGGGGCGATCTACAAAAGAGATGTTTTTATGTTTAATCTCGCTAAAAGATATCATCTTCCCATTGCTTGTGTCGTTGGCGGAGGATATCGAAGTAACCATAGTGACTTAGTGCCAATTCATTTACAATTAGTCAGAGCATCGCTAACCGTATTTGGAAACTGAACAGAGAGCCTCAATGCAACATCGTATTCGTTCTGCTGGTATTTTATTAAAAAATGACTGTATCTTGTTAATCAAGGTAAGAGACTTTAGTGGTGAGTATTGGATTCCACCCGGAGGAGGCTTGGAAAGGGAAGATGTTAGTACTAAAGGTTGCCTTGTTAGAGAGTTTAAAGAAGAAACGGATTTGGACGTAGAGGTTGGTGATCTGATTTGTGTCCGAGAATTCCTAGAAACTAACAAACAGCGTTACAATGTCGAGTTGTTTTATTTAATAACAGCCTTTGAGGGGGAACCAAGCACTGACTCTCTCGCAGGACTTAATGATGAGAATTATATTCAAAGTGTCGAATGGATACCTGTGTCTACTCTGCACTCATTGCGGACGTATCCGAGTCAACTTGAAAAAACCGTGTTAAGAAGAATTGAAGATGGGCGCTTCTCTACTCATTTAGGCGGCTATGTGCAAGGAGAAAATGAGGACGTCAATATTCTATGATGAACATTTTATCAACTTTCCAAATGCCTTATTGTCATCAATGATAGGATTTTATATCCAAGTCACTTCGTAACAAAATAAGTGGAACTTGCTGTTTACATTGTTTGATAGAAAACAGCTTAGTGCTCCACTTGTAAAAGCTTTCTCCTGATCTTATTTCACCTGCGACAGTGCTACTTCAATTGCACTATCGAGCTGTGTGTCGATCCCATTTGCAATATCCTCAGGATGACTCAAAACTTTAACGTCAGGAATAAGTTCTAAATTTTCATAGTATTCACCAGATGATTTCTTTACTGGTAAATATGGAAAGCTATAGATGATATCTGGGTAAGTATGTGGTTGTATATATTTGACTGCTGTTCCAGTACCGGGGACGGGTTCACCTATTATTGGGCCAACATTTAGATCCATGTAATACTGACCGAAGACTGAAGCGTCGGAATACGACCATGCATTGATAAGAGTTACCGATGGTTTTACCCAACCCATGCTGCTGGCTTCAGAGCTTGGTTTCCCTTTTGAAGGAGCCAACACGGCGACTTCTCTGGTGGTTAGAAACTGAATGAGTGTATTGGCTAGCCAACCTCCTCGATTAAAGCGTATGTCGAGAATGAGAACTTCGGTATTTTTCAGTCGACCAAGTGCTTCTGCAAATAAGTGCTCAAAGTTGGCTAAATTCATGTCTGATAAATACACATAACCTACTTTTCCATCACTCTTCTCAAGCACATAATCTCTTCTCAATACCTGCCATCTTTTATCTATCAGATCTGCTTGATGTTGCAAAGAAATGGCGGTGACTTTTTTCTGCCATGATTCCTGGCTGTTATTTTCAAAACCAACAATCACTTTTTCGTCTACTTTATGGTTCAGCGCTTGAGATAATTGTGCAAGGTTAGACACAGCTTTACCATCTATCGCTACGATCCTGTCTCCAGGTTTTATCTTCGTATCTTCTCTATCAAAGGGACCACCAGGTAGGATTTCGGCGATTACAAGCGGTCTTGCATTGTTTTTCTCTGAAAGGACATGTTCATTTAATATAAGGCCAAGTACAGCAGATTCATCTGTATGTTTCTGGTTCCAAACAAAGTGATCAGCGTTGGTATGAGATACATTGAGTTCACCTGCGAGTTCCTTCAGTAGTATTGTTAAATCTATATCATTATTGATATGTGGTAAAAACTTGGCGTATTGTTTAGATAGCTCATTCCAATCAACGCCATTCATATCTGGGCGATAAAATTGTTCCTGTGTTTGAAGAATAAGTTCATCAAACGCGGCTTTTCTCCTTGAAGTCCTATCAAAATTTATCGGTATATTAAGCGCAAAGTAAGAGGCGTCTCCTGAATCAGCACTAATTTCAATAATATCATCGTCGGTCAGTAAATAGATATAGCTCTGATCTTCGGTAATATAGGTCTCTTTTGCTATGGGGTAGCCGTGGAACAGGGGGTGTGACTCACCGGTTCTAATATTATAAATAAAAGCTTTGGTTGTGTATTCTCCGGATGGAGTTTTCGTCTCCTCAATGACCAAAAGGTCATCGCCAGATAAATGTGCATCAATATAGTTGCCAGAGCTTGGTAGCTGGAAGGCCTTGCGATACTCAATACTATTTTGATTAAAGATATACTTTGGTTGAGGTAGGGGATTGTCGCTCTCATCGTGTTCCGTTTGTTCAAGGCCAAGTGAATCTTGAAAGTCTTGTTTGGCAATATTGCTTACAAAAACGCCAGTAAGTGTAGCGTTAACTGCGAACCCATCAGAAGACCGCTCTCCTGATTGCGTTGTTTGCCAAAACAGGATGTTGCCATCTTTACTCCACTCTGGAGCAAAGTTATCAAAACCGTTTTCAGATACATGAGCTATATTGCCATTCACATCAACGACCCGTATCTGAAATAAATGGGGTGAGGTTAAGAAATTAACCGCAAGTTGATTCGAATCAGGGGACCAAGCAAAGGCCAATTCAATACCCTGGATATAGCTTTCTGCCGAAATGAGCTCCTTGCCTAGATCGGATAATTCTCCAGACCAAATATCAGGCTCGATCTGAGCTTCTTCCTGACTAGCAGGAGGCTCCACTGTCACCATCATATCATTTTCTTGCTGGTTTACTTGTTGTTGAACTACGTTGTTTTTTTCAGACTCAGCCTCCGACTGATGTTTGTCAGAAGAGCCAAAGTGTATTATGTGTAAAGCTTTGCCATCGACAACAAAGGCTAACTTGGTTCCATCAGGAGAAAATTGGGGTTGTGTAAGGTTGTGTTTATCTGAGATCAAGAGGGGAGACTCTTCTCGGATAATTGATGATGACAACAACTCCTTATCGATGGTCGAGTAGCTTTGATAGATCCCCCAAAACCCATTACGCAATGCACTATAGACAGAGCCATATCCATCGGGTGTATAGCTGACATCTTTTTCTTCTGTGATGGTTTGAGTTATCGCTTTGAACTGTGATTTTTTTGTATTGAATGCGTACAAGTCACCATAGGAAGTGAGTAAGACTTCTTCTACATTTTGCTCAGAAGGAACGAAATCTGATGCGAGTCTGCTGTACCAGTAATTCTGTTCTTTTGGTGAAAAGTTATTAATTTGGATCGCTATTTTTTCTGGAGACTTTGCACCATTGTTCAATCTATAGAGCTCACCTTTGTATGAAAAGCTAAGATTATTCTCATTATCAGCGGTAAGGTCTCTGACCGGGTGCCCTTTTAAAAAGGTTAATTGCTTTGTTTGCGAAGTTGCTAAATCGTAGAACCATACGTTGAAATCACCACTTTGCTCACTCAGATAAAAAAAACCGTTTTGTTCGCTATTCCAAACAGGTTTTTCTGCGGCAATGCGCTCATTGGTCAAACGTGTATGAGTGTTGGTTGCTTTGTCAAAGAGCCAAATGTTGGGTACTGCGAACGACTGTTGATGCTTTCTATAAGCTTGATCTTTATGGGGAGAGTTATAAAGTAACTGAGATGTGCTCTGATTCCACATTGCATTTTTAGCCGGCAATGTCATGGCTACCGCCGCTCTTTGTGATTTAAGGTCAATATGATACAGCTGGCTAAAATGAAGTCTCGAAAGGTTATAGAAATCTTGTCGATGAGATGTCACTCTGGATGTATTAAATAGAAGGCCTTGACCGTTATTAGTAAATGATGCGGGAATATCATCCCAAGAGTTATAAGTGTGCCGAGTTATTTGGTTAGTTCCAATTTCTAATGTAAACACATCGTCATGGCCGTATGGTTGGGCAGCAAAAGCGAGAGTTTTGTTATCTGAAGACCAGACTAGGTGGTGTGGATAAAAATCACCGTTGGTGATGGGTGTAGCGCTTCCTCCGGTGCTATCAACGAGAAAGATTTTGCTTTGGTAGGTAAAAGCAAGATATTTTCCATCGGGAGAAAGTGCAGTATTACGTAGCCACAGCGGCTCATTATTTTTGGAAAGATATTCCGCTCCATTAGCCAACACTAATGTACTAAAAAGCAAGGTGGTCAGGATAGGCAAATATACAGGTCGGAGCATGTCCATTTCCTTGTATTGGCAGTTTGTATTATAAAAATGATTGGTAGTTATTGTTTATTTTAGTTTCTTTATCAATGATTGCGGTGTAATTATTTGCACTACCTTTCAAAAGAGCACGGTTACTAACTAAATGCTGGAGAATGAACAGAGCGATTGTCCCGGT
Organism: Vibrio caribbeanicus ATCC BAA-2122; assembly: GCF_000165125.1. Taxonomy (GTDB): domain Bacteria; phylum Pseudomonadota; class Gammaproteobacteria; order Enterobacterales; family Vibrionaceae; genus Vibrio; species Vibrio caribbeanicus. Next base: position 22,824 of record NZ_AEIU01000076.1, on the reverse strand, counting down.
AAGTGTTGGGAAATGTTGAGAGGAATACAAGCTCGGAATCGGGGCACGTGTGATACTGGTCTGGATAGAGCAGGGCTAGATAGGGTAGCCCTGCTTTGACTATTTAAAGCTCAACTTCACCAATTACTAAGGGTTCAATCGAAACGGTGACATTACCACCAGCTCCAGTATGGTCTGTGTACGTCGCATTTTGTTGAATAGTGTACACTGCATCAATAACATCATCATTATCTACCCACATACTTTCCGGGAAGGCATCCATTATGCGATTAGTAATTTGAGGGATCACCGCATATTTTTGTACGCGCGGGTCTTCAATATTGTTAAGTACTTCTTCGGCAATTTTGACAAGATTCTGTGCAATATCTTTGTATTGTACTTTGTCATCCATTTCCATAAATATCATGTCAGCAGCGGCCCATCGATAGCGTTGCCAATAAATTGCTATTTGGTTAATTGGATACTCTATTTTTTGGTAGTCAACCACTGGCATTTCAACGATATCAATCTGTGGTGCCATTCTTGATGGTGATACGCCTGTGACAATTGCGTAAACTTCGGCAGGCTGCAACCAGAGTTCTTTTATGTATTCTGCTCTGAACTTCTTGATGACGGAAGTGTGGATTTCTTCTGGGAATTCCTCTTCCTCTGGTTCGGTATTTTCATTGAGAGCCGTACGAATCCCACTTTTATTCAATGTTTTTTGGATAATCTGGTTCATTGAACGGGCTGTTTCACGCATGATTTTTGAGCGTTGAATATCAAGTACTAGCACTGGTTTATTAGGAAGCTCCGTCGGTGAGAGCTCTTCGGTCTCTCCCAATAAGTTGTAAGCATTGACTGCTTCATTTTCGTTTCCATCTGCATCTGGAACAATTAATGGAGAAATATTTGCTTGCCATAGTGGATATAGGCCTGGGTTTGCAATACGAATGATCACAAAGTCTTTAAGCTCACTATCCAGTCCACGCTGCTCTAAGATCTCTGTTTCTAATTGATCGACTTTGGATTTTGTTTCAGTCGATAGAACGAGCCCATCAATATCTACTGTGAATTTTCCCAAACTAAACTGCTCGTCAATAATACCTTTATTACTGTTCCAATGAGTAAAAATGTCCTGCGCAATAGAGTGCTTTAGCTCTTCAACTGACCCCGCGTGGCAAATAAAGCTAGTGAAAAAAGAAGCTGTCAAAAATATCTTCTTAAGCATGGTCATTCATCCTTCCTTGTCTGATGTTTAATATTTTTGTATGCCAAAGATTTAAGGTTCACAACCTATAAATTAACCAAATATAGCTATGCTCACACATATAGATTCGGTTAATAATTGACCACTCAGCGGGATATTTTATTATTAATGAATAAAATATGATTATTAAGAAGTATTCGAAATGTGAATAATTTTGCTATTAATATGTTTTTTTAATTAATGAGGTGTTGTTTATTAAATCTTAAAAAAATAATCAATTAATATCAGAGCTTTATATTTTCTCTCAATTTTCCTTTTATTTGTTTATTGTTTATTTTGTTATTAGTGTTAATTTTCGATGTAAAATAACCATTTTTTTTGACAATGTTAACGAGGGACTATTTAAACAATAAGGTTAAAATTTTATCATTTCTTCTATAAGTCTACCTAAAAATGCTGAAAAAAAGTTGAATTCACAGCGTTTATTCCAGTTCAAGATTAGTTTTTTTACCTTTCAAAAAAAACAATGAATCATATAAGCCACTTGTCCACACAAGTATGGTTTTAGGCAAGGTAAAAAATTCTCAGTTAATTTAGTTCGATAAATAAGTTTACTCGTACTGACTGAACATAAAAACACCGGAGATAATACAATGAAGCAAACAAATATGCGTTTAAACAAAGTCGTAAGGGCAATGATTGTTACTGGATGTATTGCGGGAGCTATGGCTTCAACCATAACAAGCGCAAACGCCGATGAGCATCCATGGGTTACTGGCCATGGGTTGACCAAAACTAAGATAGACTCATCAAAAGAACGTTATAACACTTATAAATCTGATGAGTCTTTACCACCTGTGTCTGCCTACTTATCCAATTGGGCGCATTATCAGCAAGGCTACAAACCAAGTATTGAGGCTTTGTCTAAATACGATACCGTAATTCTTTCGTTCTTCGGTTTATGTGGTACTGAAATTGGTGACCCTGCAATTCCTAATGCAGTGCAAAAATTAAAAGAGCACTGTGGGAAATTTAATGCTAAAAAGTTTGAAATTATGACCACTGACTTTTGGGCAGATTTACAAGTGGGTTTTCCATCCGCTGGAATTTCATCAGGGAGTAAGCAATGGCTTGAGCCAAACCCATCGGGAATGCTCGGGGTGATGAAAAAGCTCGCGGATGAAACCGACACAAAAGTTGCTGTTTCTATTTTCGGCTGGTCTTTATCAAATATTGCTTCTGATGCAGTAAAACCTGAAAACCGCAAAGTGTTCATTGCGAGTCTCATAAGATTCCTTGAGGCTTACCCATTTGTAAGTCAACTTGATATTGATTGGGAGTATCCCGGAATCCAAGGAGCGTCTGAGAATGTTTTTGACCCTGATAATGATGCGAGAAATTATGCAGAATTCATCACCGAGCTTCGTTCTGCTCTTAATAATGCTCATCGTGAGGATGTAAAAATTGGTATTGCCTCAGGCGCGCCTCAAGACAAAATTGATGCCGCTGAGTTACAAAACCTAATTACTGCAGGCGTAGATACTATTCACTTGATGACTTATGATTTCTTCGGTGAATCATGGGCCGAAGGGTTGGCGCACCATACAAACCTTATGTCGAATGCGAGTAGAGACTGGTCCTCAGATGCGTCAATTGATTATATGATTAATGAACTACATATCGATCCTAAACGAATTCAAATTGGTTACGCGAACTACAGCCGTAATGCAATCAATGCCAATATTACTTCAAAAAGTCCACTTGAGGGCAGCTTCACCAAAGGTGAGAATGTTATGGGGACATTCGAAGGCGCCTCTTCACAGATCAATGATATTTTCACAAACTACTTAAAGCCTCATGAAAACAATGGTTTAATTCCTCAAAATGGCTACCACTTGTTTACGGATGCTGAAGCTAATGCTGATTATTTATACAATAAGGACAATCAAGTTTTTGTTTCTTTCGATACGCCTAGGACTGTCTACGCCAAAGCACAATACGCGAGAAAACATAACCTAGGTGGTATCTTTAACTGGATGGGTGATCCTGATGAGGGATTGATGCTTAATGCCGCAAGAGAAGGCCTTGGCTACACTCGTGAAAACACAGTGATTGACATGGACAAGATAATTAACACATGTGGTGAGAACATTATTTCCCCAGATGAATGTCATGACCTAACTCACTTAATTGACTCTGACCCAGGTCACGCTGTGCATGCTGAAGATGTAACGACGGAATATCAGCCTGGACGTCACTACGAACTGTTGGCAACGGTTGATGACAATACGGAAATCAAGAATGTTGAATGGTCTTTAGAAGCAGTTTCTGGCGTTGATGCGAAAGATGTGGTCATTGCTGCGAATCAAGGGCTTTCATCAAGCTTTGAAATCAAAGTAGCGGATGTTGTTGAAAATATAAATGCAAGCTTTAAGGTCACAGTAACATTTGCGGATAATAAAACATCATCAGCCACGATGAAATATAAACTTAAAGTTGATGAGAGTATTCCTGTCATAACTGATATTGTAAATCCGGATGAGTATATTTATGGCTCTGGTGAAGCGTTTAATTTCAATGTGATTGCAGAAGATAGCCAAAGTAAGCAATTGAATTACCAGTGGCAAGTTACGCCTAGTGATACGGCAATTAGCTCAGGAATTAATGGGTCTAACTTGGCCATTGATATAGAGAAATTGGCTAATCGCCCAAGCTATGATGTAACGGCAAGTGTGACTGTGACCAATCACTTTGGTAATACAGCTGAGAGCTCTGCAACGACCAAAGTTAAAGGCGATCCGAGCCTAAACCAACCGCCTGTAGCGTCTTTCGATGTTAGTCCAGAAAATGCTCAACAAGGTGATGTTATTGAGATGACATCAACATCGAAAGATGAACTTGTTGATGAGTTGCAATATCAGTGGCATGTCACTTTCAATGGTACAGACATTACTGTTGATCAAAAACGCGGTGTTACGGCTTCGTTTAAAGCTCAAGATGCAGGGGAATATCAAGTTAATCTTCAAGTAACAGATGTCTTTGGCGTTACAGGTGAGTACACACAGGATGTCGAGGTTTCTGAACGACTGATTCCTGAGCAATGTGATGGTATTGACCCAGATGCTGACCAATATCCAGCATGGGTTCAAGGGAATACTTATTTGGGTGATGATGTAGTGAGCCATAACTCTCTTGTCTACAAAGCCAAATACTGGACGCAGACTGAGCCATCTGCAACGGCTGTTGAGTGGACGTTAATGTCTAATGAAGTACTGCCGTGGAATGCAGATGCAATTTACTCAACCAATGATGAGGTCGACCATAATGGCAGACATTGGCAAGCTCAATACTATGCAGAGAAAGGCGATGAACCTGGTGTAGCACCTATGTGGAAAGACGTTGGTGAGGCTGTGTGTCCTTAAAGCAAAATAGAGACAGTTAAAAAACACCCCAATTGGGGTGTTTCTTTTTTTTTCTCTAAAAATACTCAAGTGACTTCAAGATACGATATTTTTATTTTTCTTGATGAGATTGGAGAATATTTTATCTTTTACTAACGACTCTGGTCACATTTATAATCCTCACGCAATGGAGTTGTCTAAATTCGATTATATTTATGAATGTTGTTTTGTTCGTTTTAGAACAATGATTCTTTTTTTATAGGTAACTAACTGTTTCTATATATTAAAGATGCTAAGTTTTTATTGATGCATTTGTAATCAAATATAAGATGTGTACTATGCTACGATTTAGTAGCATTAAATAGTGTGTAATTGTTATTCTTTTTAGAGTGTATCCTGATACTCCATCTCGTTTTTATGTCGTTATTTTGAGTCAATATAATTATGGGCTAACTCCATGATATTAAGATCAAAAAACTTCGAAACATCGAAAATAAGAGAGTAACAGAGTTCGTCAGCGAGGAAATAGTTCAATGAAAGATAAAATCGGCACGAAAGTCATTCTTTGGGCAACATTAATTGGGGGGGCAATAAGCTCACTGGTCAAATCGGGTACAGAAGCCAATATGCCACCGAGAATACCGGGAGAGATCTCACCCCCAGCGGAAAATATCGATCAGTGGTTGGGTTGGTTAGGAATAAACTCCCATTCATTAGATTATGTGTATCAGACAGTTACAGTGCCAGGGGCTGTTATGATTTATCACTGGTTATTCAGTTTCGCTTTTGCTTTTGTTTATATTGCTCTATCAGCAGTCTGGCCTAAAGTGAGACTCTGGTATGGGGTTGCGTATGGGCTAGTGATCACTTTTGTAATGCATGGCTTACTTATACCAGCTTTAGGCTTTCGTCATCCTGCCTATCTTGATGGAGAAACAGGCTGGCTCTGGAATTTGAATGGTTACGAATTTTGGAGTGAAACCATTGGACACATTTGCTGGTCGGTATCGATCGAGGTAAGTTTGATAGCAGTATTAGCTTATTTCTCTCGACCTATTGTTGGTTGTTGGTGGCACAAAACGCCTGCGGATGTTTAATACTATCATTGAGAATTTATGTCATTCCATCTAGTGGCGTGTGCTTCTAGTATACCGATACCCAAATGACTTCAGCACACTATCCAGTCGCTTCAAGTAATTTGGGTATATGCATCGCAGTTACGCCTGTAATCTCATTATTATTACATTATTTCATGAGAAAAATATTTTTTGGTGATTCGACTATGCTCACCGTCAGTGATAATTTGTTTCAGAGCTCTATCAAGCTTTTCTTTTAAATCTTTATCTTGTTTTCTGATGGCAATGCCCACCCCTTTACCAAACCACTTTTCATCGGTAAATCTAGGCCCACTAAAGTGGTAGTTCTTACCTTGTTCTGTGTCTAAGAAGCCGACACTTAGTCCAATGGTCCCACCAAATACGGTATCTAAGCGTCCGTTTAATAAATCGATAAACGCTTCATCAAATGTACTATAGCGACGTATATACCCAAGTAACCTCAAGATGCTAGGTTCAGCGAGAATGGCTTGCTTTACAGGCAAGGCAACGATTTGAAAATCTAGTCATCTAAATTGAAAATCGGTAACGAGGCATGTAAAGCAAGACAACTCGCCCTTTGGGAGCGTGCCACAGTGCCGATTTCATCGTCAAACAACTTGGTAAGAGTTCACTATTACGCTGCGTTATTTTCCTTGAATTCAACACTGTGGCATCGCTCTGAATCCTGTATTTTGAAGTCACTTGGGTATATTGAAATTAGGATAAAGTTGGGAAAGAAATTTATCACCTATGGTTGCTCTTTGAACTCCAATCTTAAGAGTTTCAAAACCTCGACCTCCAAAATTTATCTCTTTTTCTTTATGCACAATAAACCTTGTCGCCGCTTTAGCATAAGGGATGGTAAAACTTACGCGTTTTTCTCGTTCTTCGGTAATGGTCATTGCGGCCAATATCGCATCATTTTTCCTACTCAGGAGTGATGGAATAATGCCATCCCAATCAGTCTTATTAATCGTACACTTTGTATTCATCACACGACAGAGAGCATTTATAAGATCAACCTCAAAACCTTTTAAACTTCCTTCTTTTGTTGTCCAGCTAAAAGGATGATAGGCTCCTTCTACAGTAAATCGAATATTTTCCCAATTTTTTGCCAAAGAAAAATGAGGTAAAGAAAGCAATGTTAAAAATAAAAATAATCTCATTTAAACTCCTTTTTATTGATGCGGCGCTATGATGAAGTAATGCTGGTTTAAACATGTTTCTTCTATTGAAATTTATCCAATAATAAATGGTTGAGATAAGAAGTACCCAGCGATAACTTTGCCCTTTCTCGGTTAAGATCCATACCGCAATGATGCAAACTTTTTTCCTCACAGTTACAACTTAGATGTGATTTAAATTTGGTGTTTAGAACTCAATACTTGTCATTTCCTTAATTGCCATTCTACTTTTACCTATGGACATTTAAAAGTGGTGTCAATTCTTTATCTATCGATATGTATGTAAATGCTATTTTGGGAGGGTATAATGCCTTTTAATCAAGAAAGAAAAATGAGAGACATTCCCCGACAGCCTATCTACCGTTTCGTTGTTTCAATTGATGGTGAAAAGGTATCCTTTAATTCAGTCTCAGGCTTGAATATTCCTGATGACTCTGAAATATCACTTTCAAATGAAGCATTAGAAATCACTTTTCATGACGGACTATTGAGTAATAACAACCCGCTTTATCAATGGCTCAATCACAGCTCTACGGATAAGGTGGAGAAAAAAGACATATTAGTAACACTAATAAAAGAAGCTGGTGGTCAATTAATTGCTTCTTGGAGCGTAATAAATGCTTTACCCACTAAACTATCCTCTCCAACAGCCGATAAGAACGGTAATGATATATTTGTTGATGAAGTATCAATGATTGCAGACAGTATAACTATGGTCGCACATTGATTTAAAGAGGTGGAAAATGACCCGAGTAAGTTTGTCCGAGTCTTCAACTATTCAGCCCTCGCAGGGTGACTATCTCGGCACAAGCTCAACTGCAATACCGGTTTTTGCGGTTAGTGAGTTTGATTCTCTATTTTTGCATGTTAATGAATGTGTCGAATTATCAGATCGAAATGTCATTTTACTCAATTCATGGAGTGACTATCAGGCATTAAAAAATCGAACTGAAAATGAGTCTAGCTACACTATTTCTAAAGCGGACAAAATGCGAGATGAATGTGTTAGGGTATACTTCGAAAACGGCGGAGGACGTTGCTACCTGATAAAATTGATTCATTTTGAGAGAGAGGTACCTTTTTTACGCGATGCCACTCTTTTAGTACAAGCTGGTCAGCCAGCGGATCTATTTCAGAAAGTAGTAGTTAAACTTTGTACTAAGCAAAGCAGTCTATTTGCAATATGTGATGGCCCTTGTGGCAGTATTGACTCAGATAATAGCTGGAAAAACGATTATTGCGCCTCAACAAATACAGCCATTTATTACCCTTGGTTGAAGCAAAAGAAAGGCACTGATAATTTTCTGATTCCTCCAAGTGCAGCGATTGCTGGCGCATACTGTTTAAACGATTCTACACGTGGTGTTTGGCAGGGGCCAACAAGTCTTATCTTACGTAGCGGTTTAGTACCAGCTTGCGAACTAAGTGAAGATACGCTGGATGATATTGTTCATGGCGATTTAGTTATGAATACGATTCGGGAAATAAGTAATGGCTCATCCGTGATCTGGGGAGCTAAAACAGCGGGTCAAGCAAACGAACCCCAATGGTGTGATATTGCCACTCGTCGTTTGTTTTTTTGTGTCAAAAGAGCGATAAAAAACTTGCTCAGTCCTTTTGAGTCTGCACCACACTGCGCGGAGACGCTAGAGAAAATATACAATACAGTGAGTGAATATCTGAAAGTCTTGTGGCAAAAAGGGGCACTTTATGGAGCTAAGCAAGAAGAAGCTTTTTTCGTAAAAGTGGAAAAGTACAACAACCCCACACGAGATAAACAGCATAAACTCTCTGGTAACCAACATCTTAATATTCATATTGGTATGGCAGTGACAGCTCCAGATGAGTTTTTGAGCTTTGATTTAACCCAATCATTGATATGAACAATAACTAATGTACAGCTTACAATCTCAACACTAGAATGAACGCTGTTTTAAATTTTAAGTTGGTACTCATTCATGAAACATTTTATTGTTTTACTTGTTTCTCTAATCGCATCATTTCCATCATTAGCTGAGCGCCACCAGATTGGCTTGGGGCTTGGTGGGGCCGATCTTGATGGTCGTGACAGCGATGGAGGTTTTGCGGCGCAGCTTAATTATTCTTATCAATTTCAACCCAACTTTGCAGCTGAAATTGGCCGTATTGGTGCTTCTGGCATAGCTAGCTCTACGGTCTCTACATTATTGGGTGACACAAAAGAAACCATCGACTTTTCTAATACTTATTTAGGGATGAGAGCGAACTATTACTTACTAAGCTTTGTTAACGTATATGCCATGGGCGGTGCAACTTACTCTGAAGTGGAAAAGTCCATCAAAGTAAAAAAAACTGGTGCTAAAACGACCGATAAATCTGATGGCCTTGGTGGTTATATCGGGGCAGGCTTAGAATTAGTTGCCTTTGATAGCGTTGGTTTTGGCCTAGAATATCGAAAGTTCTTTATGCATGATGACTACAAGTCTAATAGCGTCTTGTTGATGGCCAATATAAAGTTCTAACGTTTAAATTACGTTTGTGTAAATTAGCAACGTACTTTTTATGTAAGCCGAATTGACCGAAGTATTCTTTGTTGTTCTTTTTTGCCATGTCCCTCGAGTTATTCTGTCGGCTCGGTCTAGAAGTTGATGTGCTTTGCGAAAGTGCGAAACCTAAATACCTCCCCCTTTTTTGATAAAATGAAATATAAAAATTTTATCAAAAAAAACTTTACCTCAATAATGGTTGAGGTTTTAAAGTGGTGTTGTTTGAAACTCCCAATAGAGGAAAAACAATGCTTCATTTAGAACATATAAATTTAGTGGTAAAAGATATTCCCAAAATGTTGGCATTTTATCAGGCTGCTTTTCCACATTGGTCGATTCGCGACCAAGGAATAGGTACGTGGTATGGTAAATCTCGTAGGTGGTTACATTTTGGGAATGACTATCAGTATATTGCTTTTAGTGATCATGGTGAGGGTGAAAATCGAGATTTATCTGGGCACCAGGTAGGGCTTGCACATTTTGCCTATGTTACTCATGAGATAGAAGCGCTAACAGCAAGGCTTATAAATTCAGGTTTCCCCGTTTCGAATGACGGGATGAATGAGCCTTTTCGCAGAAATGTATATTTTATTGATCCCGAGGGCTTTGAGGTCGAATTTGTACAATATTTGAGTGATGACCCTGAACTACGTAACCTCTCAAGCTAATGGCTGTACTTGATTCATTTTGAATTGATCGTTGTTCTATTAGTTTACGGTATGGTTCAGTTAATACACAGCATAGCTTGCACCCATTGAAACGAGGTGCAAGCAGTTACTTAGAAGTTATTTGGTGTGTAATCTTACGTTGAATCCAACCGGAGACATAGTAAATGCAAATTGCTCTACAACGTCTTCTGGTGGTTGTAATGCCTCAATATGAAAAGACTGTAATAAGGCATGAAACGCCAGCTTTATTTCCATTATCGCCAAGGAGCGGCCGGGGCACAATCTAGGGCCTGAACCAAAAGGTTGAATATCTGAGAAAGAAGCTTTTCCTTTTTCTAACCAACGATTTGGGTTAAATGACCGAGGAGAGTCAAAAAGTTCTGAGTCAAAGCCACTCGCATGCAAAAGAGCAAAAATAGGCGTTCCTTTCTTAATGTTAAGATCGCCAATCTTAGTATCCTTCATGGGTTCTAAGTACAACTGTGGGGCGACAGGTTTTAATCGCATCGCTTCATACATAATTGCTGTTATATAGGGGGCTCTTGGGATTGGCCAACTGAGAACCTTTTCATCACCTAGGTCAGCGAGTTCTTGTTCTAATGCTTGTGATGTTTTGTTATCACTACTGATCAGAAAAGCCATCCACGCGAGGGTATTTGCGGTTGTATCTTCTCCAGCGAGCAAGATAGTGATGGCATTTGAAATGATGTCTTTGTCGGTGAGAGTGCTGTCTTGGTCTTGTTCCGTCAACATGATTTGTAGCATGTTCTCAGGGTTTTCTTTCAGGTTGGGGTTTTCAGCCAGCTTTTGCTTTTGTTTTTCTATACACTCAGAAACAAAGTCGCGCACTTTCTTAAGGCTGATATCAAATTGTTTGTCTTTTTGGGTTTTAAAAAAACGCCAGATTGGAATTGGGGATTTGCATCTCTGATTGACCACTGGAAAGACATCACTTAAAGCAGCAGAAAGGGGAGTGTGGTCTTGCTCAATAGAATTAAAGTCCTCACCAAAAGCGAGCAATGAGGTCACATCAACGGTATACTTTTTGAACTCACTGACAAGCTCAACAGATTCTCCAGACTGAGCGAGCTTTTCGAATCTTTGATGAAGTCTTGATGTGATCGCTTTGAGTTTGGGGTAGAAGTGCTTCAAATGAGCGGGCTGAAACATTGGCTCTGTGAGCTTCCGTTGGTGCTTCCAGCTCTCACCCTCTGCAGAGAAGATACCGTTGACTTGCGCTTCCTCGAACACGCTCTCTATATTTTTTAAACGCCGAAACTCATCTGGTCTAGATTTGAGTACCTGCTTTACTAGTTTGGGATCGGATAGAACCAATACATTCTTCATCCCAAGCCTTAAACGAAACTGATTGCCGTATTTTTCGGTCCACTCGATCAATTGCAAATGGATGTTAGTTTTTTTAAGAAAGCTAACGTGACCCAATAAACCAGTAGTGGGTGGCATTGGGAGTTGTTCAAAGGTATTCACGGCTTCGCCTCTCAGTGTTTGAGTTTTCGGCCTGCAGTATACCTAAATGTAGACAGTGCTTTGTAGTAAAAATGCGTAAGGCATTCGAAAGAATGCCTTACTGTTGGACTAAAAAACCATGAGTATATATTACTTTGAACCGACAACTTCGAAATCATCAACTCTTAGCTTAGCGGTGCCGTCATCTTGTAATACCCAAAGCTCTTTAGTAATAACACCATAAGCTTTATTCATTTTCCATGATGCAGATAGAACCGCAGCGTCACTAGAAATAACTTCGATTTTTGTGTTCATGTATTCTACATTCTTGAAGCCGCTTCCGATAATGTATTCCCAAAGGCCTTCGGCTGCATCTTCACCCATGTAGATACCAAAAGGAATGGCTGTGGTAACACTGTCTTCTTCATAGAAACTTGCAGCTGCTTTTGCATCGCCTTTGTTAAATGCTTCTCGCCAACCTTCACTTGCTTTTTCTACCGCCTTGACGACTTTCTTCTTTTGACTTTCAGAAATAACTAGACCAGCAGGTGCTTTGTAAACATTAACAACTTCAGGTGAGAGCAGGGGTTTTGGCTCCGCATTCTTGGCTGCAAAAGTACTTAAAGAAGTTACAGATAGAGCCGCTCCAAGTAAGCCTAGTGCGATGGTATTTTTGTGAAAGTTCATAGTATTTCTCCAATTCGGTTTTGTTGTATTCAGTTTTGTTTTGCGATGGAGGTAGATTAAGTAAGTTTTACCAAACTAAAAACAGAACAAAAAGAAAACACTGTTGTTTTAAAAAGAACAATAAGTGTAATCATCGATTCTATTAAAAATATTAATAAAGAAAGTGATGAGATCATTATCTAACTATCTAATTTTCATATTGAATTTTATTTTTACAAGACTAGAATTTCACCAATTTTGATAATGATTATCATTTCTTTTTTTTGGTTGGGCATATTGTCAGGGAAGGCTATGCAACTATTTACAAAATATTTTCGTCGGTCTCGCTTCGTTGTCGTCTCTTTGGTTGCGGTTGTTATGTTAAGTGGCTGCTGGGAACCAAAAACCGAGGCGTCATTTCGTTTTTCTGCTTTGGTTGAACATCCTCATGCGGCAGGTAGCCAATTTACCATTACTCAATCCACTACTGAGCTTGTTATCGAAGGTACTCTTGATAATGATGGACGTTTGACTACAGTTATTCCCAAAGGAACTGCGCTAAATTATCCAATTCAAGTTAGTGTTTTCTTTCCCTCAGAAACCTACAAATATCTGAGTGATAGTGTTGAGATGCTTGAAAAAATGGTTAAAAACCACAGAGCTTCTAAAATGGCTAGGGTAGAAACCGTATCATCCAGCGAACCGTCTGATATTGAACCTAAAATAACATTAAAGACAACGGCTGAATTTGCTAAAGCCGATCGCGACCGAGACGGTTGGCTTTCTTTTGAAGAAATTCACTATAAAACTATAGATAGTTTGAACTTGGACTATGTCGCTCAGGTAAAGGAGCTCATGGTTGCTGCTGATATTGCTCGTCGATATCCTCACAAGCTATTTTACCCCTCGACCTATCATATGATAGGGGAATTTGAGGCGAAACAAGCCGTAAAGAGTGCTTTTTTTGCCACCAATACTGACTTGGTTCGCGAGAGTAGACAGTCACTATTTGGTCAAGCAAGTGAACCAAATGGTGAGGCCCAATCATTTTTACGGCTTGATGATAAGGGGTGGCCTTTGAGTGAACAGGGCGGGTCGTATTGGGATCTTCCTTGGTCTTGTGTGGATGATATCCGTCGCGTTTCCGTTAGAAATTATGCGGTACGCCTTTGGTTTTCTGGGATCCCAGAAAACAATAAACAACCTTCAAGTGAGATAACCTCAGTTATTCGGGAGATCAATGCTCGCAGTGTTTGTTTAAAATCAAGTTGGGCGTTGCCAACGATCAATCAATTAGCCACGCTGTTTTCCGATGGAATGGTTTCTTTCCCCAACACTTTTCCATTTTTAACTATCGATGATGCGATTTGGGCGCTCAATGAACAAGGTCAACGTGTTTTGGTTTCTTTTGCATCTGACGAGCCAGAAGTCACATCAGCTATTGAAAACCAAGAGGGAATAATATTACTTCACAGTATTGAAGTACCTGATATGTGGTTCAATATTCCTGCTCAAGAGACGCCAGTGGACTTGGTTGAACTAAGAGAACAATATGCCCAAGAACCATCACTATGGCCGAAACCAACCATTGATGAAGGAATTGAGTGGCAGGAGTTGGGGCTATTGCCGCAAGTTCCCTTTCCTGCAGATAATCCTTATTCGAAACACAAAGAAAATTTGGGTAGAACGCTTTTTTTTGACAAACGCTTATCTAAAGACAACACCATTTCTTGTGGCAGTTGTCATGAGCCTTCAAAAGGCTGGGCTGACGGTACAAGAGTGGCTGTAGGCATTGATGGACGCACCGGAACAAGAAATACGCCTACCATACTGAACACCGCTTATTATGAGAGCTTGTTTTGGGATGGCCGAGTCAAGTCTCTTGAAGAGCAATCTTTGCACCCTATTGCTAACCCTATTGAAATGGGGTTACCACTGGATGATCTCTTGGTTAAGCTCGAGAAGATCAATGCTTATCGAGCACTGTTTAAAGCAGCGTTTGGTGACGAGGGAATAACTTTGGATCGGATTGCCAAGTCCATCGCAACTTTCGAGCGAACGATCATTAGCCGCACAAATGCACTTGACCGATTTTTAATCGGTGACAAGCATGCACTGACGGATCAAGAGCTCCATGGCATGCACCTTTTTAGAACGAAGGCACGATGCTTGAACTGTCACAGTGGTCCTCTTATGACTAACAATGGTTTTGCCAATATTGGTTTAACATTTTATGGGCGTGAGTTTGAAGATAGGGGCCGATATAATGTCACCTTTGATGCTAAAGATATGGGCAGATTTAGAGTACCTGCCTTACGAGATATTGAAGCTACTGATCCAATGACTCATTTAGGCTTCTTTAAGCTGGCTATTGTTCCTCCCTCTGGGGATAGAGTCTTTGGATTACTCGCAATGTATAACAATGGTATGACAAGAAATCGCAGTGGCAATTTCCCTCAATATGAGCACAAATATGATGTTCTCTTTCCTAAGGTATCGACTCTTATAGAGCGCTTGGGGATGACGTCAGCAGAGCTTCTTGCACTGAAAGCCTTTATGTCCGCAGTATCTTCTGATGTGAGGCAAGACAGTGCGACACCGGAAGAGATGGGAATTGTAATACCAGACTAGGTCTTTAATTCGAAAAGAGCTGGCATTCAATGGCCAGCTATAAATTAAGTATCTTCGCGGCAGATTATTTAACACCGTATTTGGTGAAAATTTCGTGGCTAATATTGGCCACGACTTTATTTAACTCGCTCAACTCACTCAGTTTAGAGTTGGCGATAAAAATGCCAATAAAAATGGGTTTACGTTCTTTGCTCCAAATCATAGCAGTGAGGGTTCTCGAATTGTTTACCCCCCCTCCTGAACGATCCGCAATGGCCCAATTTTCTGGAAGCACAGATCGAGCGAGTCCATCTGAAACCATATTATTGGTCATCCAAAATTTGAGTTGCTCTTTGCTTTCAGAGTTTAAAACATTACCGAGTAATAATTTTTGTAATGTTCTAAGCATAGCTAGTGGTGTTGTTGTGTCATTAATCGCATTCTTTTCTACATAGTTTAACTTGGGCTCATAATGATCAAGACGAGTGGCTTTATCACCAATTGAACGCAAAAACTGGGTGACACCTTCGGGTCCTCCCACTTGTTCTAGTGCTAAGTTGGCCGCGTAATTATCACTCATCAACATTGTGGCACCGCAAACACTTTTTAAAGACATGTTGCCACCAACAAAGTGTTGGGTAATGGGATTCCAGTTGATTAATCCTGCTTTGGTTACGGTAATCTTTTGTGACATATTGAGCTTATTTTTCTCAACGTCATACAAAACATTCGCGCAAGCAAGGGTTTTAAACGTACTCATCATAGGGAACCTATCATCACCGTGATAGCTCCATTCCGTTGAAAATTGTGTGTCTATGACCGCGACACCAATCTGACCCTCAATCTTTTGCTCGAGTTCAGAGAGTGTTGTTGTCAGATCTTTTGCCAGAGTATGGGCGGAAATAAGCGACAATATGCCGCATAAAATCAAGTGTTTCATTGTGTTTTTGGGTTATTGGTTGGGAGGTTAATATTAGGCTGGGGGTGTCAGCCTTACAACACACCATTTCTTATCTCAGATCCAAGAAATTCTTGGCCTTAGTCATCTAGGTTTGAATGAATTAGAATGGGGCAGTTTCCATATGTGGGTGGTAAATACATGAACTTAAGTCAACTTCCTCTCAATTCACTGCGGGCTTTTTTTGTTTCGGCAAAGCACCAAAGCTTTACAAAGGCAGCGAATGAATTATGTGTGACTCAAACTGCAGTCAGTCAGCAAGTCAAAGGATTAGAGAAACGGCTTGGCGTGACTTTATTTAATCGCATGCCAAGAGGCATAAGCCTGACTCGGGAGGGGAGCCTATTATTTCCAATTGTGGAGAAAGCGTTTTCTGAGTTGACCATAGGGTTAGATAATTTGTGTCTTGGCACAAGCAGAGAGATACTTAATTTGGGGGTAGTGGGCACATTTGCGGTTAACTGGTTATTACCCAGACTTGAAAGTTTTTACCGTTCGTACCCAAATATTGATTTAAGGATCTCGACCAACAATAATGTGGCTGACGCATTTTCCGAAGGGCTGGATTATATTATTCGTTTCGGTCGTGGTAACTGGCATGCTTGTGTTTCGGAACTACTTTTTGCAACCCCATTTACGGTGTTATGTCCTCCTTTCTTGGCCAATCAGCTTAATCAACCTCAGGATATTTTCAGATATACCTTGCTGCGATCTTATGATGTGTATGAATGGGATCAATGGCTGCGTCAAGCTGGCTTATCGAGCCAATCACATTCTGTAAATTGCATTACGTTTGATTCGACAGCCTTGATGATTGAGGCGACGATTCAAGGTTTTGGTCTTGCTTTAGCACCACCGGCTATGTTTCAAGAAAAAATCACTCAGGGTAGTCTTGTTCAACCTTTTAATATCTTGTTGGAAAAAGGAGGTTATTGGCTAACTCGTTTAGATAGTAAACCTGAAACACCCGTGCAGCAGGCTTTCAAAACTTGGCTAAATCAGCAATTCTGAAGCGTCGCTTTTAAAGTCGTTTAAAACTAGGCGTTTCCACGATCATTTCTTTCCTGTTTCACTGTAAATAATTATTTGTTATGTTATAACATAACCATTTAATTCTGATCATTGCATTTTACAGTGAGGACAAACGATGAATGCACCGCTCTCTAAAGCGCTTACAAGCAGTGAGTCGATAGTAAAAAATATCTCCAAAAGCAGTAGTATCGATGTTCACCCTATGATTTTGACAGATATTTACCGAAGTGACGTCAATATTGCAGTTTGGCAACGCAGCTTCGGTGAGGGTTTTAGTCAAGAGATCAAAGCATTTATTGATGCGCAATCTAAGGTTAGTAAGTCGCTAACGCTTTCTCCTGAAAATGCTTTTCAAGTGCTCAATGATGCCACTTATGGTGAGGCGCCAAAGAGCTTGATTGAGGATATGGCTCAATTAGTCGACATGTTCTGTTGTTTGTTTGATTTAAAACAAGCAGGGTTGCGTTTGGCGACATTAGATAATGCAATGTGTCCTCGTTTCCATGTTGATAATGTGCCGTGCCGTCTTGTTACAACCTATCAGGGAGCAGCAACAGAGTGGTTACCAAACGAGCATATAGACCGTTCTAAGCTCGGTCATGGGAGTAATGGTCAACCGGACGCTTTATCGGGTTTATATCCGTTAGAAAGTAATATTGAACAGCTTTGTTGTGGAGATATCGCATTACTGAAAGGCTCACAATGGATTGATAATGAAGCCTCAGGTTTGGCGCATCGTTCCCCTATTTCGTTGAATAATGATACCCGTTTATTACTGACATTAGACTTTGCTTAAGCTCTAAGTTTTTGTCGGTTGAATCAACTTTTGTTCCCCCATGATTGTTTTACAAAAAAAATGAGATATCCTATAAAGTTCAAATAAATCATGGTAATAAGTTATGGATGATAATCTAGAAGTGGCGATTCAACTGCGCGAGCAAGGCCAGTTTAAGGAATCAAGAAATGTGCTTCATGCATTGATTGATGCAAAGCAAGATATTGCTCAGGCACATTTGCACATTGCGTGGTCATACGATAGTCAAGGCTTTGAGCGAGAGGCTGTCGAACATTACGAGCTTGCCCTCTCTGGGGAGCTGTCCCTAGAAGACAGGTTTGACGCGTTACTTGGCTTAGCGAGTACTTTACGGTCATTGGGTCAGTATCAAAAAGCATTAACTTTTTTTGAACAGGCCGTCTCAGAGTATCCTAGCGCCAAACAAATCCTCCCTTTTTACTCGATGTGCCTTTACAACCTTGGACGTCACAAACAAGCAATTACTATTTTGTTGAATTTGTTGATAGAAGAAACGGATAATCAGGCAATATTAAACTATCAATCCGCCATCAAGATTTACGCACAAGATATAGATAAAACATGGTAACGCTTCTTTGACGTTAGGTTTTTCTAAACTAAAAGTAATTCGGTTGTGTCAGTCTGTTATCTGACTGCAGATGAGTCATGTACATGCAGCTTCCGCTTTTTCTAAATGGCCAAAAGCCAAGCCGCTGATAATAGGTTGGGTGAATATCACTATGCAAAAACAGAGTATGGTGAGTTTTAAGCAGTTCTAAGGCTAACAATTGGATCAGTTTTGCGCCGTATCCCTTCCTTCTCTGTGATGGTTGAGTAGCTACTGATCCTATTCCGACGCACCCCTCTTGTAATGCGAACCCTGAACAGTAAACGATGACAGAAGCGATCAGTTGATCTTTTTCGGTCAGTACATACCAGGTGCCAGATTGATATTTCGAGCTGGCACGGCACTGATGGAGGTAGTCTTCAAGGGACGTTCCAATACCCCAGGCATCAAAGCCCATGATATAAATGATGTCTAATTCGCAGGGCTTGGCCTTTCTCAACAGCATATTAGTTTTTTGTCGTGTCGCTACAGAAACTCTCGATATATAAAGCTTCGACCTTATCTCTCGCCCATTGAGTGCGGCGTAAAAATTTGAGTGAAGATTTAATAGAAGGATTGTTATAAAAGCAATTTATTTGGATCTTCTCATCTAATCCTTTCCAACCATAATGGCTATGTAAGCGAACAAGGATCTTCTCGAGTGTTAAGCCGTGCAGTGGGTTATTAGGTTGATGCTGATTCATTGTTTTTCAGTGCCGGATAATAAAGCTAGAACTTACGTGATTGCACAGTGATAAGCAAGAAGAAACAGGTTATGTGACCAAGTAACTTCAATTCACAATTGTCTAAATAGTGCTAGCGCACTTTGTTAACTCCAAATACCGTTAATCACAACACTACCTAGCAATTTTATTATTTTTACTTCCTTTAAATCAACAATATGGATAATACTTTCTATCAATTATGAAGGTGTGATGAAATTTTCTGTAGAGGTGGTGGGTCTATTTGGAGGAGCAAGGCAAGCGTCTTGTACTCAGGGAAACTGTCATTACATGTTCACGTAATCTCGGTAACCAATCCAAAGACAAGGAGTAAAATACAATGAATAAAATTCAAAAAAGCGCCACGTTTGCATCTACCGTATTAGCCGTTGCGATGAGCACTGGTACCATCGCAGCAGAGTCACCAGCGGGGAGCTCCGGTTCTGCAATCGGTGCGGGAGATAAAGTCCATTGTTATGGCATTCACTCTTGTAAAGGCCAATCAGACTGTAAAACTGCTGAGCACTCTTGTAAAGGGCAAAACAATTGTGGTGGTCATGGCTTTAAAGCAATGAAAGCGAAAGAATGCCTCGATAAAGGTGGCGTAATTTCCGACGTGTAAGATCAGTAAGGAGAGAGTGATGACTTTAAGTTTTGGACTCGGGTTACGTACTCAGCATTACAACGATTTTCTGAATACCAAGCAGCCCGTGGACTGGCTGGAAGTTATTTCTGATAATTACATGGTCAATGGTGGTAAGCCATTGGCCATGTTGGACCGAATTCGTGCCGATTACCCAGTGACGATGCATGGTGTTTCTATGTCGATAGGGTCGGTGAAAGGCTTAGATCAAGAGTATCTAAAAAAACTCAAAGCACTTGAACAACGCATCCAGCCTATGTGGGTATCTGATCATCTATGTTGGGGAGGTGTCCATGGCCGTAAATTACATGATCTTATGCCGCTCCCTTTTACGCAAGAAGCTTTAGAGGTTGTGTCGCGAAATATCCGACATGCACAAGATTTTTTGCAGCGTCCATTGGTGATTGAAAACGTCTCTAGTTATGTTGAGTTTAAAGATTCAGAAATGACGGAGTGGGATTTCCTTAGCGAAATCTGCAACCGAACGGGATGCCAACTATTGCTCGATATTAATAACATTTACGTCAGTGCATTTAATCACGGGTTCTCACCTTTTGATTTCATTGATAGTGTGCCTTCGGAGCAAATTCGCCAATTTCATCTCGCCGGACATCAAGATAATGGTGATCATCTTATCGATACACATGACCACCCAGTTTGCCACGGTGTTTGGGAGTTATATGAATACGCACTTCATCGTTTTGGCTCAGTGCCAACCATGATTGAACGCGACGATAATATTCCGCCGTTATCGGAACTACTTGAAGAATTAGAAACGGCAAAAGCGATTGCGAGTAAGGTATTAAAAATCGAGGGGGCCGCGTGAATTTAGAAGAATTGCAACATCGGTTTCAAGACATTGTTCTAACCAAAGAGTGTACCTACGCAGACTGGGTGAGTGAGAGGGAAGGGCGGTTGCCTTCAAGAGATCGTTTGGCGATATATCACAATGCCTACCGAATTCGATTGATTGACGTTCTTCGAGAAAACTTTGCACATACGGTGATCTATTTGGGAGATCATTGGTTCAATCAATTGGCTTCAGATTATGTGCAAAGCCACCACTCTACTTATAACAATATTGGTTATTATGGGCATCAATTTGCGGAGTTTGTTGCTAATCAGTTACCAGTGGATAAAGAAGTGGCTGAGCTGGCGGAGTTAGATTGGGTACTGAGGCGCGTATTTGATGGAAAAGACAGTGTGCCGTTAACAATGGAGACACTTCCAGTTTTGGTGAGCCAAGATCCCGACAATTTTTGTTTAACCCCAGTGCCGACCATGACGCTTATTACCCATGAATACAATACGCTTGATATTTGGCATGCGATAGACAAAGATTCAACGCCTCCTGAGGTGATAGCATTACCTCAACAGGTGGATGTGCTGATATGGCGCAAAGAGCATTCCCCACACTTTCGAAGCGTATCACCCTTAGAGTCACTTGCTCTGCAATGGGTTCATGAAGGGCATGCAGTGAATGAAATAGGGGAGGCGCTACAAAACCGCTTCCCAGATGTTGATGTTTCGAACGAGTTTGGGTTGATGCTCCAACGCTGGATTAACGATGAGGTATTGGCATTTCATGTTTGACTCAATGTTACGAATCTGACTGAGTTGACTTATTAGGTCCTCTATTCGCTCGTTTGTATTTGGCTTGATATTCGCGTCTTTACTTTGTTATTTCAAACCTTAAACGCATAACTGATTGATTCATATATTATTTAATGGTTCATCGAATGATCTAGAGCGCACAAAAAAAGAATTTCCGGATAACTTTTTGTATCGGAAAATTCTTTGTGAGCTGTCCGGTTTAACTGGTACAGATTAATGTTAAGTGACCGTGTAATATCGGGCAAAGATAGCACCGAAAATTAGTTAATTGACGCTATAGTCTCTTGTTATTCCACCCACATTGTGAACCCTGATATATCCATCCGCGCAGTCTCCTTGACTATCATAACCAATGAAAGCCCTAGATTTAGAGGTATGAAGTGCAAGTAGCCTCGAAAACATTCTGTTTGCAGCGGCTTCTTTTAAATCCGAATCGATAGCAAAATAGTCACTCTTACATGATGGGTGTGATTTTGGTTGGCTCGCCAACTTAAACAAAACTAAACCACTTGAGTATGTAAGTATATTGACAACATGACCTTCAATATTTTTATCATATCTAGCCCAAGTTGATGATGAAAACACCATTAATAAACATATAAAAAAACGCATACTTAACTCTTTTATTTAACTTTCCTTTGATAGGTAAAATCTAACGTTTATTCGATGGAAAAATGTCGTTTTCAGTCCACCGAGGTGAAATGTTTGTATAATATTTAGATTATAAAATCAATAGATTAGTCAATGTTAAAAAGGGGGGGCTGCAAAATAGCGCATCATTTTAGAAAGGTTAACATCTAGAGTTATTCGTATCAATAATTCGGAATAATTCGGGACACACACCAATTGAACACTAGACTTTCAAAGCACGTATTTGGACAAAAGCACCTTAGAGTATTGATTCTAAGATGCGAGATTTGGATTAGACAAAGTATCTTGAAACCTTAAACGTTTGTTTCCACTCTGTTTACAGCTAGACATTTACCTTATATGTCAGATCTTTAACGTCATCTCCAGTCATGCCGCGGAAACCCCAACAGTGCGGGGGTTGCTCTTTGATTGTAATTTCGATGTCTACAGGAGACAGACCTAGGCTAGATTCGATATTGGTAAAAAGTGCCATTATAAGAGCCTTTTTGGTTTCAACTTTACGTCCTTCCATCATATTGATTTCGATGACCGTATAAGCATCAGAACGATCATCAGGATAATAGAAGTCAGATTTATCAAGTGGCACAATTCTATGAGCACGCTTACCTTAAGGAGAGAATTATCATTTACTTGGGTACCTTCGTTCAATTTTTGGATTTTTTTAACGAGACTGGCACACATAAATTACCTTGTAAATAAGGAGGATGTGGTATGCTGATTCAACCACATAGAGAAAATATATCGCTACCATCTATCACCCGAAAGAGATATGGGAAAATAAATGAATGCTGAGTAGGGAAGTGAGATATAAGTCATTCTGAATACTCGGTAAAGTTAGGTCTTAGAGTCCTTGGCTTTTGTCTTTGGCTATTTCGAAATAAATATGTATCACTTAGGATTATTGATGTTGTTTTCTTGTTCATTGAGAACTAAACCGCATGTCATAAAATATGACTCGTGTTTGTTTAACAGATGTTTCCCTCTTTACCCAAATATC
>NZ_AEIU01000077.1 GCF_000165125.1 Vibrio caribbeanicus ATCC BAA-2122 | reverse complement strand
TAAGAGTGATATATCAATAAATATTGCAAAATACCGGGAAGGCATTGGAGATATTACTGTCAAGACCCAATTTCCTTCTTCGGAAAGCGGTAGTACCATCGAATTGACTAATAACTACCACCTTGAGCAGGATAAGAAATTCGCCCGAGTTAAAACCACAGTAGAAAATGAGAGTACATCCGCTCCTTTAACAAATGTGCGCCTCTGGGTTGGCACTTCAGATGATTATATCTCAGAAGCGGGTGGCGGCGATAATCCTTTCAAAGTGAAGGGTAATATCGTTGTCAGTTTTGAGCAGTTAGTTAACCAAAATTCATCATCAAACGCTGTAAAAATCCTTCAGAAAGATCCGAGTGCTCCCGTAACATCAGGTTCAGCCGTTCTATTTTTTTCGACATCAACTAAGGCTGATAGTATTACAACGCAGTACTCAAGCGACGGTAAATTTGATGCAATCACTGACAGAGACCCTCGAGCTTCACTAATAAATACACCGCCAGAAGATGGAGCATACGGATTATACCTGCGCATGGACGATTTACCAGCAACAACCAGTGAAACTCTCACATGGTATTATGCAGCCGATGCCGCCATTACAATCGATCAAGTCATCGATCAAATCGTCATCGACGTTGAGCAAGAAAGTGGTGGCTACACTCCAGCTCCTGTTCCCACTCCAGCTCCTGTTCCCACACCTGTTCCTGCTCCTGCTCCTGCTCGGATAATAACTGATATCCCGGAAACAACGGCAATATCTGACGCTCAATCTATTATAACCACCGTAAATAATACTTTTTCTCCTCCATTAACATATGATTTTTCGAAAAGTTTTGGCTCTTCAAGCATTTTCGAAGTAGGTGCTCCAAATATCATTACCAGAGAGTCCCCTCAAGTAAAAAATAACCAACAAAACTTGGTAACTGGTAGCGAACAAAACCTAGTGATAGGTAACGAGCAAAACTTGGCAACTGGCAGCGAACAAAGTCTGGTAATAGGTAACGAGCAAAACTTGGCAACTGGCAGCGAACAAAGCCTGGTAATAGGTAACGAGCAAAACTTGGCAACTGGCAGCGAACAAAGCCTGGTAATAGGTAACGAGCAAAACTTGGCAACTGGCAGCGAACAAGGCCTCGTAATAGGTAACGAGCAAAACTTGGCGATAGATGGCGAACAAGGCCAGGCGATAGGTAACGAGCAGAACTTGGCAACTGGTAACGAACAAGGCCAAGCAATAGGTAACGAGCAAAACTTGGCGATAGATGGCGAACAAAGCCAAGAGCAAGATAAACAACAGAGTGAATCAGTCGCTGAGTTATATGGCAAAGTTGACATAACTGGACCGCTCAAGGTGTTTGTTATTGATGGTGGAATTAGAGTCCCAACTTGGGCATCAGAAAAAAATCAAGATTCAAATTAGTAAAATTACGTCCACAACACGAGTTTGAAAAGGGAGCAAAGCCTTTGAACCAAAGCAAAGTATTTTACTTTTTAGTGGTTAGCCCTCTAGTTGGCTCTTCCAACCATGTTATCGCTTCACAGCAAATACCTGATGCAGGGCAGATAATCGACCAGTTGAATGAGTCAACCGTGACCCCCAAAGAGGGCTTTATTGCCCCTCTTGTCAAACCCAAGGTACACCAGGAATTAAAGCATGGAGGAATAACCGTCAAAATTAATGAAATTACTATTAACGGAAATACCGCATTTTCTGATCAAGAACTTTTGTCACACTTAAACGCGACAGGTAAAGAATACGATTTTTCTGGTATACGTTCTTTGGCAAACCAAATTATGGATTTTTACCAAGCTAAAGGCTATCCGTTTTCAAGAGCGTTCATACCAGCCCAGCAGATAGAAAAGGGCCAGCTTCATATTGAAGTTATTGAAGGATACTACGGTGAAAGCTCTGTTTTTATAGATGATGAAGATAAAACATACACACAAAGCGCAGAGATGTATTTGGCTGATTTAGAGGCAGGCAAGATAATTAAAGGTGATGAGTTAGAACGAACTACCCTCATTCTAAGCGATCAGCCCGGCTATTACTATGTACCTGTCATTAGACCAGGAAAAAACATTGGCGAGGGCGATCTTATTGTCAAAGCAATACCTCAAAAAAAATATGGAGGGAAAATTCGCATAGACAACAATGGAAATCGCTACACGGGGAGAGGCCGTATTGAGCTCAGCTCACACGTGAATGGCTCATTAACTTTCGGAGACAAAATTGATTCTGTCTTAGTCTATACAGAAGAGCATATGTGGTTTGGCTCTATCACTTATAGTTTGCCGCTCAACCCATCAGGATTACGTGGTAATATTTCTGGTCAGCGCACCGCTTATGAGTTGGGTAAAGAATTTGATAGCCTAGAAGCCTATGGAACAGCAGAGATCATAAGCTTCGGTATGAGTTATCCTCTTATTCGATCCCAAAAAAATAACCTATCGATCTCGACAACATTTCAGAAAAAGTGGTTAGAGGACGTACAAGGAATAGCCTCTTCAACTTCTAAAAAATCAAGCCAAACTATGGTTAACTCGTTGAGTTATGATAACCGTGATCCGTATTTTGGGGGAGGTATAACATACGGGGCAATATCTTGGACTCATGGCAAAGTGAAACTAGACGACAATCTTATGGTACTTGATAGAGCCACAGCAAACACAGCAGGCGTCTTTGATAAGATCAATTTAGATATCGCGCGAATACAAGCATTACCCATCAAAGACTGGAGCTTATACCTTCATATTACAGCGCAAAAATCTTATGAGAACCTTGATTCTTCGGAAGATTTTGGGCTCGGAGGACCCAATGGCGTTCGTTCATACCCAACTGGCGAATCGTACGGTGATGAGGGGATTCTTGGTCAAATTGAATTTCGCTACGCTTACAATAGCAACCTCAACTATTACTTCTTCTATGATTATGGTCATACAAAAACCAATAAGACGACCTGGTCAGATACAGACAATGATAGAAGTATCGGTGGAGCAGGTGTAGGAATCAGGGCTAACTACGGTCAATTAAATGCAGATTCAGTTTTAGCTTGGCGCCACATAGGTGGTGACCCCCAGTCAGACAGTCGTATCACTATCCCGATGTTTTGGTTGAATATTTCATATAATTTTTAGTACCTAGCCCTAAGCGTCCAACCGAGTGAGTTATTTCTTTTCGTTAACCTTGCAACTTTTTAATTTTTCATCGGTTAACGGACTTACTCATCAAGAGGCAAGACAAAGTTTGATATCTTTGAGAGGATTCGGCACCTCCTAATCTGAACGGCCACGACCTAATATCGGCCATTCATCGACGACATTTTCGCCCTGGACCACATAAATCGTGTCAAAATTGTTCAAGGTTGTATCACAATGGCTGGGAAGTAGAATGACTTTTTGCCCCAATTTCGGCAACCCTTCACCATCTTCTAAATGCAAAATACCATGCTCATCACCACCCGTTTGATAACGAACGCCTTCTGTATGCTCAAGTTTAGGCATACCCAAATCGATAGAAAGGCATTTCATCCCCGCATCGATAACTCGGCGCTTTTCCGTGGGTGCGCTGATTACTGTGCTGATGACTTTTAGCGCCGGAGAAAACTGGTTGTTTTCTAGATGACTATGTTCGTCACCGATTGCTTGATAAGCCGCATCCATAAATAAGTAGGAGCCTGCCTGTATCTCGCTAAATGATAAGTCTTGATAAGCCGCATAAGTACCAGTGCCTCCACCGCTAATCATCTCAGGAGCAAGCTCTTTTGGTTCCAAAACCTCTGAAATAAAGTTAAATAAAGAGGTCACTGCATTTCTTGCTTGATGATTACGCTCAGCGTACCCCTTCACATGTTGAAGATGACCACTGTATGCCTGAATACCTGCATAGCTCACCCCTTGTGTATTTTTTATCGCTCGGATTAACTCTAACAATGGCTCACCGACATCAACTCCACAGCGCTGCTGACCACTCTCAACCTCAATCATAAGCTCAACACATACTCCAGCTTTCAGAGCAAATTGACCAATCTTAGCCACGTGATCATGATGGTCGATAACTTGAATAAAGCGGAAGTCAGGATATTTCAGATACAGATTGATCAGTCGCTGAATTTTCTTTTCTCCTGCAATTGGAGTTGTAATCAAGATATCTGAGATACCTCCCTCAGCCATCACTTCTGCCTCCCCAAGCTTGGCAACACAAATTCCTTTCGCTCCCGCATCGATTTGTCGTTGAGCAATAATGGGGCTTTTATGTGCCTTGGTATGTGGGCGAAGCATTAAGCCTAAATCATTAATACGCTGCTGCATCGTTTCGATGTTTTGATTCATTTTATCTAAGTCAACTAGCAACGCTGGAGTATCCAACTGACTGATTTTCATTATATATTCGTCTTCTTATGATAATAGTTCGTCGGGAAGATTAGCAGAATATAAATTATTTATCATCATTATCGAGACGATAAATGTATCTGTAAAACATCACAAAACTTTTATAAATAGGGATTGATTTCTTTGAGATCCTGATCGAATAATTGTGCAACCATGCACACATTGTTAGTATGCAAAACCAAAAAGAGGTAAAGATGAAATTATCTTCAGATCTGATTAATTTTTGGGAAAGCTTCGATTGGCCATGTGGGCTCAAAGATACTTTTTCTCGTTTTATCTACATTAACCCTGCTTACCGACGCATGCAAAATTTACATGTCACATATGACATTGAAGGGCGGTATGATGGTGAGCTTCCAACAGAAACTCATGAGTATCAAAATGAGTTTCAACAGCATGATAAACTCGTACTTGATACGAATGAGACAAAAAGTTCTATTGAAATTCATCCATTTGGAAAAAATAAAATTCTAGAGGGGTGGGTTTTCCACAAAAAACCTTTTTATTCTGGTGACAAACTCACGGGCGTCTTTTTTTGGGCGGAGCCAGCGAAAAAATTTGATACCGACATCTATACCCTTTTTGGAGCAAAACCAGTTTCCATTACATTAAACCCACCGACTTCAACTCTCACAGAGAGAGAATGGGATATCATGTACTTTATTCTAAAGGGTGAGAGCATCAAAGTTATTTCTACAAGATTGAGTTTACAGGTCAACACAGTAAGAAAATATTTAGATAATATTAGATCCAAACTCGGGTTGTATTCCCAATCACAAACAATTGATTTCTTCAAATCGAAAGGCTGGGATTCCTACATACCATCGAAGTACATCATAAGACATAAAATCATCAACTAAGCTCACTGTGTACTGCTATAAAATATCCACCTCTAAGCAGTGACTGTTTGCTTCTCTCTAAAAGCACGTTAGAAAGCCTTCAAGAGCTTATCCGTGCTTTCTAAACAATATTCCCAATTCACCTCAAAAAAATCGAATCATAATTTTTCATCCATGACAATGGTCAACTTTCGTATTGGATAATTTTTTTCTGTCGGTACCATCTTTGACTGCTACTCAAAATATGCACAGAACAATCTAAATATTTATTATAAGCCCATGATTTATATAGGCTCTCAATGTGAGTATTTAAGCCAGTTTATGATTAGTATCATCATATTGAAAGTAACCTTTTAGTTATTTAATCCGCCTCGTAAGGAAATCTCACGAGGCTTTTTTTGGGTTATTTCAAAAGTTATACTTCAGTCGAACAAACTAATCTTCGACGTTCCAAGCTCGGTGTGCTGCCGATTTTTTTAGAATTTTTCTATTTTCATTGCTCGCTTCAGGCTCAGACTGCCCATAAATGGCAGCCAACCAATGACCATCAGTTGGATTAGGGAACAAGATGTACTTCATACCATACTCATCTCTATCTTCTCTCATTTTGGTCAAACGTCCCTCAACATTTCCCTTTATATAGTATTTACGACGAAAATCATTGAGGTTATCACCTAACATAACCACGACATCGTAGTCATTCATGATTTCATCTTGGCGAGTTTGTTTGTTGGATGTGTCTCTAAGAACAGTAAGGTGAGATTTGTCTTTCAAAGGAAAACCTAAGTGTTTGATATTACCTAGTGCATAATCAAATGTCTTCTTCCCTTGGTCACGACTGGTGATATAGAAAATTTCCACATTGTTGTCCTGGCAATACTTCAAAAAAGCTTTGGCACCGGGTGAGGGTTCCATTCTGTTGGCAGGAATCCACTTGTCCCATATAGTGTCATCGAAAAAATCCAAGCCACGATTCACAAGGTTTCCCCAATAGTCCAGAGGCAATACGAGTGTGTCATCTAAATCAGAGATTATAGCAAGGGGTTTATCACCTGGTTTACGCATCGCCAATGCTCGCTGAAGGTGCATTTGTGCAATATTGAATCCTTGGTAATACAGCGCTTGATATTCAGCAGCCGTCTGCTTCCAAGCCACAGAATACAATAAAGGATTGTTAACAGGATTTTTTTCATCAGCAACGGTGATGGAAGAACCAATAAGACCACAAACGGCAGTGGTGAGTAGGCACTTAAGAGCAAAAGTTTTCATGTTATGTTCTCGTGGGTTTTAGACCGGTTTTATTATCAATCCCAATAGTAGAATCGGAATGATTTAGATTAGCCATTCATTAAATATCACTAAAAGTGATAGTCAAATCAATAGCACACAAAATGTTACATAAGTCCAACAAAAAACCGACCTTAATAGTGTCTCAATTTAAGTAAACGAGAGAATTAATAGAGAGGCATAACAAATTAGGTTCATTTCCCTCTTTAAAGTAGACCTTAGTCTTATTTCCCCTTATATCTACGCTTTTCGGGTTTGAACTCAAACCAAAACACACATACCATAATTGACACAAGCTTCTGATTTAAATAATAAATTTATTTTCAAGGTTATATTTTTCACAACACCTTTACTTGCTTAATCATCCACTCCACTAACACCCTCTGAAAGGATATATGGACATGAAGTCACTTTTTTTTCTTCTCATTTGCTTGGTCATCAATTTATTCCCCCTACCCTCCAACGCTACAAAATTAGAGCCAAAGCCCCAAAGTCATGAGGTAACAGCGGATAACATTTATTTTGGAGGCGATATTTTAACCATGCACGGTGATGAACCCAATTATATTGAAGCCCTTGCCACGGCTGGGGGGAAAATCATCTATACGGGTACACTAGAAGGTTCAAAAAGCTTCCAAAATCAGACAACGACTATGGTGAACCTTGAAGGAAAAACCATGTTACCTGGTTTCGTTGATCCTCACAGCCACCTTTACGGAGTTGGTTTACAAGCCGTTGTTGCAAACTTACTTCCATCACCCGATGGACAGGCGGACAGCATAGACCAACTTGTCGAACTTCTTAGAGAATCAAATCAAAACCCTGAACAGCGCTTATTTACACAAAAAACAGGTTGGATCTTTGGTTTTGGTTATGATGACTCATTACTTGAGCGATATCCCAACAAACAAGATTTAGATAGAGCCAGTCAAGATAAACCCATATTAATGATCCATACTTCGGGACACTTAAGTGTCGCCAATAGTAAAGCACTAGAACTATTGGGAATTAACGCTGAGACCCCCAACCCTCCAGGTGGGATTATTCGGCGATTCGAGGACAGTCTAGAACCAAACGGTGTCATGGAAGAAAATGCCCACTTTGCTATCTTACTTAAGCTCGGTAAACTTATCGATATTGAGCTGCAAGATATGATGTTAAAAGCAGCGCAAAAGCAATACGCAAAGTATGGCTACACAACGGCACAAGAGGGCCGTGCTTCTGCAGAAGCCATTGAGGCTTTGTCACGAGCATCAAAGAAAGACACCTTATTAATAGATGTTGTCGCTTACCTAGATATGCTCAGCAACAGCGAATGGATGAGTTCAAAATACCATTCTTCGGACTACCTCAACCGCTTTCGAATTGGTGGTGTAAAGCTTAGTTTCGATGGCTCACCGCAAGGAAAAACAGCTTGGCTTACACAGCCCTATTTTCATCCCCCCCATGGACAAACACCGAATTATCTCGGCTATCCCACTTTCTCTGATGAACAAGCCTTCCAGTTCGTAGAGCTCGCCTTATCAAAAAATTGGCAGCTATTAACTCATGCCAATGGTGATGCCGCTATCGGGCAGTTTATTGATGCTGTCACCGCAGCAAATCAGAAACTGGGAACCAAAGATCGCCGCCCGGTTCTCATACATGGACAAACAATTCGGCAAGACCAAATAGAGAAGCTCTCAGAACAAGGCATCTTCCCTTCTCTCTTTCCTATGCATACTTTTTATTGGGGAGACTGGCACGCAGACTCCGTGCTAGGATTTCCCAGAGCCAACTTTATCTCACCAACTAAATCTGTTCGTGATGCACAGCTCATGTTTAGCACTCATCATGATGCCCCAGTGGCGCTTCCTAATGCGCTCAGGGTATTAGATGCGACAGTAAATAGAACAACTCGAAGCCGTCGCACTCTTGGCCCAGAACAGAGGGTTGACGTCTACACAGGCCTAAAAGCTATGACATTATGGCCTGCATATCAGCATTTTGAAGAGCACAATAAAGGCAGTCTGATTGTCGATAAGCAGGCTGACTTGATCATTCTTGATAAAAACCCATTAAAAATAGACCCAACAAACCTCAAGGATCTCGTTATTTTTGAAACCATTAGCCGGGGCAAAAGCGTTTACCAACAATAAAGATGGGGGGCAATTTTGCCCCCCACAGTCACTGACGATAAGCAAGTTGCCTATCGATAAAATGTGCTCGCTCGATGAGCGTTAAAATATAGCTGTGAACTATCTAGAAAGTGGAAAACGCTCGTATCGTTTTGTGAATTTTGGCTTCGTTCAATACGTAGTACTAAGCCCTGTTTATCACCTCTGATCAATTTGCTCCATGACAACGCTGTTGTCGGAACTTTGTAAATCGTTAAGTCTTGTCCGTTAATATGGTTCTTTTCTACAGACTCAAGCTGGTTGATATTAAAACAGGATGACTCGAGAACTGAGTAACTATCGACTTGTACGACTTCTGCTGGGCACACTTCTATGGCGAGCTCCTGCTCATCCATCATGCTCATATTACTGATCGCAAAGAGTATCGCGGACTCAGAAACGGACATGTAAGGAGCATTAATTGATTGCTGTTGATGAGCAACCGTATTTAAGCCAGCAAGATCGGGGATTTGTAAACCAGACTTTAACGAAGGAAGAACGAACTCATATCGATGATTTTTATGTTCCAAAGTTACGGTAGTTGAAACATGCTGGGTCATTTCCGCATTAGCATAAGCTTGTTGAGATACGTAGCTCGGCATTTGCTCTCCACTGTAAAATATACCTTTAGTATTTAAACTCAATGAGCCACTATTCTTGACCACACGAAAGCCAACATCAGTAAGTAAAACGTTACTAGCTTCGCTTTGGTTGTCCGCCGCAATTACGACATTGACATACTTAGGGATCGCGGCCTCACTAGCCGGAAGTTGAATCGGTAGTGTGGCGAGCTGCCAAGTTGACTCTTGAGTATCACACGTCGCCTGAATATTTCGTTTTAGTTCGGGTGAACTATAAATAAGAGATTGTGACTCATCGTAAAGAAAAACTTTTGCTACTATTTGTCCATTAGCGCACGATCCTGAACTCTGGTATGCATAACTCAGCTCAAAGTATTGATAAGGCGCAATTTCTACCGATGTTCTGTCGCCCAGGTGAAAAAACTGATAAGCGCTGGCTTGACCGTAGGAAAAGGCAAATGCCGCAGACTGTCCTTCACCAAGCCCAACCTCAGTAATACTTTGGGCAGACTCCATGGATGACCACTTCGATAACAAAGGAGGGGTATTTCTTTGTAGCCCGCTATTTTCAATAAGATTATAATTATATTGAGCGTACGGTACTGTGTTAAAACCCTGACTTAATACCATACCTTCAAGATATTGATTGTGAGTAATTTCAACGTCAGAAAAAGAATGAAAAGAGAGTGGCAATAATAGTGCTGATACAGCAAGACGAAAATTTTTTTTCATATTAATCCTTAAATTTTAAAAGATAAAAATAAACTAAAATTATTTATATTTATGGGAAGTTATATAAAGGCAATAATGATATTTTTAATTTTAATTTTAATTACAAATTTATAAATTCAGAACCATCTATTAAACTAAAATCAACACCATCTTTATCATCAGGTAATGGTGTTTCTAGATATACAGCTCCTTTGTAATCAAATAATGCAGAAAATATGTTATTCCCATTAACTTTTCCACTCTCGGGATTTATTGAAACTTCAAAGCTTTGTATCTGCTCTTCAAATGTTTGAGTAATATCAACATTAACCTTACATTGTCCATCTTGATCACTTTCAATTTGATCAGGAAGTTCATTAATGATTTCTTTGAAGATATCGTAATAGTAAGATTTTTTACGATAATCACTGGTTAGATAGTCATCAAAAAATTGCTCATCACTAACGGATTCAAGTTGCTTAATAGATG
>NZ_AEIU01000078.1 GCF_000165125.1 Vibrio caribbeanicus ATCC BAA-2122 | reverse complement strand
TCGTCACTCGCACAAGGCGGATGAATATCTCGATGCATTGGAATTGGAAGTCCGAACTCGTGCTGCATTGCTGCAAGGACGTAAGGTTAACCAGTTGCATTTTGGTGGTGGGACACCAACATTTTTATCTCAAGCTCAAATTAGTCGTCTTATGAGTGTGTTACGCCACGAATTTGACTTTGATTTGGACGCTGAGCTGAGTATTGAAATAGACCCTAGAGACCTTCCCATAGCCAAGATAGATCACTTGCGCCGTGAAGGGTTTAATCGTTTGAGCATTGGTGTACAAGACTTTAATAAAGACGTTCAAAAAGCAGTAAATAGAGAGCAAGATGAAGCCCATATTACTGCTTTGGTGAAAAGGGCAGAAGACCTCAATTTTCGTTCGACCAACCTCGATCTTATCTATGGCCTACCGAAACAAAGCGCGGACTCTTTTGCACAGACAGTAAAAAAAGTACTTGAGATGAAACCCGAGCGTATTTCGGTATTTAATTATGCGCACATGCCAGAACTTTTTGCTGCCCAACGTAAAATCCATCAACAAGATTTACCGAGCATCGAGCAAAAAATGGCGATGTTACAAGATACCTTAATAACGCTAACTCAGCGGGGTTATCAGGCCATTGGTATGGACCATTTTGCTCTTCCTAATGATGAACTGGCCATCGCTCAGCGCCAAGGGAAATTACACCGAAATTTTCAGGGGTATACTACGCAAGGTGAGTGCGATCTCATCGGGTTTGGTGTTTCGGCGATTTCCATGATCGGAGATGTTTATGCACAAAATCATAAACAGCTCAAAGAATACTATCAACAAGTAGAAGACCAACGTCATGCACTGTACAAAGGGCTTACACTCGATAGTGATGACTTATTACGTCGTGATATTATCAAACAATTGATGTGTAACTTTACATTGGATATGGGCTCAATAGAGCGCAGGTATGATGTTTGTTTTGCTCAATACTTTCAACTAGATTTGGCGCTACTGGCTCCTTTTATTGAGGATAAGCTGGTTAGTATCGAAAGTAATATCATCACAGTGACGGCACGTGGTCGGTTATTGATTCGTAATATCTGTATGTGTTTTGACCGTTATTTGCGCCGTCAAACGAATCAACAACAATATTCCAAAGTGATCTGACTCTCTCTATTCGTCAATTCTGACTTCTTTAGCGATTTGCCACAAGGCATAGATGAGAGGGTTACTAAGCTGGGCTCGTTTGCAGCATACGCCAAGCTTGAATGGTTCAATAGGTGTCATGTTTAAGTATTCAATCTTGTCTTTGACAGGGCTGTTGTTAATCACCACATCAGGTGCGATTCCTAGACCACACCCAAGTGCAACCATGCTAACAATTGCCTCATGACCTGAAACTTGAGCATAAATATTGGGGCGTATTTTCATCGCTTTGAACCACGTATTTGCACGCTCTCTAGCCACGCCAGACTCAGAAACGATAAAAGGGATCTTGTTCCAATCTAATTCTGGCTGATGGAGTATCGCTTGCAAGGTCGGTGATGTGGTGGGTGCAATCACAGAAAGAGGAATACGACTAATGGTCTCAAACTCGAGCCGGCTTGGTAGCTGTTCGGGCTGAGCTGAGATAGCAACATCGACTTCATCATTCATTACCTTTTCAATCGCTTGAGCAGGATCACCCGTCGAAAGCTTAAACTCTATAAGCGGGTATTGTTGGCGAAAGTGTGACAATAAGTTGGGTAGATGACTGTAGCTCGCAGTGACAGAACAAAATAACCGTATTTCCCCTTTGAGTTGCCCAGACTGACTCTGTACTTGGGCATGGTAGGTTTGCCATTCACTGATGATTCTGAGGGCGACGGGGAGCAACTGCCGCCCAGCTGGCGTAATTTCGACACTGCGATTGTCACGTATAAACAGAGTTTGATTAATATCCTGTTCGAGTCTTTTTATCTGACGGCTTAACGCTGATGGACTCAGGTGCATCGCTGCCGCTGTTTTGGCAAAGTTTTTATTTTCACACAGGTGAACGAATAGCTGGAGGCTTTTTATTTGCATAACTTACCATGTTGCAAAATTTGCAATAACTAATTGTGAATATATCACTTTGAGCAAGCATTTGCCTGCTTTAGTATGAGGGTATTCGGTTATTTATCACCGACCACCATGGTAGATTTATAGGAGCACTTGGATGGCGAACTACTTTAATACACTAAACTTACGTCAACAACTAGACCAGCTAGGTCGTTGCCGATTCATGGACCGTAGTGAATTTGCTACCGAAGCTGATTATCTCAAAGGTAAGAAGGTTGTGATTGTGGGTTGTGGTGCTCAGGGACTCAATCAGGGATTGAACATGCGCGATTCCGGTTTAGACGTTGCTTATGCATTGCGCCAAGCGGCGATTGATGAGCAGCGCCAATCGTACAAAAATGCCAAAGAGAACGGTTTTGAAGTGGATAGCTACGAAAACTTGATCCCTAATGCTGATTTGGTGGTAAATCTTACGCCAGATAAACAGCACACCAACGTGGTTGAGACCGTGATGCCATTAATGAAACAGGGTGCTGCTTTGGGCTACTCTCATGGCTTTAATGTGGTCGAAGAAGGAATGCAAGTTCGCCAAGACATTACGGTGGTTATGGTTGCTCCCAAGTGCCCGGGTACAGAAGTTCGTGAAGAGTATAAACGAGGTTTTGGTGTACCGAC
This sequence comes from Vibrio caribbeanicus ATCC BAA-2122, assembly GCF_000165125.1. Taxonomy (GTDB): domain Bacteria; phylum Pseudomonadota; class Gammaproteobacteria; order Enterobacterales; family Vibrionaceae; genus Vibrio; species Vibrio caribbeanicus. The sequence goes on along the minus strand of NZ_AEIU01000078.1, from coordinate 1,092 downwards.
CTTGATTGCAGTTCATCCTGAAAATGATCCTCAAGGCGAGGGTTGGGACATAGCGAAGGCATGGGCGGCTGCAACCGGCGGGCATCGTGCTGGCTGTCTTGAGTCTTCTTTTGTTGCGGAAGTAAAATCTGACCTAATGGGCGAGCAAACGATCTTGTGTGGTATGTTGCAAGCAGGTTCGATTGTGAGCTATGAAAAAATGGTTGCTGAAGGTATCGATCCTGGTTATGCGGGTAAATTACTTCAATACGGTTGGGAGACCATTACCGAAGCACTTAAGTTCGGTGGCATTACCCACATGATGGATCGTCTATCCAATCCCGCGAAAGTGAAAGCTTTTGAGCTTTCTGAGCAGCTTAAAGATCTCATGCGTCCGTTGTATAACAAACATATGGATGACATTATTACCGGTCATTTCTCCAGTACTATGATGGCGGACTGGGCCAATGATGATGCGAACCTTTTGGGCTGGCGTGAGGAAACGGGTCAAACTGCGTTTGAAAATTACCCAGAGTCAACGCAAGAAATTACAGAGCAAGAATACTTTGATAACGGTATTTTGATGGTTGCCATGGTACGAGCAGGGGTAGAGCTGGCATTTGAAGCAATGACTGCTTCTGGAATCATCGATGAGTCAGCGTATTATGAGTCTTTACACGAGTTACCTCTTATTGCCAACACCATTGCACGTAAGCGCCTCTACGAAATGAATGTCGTAATTTCTGATACGGCAGAGTATGGGAACTACCTATTTGCAAATGTAGCGACGCCACTCTTGCGTGAGCAATTTATGCCTAAAGTGGGCACGGATGTGATTGGTAAAGGTTTAGCCGCAACGTCCAATCATGTTGATAATGCGCGTTTGATTGAAGTCAATGATGCTATCCGCAACCATCCAGTTGAATACATTGGTGAAGAGCTGCGCGGTTACATGACGGATATGAAGCGTATTTCGGTAGGTGGTTAATCATTACCGAGAAGTAAAACTAAACTCCACTCAGATTGGGGTCAATAAATACAATTGAAACACAACAGATAATAAAAAGGCTTGGTTCGTTCACCAAGCCTTTTTATTTAATGGTATCTAACTTA
>NZ_AEIU01000079.1 GCF_000165125.1 Vibrio caribbeanicus ATCC BAA-2122 | reverse complement strand
ATAACCCAATATTATTGAGAAGATAAAATAGCAGGCCTAGAAGGAGGCCTGCTGAGACAATTACAGACCCAACTCTTCTTCCATCATTTCACGCATTTTGTACTTCTGAAGCTTTCCTGTCACCGTGAGCGGAAACTCTTCAACAAAACGGATTATCGATGGTATTTTAAAGTGTGAGAGGCGCTCTGACAGGTAATGACGAATCGTCTCCTCTTCACAAGTGTGCCCTTGTGCTGTGATGACCCAAGCACACACAACCTCGCCATAGTAATCGTCTTTCACCCCAAAAATAGCCACATCTTCAATGGAATCCAACCCATGCAGAATGTCTTCGATATCTCTCGGGAATATATTCTCTCCACCGCGAATAATGAGATCCTTAGAGCGACCGACAATACTTACATATCCTTCGCTGTCCATTGTTGCGAGATCTCCAGAGTGTAACCAACCCTCTGAATCTATCGTAGAGCGAGTTTTTTCTTCATCATTCCAGTATCCAACCATCACACAATAACCACGTGTACAAAGCTCACCTGGTACCCCACACTCAACAACTTCTCCCTCAGTATCGATAATTTTCACTTCTGTATGGCGCAACACTTTGCCCACGGTTGTGACACGTTTTTCTAGTGGCTCATCAAATGCGGTCATACAGCTCAATGGACTTGTTTCTGTTTGCCCATAAGCAATCAATAAACCGTCCATATGCATCTTATCTTGGACTCCAGAAACCAGCTCTTCAGGACAAGTTGAACCCGCGATTACACCGCTTCTGAGCGTACTTAAATCAAAGTCAGAAAAGTTAGGATGGCGCAGTTGAGCAATAAACATGGTCGGCACACCGTGTAAAATCGTACATTTTTCACTTTCTACTGCCTTCATTGTTTCAAGAGGCTCGAAGCTTTCACCACTTAACACCACACATGCGCCAGCAGCTAAACAAGTAAGATTGCCCCCAACCATGCCAAAACAATGGTAGAGAGGAACAGGGATACACAATTTATCATGTTCATCCATTTTCAGCTTGTCTGCGATAGAAAAAGCATTGTTGAGGATATTAAAATGCGTCAGTGTCGCCCCCTTTGGAGAGCCTGTTGTGCCAGAGGTAAATTGAATGTTAATGGGCTGTTCCGCATGGAGTGATCTGCTTAGCGCCCTCACTTCTTCCAACTTTGATTCATCTGAAATCAACAATTTGTCAAAAGAGTAAAAACCCTGCTCTTCACTATCATCAATTAGTACCAGAGATTTAAGCGCGGGTAGCCTTTCAGAGGTGATGTTTTTATCACCAGAATAGCCGATCTCTGGAATAATTTCTTTTAAGATCTCGATATAGTTCGACGTTTTGAAAGAGCGGGTCATTATTAATGTTGAACACTCCACTTTTTGCAAAGCGAATTCAAGTTCCATCGATCGATAGGCAGGATTGATACAAACTAATATCGCGCCTATTTTTGCGGTAGCGTACTGGCTTATCGTCCATTCGACGCAGTTTTGAGCCCATATGCCAACTCTATCACCCTGTTTCACACCAAGATCTAGTAGACCACACGCAAGCATATCAACTTGTTCATTCAAGTCTCGATAGGAGAGTCTTATATTCTGGTGCACTGAAATAAGCGCCTCTCTCTCAGGATAACGTTGCGCTTGAATCTCTAATAGAGATCCTATGGTCTCTTCTGTAAGCGCGCCAGAAAAATCACCTTTTGAGTAGCTTATTGATGTATCTTGGTTTCCTACCATCATAATTTATATTCCATTAAATCAAAAAAATAAATTATGGCAGTTAAAATAAAAATTTAAATTAGTATACGTTCTTCAGATACACATTTATTAATCAAGTTAGATACAAAGAAAACAATAAAATTGTTTCCTAAATAAACTTCAAAAATATAATGAAATAATAAAAATATTATTTCATTAGGGTGTGATTATTATGGGGTTGAGGGAGCGGTTATCATACGAAAAAGCAAAAGCGTACCTAACTGACTCTACTATGCGGTTTCACAACATTGTTAGGTTTCCGAAAACAAAGAAAAAATGTTACGATCTACGCCAAAAGACACTTTATATAGTCTCTGAGCCTAAGCAGCTTTAAAGAGATGACTCAAATCTTCACACTAGTAAACAAGGTCAATATTCAGATGGTTGCGAATAAAATTCAATGGTTTCCTGGACATATGCACAAAGCTCGCAAGGAAATCGAAGAAGCGATACCACAAGTGGACGTTATCATTGAAGTTTTAGATGCAAGGATCCCCTTCAGTAGTGAAAACCCAATGATATCCGAGCTTCGAGGCGATAAGCCCGTGGTGAAAGTGTTGAATAAAAGGGACTTAGCGGATCCTGAACTTACCAAGTTATGGATTGATCATTTCGAAAAAGAAAACAACATCAAAGCGATTGCGATAACAACATCGAGTGTACAAGAAGTAAACAAGATCCTCGAGCTATGCCGCAAACTCGCTCCGCACCGCGAAGAAATCGGTAAATCAATTCGCACCATGATAATGGGGATCCCTAATGTAGGAAAATCAACCATTATCAATACCCTAGCGGGTCGTGCAGTGGCACAAACTGGAAATCAGCCGGCTGTAACACGCCGCCAGCAAAGAATTAATTTACAAAATGGCGTTGTTCTCTCTGATACTCCGGGAATTTTGTGGCCTAAAGTTGAAAACCCGCACAGTGGATTTCGCCTCGCTGCTACTGGTGCGGTTAAAGATACGGCGATGGAATATGATGAAGTGGCCTTTTACACCGTTGAATATCTCGCCAAAGCTTACCCCGAGAGACTAAAAGAGCGATACGAAATTGAAACGCTTCCGGAAAGCGATCTTGAAGTCATGGAAGAGATTGGCCGTAGACGAGGCGCTCTCAGATCGGGTGGTAGAGTGGATCTTCACAAATGTTCTGAAATACTTCTCCATGAGCTCAGAGGAGGAACGCTTGGTCAAATTACTCTAGAGCGCCCAGAGATGATTACTCAAGAGCTGATTGAAGTTGAAGCCGAAACAGCAAAAAGAGCCGAAGAAAAAGCGAAAAAGAAAGAAGAACGCAGAAAACGTTATCTAAAGAATAAACGCTAATATAGCCAAGTAACCTCATGATGCTGGGCTAAACGAAATGGTTTGCCTAGCATGCAAGGCAGCTAATTAAAGAAAACAACCTATGAAAGTACCTACGAATATCATTACTGGCTTTTTGGGAAGCGGCAAAACCACAGCTATTCAAAGCTTATTAAAACAAAAACCACAGCTATTCAAAGCTTATTAAAACAAAAACCAGCACATGAAAAATGGGCCGTTCTTGTAAATGAGTTTGGCGAGGTTGGTATCGATGGTACCATCCTCTCAGATAGCGGTGCCATCATCAAAGAGGTGCCAGGCGGTTGTATGTGCTGTGCGGCTGGAGTACCTACCTCAGTTGCACTCGTTGCCTTACTCAAAACTGAACCTGATAGATTGATCGTCGAACCAACAGGCTTGGGGCACCCAAAAAAGATTTTTTCAACCCTCTCCTCCGAGCAATTCAACCAACACATTGAGCTTAAGGCAACCGTTGGCCTTGTCGACCCTAGGAATTTAAGCAGTGTTAGACACCTTTCAAATTCGAACTTTATCGATCAGTTAGAAATGGCTGATATCATTATTGGCAATAAAGCGGAAGGTTGTAGTGAAGAAGAAATCAACACATTTCATGCGTGGATAGACGAACAATCACCAAGAAAAGCCCATTTTCAGCTGACCAACCAAGGACAGTTTGATATTGCGTTGTTGGATGTGGAGGCAAAGTATTCATGCATGGGTTCTCACTCCCACACACACGCGGGAGATACACTCACTGATGATAGTTCTGAGTTTACCTTAGATGAGGACACTCCCCATATAAGAAAGCTCAATAAAGGCCAAGGCTTTGTGAGTTGTGGATGGGTATTTCGCGCTGATATTGAATTTCGTTTTGATCGCGTGTTTAGCCTGCTCACTCAAATTTCTGCCGAACGCGTCAAAGCGGTGATTAAGACCAATAACGGTCAATATACGTTTAATATCTGCCAAGGCGTGGCTTCGGTCAATGAGACGTTAGAGCCAATATCTGAGAGCAGAGTTGAGATAATTAGTGAAACTTCGTTAGATTGGAATGACATTGAGGAAGCGCTACTCGGCGCTATGCCCAGTTAAAATGTGAAAAGGGCGCGCAATGCGCGCCCATCCCCGTTCTCAATCGTGAGTTTGCGAATCAGTATATCCACTAAGTGCTGTGGTCTGACATATAACGAGGCTAAAACTGTCACGTAAAACATCCAAATTGTATGTGGGACTTGGTCTCCTTGACGCAGGTAAATTCAACAATTCCCACTTAATAACTATGGTCTATTTTTAGCAAAATTCAAGTTAGCAAATCTTATCCAAGTTCTCTATTCAAAGTTTGAAAATTTAGTTTTCATCTCTTTCCCCAATCAACTTCAAGTTCCTTGGGTATAATGCTAGTTTTCTCCAGTAACCAAAGTATTATCAAGAGAGTTATTACTCTAAAGAAATCGATTCTGAGACACTTTATAAAACGCCCCATTAAATGGTCGTTTTTTATACTACTCGATATCTTTATCGGCTATGATTGGCTCCATTTTATATAAAAAGATTGCGCAGGTCAGATTGTTGAGCATAAAAAACTACATTCAATTTCGAAATGTTCCAGTGGCACAAGCGGCTCTGGCACTTGCCGTTATTGCGTTAGGACAAGCATGGGTGCTCTACTTTCCAACCATTGGGGGTACAATAAGACCATATCTGGCCCTATTGGGGGCAGGATTACTCGCACCTGTGATTGTAAAATACATAACCAATACGCCACTTTTTATCAGTGACTTAAAGCACCCCCTCAACGGTAGCTTAATGGCTCCAATAACCATGGGGCTTCTTATTCTGGCCGATTATCTAGCAGTGGTCAGTCCGATTATCGCCTACCCCCTTTGGTTCATTGCCATTATTGCCCACGTCTCTTTACTCACTTTATTTTTTTTCTTTCAATTAAAAAGCTTCAAAATTTCCAACATTTACCCAAGCTGGTTCTTATACCCAGTAGGGCTCATAAGTAGCTCATTAGCGGGTAGCAAATTTGGCCACGATGTTTTCTCGGTGACTTTAGTCAACATATGCGTCACTGTTTATTTCTTTATGCTTCCACTGATCCTATATCGTCTATTGTTTGAAGGCCCTGTTCCAAGAAAAGCAAAACCAACGCTCGCTATTATGGCCGCCCCAATTAACTTGGCACTGGCTAGCTACTTGGTGAACTTCCAACGACCGGATCCAATACTGACAGGTGCTCTAGCTGGGATCGCCATTACCATGACCTTAGTCATTTATCTCTCTTACTTTCGGCTTTTAAAGCAAAAGTTTCAGCCTTCAATCGCAGCACTTACCTTTCCTTCTGTGATCAGTACCATTGCCATGTATAGACTTACCGATTTCTTCGCCGCAAGCTTTCCGCAATGGGAGTGGCTCCATACGTTTGGTTTTATGGAGTTATTTGTTGCAACATTGCTGGTGATATGGGTGACATACAGCTACCTTAAAGCGTACTGGCCTAAGATTGACAGGCCAGCACTGAGCGATCAGTAGAGTTACATCGACTGCTGCGCCTCGAAGTGAGCGTTAACCATACGAACCTGGCTGCCTGATGCAGAAGCGTCCACATCAATTCTAAGTGACATTTGCTGTTTCAGTTCAGTCACATGAGAAATAATCCCTATCATGCGTCCCGTCTGCTGTAAGTCGATAAGAGTTTGTAAAGCAAGATCCATCGACTCGGGATCTAAACTACCAAACCCCTCATCAATAAATAGGGTATCAAGACGTACTCCACCACTATAAGATTGCACAACGTCAGACAGACCAAGCGCTAAGGATAAGGCTGCCATAAATGACTCACCACCAGATAGAGTTGCAACATCACGACTTTTACCCGTGTAACCATCTTCCACAGATAAATCGAGCCCTCTCCCCGCATTGCCTTTGAAACCTTCAGTTTTACGGACAAGTTGATACCGACCTTTACTCATCGTTGCCATTCTCTGACTGGCTTGAATCAAGACATCGTCAAGCAATACCCCCAAAACGAAGCGATGAAGACTTATGCGACTCCCCGTTTTTCCACTTGCCACCTCATAGAGTGTGCCATAAACCTGATACTCAGAATCTAAGCGTTGATTTTCATTGTGTAGCTTTTCAATGTCGGAGCTCACTTTCAGCAGTCGATGCTTGATAGACTGCCTTAAATCAAGCCATTTTCTTGCTTCGGAGTAACGGAGTTGTGTCTGCTCTAAAGCTAGGCGAAGTTGTTCTAAATTGGGGTATTCTGTATTGGATAGTTGAGCTGTGAGATCAGCCTTAGATTGTTCGAGTTTTATCCTAGTTTGATAATAGACCTCAACTCGCTCTTGCCAGCTATCAATCTTATCAAGCACAGATAACTGCTCTAAAAATGCTTGCTCTGTTTGTATCTGTGAATTTTTGAGCGCTTCTTGCCAAGCCAGTTTTAATCCATCCAATCGCTTACTCGTCTCACCGATGACCTCTTTGGTACTCGCATGATTACTTCTAGCTTCAGTCAGTGCTTTATGAGCGGCCTCAGCATTTCGTTGTGACAAAGATAGGTTTTGCTTTAATGTTTGAATTTGACTAACTATAGAATCATCCGTTTTATCAACTTCAGCAATTGAGGCGAAACCTTTTTCCTCAATCACCTTATTAAGCTCATCGATTTGCTGGTTTAATAAAGTCATTGTTGAGCTATTTTTACTCAGAGCGCTCACAACTTCCTGAATTTTTTCATCACCTTTGATACAACGTTCACGAAGCTGAATGACATTATTTTCAAGGGCATTAATATCAATTTTCTTCAATAGCTCAAACTGGTTGCGCTTATCCATCAATTGGGCTCGCAGTACCTCGATTTGCTCACTGGTATGGCTTTCTAGCTCAGCAGGCATTTCAGAAATGGTCTTTTCTTTTTCCTGCAATTCAGCCAACTGACGATGCAAATGACTTTCACACTCGCGCAGTCTATTCAACGACTGTTTCTCGAGATCACGAGCTGCCCGAACTTGTTCTCTCGAGATCAATTCAATCTGACTTGTGGCTGGCAAAGGGTGTTCCAAACTACCGCAAACGGGACAAGGATGGCCGCTTTGTAACTTTTGAGCCAATATGGCAGCTTGTCCATTGTGCCATTGCAACTCGAGACTATCTGCTTCATAACAATGCTTATCGTGCTCGCTTTTAGCAATATCTAAATTGGTCTGGAATACATCAGCGTTTTGCTTGGATATCTTCAGCTCTGATTTAAGTGAGGAGAGCTTCTCAAGGTCAGTAATGAGCTTCTCGCTACGGATGATGTCACTTTGTAATTCACCTAAGTTTGCAACATCTAGCCTTGCTTTGTTAACCATTGATTCGGAGCGATTTGCTTCCTCTTGCAACTGATTTTTATGTTTTAGAAATTGCTCTCGCTTTGCCTCCAGCCCTTGGCATTCCGTTTTATATTGCGTTCGTTTTAATTCTAGCTGTTCTCTTTCTTTGAGTTTCTGGCGAATAATTTGTAAATCAAATTGGTTCTTTTGCAAACATTCGATATTTTCGGCTTGTTTTTGGGCTGAAATAAGACCTTGTTGGCAATCCTTGTCATGCTTCTCTGCGCTGTGTGTCTGTGAATCAAGAGCCTGGAGTTTCTCTTGATAATTAGCCAGTTGTTTTTCGACTTCTCGCCAATTCACATAGTGAAGGTTGAGCTCTCGAGCTGCCTTTGCTGAGTGTAATTTTGATTTTATCGCAACAATTTCACTCTCACTTTTTTCAAATTCAGACAACTGATTAGTAGCCTGTTCGAGCTTGTTAAATTGTTGACAAATAGCTTCTGAAAACTGCAACTTCTCACGCTGTTTTACTAACTGCTCCTGATACTGCCTTTCTTTTTGTGCAGATTCCTGTAGGTCTTGCTCGATACTTTCGAGTTGGCAGTGCAATTCACTTTCAGACTCTACTTCTGCAACTTTTAAGGCACCTAAAATCTGATTATCAAACTCTTCTTTTTCCTTACAGATAGCACCTGCTTTATCTTTTAAGCTATTTTCAATTTTTTTATAGATATCCGTCTGAAACAGTTGGCCAAAAATTAACTCGCGGTCTTTAGAGCTCGCCAGCAGTAACTCTCTAAACTTCCCTTGCGGTAGCACCATAACCTGACGGAATTGAGTTTCATTAAGTCCTAAAAGCTGTGTAATTTCTGCCTTAACAGAAGCAGTGCGACTGGTGATCAGTGTTTCACCATCCGTCACCTCATAAAGGCTAGCTGTATGCTTTTTCAGCGTTAAGCCCTCTCCTCTGGACTTCGGTGCTTCTTGCTCAGGCGATCTCGTTACAAGGTAACGTTTTTTACCCAGCATAAACTGTAACTCAACAAAGGTAGGCACATTAATCGCAGCCTGATCACTACGCATGTGCGAACCTAAACGTTCGTTACTGGTCGTCTCTCCATATAACGCAAAACAAAGGGCATCTAAAATTGAGGTCTTACCCGCTCCCGTCGGACCATTTATCAGAAAGATAGGATGAGTACCAAGCGCTTGAAAGTCTACTACTTCCTTTGATGCAAAAGGCCCAAAGGCTTGCATTATTAGTTTTATAGGTTTCATGAGTGATCCGGTTTAGCGATTTAATTGGTCGATAATGTTTGATATTGCGCTGCCCTGCTCTTCACTTAAAGAGCAACCTTGAGCTTCTGTAAAAAAGTCTTTAAACATATCAAGTTCACTTCTAGATAACTTGGCATCTGCCATATTCTGCTCAACTCCGATTAACATACCTGGTTTTTCGAGATGAAGAACATTCGGATACACAGCTCTCAATTTTTCCATAGGGTTCAAAATAGCATGCTGGTCCATTAACCTAATCAACAAGAAGTCTTCGTTTAGTGGATCCGCTTTTCCATCAGCCAATATTTGCTCCATTTCACCTTCGATAATCCGCATATCCCTAGCCGCAGTTAGGTTGATATGTTCAATCAATGGTTGGCCACTCTCATCAAACTCCACTAAGGTCATTCCTTTACGATGATGTTGCTCTGAAAAGCTATATTTCATCAATGAACCAGAATAGCGAATATACTCTTTGCCCTTCATTTGGGGCTGATGAAGGTGGCCCAAAGCAACGTAGTCAAAGTCAGAAAAATGCTCATGACTAACACGATCAACACCACCAATCGAAAGCGGTCGCTCGGATGCCGACTCCATTGCCCCATCAACAAAACAATGGCAAATGAGGATATTGCGATGGTTAGGTCTAAATCTCTCTTTTATACACTTAGCAAGAAGTTCATGAGCTTCATCATGAGTTGACACTGGTTGGTTGAATCGATGACGCACAACCTCTGGATCTGAATATGGAATTCCATAAAAATCAAATTTACCCACTTTAGATTCAAGAGTAATTGGCTCAAGCATGGATTCAAAGCTTGATAAAATGTGTAACCCAGCCGATTTCATCTGAAGAGAGCCAAAGCCTAAACGTTCGGCACCATCATGATTACCCGGAATCATAATTACAGGCAGATTAAGCTCACCACAGACACGATTTACAAAGTTATTCATGAGCTCAACTGCGGAGGTTGGAGGGACGGAACGGTCATATATATCCCCGGCAATAACCAGTACATCCACGTCATGATGCATAATGTATTCAATGATTTCTTCAAGCGCTTTACGTTGTTCATCGATTAAAGAAACATTGTGAAACTGACGTCCTAAATGCCAATCGGAAGTGTGGAGGATTCTCATGGTTGCTCTGTTTTATTATCTTGTCAGAGCCCATATCATAATATTAATTTGGGTTTTGGAGAAAGAGAAAAAGTCGCTCTTGACGAGCGACTCTGCAGGATTACTGTTGTGTTGAACCGTGTTTCTGACAGAACTTAATTGCTTCTTCAAGCAGTTCCAGTGCTGGTTTGTTACATTCGGGAAGCTGTGCATCGGACTTACCAATGGGCTCAACTCGCTGCCCCCATCTAACATGAGCAGCCCCCCACGTTAGGCCAGCGCCAAAGGCTGCCATGAGAATATCATCGCCAGCTTTTACTGCGCCTTGTTCGACTGATTCACAAAGTGCAATGGGCACTGTTGCTGCAGAAGTATTGCCATATTTATGAATATTTACGAATGCTTTTTCTCGGGGAATGGACGACAAGTCACAGAGAGCTTGAATAATGCGTATATTCGCTTGGTGCGGTACGACGACATCAATATCATCTTTCGATAAACCACTACGCTCAAGCACGCAAGACGCTGCAGCACCCATACCTTTTACTGCACGCTTGAATATTTCTTTACCGATAAAATTAAAATGCCAATAACCATTATCAGCTGCAAACCGATCCATACTGGAACCAAATTTAGGAACAGACAAAATATCTCGACCTGCAGAATCGCAACCGAGCTGAGCGTTAATTAACCCAACTTCCTCTTCGGTGCGACTTAACACCACCGCACCTGAACCATCACCAAAGAGCACTGCGGTATCGCGTTGGCTCCAATCAATGTAAAAAGAAAGGCGCTCTGCACCAATGATTAAAGCGTGTTGATAGCACCCAGATTGAAGAAGTTTCGTTCCTGTTTCTAAACCATAAATGAACCCCGTGCACGCGGCATTTAAATCAAAGGCTGTCGCTGACTCGATTTCTAAGTTTTGTGCGATCTTGGAAGCGATATTGGGAATCAAGGAATCAGGGGAGCAAGTTGCTACAATAATCAAGTCAATCTGACGAGCGTCAATTCCAGCACAGGCCAAAGCTTGCTTCGCTGCAACCGTCGCCATATCGGAAGTATTAACATGGCTAATTCGACGATTTTCAATCCCTGTACGAGAACGTATCCAATCGTCTGAAGTATCGAGAAACTTACTGAGATCATCATTAGAGAGCACAGTCGGTGGCAAACATTTACCCCAACCTGTTATTTCGGCATAGAACTTTTTCATTAGAAGCCTTTAAAATTGTTATTTGAATCACGCATCTATTTCAGAGTATAACTATGTCTATGATTCAGTGTCACCAAAATCCAGAAAACTATGACAAAAACTACTTCCCACTTCACTACTCGCTGTTATTCTTGCAATGGACTTAATAGAGTACCCACCACTCGCATTAATGAAGAACCACAATGTGGCAAATGTAAATCTTCCCTACTTGATGGATACCTTAACGTCTTACTCACTTATTTATTAAACGTGACTAAATATTTACTCTCACTTAGTTCTCGTCGTTCTTCCTCTATAGCTATCGGGTTCTGTCGCAAACTTTGAACCTTTAAGTTAAGATCTGCTTACTTTCAAACACGATACTGATTCTTGATGTTTAAAAGTAAGTCTAGATATTTTAGTTCTCAATGGAACATATACATTTCCTTTTGTAACTAGTTATCAGTTCCGATTATATTGCGAACGATTTGAGAGAAACGATCCGTACACTCCTCAATGACAAAGTGGCCACTTTCAAATAGATATTGATTCACCGCCCCTTGAGTATATTTGGACCACTCATCGAGGTGTTGTGTGGTTGTAAAGGGATCGTCTTTACCAAAGAATATGTGTAAATCGGACGTTAGCGCGTTATTGGGCTCCAAATAGTAATTTTCTGAAGCAGTAGCATCGGCTCGTAAGCAGCCTATGAATTGCGTCAACTCAGCAATATTGGATCTTTCCGTCGGTTGACCGAAGCTGAATAGCTTTGTTAAAAACGCTTTGTCGTCCGCCTCATCGCTAATCTTAATGTCAGGCTCAAGGTTGGGACTTCTTGACGCCACAACCATGAGATTGCGCACATCGACTCCCTGTAAGCTTAGCTTTCTTGCCGTTTCATAAGCGAGCAGTCCCCCCATACTATGCCCGATAAATGATAGGGGCAGATCAGCAAAGCTGACCAACTCTTGAGCTAAAATTTCAGCCATCTCATCGATAGAGTTCAAGGGTGGTTCACCTTTTCTATTACCATGCGCTGGCAGGTGGACTAAGTACACTTCGACGTGAGCTTCAAGATCCTTTTCCCATGGTTTAGCGTCATACGGAGATCCGCCAGCACAATGGAAGAAAACCAACCTCTCCTTTGGCTTTTTCGATGGCCGACTCTTGATAAGCCACAATTCATTGAGGAACCGCACTAACTCATTTCTTACCACCTCCGTACTTTGATAGCCGTTTTTTTCGATCAGCGTCACCAGAGAAGATACGTTGGGATTAGAGTAAACTTGGTAAGAAGTCAGCTCTATGCCTGTTGTCTTCTTAATATCTGATACAATTTTAATAATAGCGAGAGAGTCGCCGCCACTATTTAAAAAATCATCACCAGGGCCACCATCAAATGTGGGAATGGCTTGATGGACAATTTTTTCTACCGAGGACATCATGGCGCTGCCACCCTGAGAGCCTGAACTTTGCGATGCGGACTTAATTTTCCGTCTCAGCTTAGACTCATCAACCTTGCCACTTAACGTTAAAGGGATCTCATCTTGATGGATAACCTTAGATGGTATCATATAGTAAGGCAACTCATCTTTTAACAAGGAGAATAACAACTCTGGAGCGATATGCTTGTCTTTATTCGTGGTGTAGAAGAGGTACAGCGCCCCTTTTTCGTGGATGGCGGAGCACTGCTCAATCACACTCATGGATGAAGCGGTGTTTTCGATTTGTAGCAACTCCACTCGATGCCCATTAATACTGACCTGTCTATCGCTTCGGCCATAGATGTCAAGATTACCATCACTTCGAAATCGGCAAATATCGCCAGTATTATAAGCCCTGATCGTTTCGCCCCAAGGCAGTACCAAACAAACAAAACTGTCTTCGGTCACTTTATCTAGGTTAATATAACCCTCCGATAAACTTGGACCCGCGACGAATAGGAGACCAGGCATACCAAGTGGAACAAGGTCATGATTTTCATCTAGGATGAAGGTTCTGACATTGGGCAAAGGCCTTCCGATAGAAGGGTTGACTTCATTATTATCCCGACATCGATAGGTTGTCACCGCCACTGTCGCTTCAGTAGGGCCATATCCATTGACCACTTCAATACCCGCTCGAGTAAACTCCAGTGTGAACTTATTACTGAACTTTTCGCCGCCCAGTGACAGCAGCCGAAGAGAGGTCAACCGGGAAAGATGTTTTTTAAGGTACTCAAGCAGTACTGGCGGGATCTCTGCGATTGTCACCCCCTGATGACAAATAAACTCAGCGAGCTTTTGAGGATCGGCCTTGTGATCATCTGGAATCATCGCTAGCTTAGAGCCGTTAAATAGGCTACAAAATATATCGAACACAGACACATCGAACGCTAGGGATGAAAACTGAAGTACCGTATCCTCCGATGTGATCTGATAATCTTTTGAGATCCCCGCGACAAAGTTAGCCAGAGAGCCGTGCGATATTTTCACTCCTTTCGGGCTACCAGTGGTACCAGAAGTGTAAATGATATAGGCTAGATCGCTCTTGCGATAATCCAAGCAAGATAGTTTAACGTCATGCTGCGCAGATGGCGACTCGACACCTTCCATCTGTAATGTGGGAATAGAAAACTCGGTGGTCCATTCAATGACACTGGTAATGATTAGCTTCGAGTTACTATCTTTGACGATATACGCCAACAGACTCACAGGGCTTTTGATATCGACGGGAACGTACGTTGCACCCAGTGAAAGAATGGCGATAATGGCAGCGACCGCATCAGGAGAACGTTGTGCGTATAGACACACTCGGTCTCCTCTGCCAATCCCCAACTCTTCTAACTTTAGCGTGAATTGCCTCACTTTTGCATACAAGTCTTCGTTTGAAAGAGTCACGTCTGGATGGGTTATGCAGGGCCTTTCTTTTCCTAACTCAATATTAGACAGTATTCTAGGAATAATGGAGGCTTCTTTAAGGGGGAGGCTGTTTCCGAAAGAAAAAGCATGCAGCCTATCAAGCTCTTTTCCTTTCGGCCCGAGTACCAAAATGTCATCCACACTCTGACCTGCAATAAAAGCGGAGATACACGCATTGACTTTATCCATCATGAAGACGATGAGCGCTTCATCGTACACATGTGGATTAAACGAAGCGGTTACCTCTAGATTGCCATCGAACTCAGTCATCACCAATGCAGCATCACACCCATCGATATACTCTGTCGTGTTATACAAAAAGCCAAAGTTCGATGCCCCTCCATTGCCTTCGGTTTCATAGAGGTATGAGTGATTGACATAAAGGGGGAGTTGCCCACCTAAGTTTGTTGGTGTGGCCGTTAGAGCATCCTCGCTTCTTACGTCCGTAGGAAGGTTTACGGCGACAGTCACGTCTTGATCGGATAACAGACCACGCATGCTAAAGTTGTGTGTTCCGGAATATCGAGACAACACAAACGCGTATGACAGAAGGATATAAGACACCAAGTTATCATCCGACGGATAGGCCAATGAGAGTTCTGTATCAATCCATGCTTGCCGGTCACATTTATAGTAATCAGGAGCAACGAGCCAGTTTCTTACCGATGTTTGTTGTTCTTGCCCTTTCGTATCAATGAGACTGATGATTTTTTTGCGCTGATTAAATGGCAGTTTAGTGATATTATCATAAATTTCATTCATTAAAGTTTCCATCCGATACTACCTTGCTAATTCTCGATGAAAGAGCCGTGGTTTTTTGGAAGAACTCAAAAATCTCCGATTCAGCGGTCAGTCCGTAGCAGCCATTGATGTGTACCGTGGTTCTGAAAATATCGAGAACTAGTGACTTAATGGTGTCAAGCCCGCTTACAGGGTAACTCGAACCGTGATACCCGCGCTCAATGACAGTATATCGAGCGAGTAACGAGGCATAATTCAGACGCAAATATTGATGTTCATACAAATGTTTTCCGAATTGTTTTTTTTCGGTCAGTCTTTTGTTACAAAGGCTCAGCAGAGTATGACAATAGCCCAGAGAGAAAGACATTAAATCCATTCTATGCTGGCGCATGAGTTTGTAATAATTCGCTTCGTTCAGTTCCGCCTTAGTGACGAGTTGACTGTCATCGAGAAACAATCCTTTCACGCTGAGCAAGTCACCGACCAGTCCCGCTGGGTTTGCTTCTTGTCCCTCAGTAATAAAGTTATCAGCGTTAGTTTTGTACAGGTATACGCTTTTCTCGTAGAAAAAGGCGACACATATGGGCTGGCTAATCATTTGCACTCGGCCTATCACCCCGTCGAGCCGGAATCCCTGTGTATCTCGGATAATGGTCACATCGGAGTGATGCCAGTTATCGAGGATAATCGGTGTGATGGCATCAAGATCGAACCGAAGATCTTTGTGTGGGCAATAGGAAAGCAAATCGATCAGCCTAAGCTTATCAAGCTCAGTCAAACAGGGGGCTTTACGAGCAAATTGATTCACCAAAATACGCCTATGCTTATCTCCCAGCTCAAATCCACCCAATGATTTAGGTTTATGAAAGATGAGGCTGTCCTCGCTGAGAATATTCCTCATCCGATCATTAACATCGGTCTGAAAAAAATCGTTAGAGTAAAGCGCTTTGAATGAATCTTCTAAGGTAGCTTCAAAAAAGCTATTCATATCACACCTTCTTCATAAATTGATTTTCTAGCAATGGTTTCGAGCATCATCTCTGAGCTACCGGCAGACAGTAATAACCCTTGTGACTCTCGATAGGCGGAGCTGATTTTGTTATAAACCTGCGGCTGATGGATGATCACTGAACTTTGGTCAATGTTATCGTGGGTGTAATTTATGATTTTTACCGCTAACTCACTTGAGATGAGCTTGGCAATAGCCCCTTGATACTCATTGACTTTTCCGTTTGCAAAAAAATCGCTTAATACCTCATTGACGTGATTTTTTGCGCAGCCTAGTTCGAATTCAAGTGCGTTGACATAGTGATCATCCCATGTTCCACGATGAAAAAACGGCGTTGACTCATGTAGGATTTTGAAAAACCTCTCTGCTTTTATGTAGTAATCAAAACCTGTTCGCTCAAGAGAAATCGCCTCAGTGATGAGCGGCCATCCTTGATCGATTTCGCCAACAATATCTTCACTTGTCACCTGCAAATTATTGAACCTTACTCGGCAAAAGTTTTCATCACTGATCGAGTCCAAGTGTTCGAGTATGACATTTTCATCATTGAGAGGAACAATAAAAAGCGTGATCCCATTGTGGCCGATACTGGACGAGTCCGTCCTCACCGCACACAATGCGTAGTCGGCTTGCTGTGACTTAAGGGAGTAGATTTTTTCACCGTTTATAACAAAGGTTCCGTCATCAAGTCTTACCGCCTGAGTTTCTAGCGATGAGAGATCAGAACCGGACGTACGTTCTGTGTATAAGATGGAGAAAAACGTCTGTCCTTTAGCGATCTCAGGCAAGAATTTATTCTTCTGACTTTCGGTGCCTGCAATATTCAATATTCCACCGACGAAATGTACACTAAGCAGATACAATGTTTCAGATAAGCCTTGGCTTACTATTTCCTCGAGAACAAATAAATTTGCCGACTGACCTAAGTCAATTCCACCGTATTCCTTACTCCATGATGGAGCCAGAAGTTGCTCCATACCGAGTAATTGACACAACCCTCTGATGTCTGGTTCAGAATCTGGATTGTGTATTACATTTCTTTTCGAATAATTACTAATTATATGTTTAACTTTTGATTTAAATTCCATATCATCCATCAAAAAGCTGTGAGTTTTAAAATATAAGGGCTTTTAGATACTTTCCATAATCTGAATTATTGTTAATTATCTTCTAGATTATTATGTTTGCTAGCAATCCGTAGCTGGAATGTAGTCCTAAGGTCAGATATATCTTGGTTTTAGAATTTTAAAACCATTAGATATCCATATTTCTATATACACTATCCTGAATATGAATTATGGCCACTGATTAGAGTGTGTATATTTGACCCCATAAAGCCTTTATAAATAACTAAACACTACTGAATCAGCATACTAAATTCTTAGGTTACAATTTGAATACCTATCCACCCGTATGGTTTATTTTTCTAAGCACTTCATCATGCTTAACTTTTTTAATATTTTTTTATTGAAGTTAGCGCAATTTATAATATGCCTATCATGAACACCCTCAGATATAACGTCAACACCATCATGCGCAATAATCTTGAATCGCAATCGATTTTTCTTCATTTCAACCAGTTCAATATCGACCTTTATAGTAAAGTCAGGGGGCGTTGGAGAAATGTGGGTTAGGTTAAAGCCTACTCCTACGCTTTGTTGGCTAGGCCAATTTAAGAACGGTTTTAACGCTTTGACGCATACAAATTCAAACATCCCTATCATAAATCCTGATGTGAAAACTTCTGGCATAACCTGAAGCTCCTCTACCTCTGGGAATTGATAAGGAACAGTTTTATTTAAAGGTACTTGATAAGTGTATGAGTAACACATACCGACTTCTAGTTTTTTCATTATTTTTAAATGCCCAATTAAATTATTAAAAACCATATACGCACACTTTCAAGAAGAATCGCATGGTTGTATATTCCCTCATCCCGCAATCAACCAAGTGATGTGTAGTTGGTTAAGTTTTGTGTATTTCTCAAATACACCTTAAATTTTGCACATTAATCCTATTCCTAAAGAAAAGAAGGCTCTCTGTTATCTCTTTGGGTAGTGGGCCAATAAGTTCAAGTCCACACTCTATTTATACAAAGCCATACACTGAGAAATCCTTCCATTTTAAGGTTATTTACAATTCATCTACTTGCTTAGTTCGTCGGCAAATAGTTGCCTTTGCCTTCGTACTCCGAGATATAAAAATGATGATGCAACGATAAGTGCGCCGGTAAATATCCAGGCATATCCAATTGAGAAGTAATTTGCCATGTAGCCAAGCAGCACTGATCCAGCTAACCCTCCGATTTGCATCACAAAAGATTCAAAAGACAACATAGTAGAACGCCTTTCGGAAGGGATCGCTTCATTATATATACTCGCATGAGGGGAGTCTTTTACACCATTAATTAGGAAAAATACCCAGTATACGATTGCAAAACCAGCCTGTGTTGTTGAAAGTGCCATAACGACTAAGACAGTTCCCATTAGGAGTCGCATTATAAACAGCACAAATGCATAGTCATTTTTGAAGAATCTACAAAGCGGTATCGAAATATAGCTTCCGAATGCTCCGGCAAAAAAGTAACCCGCGCCTAGAATACCCAATATGCTTGTTTGAAATTCTGCACCTGCAAGCTCCTTAGCCTTAGGTTGCCACAGCATCTCTACACCTGAAAGGCTAAAGCACCAAACACATGACGCGATGATTAATAAAAAGACTAGACGGTTTTTGAGTCCATAGTTAATTGAAGTTGATATGACGGAGGGGAACTCTTTAAGGCCTGATAATATACCCTGCTCCTGTTGTTCAAATGTACGCTCTTCTTTGACTAACACCAACGTTAAGACGGCTTGACACAACACAAAAAAAAGAGCAACGATTAAATTAAGAGAGTATATGTCAAAACCTTCCATACCTGAGATACCAAGACTTAAACTTGACATCGGTATGTAACCACCTACTAATGAAGCAACCCCAAGTGATAGCGTGATAAATATACCCACCTTAGCAAGAGTTTCCTGCAAGTTACCATCTGGATATTTTTTTTCAAACTCATCTACAAACCATGCATCGATAGTACCAGATGATAATGATCGGCTAACTCCAAAGAACGCGAATGAGACTACATAATGCCAAAACTCCTGAGAAATTAACATCCCTAGGAAAGAAGCAAACATAAACACAAGAGAAAGAAGAAATACCTTTTTACGCCCAATGGTATCAGCCAAACCGCCTGTTGGAAGCTCTAACAATATAATGAAAGCGGAGTAAACGCCCATTACAATACCCACTTCAAATAGTTCCAAACCTTTCTCGACTTGAAGAACGGTCAAAACTGGTAAGATTAAGCCTACCATAAACCACTGCAGTGATTGATTTAATATGTATATATTTCTTATATTAACACGAACCATTTTCATCCCTATTTAACACAACAATTAAAGCCAACAATTATATTGTCAATTTTTTCATTTGTTATTAACATCTAATATTAATTTGGCATTATTATAAATTTTCTTGGACATGCTTGATGCCTTCTTCAAGAACCTCGACAATTGTATCTACCTGATGGCGTTCGATAATTAGTGGAGGTGACATCATAATGTGGTCCCCCAATATACCATCATAAGAGCCCTTGCCTGGATATAATATTACTCCCTTGGTGAAGCAATATTCCGATATCTTGTAGCCTATATTTAATTCACGAGAAAAAGGTTGCTTTGTAGTTTTATCTTTAACGAATTCTATACCAGATAGTAAACCCACGCCTCGTGTATCACCGACGATATCCAGATAAGCTAACTCTGCTAACTTATCATTGAAATACCGACCAATTTCGTAAGAGTTTTCAACCACTCTATGCTTCTTCATGTAATCGATGGTAACTTTTCCTGCAACTGCGCCAACAGGATTACACGCGAATGTGTGCCCTCCTAGGTAATTCATTTGATTATCTTCAAACGCATCAGCAACTTTATGGCTAAGTACCACGGCAGATAGCGGAAAATAGCCACCACTGATTCCCTTTCCGCACGCCATAATGTCCGGTTTAACTTTATAGTGTTCCATACCAAAGTGATAACCTAATCTTCCAAAACCTGTGAGGATCTCATCAGCTATAAGTAGAACATTATATTTGTCACATATTTCACGTACTCTTTTAAAGTATTCGTCGTTTGCTGGAACGGCTCCTAGTGCTGCTGCAACCACTGGTTCGACAATAAAAGCCGCGACTGTTTCTGGTCCCTCCTTCAATATTTGAGCCTCTAACTCGTTGGCAACTCGCTGGAAAAAGCTCTCCTCACTTTCTTTCTCATTGCGACGATAGCTATAAGCGGGGCTGATATGAGGAAAGTTATTCAGCCACGGTTTATAAGATTCGCGTCGCCACTTCATTCCTCCAACATCCAGCGTAAAAACAGAGCTTCCATGATAGGTTGATTGCCTAGAAATAATTTTATACTTACTCGAGTTTCCGGTTAACTGATGATACTGAAGTGCTACTTTTAATGCATTCTCTACACCTTCTGTGCCACTCATAGCAGTCCAAGCTTTTGTAAAATCGGGGCCAGAGAATTCCAAAAGCTTTCCTAAATAGTCTTCAACCTCTTCATGATAAAATCTGTGCGTAGGGAATACAGGAAGTTTATCTAACTGTTTTTTGATACTTTCTCCGTATTCTGAAACACCATATCCCAAATTTGCTACTGAAGAGCTTGATGCAGCAGCATCCAGATATTTTCTCCCTGTATCGTCAAATAAATAACACCCTTTTCCATGAGTCAGCTTTGGATAATCTAACTGCCAATCTGGGCAAATAACCATAGAGCGTAATAAGTCCTTCTTCATCAATTACTCCGATACAATTAATAGTTTGGTAAATATTTACAAGATAATTACTCATAAAAAATATATTTTTTATGATAGTCGCTAAGACATATTAGCGATTTATTATAAATCCCTATTAATATCTTCTAGATTTATGTTTAAAAGAATCTTGGAAATGTTCAAATTTATAGCAGAACATCCGCTAGTCGATAATCTTAATCGATCTTTGGACTTTCTAAAACTTTCATATAATTATTAGCAAAACCCTCGACAACCTCTCGAGAATATAGATCTTTATTGTAAGATAGCCTAAATACAGTACAGTTTGAGTACTGCAGGAATACACATGATAAGTCATTTCCAAATGGGGTTTCTTCTTCATTGTATTTGATAATAGATTCTATGGGGCTATCTAATTTCTCATCCTCTAATGAGTGCATATTAACAAGTGTAGAGGTGAATTTTTTTTCATACTCCTCAAGTATGCACTCTAATGGAAAACGTTTGTGCTCGAGTACATTCGAGAAGTCTTGAAAGACCTTGCGTAAAGATTCATCAAAAGTTTCGTCAATAGAAATATTGGCCGCTAACAACAATATATTACTATACAAGCCAAGTACGTTTTTGTGCTCTGGTTCGCGCAATGAAACTGGTATAGCAAGCACGATATTTTCTTCTTTTGTAAATGTAGCAAGACTAATAAAAAGTGACGTGAGGTAGATACAAAACTCTGTTGTTCCATAATCTCGGGCTAAAATCTTTGCTTTACGTTTCAAGTCCCCATCTAAAAATATTGACAGCGAAGCAAAACCAGAGTTAGAGCACTGCTTAGTCAAGTATCGCGGCAACGTGAATGGTTTAATGCTTGCAATTTTATCTTTCCAGTAGTTATGCGATTCTATATAAGAATTCGTGCTCAAGTACTGATGTTGCCATTGGCAAAACTCCTTATAATGAGCTGCCGAATTGGAAGCGTTATTTGATGGTTCCGTTGCTAAAGAGCGGTATCTTCCCTTTACCCCCGCAAGTATCTCTCTTATTGAAGATGCGTCCGCCAATATGTGGTGAGCGACGAATATGAGGCATGATTCATTGCTCGACTCCACTAAAATAAATTCGAACTGAGGCCAAACACTCAAATCAAACGACTTTTTTGAAGACTCTAAACAAAGGCTCCTGACTACACCTTCATAATCCTTTGGTGAGATAGCGCCGACCCTAGTCAACTCAAGTCTAGATGGTGCATTTAGCAATATATTCCGAGAGCTATTCTTGCCGGAAAGGGAAAATACGCTCCTTAAATTTTCTTGAGTATCAATAAACATATTCAAAACATCTGTTAACTTACCAGCATCAACTTCACCATTAAACTCCTGCAATCCAACAATAGTGTCTTCAATATAGCGGTGGTTCGAAAAGAAATTAAGTTGTCCATAGGAAAGTCGATAACTAGAACTGTATATTTCCACTTGTTCCTGTTTAACACCTGCCTTGCATTTACTCTCAACTAATGCACTAAGTTTATATATTGAGCTGTTTTCTAAAACCTCCCTAAAGTTAACATTTACACCGAACTCTCTATATACACGAGAAATTAGATCCATAATTTTTATGGAGTTCCCACCTATATCTAAGAAGGAGGTAATTTTATTAACATTAGAAAAGCCTGTTATATCGACAAAGAATGATTTTATTTTTTCCTCTAGTTCATTAAGCTTACTTACCTCTGCATCAGAAAGTAACTGCCGAGGCGGTGGTAACCTATTTCTATCGGTTTTTCCATTGTTATTGAGCGGCAAGGAGTCCATTTTAATAAAAAATGAAGGAATAAGCTCCTTATTTATTATTAACGATAGCTCATTTCTAATTTCATCAGATTTTAAATCACCTGTATGATAGCAAACTATTTCAACTTCGCCTCTGCTATTTCTTGGAGAAGTTACAGCCACATCACCTATACCTTCGATACTAATAAGAGCTTGCTCTACTTCATTTAGTTCGACTCTTACGCCATTAACTTTCACTTGTCTGTCCGCTCTACCGAGGACCTCTACTACCCTCCCTTCAAGGTACCTCCCTATATCACCGGTCTTATAAACAATGTCCTTACGATCTTTGATTAGAGGATTCTGAACGAATGAGTCTCGATTTAAGTCTTGATCTAGATAACCTTTAGTCATGAAAGGAGATTTGATATAAATGAATCCCTTTTCCCCAACTCGACATAGTAGATTATTTGAATTTAGAATGATTACCATTGTATGGTCTATCGGACGGCCTACATGTAGTATATCTTCAGGTTGTTCAGAAACGTGATTTACCCTATGAAAAGTATCTAATATTGCTGTTTCTGTAGTCCCAAACATATTTATGATTTCAATATCACTCCCTAATTGCTCCCTCCAAAGTATTATATCTTTACAATACAATGGCTCACCATATAGAAAAATATGCCTCATATTAGGTAAGTCAGAAGATGTATAACCTAGATCTTTACAGGCTTTAGATAGTAACCGAAAGATAGAAGGAACATTTTGTACGGTAGTTATGTTATTTGTCTTTAACCACTTCATTAGTTCAATCATATTACTCTTTGCACATAATGGAGGAATGTACAAAGTGGCACCAGAACATAAAGCCATCCAATACTCTTTTAAAGAAGCGTCAAATGTAGTTTTTGATAAGTTTGGAATATTAAAACTCGAGTCAATAGAAAACTCTTGAATTAACCAGTTTATATAGTTCGCAACTCCCTTATGATTTCCTAATATAGCTTTTCCTTTTCCCGTGCTTCCAGAAGTATAATATATGTATGCTGAGTCATTTGGTCCACTTTTCTTTTCTGCAGAGAAAGCCGATAGTTGGGTTACTAGGTCCCTGGTCAACCACCCTTGCTCACTTTTTATATATGCACCATAATCATTATTCTCATCAATATAGATTAACTTTTTAACGGGTAAGTCCAACTTCTCAATTTTATTTATGACATCTTCCAGTTGCGTTCGCTCGATTATCAGAGTAGTAGCTAAAGTTTCATTGAACATTTGCTTGATTCTTTCATCTGGAAATGTCAAATCTATTGGCATGTACGTATTACATGATTTGAATACCGAAAGCATACTCACTATCTGACGACAGCTTGGTTGTAAAGTCACTCCTACAACTGATTGGTTTTCTAATAATAGGTTACAAATCGCCACAGCGAATTTACTCGTTAACGAATTAAGCTCACTGTAGGTAATACTACAATAGTCGTCTATTACCGCTATATTATTCGGGTTTTCCTTGGCTTTACACTCGAAAGCTTTATGAACGATATTAATACTCATGTTAATGATTCCTAGAAACTAAGGCTTAAATTAAAGCTCGAAACTTTCAAGAGCGTACATATCTCGAAGAAAGTCGTCATCATCTGATACACTTCCGGCTTCTTGTAAACTTTTCATGAGCGTTTCAATACTTACCATCGGATTTTCAGCAACTAGACTGCTTAATATTAAGAAATTTTGTTTAATTAACTCTATGGTTTGATACTCAAATAGATCAGTATTATATTCTAGAGAACCACTTATCCCATTTGTATCTTCAATAAACTCAAAAGTCAGATCGAACTTGCTTGTTTTGTTCATTGAGTGAGATTCTGAAAAATCGCCAAAACCTAGTTTGCTATCAAAATTTTGTAGTAAAACAGTAACATCGAATAGCGCTAATCGCGATGGATCTCGCTTTAAGCCTAAGTCATCAACGATATTTTCCACGGGGTAATGCTGGTATTCTAATGCATCCAAAGTACTTCTTTTTACTTCATCTAAGAAATTTGTAAATACCTCACCAGCATATACTTTATTCCTCAAGGCGATTAAATTTAAATATAAACCAATTTGAGATTTCAGTTGAGGGTGCTCCCTTCCGGCACTTTCCGTTCCTAAAATTATATCGTTTTGACCCGTTCTTTTAGATATTAAAATATTAACCAGTGAGAGTAAAACCATGAACAAGGTTGCTCCTTGTTCTCGGCATATTCTATTCAAGTCGTCACTTAATTCTTTAGAAAGAGAGAAATTTAAACTATCTCCATTAAATGTCTTTATTCGTGGCCTAGGTTTATCATATTTTAGGTCAAGTGTCGTATTCACATCATTTAATGTTTTTAGCCAGAAATTTTTATGCTCAGTTAATCTATCACCCGTCATTTTTCCCTTTAGCCAGGATGTATAATCAATATATTGAATCTGGAGGTCATTAACAGTTTTACCATTACCATTCTCGAAGCAGGAGTACAATTCTTCGAGATCGTTAATCATATTAGTTATTGACCAGCCATCTGCGACTATGTGATGAACTGTATAGATAAAAATTGAACCTATTTGGTCAGAAACCAAGATCCGTCCTCTTATAAGAGGACCTTTTTCCAAAGAGAATGGGGTTACCTCAGCTTCAATGATTAACTTTTGGAGCTCCTCAGCATGGTCACCGCCTCCCTTTAAATACGTAACTTCTAACTCTGTATGAGTTGACACAATAGGGACAACCCTCTGTAAAGCTCTACCATCTACTTGTGGGAAGATAGTTCTAAGACTCTCATGACGCTCTATAAGCGCTATATATGCTGATTTAAAAGCATTTAATTCAAGATCGCTAAAGTGAATCGTGCCTGTTATGTTATGAGAAACCTGTTCACTTTGATATTGCTCCAGTATCCAGAATCTCATTTGATTCGGCGATAGATCATACTCTCTGCGGCCTGATAGCACTCCAATATCTTCTAATGCATCCTTTTCACTCTTATCTAATAAGTTGGCTAGTTCACTTAGACGTTCATTTGAAAATATTTGCCTCAAGGAAATGATAACGTGAAATTTCTTTTGGATTTTTGCTAATAACTCAACAGCTTTTAACGAGTCTCCTCCAACTTCGAAAAAGTCATCGGAAGCATATACTTCATCTTTCTCTAATATTTCACACCATATTTTAGCTAACTCCAACTCAGTTCTAGACTTTGGTCGATTTATAACTTTATTTTCAATGGTTAAGCTATGCTTAGGTAAAGACGCTTTATCAACTTTACCAGTTGCGGTAAGCGGCAGCTTGTCTAAAAACACGAAGTCCTTAGGGACCATAATATTGGGTAAAATTTCGGCTAAATATTTTCTGAGTGTACTAGTAGAAATTGGAGCCTTAGCAGTAATGTATGCAAGTAAATAGTCAATCGAAGACTCTCCTTTCATCAGCTTTAAAACACATTGACTTACATCAGGGTGAGAAAGTAAGGCTTTTTCTATTTCTGAGCTTTCTATTCTAATTCCATTAATCTTAAATTGGTCGTCTTCTCTACCAATAAAGATAAGTTCCCCATTTTCCGACTGCCGAGCGAAATCGCCTGTTCTATACATTAATGTACCAGGCAGACTAGGATGATTAATAAAGCGGCTTTCTGTTTGCTCGGGGTCATTCATATAGCCTTTCGATAGACCTGCACCTCGAAGATATATTTCACCTTTCACTCCTACTGGTACAGGCTGAAGCCATTCATCGAACAAATCAACTCCTACGTTAGTAATAGGATGCCCTAATGTAATTTTTGACTCTTTATCTAACCGTTTTACGGTTGAACAAACCGAGTTTTCGGTTGGTCCATACTCGTTTACCAGATCGATATGCTCTACACGAGAGTAATGATCTCTTACCAAATTTTCGTTAAAAGTTTCACCCGCAATTACAATGAATCTTACACTGGTTAAAGAATAATGGATCTCATCTAGTATTAACTTATATAGAGAAGGAGTTACTAATAATGTAGTCACTCTTTTTTGCTCAATCTGTGAACCAATATAAATTAGATCTGTACTCTTATCTTGCGGAAGTAAAACTAAAGAAGCCCCTGAAATAAGTGGAGTGAAAATATCTTCTACAGAGCTATCAAATGTATAAGCAGGAATTTGCAAGCTATTATCATTTTGATCAAGGTTATAGTAGTCTCTTCTCCAAGTTAGAGTGTTGCATATAGATTCGTGAGTGATCATTACTGCTTTAGGCTCTCCGGTTGTCCCAGATGTAAACATCACATATGCTAGGGATGAGCCATCAGCGCGATTAGATAAACTATCTATCTTTCTAAATTTATTATTCCAATCAGACAAATCGGTTAGCTCTAAAATATCTACACCGCTCTTTGCAATGCTCAAGTTGCTTTTAGTTATTACTAATCCAGAATCCGTAGATTCAATTAACTTAACCTTTCTTGACTTAGGATGATCAATAGAGATTGGCACGTAAGAAGCCCCAGCTTTCATAATAGCCAGCATAGATATTATCATTTCAATAGATCGAGGAAGGAGAACTGCTACTGTGTCATTGGGTTGTACTCCTTTATCATGTATTAGATGATCAGTAAGCATGTTCACATAAGAAGACAACTCTGCATATGTAACCTTACTATTTTCCAAATAAACTGCTACTTCTTTGGGAGTTTGTTCAACCTGTTCTTCAAATAGGTCAATAATATTTAATGAAAAGAGCTTGCTTTGCTCTTCGTTGACAATATCTACATCATGGAAAACAGGAATTTCACAAATTTTAGTTTTTGTTTCTTGAGATACAGAAATGGCAATAATTTTCAGACACTTTGCCATTTCTATAATTTGAAACTTATCAAATATATCCGTATTGAACTCTATTTGACACTCTATATCGCTAGATGTTTGTTTAAAGTGAAAGCATAAATCGAACTTACTGGTTTTAAGGGGTACCGAAATTTCGTTTAACTTCAATTTATCACTTTGTATATCGCCACATTCTACAGTGTTTTGTAGTACGAGCATTATATTGAATAACGGAGAACTTGAAGGGTCTCTAATTATGTTCAGATCGCCTATAATTTTTTCAAATGGATAATCTTGATTTTCATAAGACTTCATGGCCACTTTTTTTACATTTTCCAGTAGATCGGAAAATGTGTCTTCGGCGTCGAATTTTGTCCGGAGCGCAAGAGTATTTACATAACACCCTATCTGATTAGTAAGTTCGATATGTTGCCGACCTGAAACAGGAGCACCTATGGTAATGTCTCTTTCTGAGCTATATTTAAAACAAAGTACATTTAAAACTGAAAGTAACCACATAAATAGTGTGGCATTCTGTTCAACTAATGAATCACTCAAAGCATCAGATACATTTGTTCCTAAAGAAAATTGGTGGAAATCCCCATTATATGTCCTTTCTTTTGGCCTGCTATTGCCAACATTAATTTTCAGAGGCTGTGGAGCACTCTTTAAATTCTCCATCCAAAACTTCTTCTGTAAGGCCATATAGTCACGATCAAGCTGTGACTCCTGCCAAGCTGAAAACTCTTTATACTGAATATCCAACTCGGGTAATTCTATTTTTACTCCTGAGCTATATGCATCATAGATTGTAACTAACTCTTGAAGTAGAACATTTATTGACCAACCATCACATATTGAATGGTGCAGCGAAAGCAGTATGTAGCTTTCTACACCGCTGGTAATTAAGTATGCTCTAAACATACTTGGTTTGGTAAGTTCGAATGGTTCGTCTAGGTCCTGTTTGATAAGCTTTTCGGTTTCGCTAAAGGTGCTATCACTACCCTCTTCAACTACCACCTTTTTCAGCGAAAAATCAATATCGCAAGGTATATATACTTTTTGCCGCGGGTTACCGTCTAAGTTAATAAATGCTGTTCTAAGAATTTCATGCCTATCAACAAGGTGCTTCAAGGATTTCTCTAGAATATTAGAGTTAATTTCACCTTCCAATTTATATGCGAACTGCATTGTTTCTTTTGAAGAGCCTGGATCCATCATCCAATCAAGCCACATCCGCTTTTGAGAACTAGATGTTGGGTAGCTCGACATTTCAGGGACCGGAGAGAATTTCACTTCCGTAAATGGGTTGGATTGCTCCAATAGCTTAGCCAAATCTCTTATATTTGGTTGTTCAAAAATCTGCCTTAGTGTGACATCAATATTCAATAACGACTTTATATTATAAACAATACTAGCTGCCTTTATAGAATTCCCACCAATTGAGTAAAAATTATCTAGAACGCCAACTTTAGGTCTACCAAGAATTTTTTGCCAGATTTCTTGTAAGGATTCCTCAATTTTTGTTTCGGGCTCTACATATGCCAAATCGTCACTCTTTATAGCTTCAATTTTTTTGTATAGTTCCTTTTTATCAATTTTCCCATTTGAGTTTAGAGGAAAATGTTCTAGTAAGACATACTGAGAAGGAATCATATAACTCGGCAAGCGTTTCCTTAATCCTTTTTCAATCACCTCTTGACTCAATAGCGATTCTGAAATCAGAAAAGCGACAAGTTCTGTTTGATCATTGGCTCTATAATCAATCACAACTACGTCTTTAATATCATTTTCCCTAAGTATATGACTTCTTATCTCTCCCAGTTCAATACGATGACCTCGTATCTTTACTTGTTCATCGACTCTACCCATACACTCTACTAGGCCATCGCAGGTCCACCTCCCGATATCTCCCATACGATAGAACCTTTCTTCAATATCTATGAATTTATTTTTTAGAAAGTTCTCTTTTGTTTTTTCTGGGTTATTTATATACCCTCTACCAACGGCTATACCAGAAACACAGATCTCTCCGAGGCCTCCAATAGGACACCGATTCATATTCTCATCTACAATATAGATTCTACTATTTCTTATTGGATATCCAACGGGGACATTTTTTCCTTTTAGTGGACGAACCATTTTAAAATGAGTGATATCATCAGAGGTCTCCGTCGCACCATAAGCATTGATCATTGGGATATGATGGAATACTTCGAACCACTTGCCTACCAGCTCTGGTGTAATCGGCTCACCCGTCAACATAATATATTTAAGGTTTTCTAATTTATTACCTTCGATATTAATTATGGAAAGCATTTCGGTTAAGTAGGATGGTACTACTTCAACTACCGTTATTTTATCCTTTTCTAACTGCTCAATAAATTTTTTAGGGTATCCTATTACATCTTTCTCATAAATATATGTCGTCCCGCCTACAATAATAGGAGAGAAAAACTGCCAAACCGAAATATCAAAGCACTGAGAAGAGTTCTGCGATATACGACAACCTTCTTCCATTTCTAATACATCAATTTTGGCTAATAGGTGGTTAAGCATGCCGCCATGCTCCACTGCGGCACCTTTTGGCTGCCCTGTAGAGCCGGATGTGAAGAAAACACAAGAGATACCACTAGTAGATACATAACTTCTGTCTAGGCTTTGACTGCTCTCGAATTTAAACTTCTCTGTCTCTTCTTCGTAAAACAATATCTGAACATCATTCCCCAGCTTCTCAATAAGCTCTTCACTCATAATGTTGCGAGTCGTTATGACAACTCCAGCGCCCGAGCTCTTGATTAGATTGACCTGACGCTCTACGGGCCAGCTTGGGTCAATAGGAACGTAACCACCACCAGCTTTCCATAAAGACGTGATAGATACCAGCATAGGTATAGATCTATTCATTAGAATCGCTGCAATTTTGTCTACCTCAATGCCCGCGTTTTTCCGCAGTAGTCGACCGAATTGATTGGATAATGAGTCTAGGTTTTGATAGGAGATGCTTCCGCTTTTATCACATGCTGCTAGCTTTTCAGGAAACTTTGAAACTTGCTTGTCCAACAGGTCTATTACTGTTAACGCAGGGTCGAT
>NZ_AEIU01000080.1 GCF_000165125.1 Vibrio caribbeanicus ATCC BAA-2122 | reverse complement strand
GGCTTTTTTCGGGTCTTCAGTATCAGGTGCTGAAGCGTCTTGCGTGCTTTCTTGTTCAGCTTTGCGTGCTTTTGCTCTGGCAATAGCAGCGGCGACGGCGGCTTTTTTCGGGTCTTCAGTATCAGGTGCTGAAGCGTCTTGCTCAGCTTTGCGTGCTTTTGCTCTGGCAATAGCGGCGGCGACTGCATCTTTTTGAGCACTATCTTTAACTTCGGAAGTATTAGAATCTGCTTTTGCAGCTTTTTTTGCCCTCGCTTGCTGTTTTCGCTCTTCGCGGAGTTTCGACATTTCTGAATTATCTGGCTCAGCCATACCCGCTTCTAATGCAGCAGCTTGTTTGGCTTTTGCTCTTGCAATGGCTGCCGCTACTGCTGGCTTGGTTGAGTTTTGCGTTTCACTTGGAGGCGTATTTTTGGCTTTTACTCTAGCAATGGCTGCAGAAACAGCGTCATTACCTTCTGATACCATCTCTTTACGGCGAGACTCGGCCGCCTTTTTAAAGCGATTCTCACGTTTTTCCTTGTCTCGCTCCAAGCGGGCTTTCTTTTCCTCGAAACGTAATTTTGCCCGTTCTGCAGCTTCTTTTTCTTCACGATTAGTTCTAATTTCTGCTTTTGCTTGTCGATAATATTGAACAAGAGGGA
The DNA here is from genome assembly GCF_000165125.1 of Vibrio caribbeanicus ATCC BAA-2122. GTDB lineage: Bacteria > Pseudomonadota > Gammaproteobacteria > Enterobacterales > Vibrionaceae > Vibrio > Vibrio caribbeanicus. The sequence goes on along the minus strand of NZ_AEIU01000080.1, from coordinate 13,068 downwards.
TCTCGCTTGGACAGACAAACGCGCATGCACCACATTCGATACAGTCGCCGATATGCAGTTCTTCGCATTTCTCGTAGTCTTTTGCTTTTGCATACCACTGTAATTGCTGGGGAAGTAATGAAGCAGGGCACGCATCAGCACATGCACTACAGCGTATACAAGCCATCTCGTTCTGGTCTGACGATATTTCTCTACGAGTAGGGGCGAGAATACAATTTGATGTTTTGGTAATCGGTACTTGTGAATGAGGTAATGTAAATCCCATCATAGGTCCACCCATGATCAATCTGGGTAGCTTTTTGTCTGCGGTATAACCGAATTCATCAAGTAGAGATTGCACAGGGGTTCCCAATAAAGCCCAGACGTTACGAGGTTGCTTGAATGTATTACCTGTCAGTGTAACTATACGTTCCACTAGAGGCTCTCCATTGATGACCGCACGTTTAATGGCGTATAAGGAGCCAACATTTTGCACAAGAATCCCTATATCCGCTGGAATTCCATTCGACGGAACTTCTAGGTTAGTTAAAATCTTTATTAGCTGCTTCTCGCCGCCGGAAGGGTACTTTGTCGGAATGACACGTATTATGATGTCTTTATCTTCCGCTGCGATTTCTAATGCTCGAATCGCCTCTGGTTTGTTATCCTCAATACCAATAACGGTTAGTTTTGGTTTTAGTATGTGCTCGACAATTTCAATGCCCTTGATTAGCTCGTCAGCATAGGTTCTCATTAACATGTCATCAGCGGTTATATAAGGTTCGCATTCTGCTGCGTTGATGATCAAAACTTCAGTTTTTGCCAGCCCAGACTGCACTTTTTTAGCGGTAGGAAATCCTGCCCCCCCCATGCCTGAAATACCGAGCATTCTTATTTTTTCAATGATCTCTTCGGGCGAGCGTTCCGCAAAGTTTGGCCAAGTCTCAAGCTCTGTCCATGCATCAGAGTGATCCGGCTTTAGAACGATACAAACTTCACTCAGTCCAGATGGGTGAGCTGTAGTTCTTGGCTCTATGGCTACTATCTGCCCTGAAGTAGGCGCGTGGATAGGAAGCATTAATCCTGAATCATACTTTGTCAGAGCTTGCCCTTTGAGTACTTTTTCTCCCGGAGACACGGTGAGGAGCCCTGGTTTACCGATATGCTGTCTTATCGGGAGGATAATTTCGTTTGGTATTTGAGAGCGAACGACAGCGCTAGATAGAGACTGAGATTTATTTTCAGCAGGGTGGACTCCTCCGGGGAAAGTCCAGAGAGCGCCGGATTTAATTTTTTCGATCAAAGACTGCATACTCACCCTTGCTCTGCACTTTTTTGGCTTGCCGTGGAATCGGTAATATTGACAATTGGGATTTCCCCCATTTGCCATTTCCAGTTAGCGGTTGTTGTCTCTACTGGGATCATTTCAATACAATCTGTTGGACATGGTGCCACACATAAATCACAACCAGTACATTCATCCTTAATTACGGTATGAAGCGCTTTTGTTCCTCCAACAATGGCATCCACTGGGCATGCTTGAATGCATTTGGTGCAGCCAATACACATGTCTTCATGAATGAATGCAACTGTCTTTACCTCATTACCTAAGTCATGGGCAGACTCGGTTGCTTCAACTCCCATTAAATCAGCGAGTTTTTCAATCGTTGCTTGTCCACCCGGAGGGCATTTATTGATATTGTCACCGTTGGCAATCGCCTCTGCGTAGGGCCTGCATCCAGGGTAACCGCACTGACCACATTGAGTTTGCGGTAAGATGTTGTCTATTTTATCGACGATAGGGTCTGCTTCTACTTTAAATTTAACAGAAGCGAAACCTAGAATAGCACCAAATATTGCGGCGAGCGCCGCGAGAGCTAAAATGGCGATTAAAATACCAGTCATTATAATTTTACCAAACCAGTGAAGCCCATGAATGCAAGTGACATTAGGCCTGCAGTGATCATAGCAATTGAAGCGCCTTTAAATGGTGCCGGAACATCTGCTGCTGCAATACGCTCTCTCATAGAAGCAAATAAGATTAATACAATTGAGAAGCCCAAAGCAGCACCAAAGCCATAGACGATAGACTCAATGAAGTTATGATTTTCTCTGACATTGAGTAGAGCAACACCTAATACGGCACAGTTTGTAGTGATCAAAGGCAGAAATATGCCCAGGAGGCGGTATAATGTCGGGCTGGTTTTATGCACCACCATTTCTGTAAATTGAACAACTACTGCTATCACAAGTATAAAGCTCATATTGCGAAGGTACTGCAGTGCTAGTGGTTCCAATATGTAGCTTTCTACTAAGTAGGAACAAACGGACGCTAAGGTCAATACAAACGTCGTCGCCAAACCCATGCCTATCGCTGTTTCTAGCTTTTTCGATACGCCCATGAACGGGCATAGCCCCAAAAAGTTTACCAGTACAAAGTTGTTGACTAAGACAGTCCCGATCAACAACAGAAAATATTCGGTCATAATTATTTAGTTTTAGATTCCGATGACGACATTATCCCGATTTGCTTGTTTAATGACAACCAAGTAGGGACGCGCACTTCCGCGTATGATTAAAAATTATACGCAATTGTTGTGTAAAAGTTGAATTGTATCGACCGCCTATTGACGAATTTGCTTCATCATCTGTAACGTCAATGATACTTCTCAGGTAGTATTGCTCTAATGCAATAGGAATCTTGTCAGTAAACGTGTTTGGCGAAATTGCATAGGTCTTACAAACAAAAAAGACGCCTAGTGGCGTCTTTTTTGGAATATGGCTCCCCCTGCGGGACTTGAACCTGCGACATACGGATTAACAGTCCGCCGTTCTACCAACTGAACTAAGGGGGAGTGGTTGCGCATGATGGTAGCTTCGCTTCTAAATCCTGTCAATATTGAAAATGTGAATCGCCATAAAAAAAATGATAAAAAAAACTTTATTTCTCTGAGAGCCTTACATTATAAGGCTCACCCTAACTTATCCACCAAAAATGTGGATAAGTTGCCACTAAGATTTTAGTTTACAGCTTGAGTCTGTACGTATATACAGCGACAATAAGCACGATAGCAAATAATGGGTAGTTAATAGTAATGAACAAAGTTTTTGACTTAGTCTCTGAATACAGTCCTGCCGGTGACCAGCCGCAAGCGATAGAGCAGTTGTTAGAAGGGCTAGAGTCTGGGCTCGCTCATCAAACGTTATTAGGGGTGACAGGTTCAGGTAAAACGTTTACGTTGGCCAATGTCATCGCATCAGCACAACGGCCAGCTATTTTACTTGCCCCAAATAAAACATTAGCAGCGCAGCTTTATGGTGAAATGAAGTCTTTCTTCCCCAATAATGCTGTTGAATATTTTGTTTCCTACTATGACTACTATCAGCCAGAAGCCTATGTGCCTACTACAGACACATTTATTGAGAAAGATGCGTCAGTAAATGCACACATCGAGCAGATGCGTTTATCGGCAACAAAAGCCCTATTAGAAAGAAAAGATGCGATCATTGTTGCCTCTGTTTCTGCAATATATGGACTAGGCGACCCAGAATCTTACCTAAAAATGATGCTGCATATTCGTCGAGGCGATTATATCAATCAAAGAGAGATTTTATTACGCCTTGCAGAACTTCAATACAGCCGAAATGATGTTGCATTTGAACGAGGACAGTTTCGTGTACGTGGTGAAGTGATCGATATTTTTCCAGCTGAATCAGAACAAGACGCAGTGCGTATCGAAATGTTTGATGATGAAGTGGATTGTATCAGTATTTTTGACCCTCTCACTGGAGTTGTAAAACAGCGTGATTTAGCCAGATATACCATTTATCCCAAGACACATTACGTTACCCCTCGTGATCGCATATTGGATGCTATTGAAAATATAAAGGTCGAATTATCAGCCAGACGTCAGTATCTTCTCGATAATAACAAGCTTCTTGAGGAGCAACGCATATCACAAAGGACTCAATTTGACATTGAAATGATGAATGAATTGGGCTTTTGCTCTGGTATCGAAAACTACTCTCGTTATTTAAGTGGGCGATTGGAAGGTGAGCCACCTCCAACACTTTTTGATTACTTACCTCATGACGGTTTACTTATTATTGATGAATCTCACGTGACTGTTCCTCAGATCGGTGCGATGTATAAAGGTGATCGCTCGAGAAAAGAGACACTTGTCGAGTTTGGGTTTCGTTTGCCATCGGCGTTAGATAATCGCCCATTAAAGTTTGATGAATTTGAATCGCTAGCACCACAAACTATTTTTGTTTCTGCAACTCCTGGAAATTATGAACTTGAGAAATCAGGGAGTGATATTGCCGATCAGGTTGTTAGACCTACTGGTCTCCTTGACCCAGAGATTGAAGTTCGCCCGGTTTCAACTCAAGTAGATGATCTTTTGTCCGAAATTCGCCTGCGTTCAAAAAAAGATGAGCGTGTTCTTGTCACTACTCTAACGAAAAGAATGGCTGAGGATCTTACAGAATATCTCAACGAGCATGACGTCAAAGTACGATACCTTCATTCTGATATTGATACGGTCGAAAGGGTTGAGATTATCAGAGACCTTAGATTAGGTGAATTCGACGTTCTAGTCGGTATTAACTTACTAAGAGAGGGACTAGATATGCCCGAGGTCTCGTTGGTTGCGATTTTGGATGCGGATAAAGAGGGCTTTTTACGCTCAGAGCGTTCGTTAATTCAGACAATAGGTAGAGCTGCAAGAAATATCTCAGGTAAGGCGATATTGTATGCAGATCGCCATACAAACTCGATGAATAGAGCTATAGGTGAAACAAACCGTCGTCGTCTAAAGCAACAGGCTTATAACGAAGAAATTGGCATTGTACCTCGTGCTTTGAAACGCAACATCAAAGACATTATGGAACTTGGTGATATGACTAAAAGTCGTTCACAGCGTGAAAGCAAGGTCGTGCCGTTATCTCAGGTTGCTGAACCTACGGTAGGTTACCAAAATATGTCGCCCCAGCAACTAGAGAAAGAGATAGCTAAGTTAGAGACAGAGATGTATCAACATGCCCAAGATTTAGAGTTTGAATTGGCGGCGGACAAGCGCGATAAGATTGATACCTTGCGTAAGCAATTTATCTCCAATAGTTGAATCGATGTAATAGTTCTGCCGCCTATTAGGTATGCAAATGCAACCAGATCAACAATAAAATGAGATATATGTCGTCATTTTCACTCATCTGAAGGTGTTTGTATTGCAAATTGCAAATTGCAAAGCGCAATGCAATGATTTAGACAAAATGCAATAAATGCCTTGGCTAGGTTATGCAACAAATTATGAATATTAAAAGTTCAAAATATCTATTGATGGTAGAGGATACTGCGTCTGTCGCAGCGCTCTATCGGTCGTACCTTACTCCTTTACAAATTGATATCAATATTGTTGGAACAGGGCATGAAGCAATCGACAGTCTAAATTTTCGTAAGCCAGACTTGATTCTGTTGGACTTACGTCTTCCTGATATGACAGGGATGGATGTCCTATATGCCGTTAGGGAAAAAACGCCAGATGTTCCCGTCATATTTATGACAGCGCATGGTTCAATTGACACAGCAGTTGAAGCAATGAGACATGGTGCACAAGACTTTCTAATCAAACCTTGCGAAGCAGATAGATTGAGGGTGACGGTTAACAACGCACTGCGTAAGGCCGATAAATTAAAAAATGATACGGACAGTTCCAATAGTCAAGGTTATCAGGGATTTATTGGTAGTAGCCAAACAATGCAAGCCGTATATCGGACGATAGATTCTGCAGCGGCAAGTAAAGCTAGTATCTTTATTACAGGTGAGAGTGGCACTGGCAAAGAAGTTTGTGCGGAGGCCATCCACGCGACGAGCAAGCGCCGTGATAAACCGTTTATTGCTATCAACTGTGCAGCTATTCCCAAAGATTTGATTGAAAGTGAGCTATTTGGTCATATTAAAGGCGCGTTTACCGGAGCTGCGACTGATCGGCAAGGTGCTGCTGAGCTTGCCGATGGAGGTACTCTTTTCCTTGATGAGCTTTGTGAAATGGATCTGGACCTTCAAACTAAATTACTACGTTTTATTCAGACGGGTACCTTTCAAAAAGTTGGTTCATCTAAAATGAAAAGTGTCGATGTTCGATTCGTTTGTGCAACGAATAAGGATCCTTGGCTTGAGGTAGAACAAGGGCGCTTTAGAGAAGACCTTTATTATCGTTTGTATGTTATCCCGCTTCATTTACCGCCACTAAGAGAGCGTGGTGATGACGTAATAGAAATTGCCTATTCCTTGTTAGGTTTTATGTCAAAAGAAGAGGGTAAAGGTTTCATTCGGTTAGAACCCGAAGTCGTAGAACGTTTTTCTCGTTATGAGTGGCCGGGTAATGTACGCCAGCTTCAAAATGTATTGAGGAATGTTGTTGTTCTTAATAACGGAAGAGAAATCTCTCTTGAAATGCTACCTCCTCCATTGAATCATACACCTAGCCTTGATATTTATCCGGCTAATTCTCAAGAAAAAGTCGTTTCAGTACAAGATATCTTTCCTCTTTGGTTAACTGAGAAAAATGCTATCGAGCAAGCAATAGAAGCTTGTGATGGTAACATTCCCAAAGCAGCTGGATATCTTGATGTCAGTCCTTCTACGATATATCGAAAGTTGCAAGCCTGGAACAGTAGAGAAGTCTCCTAGTGGAAATCATTAATCAAAAGCAAGTTGATCGCTTGGCGGCTGAGATAGGCAAAGAAAATGTCCCAGTATTGCTAGAGATATTTCTTAATGAGTTAGCAGGGTATGAAAGCACACTACTATCTCTAGAAGGGCAAGAACAACACGCCTACTTGACAGAGGTTAGCCATGCACTAAAAAGTAGCGCGGCAAGTTTTGGGGCTGATGCTTTATGTAACTACTCTATTTTGTTGGATAAAAACGCAAAATTAGGAGAGCAGCTATCAGCGCCAAGCTGTAAAAAAGAGATGCTCGATTTACTTAAAAAGACTCACGCGATATACCAAAATCTATTCTCTCAATAATGCCTCTATAGCATCCCTTAGTTTCGACCTATCGTGTCGCCAGGCTCGATTAGGCGAAGCTAAGCTTACACTTCTATAGTCGTATGAAAGGCCATCTTTTTTGTCGCCTTCTCCCAGAACGACATCGATATGTCGTCCCTGGCAGGCTCGCTGGCACCAGTCGAGTTTTTCACTAAGTGTCATCTGGTTTGCTGGTCCCTTCTCAGGCGCTAGATTCTCGATAAATATAAGCTTTGCTTTGGCGTTATCACGAATTGCTTCACCGACTTCTCTAAGAAGTAGAGGAGGCATAATACTGGTAAGGAAACTTCCTGGGCCAAGTATAATCGCAGTTGCTTCTTCTATTGCGACTATGGCTTCCGAAGTTGCGGGAACCTCAGGGTCTAGCTCCAAACGAGCTAATTTTTCGGGCATTTCATCAATTTTAGTTTCTCCTGTGACCCATTCACCGAGCGTCGACTGACCTCTTAAATCTGACGGATGCTCTGACATCGGAATAATATTGATATCTACTTTGAGCATGTCTCTGATCAGGTTAGTTGCATCTAGTGGTCTTACTGATAAATTATCAAGTGCTGTGAGCATCAGGTTACCAAGATTGTGTCCGTTAAGTTCACCTGATCCTTTAAATCGATATTCAAACATCATTGAACTGATGGTTGGGGCCGTGATCAATTGGTTGATACAATTTCTAGTATCTCCCCATGCTATTCCACCTTGGCAGTTCCGGATTCGACCCGTTGAACCACCATTATCTGTTGTCGCGACAATACCCGTTGCATTAGAGCCAAACTCTTTCAAAGCAGCCAGTATTCTTCCTAGCCCATGGCCTCCACCTATTGCTACGATTTTATTCTTAGAGTAAATTGCCATTATTTCTGATCTTTATCACGGGGTTAAACTTGCTGTTAGAGTATGCCATTTCTGCGAAATACTCAAAGTGGCATTGTGACCTCTTGATTTTTATTATCAATAAATGCTCTATTCCAGCAGACTCGATACGCTTTGAACTGAGGGGTTGGATTGGCTTGTGAACACATAAGTAATTTAAAAGTGACATGAGTATATGAGCAATACGTTTTAACTTTGCTTTTATCAATAAATTTTGATAATCGCCATAACTCCGAATTCTATCGACTAAGTTCATGAGAATATGTGTCTAGAATCAGTGACAAACTGTCACGAAGGCATGGTTGGAAATGACCATGCCTCCTGTGTTTGGAAAGGTGTTGAATGGCACAACAATTTGAAGACAAATTTTGTCGTAAATTTTCGTATTTACGTCTTTCGGTAACAGACGTTTGCAACTTCAAGTGCAGCTATTGTTTACCGAATGGTTACAGACCTGATGGAATAAAAAGTCGGTTCTTATCTCTTTCAGAAATAGAGCGGGTTGTACGTGTGTTTGCTGATTGTGGCACTTCCAAAGTAAGAATTACTGGGGGTGAACCAAGTATGAGAAAAGACTTTGTTGATATTATCCACTCGGTTGCGGCGATCCCTAGGATTTCTAAAGTAGCGACAACGACCAATGGTTATCGAATGGAGAAGCAAGTAGAGCAGTGGAGAAATGCGGGTCTAACGGATATCAATGTAAGTTTGGATAGCCTAGAGCCTCGGATGTTTCGCCTTATCACAGGTGAAAATAAATTTAGACAAGTGATGAATGGTATTGAGAAAGCATTTGAAGTTGGCTTTGCCAAAGTAAAGGTTAACGTTGTATTGATGAAGGAGCATAATGCGAAAGAACTTCCGTTGTTTTTGGAATGGATCAAAACTAGGCCCATTCAATTGCGTTTCATTGAGTTAATGCAAACAGGTGATATGGATGAGTTTTTCAACAAACAGCACGTTTCCGGCGCATCTATTTTGAACCATCTTATCGCCAATGGCTGGATTCTTGAAAACCGATCACAAAATGATGGACCTGCACAGGTCTACTCTCACCCTGACTACCGAGGTGAAATTGGATTAATCATGCCATATTCAAAGGATTTCTGTAGTAGTTGTAATCGTTTGCGAGTATCAGCTCTTGGTAAACTTCATATGTGCTTATTTGGTGATTATGGCGTTGAACTGCGGGATTTATTGCAAAGTGATGAACAAAGAGACGCTTTAGTAAAACGAATTCGAGCACAATTAAACAATAAATCTGTGAGTCATTTTCTTCAGGATGGTCACACAGGTATGACGCCTCATCTAGCATCGATAGGCGGGTAATTTAAGGGCTTTAAATCGCGAAAGTATCGGCGCATACCGCTGACATTTTTGCAGACATGGATAAATAGATAATGGTTCATAAAGAAAGGCAATTTACACCAGCTAACATTGTTGTATTAACAGTCTCTGACACACGTACAGAGGAAAACGATACATCGGGGTCCTATCTAAAACAAGCAGCCGAAGAAGCTGGACATACGGTATTAGAAAAAGTGATTTCGATAGATGATATTTATAAAATACGTGCCATTGTTTCAGTTTGGATTGCCGATGACAATATTCAAGCTGTTTTGGTGACAGGTGGGACAGGTTTTACTTCAAGAGACAGTACTCCCGAAGCACTGATTCCTTTATTTGATAAGCATGTAGAAGGCTTTGGTGAGCTGTTTAGGGCGGTATCATACGAAGAAATTGGAACATCTACGATTCAATCTAGAGCCCTTGCTGGTTTTGCAAATAACACGGTGATATTTGCGATGCCAGGTTCTACGGGAGCTTGTAAGACAGGCTGGACGAAAATAATAAAACAGCAGTTAGATTCAACGCATCGTCCTTGTAATTTTATGCCTCATCTGGTGAAAGGTGGCTTAATTTAATGGCTAAATTAACTCACATTAATTCTAAGGGAGAGGCTCATATGGTTGATGTGTCCTCGAAAGATGAAAGTATTCGTGAAGCCAGAGCAGAAGCTGTCATACACATGAAACCAGAAACACTGTCAATCATTATGTCAGGGCAAAATCACAAAGGTGATGTTTTTGCAACTGCGAGAATTGCTGGTATTCAGGCGGCCAAAAAAACGTGGGACCTCATTCCATTATGTCATCCTTTGTTGTTGTCAAAAGTAGAAGTTAATCTTTACGCAGATGAGAAATCTCATCAAGTAAGAGTTGAATCTTTGTGCAGGCTCTCCGGTAAAACGGGGGTTGAGATGGAGGCACTAACAGCGGCATCAGTTGCTGCTCTTACTGTTTACGATATGTGTAAAGCAGTCCAAAAAGACATAGTTATTGGTCAGATTCGTTTGCTTGAAAAGCAAGGAGGAAAATCTGGTCACTTTAAGGTAGAGATATGATACAAGTACTTTTTTTTGGTCAAACACGAGATCTTATTGGGGTTGATGAGTTATCTCTGTCTGGGAAGTTTTTAACGGTTGAAGATATTCGAGTTGAACTATCCAAAAGGCCCGGAAAGTGGGCTTTAGCACTAAATAAAGAAACGACACTTTTTGCTGTGAACCAAACAATGGTATCAAGTGAACATGCCGTGAGAGAGGGAGATGAGGTCGCTTTCTTTCCTCCAGTCACAGGAGGATAAACATTGAGTATCAAAGTTTCAGTTCAAGTTGAAGATTTCTCTGTGTCATACGAACACCAATGTCTATCTGAAGGATCTCACTCTGGCGCCGTAGTCACTTTCTGCGGAAATGTAAGAGATATGAATTTGGGAGATTGTATAAAGGGGCTAACTCTTGAGCACTATCCCGGAATGACAGAAAAAATCATAAATCATATATGCTCAGAAGCTATATCTCGCTGGAGCATAGAAAAAATAAGAGTCGTTCATCGAGTTGGAGAGTTAAACGTTGGTGAGCAAATTGTTTTTGTAGGTGTTGCCAGCGGGCATCGTCGCGAAGCATTTAGTGCTTGCGAGTTTATTATGGATAACTTAAAAACCCGGGCACCTTTCTGGAAGAAAGAAAGAACAACAGATTCAACTCGATGGATTGATGCACGTAGTTCGGATAGTGATGCTGTATTGCGATGGGATAAATGATTTGATTGACCCTTGTGGAGTATTGAGCCCCAGAATGAATGCTACTGTTAAACTTGTTATCCACATTCCTTAGCATCTCGAGGTTACTTAGGTATATGTTTTCTGACGGTGCTGGAGACACATTCAGGCCAAATATACGTATACTTATGCTAGTGCTTTAAAACATTTTGAGATGCCATGACTTTTCGTTTAATTAGGCGGGCTTTCTTCATCGCCCTTGTTGTAGGCAGTATACTTAATGTCATCAATCAATATGACGCGTTCTTTGGTGAAGAGGTTATAAGGCCGATACAGGCTGCACTCACCTATTGTGTTCCCTTTTGCGTATCATTATTTAGTGCTTGGTTAGCGAGCAAAGATTCACACACTCAATAGCGTGATAGGGAGCACCTATTAAAGAAATATTCTATTTCAATTGTGTAAAATCAGAGAATTAGGCAACACTTACTCTATCGATAGTGCGCTTTTAATTACAGGAGCTTCACATGGAATCATTAAGAGTCAAAGATTATATGTCCCTCAAAGCGGTCACATTTTCCCCAGAGATGTCTTTGAGTGCAGCTCTGGACAAAGTGCTGACATCAAATTACCTTGGTGGACCGGTTTTGAATGACAGAAATGAAGTAATAGGCTTTCTGTCGGGACAAGATTTATTAGATAAGCTGATTAAAGTCAGTTACTACTGCCAAGATACTCATACAGTCGCGGATTGCATGTACCCTGAGGTTTTATCGGTTACTTCAGATACTTCGATCATCGAGCTTGCCGATATGATGAGAGTTGGAAAACCGAAAGTATATCCTGTGATCGATTCGGGGCGTTTGGTTGGTATCATCACCCGGCGTGATGTGCTCAAAGCCATCGGAAAAAATATTGACGATTGTTTTCAGCACCCGGTCTAACACTGTCCTCACCATTCGTGCCTCGGCATAGTTTATGGCGCTCTGTCACAGGGTGCCTTTCCCTCCTCTTAACAAATACTAAGTCGTCTAATATCTATCAAAAAAGAATTTTAAAAATAATACTTGACCTTGAAGCTTACTCTAAGGTTTACACTTTGATTATATATCGTCATAGGAGGTAGCCTCATGGGTAGTAAACATCAGGCATGTTGTTCAAGTGATTTAGGTTTAGGTGTCGAAAATCAAACAAGTTGTATTAGCCACACACCAACGAAAGCGACAGAGTCTGGCTGTTGTGAATCAAACGCGGGTGCTGAAAAACTCGAAGATAATCCAAATAAAGAGCTGAATGCAGGTTTGGTGAATCATAGCTGGATCATCAATGGAATGGACTGTCCTTCTTGTGCTAGGAAAATTGAGACAGCTGTAAAAAAGGTCACAGGTGTTGCGGAAGCTCGAGTTGCCTTTGCTACCGAAAAACTATTGATAAAAGCGAATAATGAAAACGTACTTCGTGAAGTGGAACAAGTGATAACTGAAACGGGGTTTTCCTTTAACTCTCAGTCTGATAAATCACTGAATGATTCAAAAAGTCGCTGGCATCTCCTCTTTGATGGTAACGTAAATATTATAGCCATCTGTTTTGCAATGATGGTGGCAGCGCTGACCAAAGAAACGTTCCCTGAATTCAGTAATGGACTGTTTACTTTGACATGTTTAGCTGGCCTGTATCCAATAGTAAAAAAAGCCTTTGCACTCGCACGCTCAGGTACTCCTTTTGCGATCGAGACGTTAATGAGCGTTGCTGCGATTGGTGCCTTATATTTGGGAGAGACAGCTGAAGCTGCAATGGTACTATTGCTCTTTTTGATTGGTGAAAGACTTGAAGCATTTGCGGCGTCAAGAGCTAGAAGCGGTGTTCAAGCATTAATGGAATTAGTTCCTGAAAATGCAGTGAAGATCGTTGAAGGAAAGCGAATTGAAGTTGCAGCAAGTGACTTGCAGCCAGGTGATATTATTGAAGTTTCTCCCGGCTCTCGTTTACCAGCAGATGGTCTGTTAATGGAAACTCCCGCGAGCTTCGATGAAAGTGCTTTAACGGGAGAGTCGATACCAGTAGAGAAGTTGGTCGGAGCATCAGTGATGGCAGGGGCTG
>NZ_AEIU01000081.1 GCF_000165125.1 Vibrio caribbeanicus ATCC BAA-2122 | reverse complement strand
ATCAGGGTCTGCCGAGCCTTGAACCGTCGTAACATCATCATACGGAGTAATATGCTCAATGGTCCCCGCTAAGGAACCAGGCTCGATAATCCCCTCTTCTCCGGACACTACAACTTGGTTTGGTTGCTCTTCATCATGAGATTGAATAAAGGTTGCCTGCACAGGCGTGGGGTAAACTAAAACCTCTTGTTCCTGTGCCCGCATAAATACCCCGTTACCCGACGTTATCTGAGCACGATATTTCCCTGGAGCAGAAGTGATGGGTAATTCAACTGTGAATACGCCATCACCCGCAACTTCATCGAGCCCTTTACCATTATCTGCAAATTCACCAATCACCTCAGGTGAAGGCTTCTTTCCTGAAACGACTGCTTCCTCATTTTCAATAAACTTGGTGAACGTCACTTTAAGCTTTACCCGATTTAAAAAGTCTCTGAGGACCAGAGGCTCGCCATCTGCAGTCAAACGAGCATTAAACTTGAGTAACTCTCCCTGATACAGACGGTAGGGAAGACGATCCGTGGAAAGCTTTAAATGTGAAATTAAAACAATGTTGTTTTTAGGCGTTATCTTGCCGATGGCTTGCCATGGCCCGGGCATAGGATTATCGATAGAAATAATGTCCATGGATGATTCCTGGTACCAACTGACATTACTTGGGTGATTCGATACATAGTATTTTTCGCCATCCGGCCGAACAAGGACTACAGGTTTAGAAGGCTTAGCACGATAAATAACAAAGTTTATCTGCTTAATAGACGGGTCAACTCGAAACCGATTGTCGAGAAGAGACATTGAAGATGTCTGATCTGCGCTCGCATAAAAACTACACAGTGCAACTAAAATAATTGTCCAGACCCTCAAACTTTCTCTCCTATTAGCGCCAAAGGCAATGTCCATTTTTTTCGATTAATTCTAATCTTTTCTCATGTGCATCTATTTCATCGGCAGTAGCTCTTAAAACCTTTAGCGCTTTTCGCCCCTGAGCTGCTCGTTTGATTGATTCGACGCCCTCTTCCGAGGCAGACCCAGCATTAAATTGCAATGATGTTTGCCCACCCGTCATTAATAAGTATACATCGGCTAAGATTTCAGCATCGAGCAATGCGCCGTGTAACGTACGATGAGAATTATCGATACCATATCGATCACACAAAACATCAAGGTTATTTCGCTTACCCGGGAAAATTTTCTTTGCCATTGCAAGCGTATCGGTCACCTTACAGTATTGTGCTGTTTTTCCGATACTGGCATCCAGCATGCTAAACTCATAGTCCATAAAACCAACGTCAAACGACGCATTATGAGCAACAAGCTCAGCACCATTAATGAATGCTAAAAACTCAGCATGTACATCTTTGTATTCAGGTTTATCGCGCAAAAACTCATCCGTTATACCATGAACACCGACAGCTTCTGCTTGAATGTCACGATCGGGTTTGATGTATACGTGAAAGTGACGTCCTGTCAGCTTACGATTAATAATTTCAACAGCACCAATCTCAATAATTCGATGCCCCTGATAATGCGGTCCCCCCTCAAGGTTCATACCGGTTGTTTCTGTATCGAGTACGATAATTCTATGTTGATCTGAAATGTGGCTAGTATTCATAACAATATGTGTGTCAGACTATGTCAGTAATGTTCTTAACCCAATAGTATCAAATCATGACGAAACAAGTGGAAATTTTCACTGATGGATCTTGCTTAGGTAATCCTGGCCCAGGTGGTTACGGTATTGTACTCCGTTACAAGAAGGTAGAGAAAACCCTCGCTCAAGGCTATGCCATGACGACTAATAACCGTATGGAGATGATGGCAACCATAGTGGCATTACAAACATTAAAAGAACCATGTGACGTCATTTTAACCACAGACAGTCAGTACGTTCGCCAAGGGATCACCCAATGGATCCATAATTGGAAAAAACGAGGTTGGAAAACCGCAGATAAAAAACAAGTCAAAAACGCAGACTTGTGGCAAGCTCTTGATACCGAGACACAAAGACACAACATTGATTGGCGCTGGGTAAAAGGGCATGCGGGACACAGAGAAAATGAAATGTGTGATGAGCTAGCAAGACAAGCTGCAGAAAACCCAACCCAAGAAGATGTTGGCTATATTCCCAATTAACCTCGTCAAGCGTCTTTGCTTTGAACCAAGACAAGGATGTGAAAGCCCAGTTACCTAAATAAGCTTATGCTATTTAGGTATACCATCTCTGCCTCGATTGGATACTCGGTAGTTGATACTCAATGGTGATAGTTTACGCTTGAGCTTCCAGTGCGGTTTTATTGGTTTCAGCGGATAAGTCCGCTTTCTAGCGACAATAAAATAAAGGCTACCAAATGGCGATGCCCATTCACCCAAACTATTTTCCAGCCAAACGCTCAATAGGTTTGATTTGGGAGAAGAGAACACAGCATAACTATCACACTCTAGAATTTGATAATTCAGCAAGCCGAGCCAATCTTTCATTCGATTGGGAGTAAACATTCGACCACTCCAAGGTAGGTATTTTTTTTTCCATGGCATAAATCGAGTCAAGCCAATCAAACTCAATGGATTAAACCCTGTAATAATAAGATACCCATCATCAATCACCACTCGATCGACTTCACGCAACATTCGATGAGGGTCGTTACAATAGTCTAACTGATGTGCCACCAGAACGGCATCGAAGCTCTTTTCTAAAAAAGGCAAATCATATCCATCAGCAATGACATTACTCAAAGGGTTTTGCGTATCCAAATGAACTTGGTGTTGAATATTGCAGTTATAACTGGTTAACTCACAACTTAAGCCACCAAGTTTTAGTAAATGATATCCAAACAGCCTGGGACACCACTCATCTAGACGGATTTGTATAGACTCACTTACCCATTGCCCATTCCTGAGTTGTTCCCATGAATGAGGTTTTTCGAGCTTCTTGGCGCTGCGTGCTGGCTTCATAGAACCCTACTTCATTGTAAAATCAGTGAATAATAATATACGGGAGAAAAAACCATGTTAGACATCAAAAGCATACCCGCATTTAACGATAATTACATCTGGCTGATTGAAAATAGTGACAAACGATGTGCCATCGTTGACCCAGGCGATTCCGCTCCCGTGCTCGACTATTTGGCACAACATAACTTAGTTTTAGAAGCCATCTTGATAACTCACCATCATCATGATCACATTGGAGGCGTTGCTGAATTAGTAAGACAGTACCCAGGTATTAATGTTGTTGGCCCAAAAGAAGAGCCTATTCCAACCTTGACTCATGCTGTATCTGGAGGAGACCAGATTGAGTTATTTAATGAAATCTTTATGGTTTTAGATATTGGAGGACATACCCTCGGCCACATTGGTTACGTGGGGGATGGTAAGCTATTTTGCGGTGATGTGCTGTTCTCAGCAGGATGCGGCCGAGTTTTTGAAGGCACGATGGAACAAATGCACAGCTCTTTGCAAAAAATAGCTGCTTTACCCGATGAAACCGAAGTATTTTGTGCTCATGAATACACAGCCAGTAACGTCGCTTTTGCCTTAGCTGTTGAACCAGAAAATCCATACCTCCAACAGTATAGAGATGAAGTCAATCGAATGCGTGCGCAACAGATACCAACATTGCCAACCAGCTTGCAACGAGAAAAACTAATTAACCCTTTTTTACGCACAGAAGAAAAAAACATTGTACGCTCAGTGTCCAATCGCACCGTAAAAACCGACTCACTTGCAGTTTTTACCGCATTACGTGAGTGGAAGAACGAATTTTAACGATTTGCTGCTTGTCACAGAATCAAAGAGACAAGTATTATCATCAACCAAGAAAAAAAAGGGTTGGATAATGCGAATTAAAGACTGCTGGGTTTTGGCACTCATTCTATCAGGCTGTCAGCTAAATCAGCCTATCGATACTGAACAGATCGATAGTTCAACAATAAATAACAAACCTCTGAGTAATAATGAGTTACATAAAGAAAACCGAACATCATCTGAGCACTCACCAATAACTACCCCTCAAACCCAACAAGATGTTTGGCGCCGGATATCAATGCAACTTGAGATGCCTGTTCCAGACAATAGAATCATTAACTACTATCGCACTTGGTATATCAATCATCCAAATCACCTAAAGACCGTAGCCAAACGTGCTGAACCTTTTCTTTATCTGATTACAGAAAAAATTGAAGCACGTAAAATGCCACTTGAACTTGCCTTGTTGCCTGTTGTAGAGAGCTCATTTGATGCCTTTGCCTACTCTCATGGCAGTGCTGCAGGTTTATGGCAATTTGTATCAGGCACCGCAAAAATGTACGGGCTTGAACAAAACTTTTGGTACGATGGCCGTAGAGATGTAGCAGCTGCCACAGACGCTGCCCTTGATTATTTATCCTATTTGAACAAACGATTTGACGGAGATTGGACGCATGCAATCGCCGCATACAATAGTGGCGGCGGAAGAGTATCGAGTGCGATCAGAAAAAACAACAAACTGGGTAAACCGACCGATTTCTTCTCTCTAGATTTACCTAAAGAGACAAGTGGGTATTTGCCCAAGTTACTCGCATTGGCAGATGTGATTGCTAATCAAGAAAAGTATGGCGTATCTATACCAGAAATTGCCAATCATCCCGTCGTAGAACTTGTTGATCCAAAAGAGCAACTAGATTTAGCGGTTGCTGCCAATTATGCGGGGATAACAGTGAGAAAATTACAGAGCCTCAATCCAGCATACAACCAATGGGCAACAGCACCGAATGGGCCGCAAAAACTATTGCTCCCCATTCATAGTGTCGATAAATTCCAACAAGCATTGTCCGAGAATAAGGGGCAAGGCGTTAAAGTCATTCGCTACCAAGTCAGGTCAGGTGACAGCCTTATAGCGATAGCAAAACGATACAAAACAACACCAAAATTAATTCGATCTGCCAATGGTATTACCGGAAATCGTATTCGTGTTGGTCAATTCCTTATGATACCCACATCCACAAAGGAAAATTCAGTTTATGCACTGAGCGCCTCTAACCGTCTGGCTAAAACACAAGCTAAGGCTCGAGGACACTATAAGATAACCCATATTGTTAAACGTGGGGATAGTTTATGGTCAATTGCTCAAAACAATAAAGTTTCCCATCAATCCCTTGCTAAGTGGAATGGTATGGGGCCAAGAGACACGTTGAAAGTAGGACAGAAGCTGGTTATATGGAAAAATAACAGTCAAGGTTCCATTATTCGCACTGTTTTTTACAATGTACGCTCTGGAGATACCATAAGTGGAATTGCAAAGAAATTCAAAGTCAAAACCGGTGATATTGTAAAGTGGAACAGTCTAAATAGTAGAAACTACCTCAAGCCTGGCCAAAAGCTAAAATTGTATGTAGATGTCACCAAAGTCAGCGTCTAATTCAAACTAATATGAATGGCTCACTTTAAGAGTGGTCGAGATCGTATTGACCACTCTTGGGTAATTCAATGGTATACCCGAGTCACCTCAAGATATAGGACTCAAGGGGGGCGAAAAACATTACCGTAACTTGGATCATCTGGCTACACAGCCTTTATTCTGACGGCAAATCAAAGCTCACCACCAATGGGTTATGATCAGATGCTGTCGTTGGTATTGTCTTTGAATCAATCATATTAAGGCCACGGAAAAAAATATGATCCAACACAAAACCATTGATAAATCGCGTACGCTGATCTTGCTCAAAGATCGCCTCAGACAGCTCTAAATCTTCCATAACATCATTTAAAACACGCATCCGCGAATCATTCCAAGTATTAAAGTCCCCGGCAAAAATAATTGGCCCTGAATGTTGACTCAGTTTTTGAGCTAACTCTTTTATCTGCCCAAGATACTCCTCAACCCCAATCGAAAAATTAATCGAATGTATGTTTACCAAAGCAAGCTCTTGGCCGTTGCTTAGAGGAAATAAAGAATAAAGTGCTGACTTTGGAAGCAGTATCCAAGGCTCTGATGCACGCATAGCACATACTTTTTTCGGTTGGCTTTGGGACAGATTTAAAACACCAGCAACACGACCATTGACGCTAAAGGCATTAGCTTGTGCTGCAAAGCTCGAACCATCTGCTAACCAATTTATAAATCCGTCATCTAGGGCCACTTCTTGAAGTAACACCAGTTGTTTGTCCGAGGCTAAGTCTGATAGAAATGGCTGCCAATCATCACGATTCTGTTTGTAAATATTCCAAACAGCCAAGTTAATCCGATTATTTACATCAAGAAACTTAGGGTTCTTCGCCTCATAGCAAGGCAATGACGTAGACATCAAGTTCTGATTAAAAATCACATTGATATAGGCTCTGTTTGGAATATCAAACAACCAGGAATACAGGGCCAACGGGGCAATAAGCAAAGTAGCCAACAGAATTACAAAGGTTTTTCTTTTCATATATACCCAAGTGACTTCAAAATGCAGCATTCAGAGCGAGGCCACAGTGTTGAGTTCAAGGAAAATAACGCAGCGTAATAGTCGACTCTTACCAAGTTGTTTGACGATGAAATCGGCACTGTGGCACCCTCCCAAAGGGCGAGTTGTCTTGCTTTACATACGTCGTTACCAATTTTCAATTTAGATGACTAGATTTTCAAATCGTTACCTTGCCTTTCAAGCAATCTACTCTCGCTAAACCTAGTATCTTGAGGTTACTTGGGTATACAGTCAACCAGAAATGTGGAACAAACCTACACAACAAAAAAGTAGCAGCGCGTTTGAGCTCACTATTTTTGAATACCTCTGCAAACAGCACCTTTTGGGCTCTTTCCTGTCAATCAAATCGCATCTTCGTCTTCTTCGCCAGTTCTTATCCGGACAATACGTTCTATATCCGTAATAAAAATCTTTCCGTCTCCAATTTTACCGGTATGAGCCGTTTCAATGATCTTATCAACACATTGATCAGCAACATCGTCAGTAACCACTATCTCTAACTTAACCTTGGGTAAAAAATCGACCATATATTCAGCACCACGATACAACTCAGTATGCCCTTTCTGACGTCCAAACCCTTTGACCTCAGATACAGTCATACCTGTAATACCGACTTCCGCCAGAGATTCTCTCACATCATCTAATTTAAATGGCTTAATAATGGCTTCAATCTTCTTCATCTTCTTCCCTTAAGTTTCTCTGTTGTCATTGTTTCATTTAGGTCAATGAGTTTAATCATCTAGACTGGCGTAGTACGCCGCCAAGTCTTTAATATCTTGCTCACTAAGCAGGGAGGCTTGCACCTGCATAATCGAAGCTAAACGGCCCTCACGCTGCTTGTTTTTATATGCGGTTAGAGCTTCAGCTAAGTACTGCTCACTCTGTCCTCTAAGGTTTGGATAACCTGGAATCACAGCCACTCCGTTCTCGCCATGACATGCAGAACATACGCCAGAGCGTGCCTTGCCTTTCTCAATATTACCAGAAGCATAACAATTCGATATGTATACGAACGGTAAAAGACAAAAAAACAGATTAACAATAGACCGCTGTTTCAAATTGAACTCCATTGTATAAATTTCTTTTCCATCAATAACGCTGCCAGACAAAATCACAATCATCACCCGAAAAAGCACGGTCCACAAATAGCTCTCCTACCGCAGCTACCTTCTCCCCACACATCAATATTGGTGTACGGCGCCTCATCCAACTTGGAACAGCGTATTCTTGGAACAACTTCTTTAATTTTCTTCGATGTGCTCTATCCGTTGGGTGAGCGACTAAACCTTCAGGCTCAAAAATAACTTTTAAAGGAGCAGTATTAAGACTTTGCTTCGACAAACGACCATTCCCAGTCGAGATTAAAACAAGCGTCCCCAGATTATCGGGTAATAAGCATGGCTGTTCAAAATGAATATCTTTGTTCCAATTAGCCAACGATTGGAAATCGCGAACAATGTATAACGCCTCTAAAAAACGACGAATCTCAATGTTGGCAAGCTGTAATTTAGGATTTGCATCTTGCTGAGCCATTGCGACTTGCTGCCAAATTATCTCCAGTTGAGATCGTGTTGGCATTTTAATGCTTTCGTTACTTAGCCACATACGAATAATGGAGCGGCGAACGTTTTCACTATGACCTATAAGCTTTGAAATACTGAGACTTTTATCTTGCCGCAAGCACTGTCGATACTTTTCCGATATCAACTCTTCAATCAGTGCTTCTTGCTCTGCGCAAAGTTCACTAGATCTCTGTACCGATTGTTGAATGTGAGGCCATCGCTTACTCAAACTTGGCACTATGGTATGACGAATATAATTACGCTCAAATCTTTTATCTTGATTACTTTCATCATTGAGCCACTCTAAGTTGGAGTCTTTAGCGTATGACTCAATATCATGCCTTTTGACATGCAGAAGCGGTCTAACCAACAATGCATTTCCCATTGGAGCGACTTGTGGCATGCAAGACAACCCTCTGGGACCGCTTCCTCTTCTTAAAGCAAGGAGAAAAGTCTCTAATTGATCATCAGCATGTTGCCCCGTCAGCAAGACATCATTTTCATTAAGGTGCTTACTCAAAGCCACATAACGAGCATCTCGCGCGCTCTCTTCAAGGCTTTTTCCTTTCAAATCCAATGATACATGTTCAACAAAACACTCCAAACCCGACTCTAAACACCACTTCTGACATTGTTTTGCCCAGTCATCGGCGTGAATACTCAAACCATGGTGAACATGAACCGCGATGGCTTTGCTACCTGTGTTCTCACAATACTTTTTGAGTAGAGCGAGCATAACTCTTGAATCTAGTCCGCCACTCAAAGCAAGAACAATCTGACCTTGAGGCTGAATATACTGCTCGATCGTTGAGTTAAAAACACTTTCTAAGTCTTGCATAGTCAACATTACCCAACCGAATAATCTAGAGCATACCTAAGTAAACCAACATAATATCACTGATAACAAAAAAGGCTGAACCAAAGTTCAGCCTTATTTAAAATAAAAGATAACTTAGCAATAACCGTAGCTCATCAAACGCTGATAGCGGCGCTCAAGTAGAAGATCGCTTTCAAAATGAGACAATTCGTCAAGCTGACGAGTTAATGTCTCTTTCATATTTTTCGCCATCTGCTGATGATCGCGATGCGCACCGCCTAGTGGCTCTTCAATAATGTCATCGATAAGCTCAAGCTCTTTGAGGCGAGGAGCAATCAGTCCCATAGCTTCTGCCGCTTGAGGAGCTTTATCAGAATCACGCCACAAAATCGACGCACACCCCTCAGGCGAGATAACAGAATAGGTTGAATACTGTAACATATTCACGTAGTCACCGACGCCAATCGCCAATGCACCACCAGAGCCACCTTCACCGATAACGTTACATATCACCGGCACTTTCAACCCAGCCATCACTTTCAAGTTGGTTGCAATCGCTTCGGACTGCCCGCGCTCTTCTGCGCCTACACCTGGATAAGCACCTGCGGTATCAATAAAAGTAATGATCGGCATATTAAAGCGCTCGGCCATTTGCATTAAACGCAGCGCTTTACGGTAACCTTCAGGTTTAGGCATACCGAAGTTACGTCTAACTTTTTCTTTCGTTTCACGGCCCTTTTGATGACCAATGATCATCACTGGACGACCATTTAAACGAGCCATACCACCAACAATAGCCTTATCATCCGCATAGTGTCGATCGCCTGCTAACTCTTCAAATTCAGTAAAGACGTGCTCAATATAATCCAGCGTGTATGGACGTTGAGGGTGACGAGCCATCTGAGCTGTCTCCCAAGCACCTAGATCACTAAAAGTTCTCTTTTTTAGTTCTAGGCTTTTTTTCTCTAGTTGTTCGATTTCTTTATCAAGATCAACACCTGATTCACCACCGTGACGTGAAACACTGCGCAGTGCTTCAATTTTGGCTTCTAACTCAGCAATCGGCTTTTCAAATTCTAAAAAATTTAGGCTCATTTATCGATCCTTTGTCATCCATCGGTCTTCCCAACAGACTTAGTTAAACTCGAGTTCCACTTGATCATTGCCAAGTAGTTTTCTTAATTCATCTAGCAACGCATCACTGGGCGTAACCCGCCATTCAGTGCCTAGCGTTAAACATGCACGCGCGTCCGAGCGCTGATAGTATACACGAACAGGAACACTCCCTGCCCGGTAGGGCTCCAATATCTTACTGAAACGTTCAAAGAACGCTTGATCAATTTGGGATTCATCGATCGAGATGGATAGTCCCCGTGCATATTTTTCTCGGGCGGATCCCAGATCCATCACTTCACGCGCGGACATTTTAAGGCCGCCATTGAAATCATCAAAGCTGACCTGTCCAGAAACCACCAATATTTTATCTTTTTCTAACATTTCGGCATAGCGGTCAAGTGCATCTGAAAAGAGCATGACCTCCATACGACCGCTCCTATCATCCAGTGTCATGATACCGATTCGGGAGCCGCGTTTTGTCGTCATAACCCTTGCAGCGATAACCAAACCGGAAACAGTAACACTTTGATCTCGCCGTGTTGGAGTGGCGTCCTTTAGTCGACAACTAGTATACTTGGTAAGTTCCCTTAAATAAGCATTAATTGGATGCCCTGTTAGATACAATCCGAGTGTATCACGCTCTCCCTCTAACCAGACTTTTTCTGGCCATGGTGCTACCTGAGTGTATTTTTTTTCAATTTCATCGGGAGCTTGGGTTAAAACACCAAATAGATCTGTTTGGCCAAAAGACTCAGCCTGATGATGTTGGCTTGCCGCTTTTACCGCATCATTTAAAGAAGCCATCATTGCAGCTCGGTGTGGACCTAGTCGGTCTAATGCTCCAGCATAAATAAGCTTTTCGATAACACGTTTGTTCACTTTTTTCAGATCAATCCGCGCACAAAAATCGAATAAATCTTTAAAATGTCCACCTTTCTCCCGCGCGGTAAGAATGGCTTCAATTGGTCCTTCGCCGACCCCTTTGATAGCCCCGATACCGTAGACAATGGCTCCAGTCTCATCAACATTAAAACGATAGACGCCAGAGTTAATGTCAGGAGGAAGAACCTTTAACTTCATACGAATACATTCGTCAACTAAACCAACAACTTTTTCCGTATTGTCCATATCTGCCGTCATAACGGCGGCCATGAACTCGGCTGGATAGTGTGTTTTCAACCATAGGGTCTGGTACGAAACAAGCGCATAAGCGGCAGAGTGAGATTTGTTAAAACCATAGCCTGCAAACTTCTCAACCAAATCGAAGATTTTCATTGCAAGTTCGCCATTTACGCCATTTTTCTCAGCCCCTTCTTTAAAGGTACCTCGCTGTTTGGCCATCTCCTCAGGCTTTTTCTTACCCATGGCTCGACGCAGCATATCCGCTCCACCGAGCGTATAACCTGCCAAGATTTGAGCAATTTGCATCACTTGTTCTTGATACAAAATGATGCCGTAAGTGGGGTCTAGTGTTTCTTTTAGCGACTCATGCTGCCAAGTTTCATCAGGATAAGAGATCGCCTCACGCCCGTGTTTCCTATCAATGAAGTTATCAACCATCCCTGACTGAAGTGGTCCTGGTCTGAAAAGTGCCACCAGTGCGATAATATCTTCAAAACAGTCAGGCTGAAGTCGTTTGATCAGTTCTTTCATTCCTCGTGATTCGAGCTGAAAGACCGCGGTTGTCTCTGCATTTTGTAATAAGTTGAACGAAGCTTGGTCTTGCAAAGGAATAGATTCAATAACGACCGGAAGCTTACCTTCTCGCTCTAATCTTGGGTTAATTAACCCAAGAGCCCAATCAATAATGGTTAAAGTACGTAGTCCCAAGAAGTCAAACTTAACCAAGCCTGCTGTCTCAACATCATTCTTGTCAAACTGTGTGACAGGGAAGTGCCCTTCTGCATCAGCATAGATGGGAGCAAAGTCAGTAATTGTCGTTGGGGAGATAACGACGCCACCTGCGTGTTTACCGGCATTTCGAGTACACCCTTCCAAAATCCGACACATATCGATGAGCTCTTTAATTTCTTCATCGTTATTGTAAAGCTCTGGCAGAGCAGGCTCGGCTTGAAATGCCTTTTCTAATGTCATACCCGGATCAGGTGGAACTAGTTTCGAAATACGATCAACGAAGCCAAACCCATGACCAAGTACTCGGCCCACATCACGAATAACCGCTTTCGCAGCCATGGTTCCAAAAGTAATGATCTGAGACACCGCATCTCGGCCATACATCTCAGCTACGTGATCTATCACCTGATCACGCTTGTCCATACAGAAGTCGACATCAAAGTCAGGCATAGAAACCCGTTCTGGGTTAAGGAAACGTTCGAACAGCAAATCGTATTCAAGTGGATCCAAATCGGTAATTTTTAGCGCATAAGCGACTAGCGAACCTGCACCCGAACCACGCCCCGGCCCAACGGGGATCGCATTATCTTTTGACCACTGAATAAACTCCATGACTATCAAAAAGTAGCCAGGAAAGCCCATGTTATTAATAACTTCCAATTCTACTTGAAGTCTTTCGTCGTATTCGGGACGACGCTGCGCACGAGTGTTCGGATCAGGAAAAAGAAACTCTAAACGTTCTTCCAATCCTTGCTGAGACTTTTTGATCAAGAACTCAGTTTCTTCCATTCCATCGGTTGGAAACGCCGGTAAAAAATACTCTCCGAGACGCACAGTTACATTACATCTTTTGGCAATTTCTACGCTATTTTCTAAAGCTTCAGGAATATCAGAAAACAGCTCACACATTTCTTGTTCACTGCGCAAGTATTGTTGCGAGCTATAATTTTTAGGCCTTCTTGGGTCTTCGAGAGTGTAACCATCATGAATAGCAACTCGTATTTCATGAGCCTCAAAAAAAGAGTCATCTAAGATCACAACTTCATTAGTCGCTACAACAGGTAACTGGGTTATTTCTGCCAACTCCAGTGCAAAGTGCAGATAGGCTTCCTCATCAGCACGCCCAGTTCTAGTCAATTCTAGATAAAATCTGTCAGGAAAATACTCTTTATAAAAATCAACACATTGAGAAGCAACATGTTGATTCCCTTTTAAAAGGGCTTTTCCTATCTCACCACTTCGGCCTCCAGATAATACAATTAGTCCTTGGGACAATTCAGCAAGCCACTTTTTATCAATCACAGGATGGTGCTGTATATGCCCCCTAAGATAGGCTTTAGAAATGAGCAGGGTCAGATTTTTGTATCCGAGATTATCTGCCGCTAATACTGTAATGCGAGTCAGTTCTTCTCCAAACTCCTCGGATTGCATGAGAAAGTCAGCACCTATAATTGGCTTAACTCCGCTACTATGAGCCGATCCATAAAATTTCACCAGCCCACATAGGTTGGTAAAATCGGTCAGGGCCACCGCAGGCATTCCCATTTCAGCGACTTTTTTGACTAAGGCTGGAACCTTAGATAACCCATCAACCATGGAAAAGTCACTGTGGACTCGAAGGTGAATAAACTTAGGTTCTGACATGTGTAACGTCCGGAAAATTGATAGCTTGGAGAATCTTTCGTGGTTATTTTATGTGAAAATAACCAATTTAAACACCTTAAAGTACTTTTAATCTAGCCCAAGAGCCCGTTTGACGGGTTTAAAGCTTTTGCGATGTTGCTCAATGACCCCATGGGCTTCAATTGCGTTTAAATGAGCTTTGGTTGGGTAACCTTTATGCTGCGCAAAACCGTATTCGGGGTATAAACTATCCAGCTGTGCCATTTCACTATCCCGAACTACTTTGGCAATAATGGACGCAGCACTAATTTCGGCTACTCGCAGGTCACCTTTCACCACAGATTGAGCAGCCATAGGTAAGTGAGGGCAACGGTTACCATCAATCAGAGCCAGATCAGGCATAATATTCAGATTTTCAATAGCACGCTGCATTGCAACCATAGTCGCATGAAGAATATTGAGTTTATCTATTTCAACCGGAGAACAACGGCCGATTGACCATGCTAATGCTTTTTCTTTTATCTCTGGGAAAAGTGCGAGACGTTTTTTCTCTGAAAGCTTTTTCGAGTCATTTAAGCCAACGATCGGACGATTAGGATCTAGAATAACCGCTGCCGTGACAACATCTCCAACTAAAGGTCCACGCCCTACTTCATCGACACCAGCGATAGATTGATATCCGATAGGGTATTCAAATGGTGACAACACTTTGCTCATTGTTTATTTTTATCCCTAATTAAATTGATAACCGCATTAGCAGCCTGATCGTCCGCTCCTTTCCGAATAGTATGATGTAATGACGCAAATTCTTGCACCATATTTTGGCCTTTCTCGCCCATCAAACAGTTGATCTCATCGGCTAAATTTTTTGGCGTGCAGTCCTCTAAAAGAAGCTCTTTGACCAGCTCTTTGTCTGCCAAAATATTCGGCAGTGAAACATAGTCCGTTTTGACAAGTTTTTTTGCGATATAGGCGGTGATAGGGTTAACTCGATAACCAACAACCATAGGCCTTTTGAGTAACATGCATTCCAAAGCAACAGTACCTGATGCTAGCATCGCCATATCACAAGCCGTAATCACAGTTTTTGCCGTATCGTTAACCAATATAAAATCAAGCTCAGGGGCAATTTGCTTCCATGTTTGCTCAAATTGTTCACGGCGCTTGTCATTAACCAAAGCCACTACAAAACCAAGATCGGGGTGCTGCTGTTTTAAAATTTTACAAGCACTGATAAAAGGTTCGGCAAGCATTTTTAGTTCACTACCGCGGCTACCAGGAAGAACGGCAAGCCATTTTTTATCACTATTTTCTATACCCAGTGCGAGCCTTGCTGGTTGTTTATCATTTTCCAGCGGTATTGAGTCGGCCAAAGTATGGCCAATAAACTCACAAGGGACATTAAATTTATCATAAAAGGCTTTTTCAAACGGCAAAAATGCCAACACAAGATCCGTTGCTGCGGCAATTTTATAAATACGTTTTTGACGCCAAGCCCATACCGAAGGGCTCACATAATGAACAGTTTTAATACCTTGGTCTTTAAGACTTTTTTCTAAACGTAAATTAAAATCTGGCGCATCGATACCGACAAAAACATCTGGAGGGGTTTGCGTAAAATATCGTACTAACGAAGCCTTTACTTTGAGTAAACGCGGTAGTCGCCCCAAAACTTCAACCAAACCCATAACAGCAAGCTCTTCCATATCGAAAAGAGATTCGCAGCCTTGAGCGATCATCTTTGGTCCACCGATACCAACAAAAACAGCATCGGGATACTGTTTCTTGATTGATATCATCAACCCCTCTCCCAGCGTGTCTCCTGAGAGCTCCCCTGCAACAATGCCGATACGTAATGGTCTGCCCATTTTTACCTCAAATGAATTCCCAACTTAAGGGAAAATATTTTAGTGAACAAAATACAAAAAAGATCGCAACCGATGAGGAGTGCGATCTTTATACCCATACAACTGAATAGTACTTGGGCATGCTAGCGATAGCTTAACGAATAATACCGCGTTCTGTCGTCTCTAAAACATCAATAAGACGCTGAATAGAAGGCCAAGTTTGAGCCATTTCAACCAAAGTGGGCTTCACTTCTTCCATTGTTTTTCCAGAACGATAGATTTCCTTATAGGCTTTTTGTATTGCTCTGATCTCTGGTTTCTCAAAGCCATTTCTTTTAAGGCCTACGAGGTTTAAACCGAATGGCGTTGCATGATTCCCTTGAGCAAGAACATAAGCCGGTACGTCTTGCACTACCGCGGAACAACCACCGATATAAGCATATGCACCTACCGAACAAAATGGATGGATCGCAGATAGGGCCATAACTCCAGCATAATCTTCAACAGTGACATGCCCGCCAAGAATAGCATTATTACCGATATGGGTATGATTACCGACGATCACATCATGTGCAATGTGGGCATTAACACAAAATAAATTATCGTCACCGATTAGGGTTGTCGCTTTATCTTGAGCCGTTCCTCGATGAACTTGCACAGCTTCCCGAAATACGTTTCGGTCACCAATCACGACTGTTGTATCTTCACCGCCGTATTTTTTATCTTGATTTTCTTCCCCGATAACAGCATGAGGAAAAATACGGTTTTCACGACCAATTTTGGTATGGCCTTTGATGACAACATGAGACATTATCTCCGTATCTTCACCTATTTCAACATTGGCTGTGATGTAAGTAAAAGGCCCAACACTGACGTGAGCACCAATTTTTGCTCCCTCTTCGATCACTGCCGAGGGATGGATCTTCGCACTTTCATGAATCATATTAAAACTCTCGACGAGCACATTTTAACTCAGCAGAACATACGACTTCACCGTCGACTAACGCTTTGCCACTAAAAGCGGCGATGCCACGGCGTTCCTTTAAAAATTCAACTTCAATAACTAACTGGTCACCAGGGACGACAGGCTTACGGAATTTAGCACCATCGACGCTGGCAAAATAATATAGCTCATTTTCAGAAGGCGCTCCAAATGACTTAAATGCTAACAAACCGGTTGCCTGTGCCATTGCTTCCAAGATCAAAACACCAGGAAATACGGGAAGCTGAGGAAAATGGCCTGTAAACTGAGGCTCATTTACTGAGACATTCTTAATCGCTTTGAGGAATTTTTCTTCTTGAAAGTCGAGCACCCTATCAATCATCAAGAATGGGTAGCGATGAGGAAGAAGCTCTTGAATTTCAGTGATATCCATCATTTTTGATTCAGTTATCAACGTCGTGTTCCTATTTAAAAATACTTGTAGTGTATGTAACATCGAATAAAAAGACCCGCGACGAGCGAGTCTTTTATCAGCTTATTTTCAGCTATCTGCTGAGTTTTCCAGCTGCTTTTCTATCAATTTCAGTCGCTTATTCATGTCATCAATACGATGAACTCGAGCTGCAGTTTTCCTCCACTCCTTGTTAGGCTGTAGTGGAATACCTGAAGAATAAACACCTTTCTGATCGATGCTACGCATGACCATTCCCATACCGGTAATGGTAACGCCATCTGTAATTTCGATATGACCATTGAGGACACTCGCCCCACCAATCATACAGTACTTACCAATTTTGGTACTGCCGGCGACAATCGTACCACCGGCCATTGCTGAACCATATCCGATGTGTACATTATGAGCGATTTGTAATTGATTATCGATAATCACGTTATCCTCAATCACAGTATCTTCTAGCGCGCCTCGATCAATTGATGTACACGCGCCGATCTCCACTCGATTACCAATTTTAACAGAGCCCAGTTGAGGAATTTTAATCCACTCACCTTTATCATTCGCGTAGCCAAAGCCATCCGAGCCAATAACTGCATTAGATTGTACTAAGCATTCTGAGCCTAAAATTACGTCATGATAAATGGAAACATTCGCCCATAACTTAGTATTGGCACCAATTTTGGCTCCTTTACCGATGAAACAGCCTGCTCCAATAATGACATTGTCACCCAGCTCAACACCCGTTTCGATAACGGCATTCGCACCAATACAGACACCAGTTCCCAGCTTAACATCACTGGCAATAACAGCTGATGCCTCTATTTTGTCTGCGGGTAGAGGCGTCGAATCCAAAGCTTGAACTACCCGAGCAAATGCGACATAAGGGTCTTCGACGACCAGTACATTGGATTGACATAATTCACGCTGGTTTTCCTTAACCATCACCACGCTCGCTTTACACTCTGGTAAGTACTTTGCGTATTTTGCATCCGAAAGGAAGGTTACATCCCCTTCCTGTGCTTTTTGCATTGGTGCTACTGCTGAAACAGTAACATCGGCGTCGCCGTAAAGCGTACCGGAGGTAATGCTTGCCAGTTCGGCTAGAGAAAGTTTGTTCATAGTCAATTATTTAAGTTTTTGAATCACTTGTTCTGAAATATTAAACTCTGGTTTACCATATTGCATGGTCTGAATATCAACCACAATATCGTAACCTTCTTTTTCGGCTACCTTCTTCACAGCATCTTGAATGACCTTAAATAGCTTCGCTTTCTCCTCGGCTTCACGACGAGCAGTTGCTTTTTCGAATGCTTGAGCTTTTACCTTGTATTCACTATCAAGTTTAGCGATATCAATACGTAGTTTTTCAATGTCATCTTGACTTAGCAGCTCTTTGTCTCGCTGCAACTTCTCGATCTTAGATCTTGCATCTGATTGAAGTTTTTTCAGTTCATCTGCCTTTTCTTTGAACTCTTTTTGCATTGTTTGCAAAACAACTTCACGTTGCGGTAGGGCTTGAAAGACCTGTGCTGTATTTACATAACCAACCTTTTGCGCCGCTTCTGTTGTCGTCGCAAATGCATACGAGGTCATCATAAGAAGGCTAAGGCTAGCTGCTTTCACTACTTTTTTCACTGAAATATCCTTTAATTAGAAGGTTTTACCAATTGTAAAGGTGAAGAATTCTTCATCATCACCCGCGTATGACTTTAACGGTTTCGCAATTGAAAAGACCAGAGGTCCCATTGGCGATATCCACTGTAACGCAGCACCATAAGATGCGCGATATTCAGTTGGATCAGAATAATCTCTGTAGTTTGGAATTGATGAGTTATCTGGATCATAATTAAACTCGGTATCCCAAACGCTCGCAGCATCAATAAAGAGACTCGTACGAATTTGGTTTTTCAATTCGTCGGATGCAAATGGAGTCGGTACAATTAACTCCATACTTGCCAATGCCATAGCGTTTCCGCCCACTGAATCCGGCGCTTTATTTTTACATGAGGTTGTCGTACAACGAGAGGGGTCAATATCCATAGTGTAGACAGCTCTAGGCCCTATACTATTTGATGAAAATCCACGCAGTGTGGAGAAACCACCTGCATAGTAGTTTTCGTAGAACGGAAGCATATCACCACCACTACCACCATTCCCATACCCGTTACCATAAGCTAGTCGTCCTCTCATAAGGAGTGCAAAGTCTTCCTTTTTAGTAAGAGAGAAATACTGCCTTACGTCATACTGCAGTTTATAGTACTGAGCATCTGAGCCAGGAACAGTAACTTTGGCAGATGCTCGTTGGTAGTTACCCTCTGTTGGAAAATAACCACGGTTGAGGTTATTTCTTGTCCAAGATAGCTCGATATCAAAATCATTGGTCACAATAGAGTTGCCAGTTTGACCAATACTTTGAGCAAATAATTGAGCTTGGTCATAAATCGGCACGTTGCCGATATTATTGTGAACATATCCGACACCAAATTCGAAGCGGTTAAGCTCATCAAAAGGGAAACCCCACGTTAAATCTGTACCATAACTTTCATTGGTATAATCAACCAGACCTGCATCTGACGCTTCAAATTGGTTATAGTAAATTTTTCCGCCAAGGCTGACACCGTCCAAATTCCAATAAGGATCGCGGTAGTCCAGACTAATATTTTTTTGATAGTCATTAGTCATCGCAGTAATACCGACTCGATTTCCCGTGCCAGCGAAGTTGTTCTGTTGCAAACCGACTTGGAAACTGACACCTGATTCTGTGCCATAGCCAACTCCGAAGTTAACACTGCCTGAGTTTGCTTCTTTAACTCGATAAACTAAGTCTACCTGATCATCACTTCCCGGCACTCTGACAGTATCGACATCAACAGTTTCAAAAAAGCCGAGACGACTGAGGAGCTTTTTGCCTGTTTCGATGGATTTTGAATTTAACCAAGTACCTTCCATCTGACGCATTTCACGCCTTAATACTTCATCTTTTGTTGCGTTGTTGCCGACGAAGCGGATGTCTCGAACATATATTCGTTTACCCGACTCTATATTAACAACCAAAGTCACCGATTGATTTTCATCATCAAACTCTGGCACCGTTCTTACTTTAGGGTAGGCATAGCCGGATTCACCAAGAATACGCTTGGCATTTTCTTCCAGAGAAGTCACTGCTGACCCATTATAGACATCGCCCGGTGCGAAAGTATTCAGCCTCTGGAACTCTTCATCTTTACCTAATAAATCGCCTCTAAACTTAACGTCCTTTACGGTATAAGGAAGACCTTCATCAATGCCCAGAGTAATGTATACACCTTTTTTATCGGGTGAAATAGCGACTTGAGTCGAGGTAAGATCAAACTTGAGATACCCTCTATCAAGATAGTAAGACTTAAGCGTTTCTAAATCACCAGCAAGAACTTGCTTTTGATATTTATCATCGGATAAGAAATTCCACCAAGAAACATCTACATTCAAATCAAAGCGCTTACGCAACTCATCATCACTAAAGGCATCATTACCGATGAAATTGATTTGTTTAATTTTTGCGGAGACACCTTCAGTAAATACAAACTTGAGGTCAGAACGGTTTCTTGGTAGTGGCGTAACAACCGCTTTGACACTGGCATTGTACTTACCAACACTGTAATAAAAGTCCTCAAGTCCTTTTTCAATATTAGACAGTGTCGTTCTATCTAGCGCCTCTCCAACTCGTATACCCGAGGCATCCAAGTTTTGCGTTAACTGTTCTTCTTTAATCGCTTTATTACCAGAAAAAGAAATACTGGCAATAGTAGGCCTTTCCTTAACCTGAACAACCAGCGTATCACCTTCTCTCAGAACTTTAATATCTTCGAAGTTACCTGTTGAGTACAAAGATTTAATTATCTTTGATACATCCTGATTTTCAACATTGTCGCCAATTCGAAGCGGAATTTTAAGTAATGCAGCACCGAGAGCTACACGTTGTAAACCCTCAACTTTAATATCTCGAACTACAAAGTTCTCAGCTCCATATGCACTAACACTTGTCGCCAATAAGGTCGAAAAGAGAATATTTTTCATCGCCATATATGTTCTAATTATTCCTTACTTCAAACTTTGTTCGTCTATAAACGGGCAAAATCATTGAAAATAGCTACTGTCATTAGGGCAAAAATCACAGCACCGCCTAGACGATAACCCATTTCCTGAATTTTTTCGGGTACTGGACGTCTGATGACTGCTTCGATCGCGAAAAATAATAAATGTCCACCGTCAAGCATTGGGAGTGGTACCAGGTTAATAATACCAAGGTTCACACTTATCAATGCTAGAAAACCCAAAAAGTATACCAATCCATAGTCGGCGGTCGTTCCCGCACCTTTAGCAATAGAGATAGGCCCGCTAAGGTTGTTAATACCGACATCACCAACTATGAGTTTTTTCAGCATACTCATTGTCAACTCGATGACTTGAATTGTTTTATCCGATGCTTTAGCAATCGCTTCCAGAGGACCAAACTGTAGGTCAAATCGATAGTTATCAGGCCACTCTCCCACTTGTGGAGCAATACCAGCGAATCCGATTATTTTCCCATTTTCTAACTCTCGCGAATCAGGAACAAGTGATAAGGTTGTCAATCTTCCATCTCGCTCAACCTCAATCGTCATTGCTTTCTCTGGACTGCCTTGGATAAGGTCGACAATCTGTTGCCAGCTCGCCACACTTTTATCATCGATACTTACTATCGTATCTCCCGAGACTAAACCAGCCTTACCACCAGCTCCAGAATCAGAAACACTTGCTAGTGTCATCGAAATCTGTGGCCTGAACGGAACAAAACCAAGAGACTTCATTGCAGACTCTGTTTCTGGATCAAAGGTCCAATTTTCAAGATCGAGCTGCTTAATCTCTTCAACGCCGATACTATCACTCGGAGCCACAGTCAATGTCATGGCCTTATCCCCAATATGAGAGATAAGCTGCATGTTCACTGATTCCCAATCTGCAGTTTTGATACCTGAAACTGCTTTTAGTTCCATATTTGATTCAAGGCCTGCTTGTGCCGCAATAGAGTCAGGAAAAACTTCACCGACAACGGGCTTAACAGCAGGCACACCGATTAAGAAAACCAACCAATAAGCGAAAATAGCAAATAAGAAATTAAAGGCTGGCCCAGCAGCGACTATAGAGCTTCTCTGCCAAAGAGGCTTTTGGTCAAATGCAAAAGGGCGATCATCATCGCTTAGATCATCGACGCGTCCATCAAGCATTTTAACATAGCCCCCGAGAGGAATAATTGACAAACTATATTCCGTCCCGTCTTTTCCTACCCGACTCCAAATTGATTTGCCAAATCCAATAGAGAATTTTTCAACCTTTACACCGCATCGACGTGCTACCCAGAAATGACCATATTCATGTACAGCAACCAGAATACCCAACGCAACAAGAAAAGAGGCAAGGTTCCAAATAATATCTGTCATTTTTTATATTCCCTCATCAAGGCTTCGGTCATGGCCCTAGACATTTTATCAATCTCTAACAAACTCTCTAGGTCTGAACAGTTAGACTCATTGTAATGAGCACTAATTTTAGCGACGACAGCATCATTTACCCTTGCAATATCTGTAAATCTCAATTTTGAATTTAAGAATGCCTCTACCGCGATTTCATTCGCTGCATTGAGTGCCGTGGTCGCATGTTGACCTTCAAAACAGGCATCTATCGCAAGCTTCAAACAAGGGTATCGTGCATAATCGGGCTGTAAGAAATTCAAACTACCAATCGTCGAAAAATCGAGCGCTTTCACACCTGCATTGACACGAGAAGGATAAGACAAGGCGCAAGCAATCGGGGTAGCCATATCTGGTTCCCCCATCTGCGCGATCACTGAACCATCAACGTATTGAACCATTGAATGTATGATCGATTGCGGGTGTATAATGACTTTCAATTGCTCCGGCGTCGTATTGAAGAGCCATCTTGCTTCAATGTACTCCAGGCCTTTATTCATCATGGTTGCAGAGTCTACTGAAACTTTCGGTCCCATCGACCAATTAGGATGAGCAATGGCTTGCTGCGGCGTAACGCTTGCTAATGTAGATATCTCAGAATTTAAAAACGGGCCACCAGAGCCTGTCAATAAAATATTCGATATACCATACTCTGATAATTGACAGTGCCCTAAGCTAGTCTGTACTTCATTAGGGAGACACTGGAATATCGCATTATGCTCGCTATCAACTGGCAGTATCTGAGCGCCACTCTGCTTTGCTTCGTCGATGAATAAACGCCCAGACATAACTAAAGACTCTTTATTCGCGAGCAATACCTTCTTACCCGCTTTAACAGCAGCCATCGTTGGTAATAATCCAGCTGCGCCGACGATAGCAGCCATAACAACATCGACTTCATGAGCAGAAGATACATGACACATAGCATCAACGCCGTGCATAATCTTGATCTGGTCAGAGTTTGAGCCCAAAAGCTCTTTTAATTGCTTCGCTGAAGATTCATCAGCCATTACCGCATATTCAGGACGCCACACCCGACAAAGTTCAGCCATTTTTAGCGCATTTTGACCAGCAACTAAGGCGAACACTTCATACTTTTCAGGGTTATTGACTAATACTTTGAGTGTGCTTGCCCCGATAGAGCCCGTCGCACCCAAAATTGTTAACTTACACATTCTACAATACCAATATTTTAATTTTGTTACCAAGCACGTCGCTAAAGAACAAAATATAAGAAGGCAAAAACAGGAAATGCCGCGGTCAAACTATCAACACGATCGAGAACACCACCATGCCCAGGGATAATATTACTACTGTCTTTAATACCAGATGCACGCTTAAACATGCTTTCAACCAAATCACCCAGCACTGAGATTACCACGGTAACTAGAGTGATAACTATCATTAGTCCATCACTACTAAATTTAAGATTAAACCAGTGTGCCGCAGCCCACCCTACAATGATGGCTGTGACGATCCCTCCGAATAACCCTTCTAATGTTTTATTTGGACTCACATTTGGTGCCATCTTACGCTGACCTATCGCTTTACCCACGAAGTAAGCCCCACTATCAGCAGCCCATACGATTAAGCACACATAAAGTACCAGTTTTGCTCCATGATACGGTGAAGTCTCTATTCCTTCAGCCCGCAATAGAACAACACTCCAGAAGAAAGGAAGTAATGTTAGTAGCCCGAATAGATGGGGAAACACTTTGGACTCACTCCAAGTGACCGCTGTTCTTGGGTAAGTCACAGCAAGAAAGCTGGCAAACAACCACCATATAAAACCAAGCGAAAGGATAACAATATGGGGAAAGGTAACCGTATTTAGGCTCAACACATCAAAAGGAACAAACAAAACAGAAGAGATTGAGACAGCCAAGCCCGGAATTAGCCCAACCATTCTAGATGGACCTCCAACAAACTGGGTCCATTCCCAGAACCCCAAAAGAGTGATAAAGGCAAGCGCTACCATAAATGCGGATAGGGAAAGTTTGAAAATTCCCAATATAACCAAAGGCGCGAGAATTAATGCCGTTATTATTCTTAATTTCAAACGTTTTTCCTTTATTGACTTACAGTCGTTGTTGTTATCTGTTCGCTAGTACAACCGAAGCGGCGCTCACGGTTAAGGTACCAATCAATCGCCTCAACCAAACAATCTTCATTAAAATCTGGCCAAAAAATAGGAGTAAAATACATTTCAGCATAAGCCATTTGCCAAAGCATAAAGTTACTGATACGACATTCTCCGCTGGTTCTAATCATAAGATCGACTTCAGGAAGGTCAGCCATAGTGAGATGAGATTGGATCAATTCTTCACTAATATCTTCACTCTTCATACTTCCGTTTTCGACTTTTTCAGTAATATTTTTTACCGCTTGAGTGATGTCCCATCGTCCACCGTAGTTAGCAGCAATGTTTACCACCAAGCCATCATTATTTCTCGTTAAATTTTCGGCATGAAGAATTTTAGACTGGAGGCTTTTACTAAAACGAGAGATATCACCGACAATACACAATCTAATATTATTCTTGTGTAGCTTTTTAATTTCGGTTGATAAAACTGAAATAAACAGTTCCATCAAAACACCAACCTCTTCCACTGGTCTTTGCCAGTTCTCGCTACTAAAGGCGAAAAGTGTCAATGCTTTGATACCAAGCTTTGCGGACATCGTAATAGTTTTTCGTACCGCGCTAACACCTTTGCGATGGCCAAAAACACGAGACTTCCCTTGAGCTTTCGCCCAACGTCCGTTACCGTCCATAATAATAGCAATGTGTTTGGGAAGTAAGTCTGGTGAGAGTTGTACGCTATGCATAAGAATTAATTTGAGAATCTGCAAGAGGTAGAGACTAGCATAAAAAGGCGCTGTACTGCGAGTACAGCGCCTTTTTAATTAAAAGATTCTGGAATTTTAGACTTCCATCAACTCTTTTTCTTTCGCTGCTAAAACTTCATCAACTTGTTTAACAGCAGCATCAGTCAACTTTTGAATCTCATCTTGACCTTTACGATCTTCATCTTCTGAGATTTCTTTCTCTTTTAGGAGTGCTTTTAAATCGCCATTAGCATCACGACGAATATTGCGGATAGCAACACGCCCACCCTCAGCTTCACCTCTAACGATCTTCACTAGGTCTTTACGACGTTCTTCTGTCAATGGTGGAAGTGGTACACGAATAATAGTACCCGCAGACATTGGGTTTAGCCCCAGATCAGACATCATAATCGCTTTCTCAACTTTTTGAGTCAGCTCTTTATCAAATACTGTAATAGCCAATGTACGCGCATCTTCTGCAACGACGTTTGCTACCTGATTTAAAGGAGTCGGAGCCCCATAGTACTCAACTGAAATACCAGACAGTAAGCTTGGATGCGCTCGCCCTGTTCTTACTTTAGAAAGGTTGTTTTTCAGCGCTTCTACGCTTTTTTCCATACGCTCTTGAGCGTCTTGTTTGATTTCGTTAATCACAATATCACCTTAATATATATACCTTTCTTGAAGAAAGCCCTTGAGGGTCTTCAAGATGCAATACCGTTGCAAACGTCATGCTACGGTAGGTTGGAATTACTCTGCGTCGCTGATTAGCGTACCTTCTTCTTCGCCCATTACCACGCGACGTAATGCACCTGGTTTATTCATATTGAACACGCGAATTGGCATTTTGTGGTCACGCGCCAAAGTAAACGCAGCTAAGTCCATAACCTTGAGCTCTTTTTCAAGAACAGCATTGAACGACAGCTTATCATACAGTTCTGCGTCTGGGTTTGCTACTGGGTCAGCGGTAAATACACCATCTACTTTTGTTGCTTTTAGAACCACATCGGCTTCTATCTCAATTCCGCGGAGACAAGCTGCAGAATCCGTAGTAAAAAATGGGTTACCGGTTCCCGCAGAGAAAATGACAACTCGACCTTGGCGAAGCTCACGTATAGCATCAGCCCAGTTATAATCATCACAAACCCCTTTAAGAGGTATTGCAGACATAACACGAGCGTTAACATAAGCTCTATGTAGCGCATCTCGCATCGCCAGGCCATTCATTACTGTAGCCAGCATACCCATATGATCGCCAACCACACGGTTCATACCAGCCTCAGCAAGGCCTGCACCACGGAACAAGTTACCACCACCGATAACGACACCAACTTGAACACCGAGTTCAACCAGTTCCTTCACCTCTTGTGCCATGCGATCTAAGATTGCAGGGTCAATACCGAAACCTTCTTCACCTTGTAGTGCTTCACCACTGAGTTTTAATAGAATACGTTGATAGGCTGGTTTAGGGTTAGTTGTCATGGAGTTTACCTTCCAAAAGAGAGTTTTATTAACAGTCATGGATAAGGACTCGAAAATTCTTATCCATGACGGCTAACGGTTCATTACTATAGTCATAAAAAGACCGCAGCCTTGGCTACGGTCTAAACTTTGTGCATAACTCTAAAGGTTAACCTTTCTGAGCAGCAGCAACTTCTTCAGCAAAGCTCATCTCTGCTGCTTTTTCGATGCCTTCACCCACTTCTAGGCGAACAAAGTTAGCAACTGATACGCTCTTCTCTTTAAGCATTTCGCCAACAGTTTTCTTTGGCTCCATGATGAACGCTTGACCTGTCAGAGAGATTTCGCCTGTGAATTTCTTCATACGGCCAACAACCATCTTCTCAGCGATTTCTGCAGGTTTACCTTCGTTCATAGCAATTTCAACTTGAACTTCTTTCTCTTTTGCAACTACGTCAGCAGGTACATCTTCTGGGTTAACGTACTCTGGCTTAGAAGCTGCAACGTGCATTGCAACGTGCTTAAGTGTTTCAGCATCACCTTCACCAGCAACAACAACACCAATTTTCTCACCATGACGGTAAGAAGCAATTGCTGCACCTTCAATGTAAGCAACTCGACGGATGTTGATGTTTTCGCCAATTTTTGCCACAAGAGCAACACGCTCTTCTTCAAATTGGTCAACAAGTGCTTCAACGGTTGCTTTAGAAGTAAGAGCTTCTGCCGCTACTTTTTCTGCGAACGCAGTAAAGTTACCATCTTTAGCAACGAAGTCAGTTTGACAGTTAACTTCAAGAAGTACAGCAACACCATTTTCTTCTTTAATGATGATCGCGCCTTCAGCTGCAACATTGCCCGCTTTCTTAGCAGCTTTT
This sequence comes from Vibrio caribbeanicus ATCC BAA-2122, assembly GCF_000165125.1. Classification (GTDB taxonomy): domain Bacteria; phylum Pseudomonadota; class Gammaproteobacteria; order Enterobacterales; family Vibrionaceae; genus Vibrio; species Vibrio caribbeanicus. Next base: position 56,242 of record NZ_AEIU01000081.1, on the reverse strand, counting down.
GCTGCACCAGATTTGCGCATGTTTTCAATCGCTAGTTCAATGTCAGCATTCGCTTCAACTAGCGCTTTTTTACATTCCATCATACCTGCGCCAGTACGTTCGCGCAGTTCTTTAACTAGAGCAGCAGTAACAGCCATTCTCTATTCCTCGGTTGATTCTGAATTTGATAAGAAACAGGGGCCCTTTTATACGGCCCCTGCTGATAACTATAACTTAGTCTGTGTAATAATCAGATTACACAAGATGCTAAGTGTGACTAGGAGCGACTATTACTCAGTTTCTACGAAACCGTCTTTTTCAGCAGCTTCTGCAACGTCTTTGTTACGACCTTCTGTCACTGATGCAGCTGCAGCGTTTAGGTAAAGCTGTACTGCACGGATAGCATCATCGTTACCTGGGATAATGTAGTCAACGCCGTCTGGGTTAGAGTTTGTATCTACCACTGCGTATACTGGAATACCTAGGTTGTTCGCTTCTTTAATCGCGATGTGCTCGTGATCAGCATCGATTACGAATAGAGCATCAGGCAATCCGCCCATATCTTTGATACCACCAAGAGATTTCTCTAGCTTCTCCATTTCGCGAGTACGCATTAGAGCTTCTTTCTTAGTTAGCTTGTCAAACGTACCGTCTTGAGATTGACCTTCAAGCTCTTTTAGACGTTTGATAGACTGGCGAACCGTTTTGTAGTTTGTAAGCATACCGCCCAACCAGCGGTTGTTTACGTAGTACTGGTTGCTCGCGATTGCAGCTTCTTTAACAGCTTCAGATGCAGCGCGTTTAGTACCTACGAAAAGTACTTTACCTTTTTTCTCACCAACTTTAGCAAGATCTGCTAGAGCTTCGTTGAACATAGGTACAGTTTTTTCCAGGTTAATGATATGAACTCGATTACGAGCGCCAAAGATGAATGGCTTCATTTTTGGGTTCCAGTAACGAGTCTGGTGACCGAAGTGAACACCAGCTTTAAGCATATCGCGCATTGATACAGTTGCCATTTTAAATTCCTCTATGGGGTTAGGCCTCCACATTCCCCATAATTCCGACCAATTTTTCATTGGCACCCCGGAATATGTGTCGAAATGTGTGTGATTTAAAAATATAGTATTTAGAATGTAGCAAGCTTCGCAGACTTTATAGGTTTAAAGCAGAGAAAACTGACCACTATTCAGGCGCGCTTTATACCATAGAAAGCCTGCTTTTGGCTAGAAAAAAATACTTCCACCTCGATAAGAAGTGGATTGCTGGTTTCGTCATGTCAGAATAGAAGTCGCGTAAACATTCTCATCATCATTGCTTCCTGATAGAATAAGTGCATTTGCAACAGGTTATACCCAAGTCGCCTCAAGATGCTGGGTATATTCTCCAGAATTAAATAGAGAAACCCATGTCAATCAAAATCAAAACAGCTGAAGAAGTTGAACGTATGCGAATTGCTGGCGCTTTAGCCGCTGAAATTCTCGAAATGATTGAGCCCCACATCAAGGAAGGGGTAACAACCGATGAACTGAATCAAATTTGCCATGAATATGGCTTAGAGAAAGGCGCATACTCTGCACCTCTCGACTATCATGGTTTTCCAAAGTCCATCTGCACATCGATTAATCACATCGTATGTCACGGAGTGCCTGCTTCTGAAGATGAAATCGGCAGCAATGGCCAGTTAAAGCCAGCTGTTTTAAAAAGCGGTGATATTATTAATGTCGATATCACGGTTATCATCCCAGATGATAAAGATGCCGATCTCTCCTCTCGCCCGAAAGGATACCACGGTGATACCTCAAAGATGTTTTTGGTTGGAGATGTATCCCCTGCCGACAAACGTTTGTGTATGGTTACTCAAGAAGCCCTATATATTGGAATGCGCAAAGTCAAACCTGGCGCAACAGTCGGCGACATAGGCACAGCAATAGAAAAATACATTAAAGACAATAACAAGAAAAACCCTCGTAATAAGTTTTCAATTGTTAAAGATTTTTGTGGTCACGGCATCGGTAATGAATTCCATGAAGAACCACAAATTGTTCACTATAAAAACAGCGATCGCCGCGTCTTGAAAGAAGGTATGTGTTTTACCATAGAGCCGATGATCAATGCGGGTAAATTTGGTGTAACGGTTGACGCTGAAGACGATTGGACGGTTTACACTGGTGACGGTAAAAAATCAGCGCAATATGAACACACGGTGTTAGTTACTAAAACTGGGTGTGAGGTTATGACACTGCGCAGTGATGACACCATTCCAAGAATGATGAACAATCTATAACCACATTCAATATCCCCCAACTGGGGGATATTTTTTATCCGTGATAAATCTGCTAAATTGGAACAAGCTCGCTTATTAATGCATGGAATCGCTGTATGTCATCTCGCTCTTCAAGTTCTGCTCAAAGCCAATCGATTGACGATCTCAAATTACAATTAAGTGACTTTTCTGCGCGACAAAAAGAGTTATTTGTCAAACGACACCCCGTCTCAGAGTTAGTGTTCGGACGAGCCAAATTTATTGATACTGTATTACAGAACCTATGGTCTCAATACGATCTCTCTCAGCAAACAAACATCAGCCTGATTGCTGTCGGTGGCTATGGGAGAGGTGAGCTACACCCGTTATCTGACATTGATATTCTTATCATATCTCCAGAAACACTTGAGCAGAAAACTGCAGATGTGGTAGGGCAATTCATCACCACGTTATGGGACTTACATTTATCCGTCGGGCATGCAGTTCGCACATTACATGAATGTTCAACCATAGGTAAAGACGATCTGACGGTTGCCACAAGCTTGCAAGAAGCTCGATTTATAACAGGCTGTGAAGATCTCTTTCTTCAGCTAAAAGGAATCGTCCATTCTGATTTATTTTGGCCCAGTGAAACATTTTATCAAGCAAAGCTAGACGAGCAACGCCAGCGTCACGCTAGGTATAATGATACCGCTTATAATCTTGAACCAGATATAAAATCAACCCCCGGAGGGCTGCGAGACATACACACCCTGAGCTGGATCGCGAGAAGACATTTTGGAGCAACCTCATTACTGGAGATGAGCCGTTATGGCTTTCTAACTGATGCCGAGTATCGGGAATTAGTTGAATGTCAGGAATTCTTGTGGCGAGTGCGTTTCGCTTTACACATTGAGCTTAGAAGATACGACAATCGTTTAACCTTTCAGCATCAACCTTCAATTGCCCATTACCTCGGTTTCGAAGGTGAAGGTAATAAAGGCGTTGAAATGATGATGAAAGCCTTCTATCGCACGGTAAGGCGTGTGGCTGAACTCAACAAAATGCTGCTTAAAATTTTCGATCAAGCGATATTAAATAATGATATCCAAGCAGATATTGAACCTTTGAATGACGACTTTCAGCGCAGGGGCCACCTTATTGAAGCTAAAATGCCCGCTTTATTTCAGTCTCGCCCCGAAACCATTTTAGATATGTTCCTGCATATCGCTAACGATTCAACGATCGAAGGCGTTGCGCCCAGTACTATGCGTCAGCTCCGTACCGCTCGAAGAAGACTTAACAAATTTCTCCACACCATTCCCAAAGCGAGACAGACCTTCCTTGAGCTCTGCCGTCACCCAAATGCCCTACACAAGTCTTTTCGTTTGATGCACCGGCTGGGGGTACTTTCTGCCTACTTACCGCAATGGAGCCAGATTGTGGGCCAAATGCAATTTGACCTCTTTCATGTTTATACCGTTGATGAGCACAGTGTAAGGTTACTCAATCATATCAATATGTTCAACGATCCCAACAATCGTGACAAACACCCAATATGCTGCGAGCTCTTTCCTCGTATTCAGAAGAAAGAGCTGTTGATTATCGCTGCAATTTTTCATGATATTGGTAAAGGTAGGAAAGGCGATCACTCGATCATTGGTGAGGGAGAAGCGTACGAATTTTGTATTGAGCACGGCCTTTCAAAACCTGAGGCAAACCTAGTTGGCTGGCTGGTCAGGTATCATTTATTGATGTCTGTCACCGCTCAAAGAAGAGATATCCACGATCCCGAAGTCATTACCGAATTCGCACGCCAAGTGCGTGATGAAGAAAGACTCGAGTACCTGGTTTGTTTAACCGTTGCCGATATTTGTGCGACCAACCCAGCGCTATGGAACAGTTGGAAGCGTACCTTGCTTGCTGAGCTATTTTATTCTACCCAACGCGCACTTAGGCGCGGCTTAGAGAACCCGGTCGATATCCGTGAACGCATAAGACACAATCAGCAAATGGCCATTGCGATACTTCGTAAAGAAGGCATCAATAGCTATGATGTGGAACGACTTTGGCAGCGCTTCAAAGCGGATTATTTTTTCCGTCATACACATCAACAAATCGCTTGGCACTCGCGCCATATCGTCAATCACCAAGATAACACTGCACCTTTGGTTCTTGTCTCAAAAAATGCCACCCGCGGGGGAACCGAGGTCTTTGTTTACAGCAAAGATCAACAGGCACTGTTTGCTCGCGTTGTCGCTGAACTCAATCGACGCAATTTAAATGTCCACGATGCGCAAGTCATGACCAGTAAAGATGGGTTTATTCTCGATACTTTTATGGTACTAGACAACAAAGGCAAAGCGCTTGAAGCAAACCGCCAACAAACCATTGTTAAAAACATCACCAAAGCTCTTGCCGATTCTAAGCCATTAAAAATTAAAGCACGTCGAGCACCAAAAAACTTACAGCACTTTAAGGTCAAGACAAGAGCAGAGTTCCTGCCAACCAAGCATCAAAAACACTCCTTACTGGAATTTATCGCGCTTGATACACCGGGACTACTCGCAAAAATAGGCGCTACCTTTTCAGAACTGGGTATTCATCTGCATGCCGCTAAGATCACAACCATAGGTGAAAGAGCAGAAGATCTATTTATTATCACAGGGGAAGAAAAAGGGAAATTAAGTGAACTCGAAGAAACAAGATTAAAGGAAGCCTTGTTGAAACAGTTCACTAAGGTCGATAATAAGCTCCTGAGCAAGACTTAGTCGATCACGAGCACAAGTTCTCAACTTAAGCAGCAAATCTTCTATCTAGTCTGCCACTTGACTGCTAAATTATTCTAATCTGATTGTTCCAGATCCGGAGCGCCAGTTTGAAGAAGTCATCATCACACAGAGGCCGTCTATGTATACACACCTAAACAGTTTGGGGATCCACGAACCCGAAAAAATTGAGCGCTACGCATTACGTCAAGAAGCCCACAAAGACGTGTTGAAGATTTACTTCCACAAACAAAAAGGGGAGTTGTTCGCCAAAAGCGTTAAATTCAAATACCCACGCCAAGTTAAAAATGTCCTTGTCGATAGTGGTAGCCATCAATATAAAGAAGTCAGTGAAATCAACCGTAACCTAACCCTGGTCATTGATGAGCTGAATAAAATCACCAAACCACAAAAACTATCAGAAACAGACATTAAAGGAAAAATCCTGTCTGATTTGAAACACCTAGAGAAAGTAGTAACCAGTAAAATTGCTGAGATTGAAGCCGATCTAGAAAAAATGAAGTGATGGTGGCCTAATCCACCTTGACGCTTTAAGTAAGAGAAAGGGGAAAGCACTCCCCTATCTTTGAATCAAATAAACCAGGCTAGGTATTTACCAATGAGGTAAAGTGCTATCGCAGACATGACGCCCGCGACGATATCATCAAGCATAATTCCAAGGCCACCATGTACCCGTTTATCCAACCAACCGATCGGCCATGGTTTTACCATGTCAAAAAAGCGAAATAACACAAATCCGGTCAGTAGCCATTTCCACTCTGTTGTTGGTTGATTGAATAATGGAACAACAAGCATGGTGATCCAAAAACCTGCAAATTCGTCCCAGACAATAGAGCCGTGATCATGTACTCCCATATCATCCGAAGTCACTTGGCAAATTTTAATGCCTAATAGGCAGGCAATGACCACTGCGACAATATAACCACTTAAGGATAACTGCACCAAAAGAAGATAAAGTGGGATCGCAGCGAGCGTTCCCATTGTGCCTGGGATCACTGGAGATAAACCACTACCAAAGCCCGTCGCCATCAAGTGCCAAGGGTTTTTAAGTGAAATAAATGATAATGGAGCCTTCATCTCAAAGCCTTTCTATTTAAAATGATCATAGCCACTAACCTCCCACTCGATGGGCTGGCCAGAATAATGAATATCAAAAACGCCCTTACTGCGTATTTGACCAATACAGGTAACTTTGACACCACAATGAGCTAACCGACTGTCCAAGTTTTCTTTGAGTTCATCAGGTACAGTAAAGCACAATTCATACTCTTCCCCGCTTGATAAAGCGTATTGCTTGGCGAGTGTTGGATCATTCAAAAATAGCTCAAGATGTTCAGAGGTAGGAAGCTTTGCTATATCAATACTAACGCCCACATCAGAGCGATGCAAAATATGTTTAATGTCAGAAATAAGGCCGTCGGATAGATCGATTGAAGAGGTTGCAAAGTCCAATAAGGCCTGACCAACTAATACTCTTGGTGTTGAAAGATAGTGCGCTTTTTCCAAGGTCTGGGCATGTGGTCTATGACACAAATCCGGATTCAATATAACATCTAATCCTGCCCTGCTGTCTCCAAGATTGCCTGTCACAAAGACCCAATCCCCCACTTTCGCACCATCGCGTCGCAACGCATTATTGGCATCAACCAAACCATGCACGGTTAAAGTGATACTCAGCGGCCCCTTGGTGGTGTCGCCTCCAACCAATTGAATACCGTAATAATCGGCTAATTCAAAAAAAGCAGTACAAAATGGTTCTAACCAAGCCTCATCAACCTCTGGCATAGTCAGTGCGAGAGATACCCATGCTGGTGTGGCTCCCATCGCCACCAGATCACTGATATTGGAGGCAAGTGCCTTATGCGCAACCCAAGCAGGATTGGCATCAACTAAAAAGTGGGTTCCCGCCACTAAAGTGTCGGTGCTAATCGCAATCGCCACATCATTGGGCGCTTTTACCAGCGCGCAATCATCGCCTGCCGCCAAGACAACGTCCTTACGGGGATGTTGCCTTGCTACAAAGTATTTCTCTATCAGATTAAATTCACCAACCATGGTCTAAATATTCTCTTTCAAGGACACTAAAATGTACAAACGAAAAAAAAGTCAGCGAGTGCTGACCTTTTTTCAAATTTGGGGATTACTTTTTACGAACATGTGGTGCAGCTTTATCTAAGACCCCATTGACGAACTTATGGCTCTCTTCTGCTGCAAACACTTTGGCTAATTCGATAGCTTCGTTAATCACGACTTTATAAGGCACATCTTCACGACGCGTCATTTCATACATCGCCAAACGAAGTAGCGCCAGTTCCATCATATCCAAATCTTGCATTGGACGTGCGGTATAAGGGCGAATTTTACTATCCAATTCAGTATGACTAAGCACAACTCCGGTCAGAAGATCTCTGAAGTAAGCAACATCCGTATCTGGTGTAGAGAGAGCGGGCTCTTGGGCATGATGTTCTTCTTCATCATACTTATCTCCCGATAAAAACTGCTCTTCAATATTGGCAACATTTTCTTTAGTTATTTGCCAAGAGTAGATTGCTTGTAAAGCAAATCGGCGTGCATTACGACGTGCGGCTGGTTTCACACTGGCCCCCATTAGGAATCGATTTCTGAAAGAACGTTTATCATCTCAAGCGCGCTCAGTGCAGCCTCTGCACCTTTATTACCAGCCTTGGTTCCGGCACGCTCAATAGCCTGATCTATGGTATCAACGGTCAAAACACCAAACGCCACTGGAAGACTGTACTCCAGAGAAACTTGGGCAAGACCTTTGTTGCACTCACTACACACGTATTCAAAGTGAGGTGTGCCGCCACGAATAACCGAGCCAAGAGAAACAATTGCATCGTACTTCTTCGTTTTTGCTACGCGCTGTGCAACAAGAGGAAGCTCAACCGCACCAGGACAACGAACAACAGTAATGTTGTCTTCGCTAATTTGACCATGGCGTTTTAAAGTATCGATTGCACCAGACAATAGACTTTCGTTAATAAAACTGTTGAAACGAGAAATAACGATAGCAATTTTTGCATTTGGCGCTGGGAAGCCACCCTCGATCACTTTCATAAGCCTTCCTTTAACTGTATTCATCAAGTGAGAATCGCGGAATTCTAACAAAAGATGTGACCAATATCTAGCGAATGTTCACCTCTTGTTTATGCGCTTCTTTACCGAGATTTTCTATGAACAAAAAAAGCGCGGCTCCCCATGTACTTGGGCATCAAACCGCTCTGTATTAGCCACATATTTTGCAGCTCACACCGAGCACGTAAGACGAGTTGGTAAACCTGAGCCGCATAGGCAAGGAAAAGGGCGTCACAGCATTAACTCTTTAAAAAATGGTGATTATTACCGAGCTAACCCTGCCTCTATAAGACTTCTGCCGTTGATAATCAGTCCACTCTCTGTTGCAATTTCAAACAGACCACTTTTGTTCTCTTCTGGCGCAAGAAAAGGGGGAGCATTATCAATCACCTGAAACTCTAACAAGGTATAAGGACGCTGCCACAACCATTCACGATTAGCGACAGAGGTTAGTTCTGGTTCAGGCAGTGTCTCATCCACCCAACTGAAGAAATACAAGGTAAACCCAAAATCAAGCGCTGGCTGGATAGATTTCAGTACCATACCTTGCTGTTGACACCACGACATCATTTGCTTCTTATCGTGACACCTCATACTAATATGGGCTACTGTCGCACCAGAGCTTATCGGGTGAAAGAGTGTCGTTGATGGCGATGAATTCGAGAACGTGGTCTGTAATAACTCGATCGTCATGCCGCTTGGATCACTCAGGTGTGCAAGGTAACCAATATCTCTAAACTGTCTTGGTTCAGTGACAAAAAAACCCTGTTGACGTAACCACTGGCACGCGAGATCAAGATTGACGACCGTAATACCAATTTTCCAAAATAAATCGTCAGATTGAGTTTGATAAGGCTCGGGAATATGGGTAAAGGATAAACGCGCTCCCTGATTCTCAAACCCCCACCCTTGATCAGTGAGTGTCATCCCTAAAATATTCTGGTAAAAATTATGATGGTCTTTGGCTAAGTTGGCTTTTATCGACACGTTTGAAAACATAAATGGCTCCGCTCTACTCTCTATTCGCACAGGGGCGCGATGAAAACTTTGATACCACCCCAGATATACCCTCAACAAAACCAACCCATTGTATTTCTTTTCCTGTCAAAGAAATCTCAAGACGTTGATATAACCAAGTAACCTCAAGATGCTAGGTTCAGCGAGAATGGCTTGCTTTACAGGCAAGGCAAGGATTTTATATGCAACACATATAAACAAGGACAAATTTACCCTAATCATTACATCAGAAAAACAAGCCTGTTAGAAAAGTCTGTTTGATAAAACAAAACAATCATGCGGTAAGACATCATCAAGAAAGGGAAATTAAGGGGGCTTTATGTCCAAGTAACCTCAAGATGCTAGGTTCAGCAAGAGTGGCTTGCTTGACAGGCAAGGCAACGATTTGAAAATCTAGTCATCTAAAAAGCGCACCAGTAACACCAGCACACTTGGGCATTAGAGTTTTAAGCCCGATGGTTGGCAAGTAGCTGATCCACTTTGCTTTTGGCTGTTTTACTGATTCTCTGCATAAATGTAAAACTTGGCGAGGTAATGCCGTATTGCTCAAGCTCTTCTACCATTAGCAGCCACAACTTTGCCGTTACCTGTGCATCGGCCAAAGCGCGGTGAAATACGCCGTCGTTTTCAATATTTCGGTGGCGAACCAACTCACCAAGTTTGTGTGAGGGGGCATCTTGAATGAGCCGCCTTGCGACTAATAATGAGCAAGCGAACTCGCCAGAATAACCGCAGTTGACTCGCTCTAGCTCCGCATCCAGAAATCGCTTATCGAAGGAGGCGTTGTGAGCGATAAGATTCTCTCCCGCAATAAATTGGCTGAACGAGGTCATGACCTCATCGCAGCTCGGCGCTGTACGCAACATATTATTGGTGATACCTGTATAGCCTTCGATGAAGGTGCTCACTCGAAAACCAGGATTCATTAATCGTTGGAAACTATCGACAACTTGACCATCAACAAGTTTAACCGCACCGATTTCAATGGCGCGATCGCCCATATTTGGAGAAAGGCCTGTGGTTTCAAAATCGAGCACGACAACAGAACTAGCTTGAGTCATGAGGTTTTCCGCTTGAAAATTAAAGCGCAAAGTATCGTTGAAAGTACTAAAAAAGGAAAGATAGCAAGCTCAATATTACTTGGGTATATACCAACAACTTGGTAAGAGATGACTATTTCGCTGCGTTATTTTCCTTGAACTCAACACTGTGATATCGCTCTGAACCCTGCACTTTGAAGTCACTTGGGTATACTATAAGCGTTTGGCATTTGGGGCATGCTCAATATTATTTGAGACCATTCTAGCCAAAGCGGTTGTAAAGGTATTGATTAGGAAGTTGGCGGTATGCGTAAATCAGATAAGAAAATCGAAAATCAAATCAGAGAGGTGTTAACCGACGTTTGTGAGGACACATTAAAAAGCTACGATGGCTTTCTATGGGTGACTCATACGGTCAAATATTCTTCTTTTCCACAGAGCTTAAACATTATCTGCGTATTTGAAACCCATCAAGCGAGAACACACTTTTTAACCGGAGAAGGTCAACTTGACGTCTCTAGTGCTATCAAGAGGGGCTTTAGCCAAGCTGGGATCGATATAAAAAAAGTAGAGAAGCAGATCCATTACGAAATAAAAGACAAAATTAGCGCGGAATAGTCTTTCACAGACACTCAAAGCTTAGAAGGAGTATCTTAGCGATGAAATTAGAGTTCAAGGATTTAACTCAAACAAAGCTATGGCTATCTGAGTCTGAACGACAAGCAATTATTCACATAATAAAAATTAGTTTCTCCAACATCACACCAGAAGCGTATCTCGCTAAGTACTTCGATAGTTCAGACGCATTTGAACGTAGACTGAGACTCTATTTCGACCAAGGTAACCTAGTAGGCTACTGTCTACTTACGTTCAGCGACGAATCAACAATGATCGTAATTCGAGCCTCTGCTGGATTTATCCCTCAATACCGAAAAGGTGATAATACTTTTGTATTTTCTCTATCTGAAAGTTTTAAGTGCTGGCTACGTCGCCCGTGGAAAAAGATCTATTATGCGGACACAATGCTAAGTCCAGCCATGTATCGTGCAATAGCTAAAAACACCGGGATTATATGGCCTCACCCTCATCATCCCGCGCCAGAGAAGGTCTTTGATCTTTTTAACTCTGATGGTGATTTGAGCTCTGCTGAGCCTTTACGTTGCCTAGTTTCAGTCAATCGGTCCAGCAATTACTCGGCAGCCGAATTAACCTCTTTTGCAACGAGTGATAAGTTAGAGATCCAGTATTATCGGAAGTTGAATCCAGACTTCAATAGCGGAGTGGCTTTGTTTGTCATCATTCCAATACACTTTAAGCAGTTTTTAAAGACAGCATTGAAGAAGTTTTATGCCTAATACGTGGTATAACAAATGAAGGTTATGCGCCACATTGCCAAGGTTCAACCCTGTCGAGTTGACTCAAGGCAAACAAGGAATACTTACCTCCAATCTATTCATTAAAATCAGATTCTTATGAACAAAAAAAACCAAATTTGGCATCAATATTATCAAAAAACACTCGCTCGGCCGCATGCAAAACGGACTGAGTTTGCCGTTCAACTGAATCAGTCCAATCTCAGAGTAGCGACTGACTGTGGTTGTGGCACAGGGAGCGAAATTGAATATCTTGAAAAACAGGGATTTACCGTGCATGGCTTCGATATTAATCCTGATTCGGTTGCCATTTGTCGAGACAGGTTTAGTTCAAAGCCATTCGTGGATATTTCAGAGTCTTCGTTTGAATCTTTTGACTATCCCAAATCCGGTGTTGTTATCGCAAATTCCAGTCTGTTCTTTGCAGATCCAAGCCAATTTGACACAACTTGGCACAAGATTGAATCTTCTATTGAGGTGGGCGGCGTATTCGCTGGTGACTTTATGGGGCTCAAAGACACTTGGGCGAAAAACCACCATAGTCCAACAACACCTTTATCGGAATTAGAAGTAAAAGGGTTATTCTCTGATTTTGAAATAATCAGATTCTTTGAACGTGATGAAAATGGCAAAACATCGTCAGGTCAAACGAAGCATTGGCACACATACTCTGTGGTTGCAGTAAAACGTAAATAACAAGCGACTCTTAGTTCTTTTGGTTTCCTAAATTTATTTGCCTCTCCAAAGCCGATGTTTAACGAAAAAGTTGACATATATGGAATTCCATATATATGATATTTCATATATGTTTTTCATTGAAGAGTTCCTATGCTCAATCCAATCCTTCTTTACAAAGCACTTGCTGAGGAAACTCGGCTTAAATCTCTACTTTTAATGCAAAAAAAAGGGGAGTTATGCGTTTGTGATCTAATGAGGGCGCTTAATCTCAGCCAACCCAAAGTCTCTCGACACCTTTCCGAATTACGAAAACACGGACTGGTTCTAGATGAGCGACGCGGTAAGTGGATTTACTACCAAATCAACCCCATGCTCGCACCTTGGGTCAAGCAAGTGCTGGAGATCACCCTCAAACATAATTTGACACTTATCGAGCCTGAGTTGCAGTTCCTCAAAGGTAAGTCGTGTTCAAACGGTGTAAGCGAATGATGTTCAATTTCGCTGGCTTATTAATTTCAATTGAAAGAGGTCTGTATGACTAACATCTCAAGCTGTGTCGAAACCAGCGCATCTGAAAAAATGAGTTTTCTCGATCGATACCTAACCGTATGGATTTTTCTTGCCATGGCCTTTGGTGTCGGAGTTGGCGTATTATTTCCTCAAGTCGCTCAGTGGAACGAGAGTCTATCTGTTGGCTCAACCAATATTCCACTTGCCATTGGCTTGATCTTAATGATGTATCCGCCACTTGCAAAAGTGAACTACAGCCTTCTAGGGGAAGTGACTCGTGATAAACGCGCGATAACGCTTTCTTTGGTGATGAACTGGCTGGTAGGGCCTACCTTAATGTTCCTGTTAGCGATTGTTTTCTTACGAGATCAACCCGGCTATATGGTGGGACTCATCCTGATCGGCCTGGCCCGATGTATTGCTATGGTGTTGGTTTGGAATGACATCAGTGGTGGAAATAAAGAATACGGCGCAACCCTCGTTGCACTAAATAGCGCGTTTCAAATTGTCACCTACAGTTTTATGGCATGGCTATTTATTACTGTTTTACCTCCTTACTTTGGTCTGGAAAGTTTTGTTGTCGATATTACTATCTGGGATATTGCCCAGAGCGTGCTGATTTATTTAGGCATTCCTTTCTTAGCTGGCTTTTTAAGCCGTAAACTCTTGGTCTCAGCTAAAGGTGAACAGTGGTACAACGACGTCTTCATTCCGCGCATTTCCCCCATAACTCTGATTGCACTGTTGGCTACCATCGTTTTGATGTTTAGTCTAAAAGGTGAAATGATCATCGAGTTACCCATGGACGTTCTGCGCATTGCCCTGCCACTGATCATTTATTTTATGGTGATGTTTTTTGTAAGCTTTTATATCGGAAAACGTTTGGGGATCCCTTACGATCAAAATGCGTCTATCGCCTTTACTTCATCAGGCAACAACTTTGAATTGGCCATCGCCGTATCCATCGCTGTATTTGGCTTAAACTCTGATCAAGCGTTTGCCGGTGTTATTGGGCCCTTGGTTGAAGTGCCTGTCTTAATCGCTTTGGTTAACGTTGCTTTGAGAATGAAGCGTAAATACTATGCTTAGAGCCGTTATCGAAAATAACGCGAATATTGCCATGTCTGGTTTAGATATGGCATCTCCTCTAGTCACCTGACTGCGCCTTAATTTTTAATCAAATGGGTGTGTGTCTTGAATTATTTTATCCTGAATCGTTTTATTAAAGTATTGACCACTAGAGCTATTCCTCCAAAACAACACCAGCTTGACCACTTACAATTCTCTGTAGAAGACTATTCACCTTTATTTTTTCATTGATTGACTTTTTTGTATTTTGAATAGCTTTATTTTTACTAATTCTATTCTCGTTATTTATGATTTGATTAGACATATTATGCCCCTTAAAAAATTAAAATTAGAGTGCACTGGACATAGGTATTATTTTAGGATAGAGAATTAAGGTGATTACAGAGAGAAACTTGCTAGGGATGACGCTGGAAAACTATCTTTATATATTATCTTGAAACAACTCTTTGTCAGAGCGACGACCTTGTCGTTCTTATGACAAGGTCATTTAAATTCAACGTTAAGACTAAATAGTCGTTACATTTTCAGCTTGAAGACCCTTTGGACCTCTACCTACAGTAAAAGAAACTTTATCACCTTCAACAAGCTTCTTAAAACCATCGCCTAAAATGTTCCGGAAATGAACAAATAAATCATCACTATTTTCTTGAGAAATAAAACCGAAACCTTTAGTTTCGTTAAACCACTTTACTGTACCAATTACTTGATTAGACATATTATGCCCCTTATAAAATTAAAATTAGGGTGCACTGAACATAAGTATTATTTTTGGGATATAGGATTAAGGAGATTACAGAGAGAAACTTGCTAAGGATGACGCTGAAAAACTTTCTTTATATTTTATCTTGAAACAACTCTTTGCCAGAGCAAGATTCAATATACAGGCTTTTTTAATTAAAGATACCTTTATTTTCAATTTATCTATTCTTACACGTTGAAGTTAGCTACAAAGAAGCACTGAGCTGTTATGGCTTTTATTAAGTGTATCTTCTGAATTCTTCATAGAAACCAACTAACTAAACAAAGATCGTTACTAGCTCTTTTGGTGTGTGTCATCAATTACCGATTTAGTGAGGTTTTAGTAATAACTCCAAGTGTGACAAGGCTTAAATTTTCTTACAACAATCCCATCAATAGAGTTGGTTTATTATTGACCCGTATTGTTTCATGTGTGTTAATTTTGTTGCATTCATTCGTGGCTTATAGATAAGTGTATTTTTTAATATGCCAATTCATCAAATTAAATGAATGCTTACTAAAGCAAAAAATTAGTCAGCTTTTTATGGAGTAAAGATAGATGGACGAACAGAAAATGGAAGATTATCAGACAAAAGGAACTGTGGTTTATGGTACTAAAGGAAGTCTGATTAGCCATTACGATTCTCATGCAAGCGTGAAATTGATTGAACGATGCGAGCTATCTAACACACAACGTAATTTATCCTCCAAGACTGCTGAATCAGTTGTGAGTAAGCTCGATTCCCTAAAAAGTACAACGGGAATTATGTCCTCTGAAAAAGAGCAAGAAGAATTCAAAGTAACTTTGAAAAATACTACTAACCACATATATGTTCCAAGAGAGGTAAGAATAAACGGGGATCTATACGCGCAATCTAGTTTCACTACTTTGGGGCCGGGAGAATCTGGTGATTTGAAATTGACAGTAAATAACAACAAAAATTTAGAAAATGGAAACATGGGGCTTAATATTAAAGGTCTAATTGTGGGCGGAGATTCTGACGCGAGTGGTTCAGTTGAATTTGATATGCACATTGATAGACCTGACACTGACTCATTATGGACACTTTACAAAATTAATACTGACATTTATGGAAATATTAACTGCAATGATAATGTCTCAGGTGAAAGAAAACAGATTCTAACCTTAGTTGAGTTTGAACCAAAAGATACTTTTTCTTCTACTTATCCTAGCTTTTGTATTGCATCGTATTCAGCCTCTGAAACAGCACGTTCTTTTGTCGTAGAAATTTGCTTATAATTTAATCAATATACTGCTTAATAAGGTTTAGATACGAAAGAATGAAAAGTACTAATCATTTAACTTTAACCAACCATAAAGATACTATATTTTTTATCTAGTAAAACTATTTAGGACACTCACTGTAAATATACACTAAAAGAGTGATTCTTTAGGTATTTTTATTGGTGTGTGTCCCGAATTATTTATCTTGCAAAAATATAAAATAAGGGTAAATATTAAAATGTTTATTAAAATTTCATTTATCGCATCCTTTCTTCTTCTAAATAATCAAGTTCAAGTAAATCTAATAAATAATGATATTAGAGAGAACATTTCATTTGATCACCTGTCACAGGCTAACACTCTATTAACTTGCCCTATTGGCGATATATATTGTGATGTGATTTTGAGAGATTTATAGTCTTTATCAGGCCAGCTGTAAAGCTGAAGGTGTGTCTCATTTTCCCATTTTAGTACCTTATTTCATGCGTAAATTCCATTATTCAGGACACACACTTTTAACAGTTAAACCTCTGAGTTAATAAAAATAGAGAGATAAACGTTCTGTATATTGGTGGCTTTGAATATTTATTTTTTAAGTCTCAAATCGATTTAATCATAGGCCAAGGCGCTGAGATGATAACAACAAAACTAGGACGTCCAACATCCGTGTATCTCGCCAGTGAGAGTGACCTGTTACTCATTCAAAAAAATACCAGAGTATAGATAGCATAGCGCAATATTCGCGCTCAGAAGTAACACCTGAACAAATTTTTTTCTAAATCAACCTGTAGGAATTAAATAATGAAAAAAGTCACCACTTTAGCAGCCCTAGTATTTGCTAACTCAACGTTTGCGATGAATGTTAATACTATGCTTTTAGTAAGCGATGAGTATGGAAATGGTGTATTTACTGTATCCAATGAAAAAACGATACCTGAATTTATACAAACGAAAATTATTCAATTAAAAGTCCAAGACAATGAGCTAGTGAAAACGCCTTATACCGAAGATAACTTTGATGACTGGAAAGTTACCCTTACTCATCCCAAAATGATTGTCGAGCCTGGTCGAGAAAAAAACGTAGGTGTTCGTTCTCTTTGCGGAACCAAATGTGACTTTAGTAATGATCAATATTTTTTTGTAAGCTTTGAACCCTCGAACTATGATCCTGAAGGTAAAATAAAATCGGAAGTAAGTAATAACTTCGGCTATCGTCCCATATTTGTTATACCAGCCAACAAGCAAAAAATAGATTTTTCAGTAATAGTGAAAGATGACGAATTAGTTATGGAAAATAAAGGGAACACTTTTATTAAAGCGCACATAGACCAGTGCAATGATAAGGTTAACTCAGAATGCCAGCTAACTGCCCTCTCGCTCGCTGGTCGAAAACAAGGCTACAAGTTACCTAAAAATATCGACACAAAAAACCTAATGGTCGAGGTTGTCAATCATGACCGAAGCTACAGTGAGAAAGTTCATCTTGATGAGGGAAAAATAATGAGATAGCTGGTCATTCTCTCCCTATTATTTTGGTGTGTCCTGAATTATTTTCGTGGAAGTTTTTTAGGTGTGTGTCCTGAATAACTTTCACCTTTAACACCCTCCCCTCTCCATCTAAATATGTCTTGATTTTTACTCAAGTCGTTGTGTGTCATTAATTTTTCCCTTTGCTCTGAAAATCACTCTGGAAGCATGCGGCTTTATTCAAGAGTTCAAAATATTCGCTAGGTGCTCTCGATAGGCTTCTAAATGTTGTTTTTAATAGTGAATTTACCTATTTAACAGGTTGCCTATATTATACACAAAGAAAAATCGCTATGATTTTATATTCTTTATTCAACAATGTGAGTAAACCATGAGTAGTAATCCTCCACCGAAAGGTCGCAACTATCCATTCGCACAGCGCGGTAGTGCTTTTTGGGAAAAGTGTCATGTCACCTACGATCAAGCCGTTGATATGTTTTATGACCAAACCGCGATGCAGCAATATTTAGGGCATGATCCTATCGTCTATTCTATGGTCTACAAAAGAGTAAAGTATCCAAGCATTTTTGATGCACAAAAGGCATATTCACAGGATCAGAATTCCCTCTACCAAAAGAAAGAGCAGGAACAGCTTGAGCTTGAGGCAAAAGGTTTCGAGGAATTTAAAAAAAAGAATGATGCGATCCGTGGTCGTTTAAATCCTACCGAAAATGGTGCGGCTGATCCGCTTGGGCGTCCCTTAAAGCCAATGGGTGATCTATCAAAAGGTACATTTGATCAAGGTATTATTGAAAATGCTCATGAACCGTCAGATAGAATTGAAACGAAGACATCTCCAGCACCTTCACCTCAACAAGCCACTGAATCTGCGAAAAATGACTCTGAAGATGAGCTGATACTCAAATCATCGCTAAAACAATCCAAGCCGCTCAATGAGCTAGCTGCTGGTAAGTTTAACGCCCTTAAAAAAGGCTCAATAGAGACTGAAGAGATCAAAAAAGTCCAACAGGCTCTGATTGACTGTGGCTTTAACTTAGGTAAATTTGGTGCAGATGGCGATTTTGGCCGCGCGACAGAAGGCGCAGTTAAACAGTTTCAAGCTCACTATAAACCTACACATACCACACATAAAAGTTACCAATTTGGTAACGTTGATGGGATTGTAGACAAAAATACCATTCTCGCTTTAGATGAAGCTATTAAAGAAGGTTGGAAGTTTGTTGATGATGAGATGGACCAGAAGTGGTTAACAGTGCCCAAGGGACAGGTGACTTTTAACGCCGAAGGTAATGATGCAGAAAGTTCAAATTACTTCTCAAGGAAAATTCATTGGCCAGGAAATAGCAATTCAGGTGTGACAATAGGGAGGGGGTATGATTGTGGTAATAGGAGTCAGGAAGAAGTACTAGCAGATTTGACGAATGCTGGAGTTTTCCCTGATATAGCAAAACTGATATCAGAAAGTGCGGGATTAAAAGGAGAGAACGCCAGTCAGTTTGTAAATCAAAATATAAATAAAATAGATGCGATTACAAGAAAGGACCAACATAACCTCTTTACATCTATCTATCCGGAATATGAAAATAGAGCTAAGAATAACTACTGGAAATGGACAAAGAATAAAGAAAGTAGGGTGAATTGGCTAGAGCTTGATAGTAAGATCAGAGATATTCTGGTCGACTTCGTATATCAAGGGTTTACAAAAGGCCCTAAACCAATGACAAAAGGTATGTTAAATGATAGACAAGTCCTAATTGATTATATTGAAGGAAGCTCTGTGTTGAACTCTTATGAATCAGGAAGACAAAGAGCAAATTACTTGAGAGGACAGGGTGAATGAATACAAAACTTATAATTTCTACTCTTATTTTTCTTTTTTCAAGCGTATCGGTATCTGCTTGCACTAATTTAAGTTCATCGAGCGAGCTTTTAAGCTGTAAAAAAGAAGTTGAGGCTACATCTAGAGCTAAAATGCAAAAGGCGTATTTGAATTTGGATGAGTATTTGTCTGGTGCTGTTGATTATCAAAAAAAGATTAAGCTGTCTCAAGAATCATGGGCTAAATCAGCTACTCAAAATTGCGATGTTTATTCCTACTTTGCTGAAGAGGGCTCAATAGCACATGATATTGCTATAAGTGAATGTATGGCAAGTGAATACAAGAGTAGAGAAGAATTTATCATTTCCTTGTCTGATGTAGTAGAGCAATTTTTTTAGGCAGTTGAGGCCAAACATAAAAAAACTATCAACATAGCTGATGGGGATGATCAGTTTATCGTAACAAAGTTCATCACCTTTAAACGATGAGCGTTACTCGTTTTTAGCGTTATCTTTTCTTGGTGTGGAACTGCTAGCAGGCAAGGGAACATGCTCGGGGGCAGGTCTTTTATTTTGCCCTAACTAAATTTATCCAAATATCCGGCATTCATAAGAAATTGCAACACAGAAATGGCCAAAACCCTCACAATCAGCACCTCGCACTTCAATTCTGTCCCCCAAAACCAAAAAAGGCCCCACCCGGAGCCTTTTTCTAAACCATCATCTAACCCATTTACTCACAAACGTACTCAACCACATTCAGGCCAAAACCGCCTAGAGCGTGGTATTTCTTATTGGTTGATGAGAGCAAACGCATATCACTAACGCCAAGATCAGCAAGAATTTGAGAGCCAACCCCTACCCGTCTTGAGGTGCCTTGCTTTTTAGCAAGCGTTGGTGCGTTGCCTTTATCTTGCGCTTCAAACATTTTCACTCGGTGGATCAGAAGCTCAGTGGACTCCTCGTTACCAAGGATCACCAATACGCCGCCATCTTCACCGATACGCTTCATTGCCGCTGATAGCGTCCAGCTACGCTCTGCATTTCGGTCGCTATACAAGAGGTCAGTAAAGGTATCTTGCAGGTGAACGCGCACCAGTGGCGCTTGCTCTTTGATGTCACCTTTGCACAGGGCATAGTGGATTTGGTTATCTATAGTATCGCGGAAGGTCACCAGCTCAAATTCACCAAATTCCGTTGGCAGCATACACTGAGCAACGCGCTCTATGGTGGTTTCGGTGTTATTGCGATACTCAATCAAATCGGCAATGGTGCCAAGTTTAACGCCGTGTTTCTCTGAGAAAATCTCAAGGTCTGGGCGACGGGCCATGCTGCCATCGTCTTTTAAGATCTCAACAATCACGCCAGACGGCTCAAGCCCGGCAAGACGCGCTAAATCACAGCCCGCTTCGGTATGCCCAGCGCGAGTCAAAACGCCGCCGTCTTGCGCTGCGAGCGGGAAAATATGCCCAGGTTGAACCAAATCTGCCGCTTTGGCTTGCGGCGCAACGGCCGCTTGGACTGTGCGAGAGCGATCAGCCGCTGAAATCCCGGTGGTCACCCCTTCTGCTGCTTCAATTGAAACAGTAAAGTTAGTGGTATATTGCGCGTTGTTGTCTTGAACCATAGGAGGCAGGCCTAAGCGCTCACAACGGTCTTTAGTCATGGTTAAACAAATTAAACCACGGCCATGAGTTGCCATAAAATTGATTGCCTCAGGCGTTACCTTTTCGGCCGCCATGATCAGATCGCCCTCATTTTCACGATCTTCGTCATCCATAAGAATGACCATTTTTCCTAGGCGGATATCTTCGATTATTTCTTGGGGGGTACTGATCGGCATTGTAATTGTCCTGTGATTTAATTTTTTGACTGACTCAAAGTGCAATATAAAAAGTTAGGCAAAGCCATTTTGCTGCAAGAATTCCATCGTCAACCCAGAAGATGGCTCTGACTGACGCCCTGTTAATAGACGCTCCATGTACCTTGCTAGGATATCAACCTCTAAATTGACCGCTTGCCCAACTTCAAACGAGGCGATGGTGGTTTCTTTACTGGTATGGGGCACTATGGTGAGCTTAAACGCATCTTTGCGCAGTGCATTCACCGTTAAGCTGACGCCATCCACGGTTATTGAACCTTTCTCAGCGATATAGCGAGTCAGATCCGCAGGCACAGAGACCCAAAACTCCCAAGCGCGTCCAACGCTGATCCGCTCGGTGATTTCCCCAACGGCATCCACGTGACCCGAAACAATGTGACCACCAAAGCGTGTGGTGGGCAACATGGCTTTTTCTAAATTCAGCTTGCGACCTATTTGATACTGATTAAAACCAGTTTTACGCAGTGTTTCCAGTGAGAGATCGGCACTGTAACTCGACTGAGTGAAGTTCACCACGGTCAAACACACGCCATTGGCAGCGATGCTATCGCCCAGTTTCACATCTGACATGTCGAGTTTGCCAACATCAATCGTGACACTGACGTCCTCCCCTTTGGGGGTCAATTCAGTCAGGGTTCCGACGGCTTCAATAATACCTGTAAACATGATTACTATTCTTTACTAATAGGGTTAGCGATTATACGCAAATCTTTACCGACCATTCTGACCTCTTTAATATCAAGGTCAATGGCTTGCTCTAAGCTGGTTAAGCCTAAATCACCCAGCAGCCCTCGGCCATCATTCCCCATAAGTTTAGGTGCAATATAGAGAATGAGTTCATCAACCAAACCTTCACGGATCAAGCTGCGAGATAAGGTTGCGCCCGCTTCAACCCACAAATGATTAATGCTGTAAGTTTTGGCTAAAGTTTTGAAGATCGGTAACAATTCAAGTTGTTTAGACCAATCGAGCTCATCAAAATGCTCATTACTGGGTGCAATGATAATCGACTCACTCTGTGATTGAAAGAATCTCAGATCAGAGGTCAATGTTTGCTTGCGATCAAGAATGACACGTGGAGGTTGGCGCAGCGCCTTTTCAGGGTAAATCGCTTGAATGCTGGCTGGAAGTTCTGACCAGCGCACCGTCAGTGATGCATTGTCTTCTATCACGGTTTTACTGGTGGATAATATGGCGCCGCTTTGCGCTCTGAATGCTTGCACATCTTGGCGAGCTTGACTTGAGGTGATCCACTGGCTTTGACCATTTTTTAACGCGGTTTGCCCATCAAGGCTGCCAGCCAGTTTGAGCTGAACAAAGGGTAAGCCACTACGCATGGTTTTGATAAAAGCGCGATTGAGATCAAGCGCATCTTGTTCAAGCAAACCGACATCAACCTCAATACCTGCGCTGCGCAGCATTTGGATGCCTCGCCCAGACACCAAAGTATTCGGATCTTGCATGGCGCACACAACGCGCCCTACTTTGGCTTTTATCAAGGCTTCTGCGCATGGAGGAGTGCGCCCATAGTGAGAGCAAGGCTCAAGGGTGACATACACCGTCGCCCCAATAGCGCGCTCTTTGGCCGCTTGCAGCGCATGAACCTCTGCATGAGGCTCGCCAGCGCGATAGTGAAAGCCTTCACCGACCACCAAGCCGTCTTTAACGATAACACAGCCCACTCTGGGGTTTGGGGCTGTGGTGTACTTCCCAAGTTCAGCGAGCTTGAGAGCGCGAGACATATGGGTATGATCTTCTATGGTGAACATCCGAAAACCTTGATCAATTAATCTTCTAGTTTGGCAATTTCTTCACCGAACTCTTTGATGTCTTCAAAGCTTCGATAAACAGAGGCAAAACGAATGTAGGCAACTTTATCGAGATCTTTAAGTTGCTCCATCACAAGATTGCCAATCATGTCACTTGGTACTTCTCGCTCACCGGTTGCACGCAGACGAGATTTAATCATGCTGATCGCCACATCGACAGAATCCGCGCTTACTGGTCTTTTTTCTAACGCTCTTTGCAAGCCTCCGACCATTTTGTCTTCATCAAACGGCTCTCGATTGCCGTTCGACTTAACGACTTTCGGCATGACAAGTTCTGCGCTTTCAAAGGTAGTGAAGCGCTCACTACAAGCTAAACACTGACGACGACGCCTGACTTGGTGTCCGTCGGCAACCAAACGCGAGTCAATGACTTTTGTGTCATTCTCAGAGCAAAAAGGACAATGCATATCACCTCCATATATGAGAATTGTAGTCTAACGGATTCCCTTGATTTATGGAAAGAAAAAGGGGCATATCGCCCCTTTTCTATCATGATTGTTTTGCAAAACTTAAGGACGAGACAAATAATTTGCCTTGCCAATCCATTTGTAGCTGGTGAGCTCTTCAAGACCCATAGGGCCTCTTGCATGAAGCTTTTGTGTTGAGACAGCAACTTCAGCGCCAAGGCCAAACTGTGCCCCATCGGTAAAGCGCGTCGAGGCATTGACATACACAGCCGCAGAGTCAACCGAGTTAATAAATAGCTCCGCATTTTCAATGCTATTGGTCATAATCGCATCGGAATGACTGGCATTGTGCTCACGCATATGTTCAATCGCCTCAGCAGTGCTCGCCACCGATTTAACCCCTAAGGTATAGCTCAACCACTCAGTATCAAAGTCCCCATCTTGCGCCAAACGCATGTTAGGCACCTTCGGCATTTTTTCACAGGTAGCAGATTCAACTACATAGGTAATCTTGTCTTTGAGTAACTCGGCCAACATCGCCAAAAACGGCTCAGCAACACGCTCGTGAACCAATAACGTATCAAGTGCATTACACGCCGATGGACGTTGCAGCTTCGCATTCGCCACCACTTGAACCGATTTTTCAAGATCAGCGCTTTCATCAACGAAGACATGGCTGATACCAAATCCACCGATGATGACCGGAATTGAGCTGTTTTCTTTACACATTTTGTGCAAGCCTGCGCCGCCGCGTGGAATGATCATATCAACGTACTCATCTAATTTGAGCAGTTGCGATACCAATTCACGATCGGGTTTGTCGATGTACTGGACAGACTCCGCTGGCAAACCGGCTTTTTCTAATGCCGATTGAATCACTTTGACCAACTCAATATTGGAGAAGAAGGTTTCGCTGCCACCACGTAAGATACTGGCGTTGCCGGTTTTAAGGCACAAAGCCGCAATATCGATAGTCACATTTGGGCGCGCTTCGTAGATAACCCCAACCACGCCAAGCGGTACACGGCGCTTCGCTAACGATAGGCCATTTTCAAGCACCTTACTCTCAAGTTCACTGCCAATGGGATCGTTGAGCTTTATGACATTTCTGACGTCACCAGCAATATTTTGCAAACGCTCTGGATTGAGTAATAGTCTATCCAGTAGAGCCTCTGACATGCCTGACTCACGGCCTTTCGCGATGTCTTTCGCATTGGCCGCTAAGATCACGTCTGCTTTGGCTTCAAGCTCATCAGCAATGATAGCCAGTGCTTCGTTTTTTTTAGCCGTCGATGTGGTGGCTAGTTGAAAAGCCGCCTGCTTGGCCGCTTTTCCCATCGAAATTAGTTCCAATTTTACTTCCTTACTCATGGATTATGACCATGTCATCTCGGTGAATCACTTCAGTGCCGTAATCGTAACCTAAGATTTTAACAATGTCTTTGCTGTGCTTGCCAACAATCTGAGCCATATCTTTACTTGAATAGCTGGCAATGCCTCGTGCGCAGACTTTATTATTAACGCCTTTAACGCACACCACTTCGCCGCGAGCAAATTCACCACTGACTTTGACCACGCCTTTTGCCAGTAAACTGCTCCCACCTTTCAACACAGCTGTGACAGCGCCTTGGTCGATAATGATATCGCCAGAGGTACTTGGGCCCGCTAAAATCCAACGTTTTCTATGCTCAAGCGCTTCTTCGCTTGGCAAGAAACGAGTGCCTTGCGGTGTGTCGCTCAATGCATCAAAAATCACATTGGCCGAGCTCCCCGCTGCAATCATCACTTCAATGCCTGCTCTTCTGGCAATATCTGCTGCCTGAAGCTTGGTCGCCATACCACCAGTGCCGAGCGCTGTTCCGCTCCCTCCTGCGATATTTCTCAGCGTATCATCGATGGTTTTGACTTCAGTGATAAGCTCTGCATTAGGATCTTTTCTTGGATCGGCGGTGAAAAGACCTTTTTGATCGGTAAGCAGCAATAATTTATCAGCAGAACATAAAATCCCTACTAGCGCAGAGAGATTGTCGTTGTCACCCACTTTGATTTCACTGGTGGCAACGGCGTCATTTTCATTCACGACCGGAATAATATCGTGCTTAATCAGCGCTTGAATGGTATCACGCGCATTGAGAAAGCGTTCTCTGTCTTCTAGGTCGGCGCGGGTAAGCAACATCTGACCAATTTTGATGCCATAGAGGGCAAAGAGTGACTCCCAAGTCTGGATTAACTGACTTTGACCCACCGCCGCCAACAGTTGTTTGCTTGCCATGGAGTTGGGAAGGGTTGGATACGCAAGGTGTTCACGACCAGCAGCAATCGCGCCAGAAGAAACCAATACCACAGAATGTCCCTGCTTTTTTAACTCTGCACACTGGCGCGCGAGCTCGACCATATGAGCTCTGTCTAATGCAAGTGTGCCACCTGTTAATACGCTTGTTCCCAGCTTAACCACTACGGTTTGGGATTGAAATGATTGTGCGCTTTTTTTATCCATTGCCCTACTACTTTAAAAATACATGATATGTCCGGTCCGACTCGCTCTAAGGCGAGCCTTTGACGTCACTGAGTCTTATTCACCACGAGGTTGTCGTGAGCAAAATAATCACCGAGACAGAGAATCATGTTTTAGCAATGTCGAGACAATTTCACAAGTAGAAAAGGCGCTGTGAGCGCCTTTTTGTTCAACTTAATGGTAAAGCCCCTTCAGGCTTCTACAAACGTATGCGATTCTTCGTGTAAGGTAACGGAAATTTCGAACTCTTTCTCAAGCATCTTAACCAGCTTTTCGTGAAATACCGCTTGGGTTCTTGTCACATCTTGGATGGTTTTTTTCGGCAGTGATTTTTCTTTCCATTCCCCAGCCGAGTCATACAGTCCAGAGCTGTAACGTGCTTCAAAAGATTGGTCCGTTTGCTCTAATTGCAGCCACCAGCCCCAAAACTCCCTTTCTTCTGGTGACTTTTTGTCATTCACACACACGGAAAGACAATCAAAAATATACGTGCCATCTTGGCTCAATGACTCACGTAAATAAGGCCCAATCGCTTTAAGCGATGATAATAAACGATAGTGAGTCGGTTGCTTGGTTTGTTCAGACATAATGAATCTCCATATTCATTTTATTCTCAATTTTGAGAAACGGGACTGAAAAGTTTGGGTAGGTCTTTACAGTTTAATTGTTGTCTGGATTAACAAAAAAGTCACCTTTTTAGCTCATCTTCTATCCACTTTATCGCTAATTCGAGGGATTGCTCATACCCTTCTGTAATTGTTTTGGCTTTGATTTTCTTTGCCTTGCCATAATCGCTAAATAGCGCAACCATCTGATTATCACTGTGCGGCGATACAGGATCGTTGTCCATACTCATCGCCAATATAGGCACTCGAGTTTTTCGACTTGAGAGTAGCCCTTGCACTTTTAAAGACCAGGCCATCATCTGTCCAGCCAAACTATGAATATCCACCACATTTTTTCCCAGACGCGATGCCAGCACATCCAAGTACATTTTGGGCATATTCTTGAGTTTCTCGGGAGAGGTGAATAAATCATGGATGGGCGCTCCCATAGCAACGCACGCTTTGATTTTGTCTTGTTCAAAAAATGACAAGCGTACCATGGCATTGCCGCCAAAACGAAAGCCAATCAAAGCGACTTTGTGATGATCAACCCAAGGGATGCTGTACAACTCATTCAAAACCGCTTGATGAAGACGAGACGTGTCTTCGGTTAAATTCCAATGGCTATTGTGCCCTACACCAGGCATGTCAATAGTCAGCATCGCCAGACCTTTGTCGGCCAAGTGGTCACGGTATAAATGCCACAAATCGGTTTGCAAACTATCTAGTCCTGCGCTCACTAGGACCACAGGCTGAGGCGTCTCTGTGGTTTTTAAATGCAAATGAGCAACGATGACTTTCTTTTCAAAGGGGATTTCAATTCGTTTGATGATGTGTTGCGTTTTTTTCGTTGCTTCAAGATACGCATTACTGGCTAATGTCTGCGCCTGAAGGGCAAGGTTGTCGTTTTTCAGGTGAGGGTAACCTGCCACACTAAAGCACAAAGAAGCATGGAACAATGAATCCGCCGCTTGTTCGCCATCACTAGAACGCGCCTTTTTCTGGTATTTGATCCCAAGCTTAATCCACTCATAAGCCCAATTGCCACCGTGATAGCCCATCACAGTATCAATCCATTGATCGTCCGTCCTGGAATGGGTTGACGCTGCGATTTTTGCCAGCACTGAGTCGATATCAATCGGATCAAGGCCTTGCCATGCCCATTGAACGCGGCGCAAGGTTCGATACCAGTGCGCTGGCGTGCTCTGTTTTTTCTCGGTCAACAGCGCTTCACTCGTGGGGAGATAACGTATGAGGTTGGACGTTTCTTTTGCCTGTTTATGATTGATAAATAAATTTTCAGACAGGTTTTTGCTGACTTCCTCAGACATGTGAGTCACTCTCTTGTTGACGGTTAATGATCTACCCAAAGACGACGAACTCGCAGCATGGTTTCGGCCGCGAGCTTAAAGAAAAGGTAGCCCGACTTAGCTAAGTCCTTTTCAAATTAGTTACGATAACATCGACTCTGTGATCAGCGACCAAAAGACGAGCTTACTTGGGTATTGACCTATGATAATAAAAAATGGCCCAAGAGAGGACCATTTTTCATCGGCAAATTGTTATCTAAGCAAGCAATTATTTTTGTTTGCGGTTAATCGGCTCGATATATTGAATCGCCATATCCCAAGGTTGCTCAATCCAAGTATCTTGCGCAATATCGACAACGTAGTCATCAAGCAGCTCTACGCCTGAAGGTTTTGCACAAACAGCGATCAGTTTCGCTTTTGGATACATCGAGCGAAGTTGACGCGCGGTATCCCCACTATCAACCAAATCTTCAATGATCAAGTACCCTTCACCGTCGCCCTCTGGCGCTTTAAGTACGCTCATATCACGTTGGTGATCATGGTCGTAACTTGAGATACAAATAGTATCGACATAACGGATCCCAAGTTCACGAGCCAAAATCGCCCCAGGAACCAAACCACCACGGCTGACCGCCCAAATTCCTTTCCATTGCTCTGCAGGCATCTGCATCTCAGCCAACTCACGGCAGTATGAATGCATTTGATCCCAAGTAATAATAAATTTTTTACTCATGTAAATAACCTAAACAATTTGACATCGCGCTTTGGCGACCCAAGGTCCTCCGCGCACAATGCTCTGATAATCGAATAAAAACAAAAACTCTATAAAATAGCTCTGCTGATGACTTACTATCATCAGCAGAGTAAGGATCAGCTGATCAGATACTTAATAATAAAGATGGCAGATAAGACCCAAACACTGACTGATACTTCACGGCCTCGGCCACTGAGTAGTTTTATTGCTGCGTAAGAAATAAAACCAAGCGCAATACCTTCCGCAATGGAATAGGTCAAAGGCATAAGCAAACACGTCACCACCACTGGCGCTGCTTCAGTGAGATCTCGCCAATCAACGCTCACTAAGCCCGACATCATTAATATCGCAACATAAAAAAGTGCGCCTGCAGTAGCATACGCTGGGATCATACCAGCCAACGGAGAGAAAAACAGGGCTAAAAGGAATAAAATACCGACAACAACCGCAGTCAAACCCGTACGACCACCCGCCGCAACGCCTGCTGTAGATTCAACAAAAGAGGTCGTGCTCGATGTGCCTAGTACCGCACCGACAGATGTCGCGGTGGAATCCGCAAGTAGCGCCTTACTCAAGCGTGGCAGTTTACCATCTTCTTTGATAAATCCAGCTTTGGATGCCACGCCGACTAATGTGCCAGCGGTATCAAATAGGTCAACAAATAAGAAAGCAAATACCACAGATATCATGCCCACTTGGAACACATCAGCGATGTTCATCTCAAGAAAAGTAGGTGCAATACTCGGAGGAACTGACATCACGCCTCCCCACTGCACGTCACCAAGCAATAGCCCCAAAGCTGTAATGGCAAGAATTGCTATCATTACCGCACCGCGAACGCCGCGATAAACTAGACCGATAGTAAGAAAAAAACCAAGTGCTGCCAGCGCTGGTTTTAAGTCAGTAATGTTGCCAAGTCCAACCAAAGTTGCCGGATTGTCCACCACTAAGCCTGAATTTTGCAAACCGATGAAGGCAAGAAACAGCCCTATACCAGCGGAAATCCCAGTACGCAGAGACATTGGGATCGAATTGATCACCCATTCACGAACTTTGAAGATACTCAAAGCCATAAAGATCAGCCCTGATACAAACACAGCGCCCAATGCCACTTGCCAAGTATGTCCCATACCTAACACAACACCATAAGTAAAAAAGGCGTTTAACCCCATACCTGGAGCCAAGGCTATCGGGTAGTTGGCAACAAAGCCCATGATAAAGCATCCAATGGCTGCAGCAAGACAGGTCGCCACAAAGACCGCCCCTTTGTCCATTCCAGCGTCTGCTAACATGGCTGGGTTTACAAAAATGATGTAGGCCATTGTCAAAAATGTCGTAATACCAGCAATAATTTCAGTTCTGACATTAGTGCCATTTTCGCTGAGCTTGAATAATTTTTCGAGCATGTTCGAGTCCTAAAAAGGGTAAATATAAACGGTTGCGTAATCGATTGGCCGGGATTATAAAGTCATCAAAAAGTAAATTCCACATTCAATTGCCGCT
The DNA here is from genome assembly GCF_000165125.1 of Vibrio caribbeanicus ATCC BAA-2122. Classification (GTDB taxonomy): domain Bacteria; phylum Pseudomonadota; class Gammaproteobacteria; order Enterobacterales; family Vibrionaceae; genus Vibrio; species Vibrio caribbeanicus. The sequence goes on along the minus strand of NZ_AEIU01000081.1, from coordinate 26,331 downwards.
TGCCGCTATATTTATTCCAGCTTGTGGGTAAGGAAAGCCGTACACCAAAATATAAATGGAGAGAAATGGAAGTAGGTTCAGAAGGTTATATATATCGACTTAGACAGAAGTCACTCAAACAAAAATGCCACTTAAATCAAGTGGCATAGAGGATTGGCTTGCAACACCGCTGTGAGTTTTTTACAAACTAGTAACCAAAGCTGGTTGGATAAACAAAGCGGCTAGTGTAAATGGCTGTATTGAGCCAGTAAGGAGCGCAGGGTAAACCTTTCATAATAATCACCTTTGAATCAAATTAAACGTATTGATTTCTCAGTTCCATGGAGGCGAACACTCGGACTCTTCCTGTGAGCATTTTTTGCAAACTTAGTTTTTGCACTATACCACAAAGACATCGATTTTCAATAAAAATGTGACCATAGTCACACAAAGTCACCGCGAAGCGGGCATAAATTGCGCAAAATAGAAGCCTAACGACAGTGGTCCCTGGTTTCTTTCCCATCAAAGCAAGGTGATATTACCCAGTTGTGCCATCGTATGACATAATGATTCTTTAAAGTGAAGAGAGACGTCGCTTTTATTGTCAATTAAGGAGATTTCTGTGTCTGAATTCCATTCTGAAATAAGTAACCTATCCCCGAGTATCCTATGGCAATTTTTTGATAAAATTTGCTCTATTCCTCACCCTTCAAAACATGAAGAGGCGTTGGCTGGATACATTGTAGGATGGGCAAAGGAACAAGGATTAGAGGTAAGAAGGGATTCAACAGGAAACGTATTTATTCGTAAGCCTGCCACTTCTGGAATGGAAAACAAAAAAGGCGTTGTACTCCAAGCTCATATCGATATGGTTCCGCAAAAAAATGAAGATACCGTACACGACTTTACTAAAGATCCTATCCGTCCTTATATCGACGGTGATTGGGTCACAGCCCAAGGCACGACTCTAGGTTCTGACAATGGTATTGGTATGGCTTCATGCCTTGCTGTTCTGGCTTCAACCGACATTAAACACGGGCCACTTGAAGTGTTACTCACCGTTGATGAAGAAGCGGGAATGACGGGCGCTTTTGGACTCGAAGCTGGTTGGTTAGAAGGTGAAATCTTACTCAATACAGATTCGGAGCAAGAAGGTGAGGTCTATATGGGCTGCGCTGGTGGTGTGGATGGTGAAATCACCATGACCATTCATCGCGAAGATGTACCCTCAGGTTATACAACCCGAGAGTTGGTAATCAAAGGCCTAAAAGGTGGCCACTCAGGCTGTGATATTCATACCGGACGCGCCAACGCCAATAAGCTGATGGGGCGTTTCCTAGCGATGCATGCTCAAGATTTAGATCTGAGACTGAGTGAGATACGTGGCGGAAGTTTACGTAATGCCATTCCGCGCGAAGCTTTTGCTACCGTTGCGCTGCCAGAGAAGAATTTACAAGCGCTGGAAGCCGCCTTCAATCGCTTTACTGATCTGATCAAATCTGAACTTGGCAAAGTTGAAACGGACATTGTGTCTTTCAATCAACCAAGTACGTCAATCACGTCTGTGATGGCGGCTAACGATCAGTCAAAACTTATCAATCTACTCAATGCTTGCCCTAACGGTGTAATGCGAATGAGCGATGACATAGAAGGCGTAGTAGAAACATCGCTGAATGTCGGTGTGATCACTACACAAGAAACTCACGTCAGTATCTTATGTTTAATTCGTTCTTTGATCGACTCAGGACGTGAACAAGTTGAACAAGTACTGACATCTTTGGCAACATTAGCCGGAGCAGAGCTGGAATTTTCCGGTGCTTACCCTGGCTGGAAGCCCGATGCAGACTCTGAAATCATGGCTGTTTTTAGAGACATGTATAGCCAAATCTACGGCCACAAGCCAAATATCATGGTGATTCATGCCGGCCTTGAGTGTGGACTGTTTAAAAAGCCTTACCCGCAAATGGACATGGTCTCTTTTGGCCCCACAATCAAGTTTCCTCATTCTCCTGATGAAAAAGTCAAGATCGACACTGTCGGCCTGTTTTGGCAACAAATGACCGCGCTACTTGAAGCCATCCCAGAAAAAGCCTAAGTGCTTGATAAAAAGGCCAGCCAATTTCGCTGGCTTTTTTATTGCCCTTTCAAGCACAACACCAAAATAACTGCAGCAGCTCTGCCGCTTATTTTTGTCGTATCGACAATTATTTTTCATTGTTCATTTTATTGCGCCATTGATAGATTCGCGCCTCATCAAAACCTTCCTCTAGATCCTCAACTTAAGTGAACCGTTGTTACCCTATTACGCGGTCTGGGATCGAGTGAACGCGACTTATTAACCAATAGATATCAAGATGAATAAAAAAATCTGTGCTGGCTGGCGTGAGACCATGAGTTTACCTGAGCTCGGCATCAAAATGATCAATGTTAAACTGGATACAGGCGCAAAAACATCGTGCTTACATGCGCTAGATATCAAATTATCAGCGCAAAATGGCATTCAATGGGTCAATTTTCGCTACTCATCAAGTGCCACAAGCGATCTTAAGTGCAGAGCAAAACTGATTGATCAACGTGTGATCCGCAATTCTGGTGGCCATGATGAGACCCGTTACATCATTGAAACTCTCTGCCAGTTTAACTCGCTGCTGTGGCCGATAGAAATTGGCCTAACCGATAGAAGCACAATGAAATACAACATGTTACTTGGGCGCTCTGCGATGAAACAACACATCATCGTCGATCCTTCATTGTCATTTTCTGTGCCTTTTGAGGATATCCAGTCATGAAGATTGGGATTTTATCTCGTGATGCTGAGCTTTATTCAACTCAACGCCTCATTCAAGCCGCACAAAGTAGGGGCCATGAGGTGAAAGTGATTGATGTTTTGCACTGCTATATGAACATTAACTCAGACAAACCAGAAATTCATTACCAAGGAGAGGAGCTTGCTGGTTTTGACGCTATTATTCCAAGAATAGGGGCGTCTGTGACTTTTTTTGGTACGGCCGTTTTACGTCAGTTTGAAATGATGAATGTTTACCCTGTGAATGAATCTGTGGCGATCACTCGCTCAAGAGATAAATTACGCTCAATGCAATTACTTTCTCGCAAAGGAATAGGTATGCCGATCACCGGTTTTGCCAGTAAGCCCGGCGATGTAAAAGACTTGCTTGATATGGTCGGTGGAACACCTGTGGTGATAAAACTGCTCGAAGGCACTCAAGGCATAGGTGTCGTGTTAGCCGAAACGCGCAAAGCCGCTGAGAGTGTTATCGAAGCCTTTATGGGGCTAAAGGCCAACATCATGGTTCAAGAGTACATCAAAGAAGCCGGCGGTGCAGATATTCGATGTTTTGTTCTCGGTGATAAAGTCATTGCAGCAATGAAAAGGCAAGGTGCCGATGGTGAGTTTCGTTCAAATTTGCATCGCGGAGGCTGCGCTTCTTTAATTAAGATCACTCCCGAGGAGCGCCGCACAGCCATTGCTGCCGCCAAGATCATGGGACTCAATGTGGCAGGCGTCGATTTGCTCAGGTCCAATCGAGGGCCATTGGTTATGGAAGTAAATTCGTCACCAGGACTTGAGGGTATTGAACAAGCAACAGGGAAAGATATCGCCGCTATGATCATTGGTTTTATTGAGAAAAACGCGCCAAGTAAAAAAACCAAAACTCGCGGCAAAGGCTAATGCAAGGGAGAGTAGAGCTGTAACGCCTACTCTCCATCAAGTGCTAAGTCAGGGAGGCCCAAATCACGACAAAAATAAACAGCGGGCAGACGAATTTGGTATAGATTGGCCACACTCTACCGAATAAACTGCGTCCAAAGCTTGGGTTGCCCTGCTCTAACTCCTGTAGCTTAGGTGCTTTTTTCCATACCCAGCCAGCAAACACACAAAATAGAAGCGCTGCTACAGGCTGCAAATATTGTGTCGCTACCATGGCAACCAAACCAAATAAAGATTCAAAGTGATAAACAATCACGGCGCTTACTAAGGCAATAGCCCCACCCAGAACCCAGCTTGTCACTGAGCGTTTTGTGTTAAAACGTTCACTGACCAAAGAGACCGGGCATTCCAACATTGAGATTGAAGACGTCAGCGCCGCTATGGTCAGAAGTAAGAAAAAGAGTATCTGGAAGACTTGCCCAAACCAACCTAAGCTCTCAAACATCAAAGGTAATACGGTAAAAACTAACGTATCCGAACTGAGTAGTGAGCCATCAGCCGCATAAATTTCGACCCCTTTTTGCATCGCGACATACATCGCAGGCATAACAACGAGACCAGCAATAAAGGCGACACTAGTATCAACTAAGGTGACACTCATCGCCATTTTAGGCAGGTTTTCATTTTTACTCAGATAAGAGCCGTAGATGAGCATTGAGCAACCACCAATGGTGAGTGAAAAGAACCCCTGCCCCATCGCAGCCAAAATCAGTTTACGGTCCATCACCTTGTCAAAATCAGGGATCAAGTAATGTTTAAGCCCCTCAACAGCGCCTTGCTGAGTCATGATGTAAACAAAAAGGAGCGCAAATAACACAAACAGTGCAGGCATTAAACGAGTGGACCACTTTTCAATACCTTGTTTAATGCCACCTTGAACGATCAAGATGGTCAAAAGATAAAATACCAGCGTACCTAACAAGTTTCTTTCTGCGCTAAAACCTTTGAGCCAAGCCGCGGCTTGGTTGAAAGAAAAGAGGTCACAAATTGCGCCGAAGAAGAAGCAGATCAACCAGCCGCCGACGATACTGTAAAATGCCAATACCAGACTGGGCACACTCAGACCAAACCAGCCAATAGCAGCACCCATGTTTTTTCCAGCAGGCGATGCCGTCAGACTTCGCATGCTATCGACTGGGTTTGATTGACCATGACGCCCAATCGCCATTTCCGAAATCAACATAGGAAAGGCGACAACGACGATCAAAGTGAGATAAACAATAAGAAAAGCACCGCCACCGTTACTGGCAGCCTGAGTAGGGAATCCCCATATATTCCCCAGCCCAACAGCGGCACCTGCAGCGGCAAGAACAAAACCAAGGCGAGAACTAAAATGCTCGCGAGTACTTTTCTGTGACATAGGTAAAAACTCTAAAACTAGTGAGCTAGTACATTATTACAGAGTAGCGTTTTGCTCAAGTATAATTCTCTAGGTTGATTTCTTTTGACCAATTATTAACCTAAATATCGTACGTTAGCTTCTATTGCTCACTGTATAAAACCTCACAATAAGTTTTTTTGACTATTAAAGAGCCAGTTCTATTGCTTTTTCTCAAGGTTAAAAATCGAGTAGCTGGCAAGTTCAGGGATTTTCTGATGCAAATCTTGCTCTGCTTTTGCAGAATCTTGTAAAGATTCACACATCTTCTTTGCCTGATCCTCAATGTCTTTTTGATGATCAGCAAAATCTTTACTGACACGCGCTTTAAGTTCACTCATCGTCGTTGCTAATTCAGATAAATTTAGGCCACCTTCCTTATTCATCTTGGTGGACATCGCCTCAAAAATATCGGTGGTAAACTCTTTGTCTATCAGATCCGTTAATCGTGACAATTCCTCAGTGCCATTTTTTTGCCAATCAGACAGAAGATTAGCCGGCAGGATCAAGTCTCCTTTATCTTGATAACGAGCTTCAATATCGGAATAAAACTGATGAACCGACTTTTTCACGCCATCAAGAGAGCCCTCGATTTTAAAGCTGCTAGAGACATCAGCAATAATATTATCCACCAGCTCTAGGCCACTTTTAGTCATGTCCTGAGCTTTGACAATATTATCGTTAATCTTGCTACGGTAACCTTCCAGTGCTTTCTTTTGCTCTTCGTCAAGCACCATCTTATAGCCTGCAATACTTAAGTTACCTTGCTCATCAAACACCGCCTTTTTGCCATCGCTTTGATTGACTTCGACACTTTGGTCATTGACGCGAATTCCATTTTTCAAATCGACATTACATTGCATTGCATTGCTTTGACTCGTTGCCAACAAAAGGGCAAAAACTAACGTTCTTTTGATCATTATTTACTCTTCTCGTTTCTATTCTCTCGGTAACGATATAATAAATTTTTCTATTAAGTGTTAGAAAATCGTCTCAACTTGATAATATTTGGTTTCATTACCAACCAAATACTCGACATCATCGCCAAGCTCTTTGCCTCTCAATGCTTTACCGAGGGGCGATTGAAAGGTAACCAGAATAATTGATAATCCTTGCCAATTCACTTTTAACCCACCGGAAACAGGAGACACAAAAAACCAATGCAGTGAAGCGTTTTCATCACGCAATGCCACTAAGCAACCCAGCGTAACTTGGTCAGGATTTTGCGGTAAGTCTAACGCCAAAAACTGACGGATCCGCTCTTCACTTTCAGTCACTCTCATTGCTTGACCATGAGCGAGGTAAGCGGCCTCAAGCGCCAAGGTATCGTATTTGTGCTCGGGAATGGTCTCTTTGTCTGTCGCAGAGGCAACCGCTTGATTGACAGCATCAAGGGTAATGTTATGTTGCTGCTGCAACATACTGACAATTTCTTCTTTTAACTGTGATTTATTCATATCCACTATCATATCTGTGTATACCCAAGTAACCTCACGATGCTAGGTTTAGCCAGAATGGCTTGCTTTACAGGCAAATCTAGTCACCTGAGTTATTACCTCATGAGGTTTTAGCGCTACATTAACACTAATTAGACGGATTGCTCTGCCATTTTACCGTTTCGGTATCTCACGGTTAGTTGCAAACCATCACAACTTCCATAATTCCGACCACCCAAAGACTGTATATTTAAACAGTATCTGATATACTTTATTGCTCGCCATTTTAAACGCATAACTAAGGGCATAGTGCTGGAAATTATTGTATTGGACTTGTTAGGTTAATTTTTGTGCAGAAAATCATACACATAGATCTTGACTGTTATTACGCAGCCGTCGAAGCCAGAGACAACCCCGAACTACGAGGGATCCCTATTGCAATTGGCGGCTCTCAATATGGACGTGGGGTTCTTTCAACCTGCAATTATGAAGCTCGGCAATTTGGTCTTCATTCTGCCATGCCTACAGCCAAAGCTCTCAAACTTTGCCCTCAGTTAACCCTTGTTCCCAGTAACATGGATAAATACAAAGCCGTTTCCAAACAGATCCGCGATATTTTTTCTCGATACACAGACCTCATCGAGCCACTTTCATTAGATGAAGCTTATCTGGATGTCACAGACTCCACGCTTTTCCAAGGTTCAGCCACCTTGATTGCTGAGGATATTAGGAAAACAATCTGGAATGAATTAAACCTGACTGCAAGTGCGGGGGTAGCTCCGTTGAAATTTGTTGCTAAAGTGGCCTCTGATATTAATAAACCCAATGGTATCTGCGTTATTCCTCCGCACAAAATGGATAGTTTTATTGAGCAGCTTGAGTTAGGGAAAATATCAGGTGTCGGCAAAGTTACTTTAGAGAAATTGCATAAGCTTGGCTTTTATAAAGGTAAAGACATCAAAGAAAGTGACCATCATGTGCTTTTAAATCATTTTGGTAAATTCGGCCAAGTCTTGTGGCAAAGGTGTCATGGTATCGATAACCGTAAAGTTGAAACAAGTCGGGTTCGGAAGTCCGTTGGCGTAGAAAGGACTTTTCAGACTGACATTTATTCAGAGCAACAATGCATTGAAGCCATTGAAACCCTGTATCCAAAGCTGGTTGAAAGGCTAGAAAAAGCCTCACGAGATAACGACATCATCAAACAAGGATTAAAACTGAAGTTTCAGGATTTTAAGCAAACCACTGTCGAACATAAAAAATTACACCTAGACAAAGGTTATTTCTTAGAATTGCTCAAAGAAGGTTTAGAAAGGCAACAAAATAGAGGTATCAGGCTTATCGGTATCTCCGTTAGTTTGAACACAGAGAAAGACAGCGATCAAATGACTTTGTTCTAGGGAGAACTTTGCCTCGTGTAATCTCTGTGACGTCTAGCTTGATCGTTTTCCACTTAACCCGTTTTTCTGCGCCCGTTGCATTAGCAAAAATCTCTTTTTCTATCACTTTGAACGATACACGCCCATCAGCATAAAGGTCGACCAATACAGCCTAAACTTTTGATGCACTCTCTAAAAACTTTGATAAGCCCTAGGTCTGTTCTGGCACTGGCACAGTGATCGTCTTAGGTAAGTAGCATAGGCCTTTATTGGCACAACCTTGATAACGTATTTTGATTTCCCCAATACCACTGTACGGCAGTGTTATGGTCACGCTTTTATCGAACACCTCAACCTGACCAAAATACGGGTCTGTTTTAGACCTTCCTGCCCAAGAAAACTCCGTCTCTCCCAGTTTAACGGATTGGTCAGCGCTAAAATTAAAGCGTGACTTGTACAAGTAATAATCAGGATGAACAGCAAAGTGGAGCTGTAAGCCCGCCTCACTCACAGACCACTGATAGGGGAACGCTTGCTCTACAGGAAGAAAATCATCGTCTTGGGCCCATAAGGCAAAGGAAAGAAGCATCATTAAGGTAACAATAAACTGTTTCATTGAATTAAAAACTCCGTATCTTGATGGATTTTGAGCTGATCATCGATAAAGATGACAGCGACTTCTTCAGGGACTGGAAGTGAGGGGGCAATTGTCAGAGCCGTGCTTATTGCTCCTGCTTCTAAAGCACTAGGAGCAACGACACTCACCGATAACACTTTCGAATGCGTTCCTTTTTCAGACAAAATATGAGAGCTTTGCCCATCAGAAAATTGCGTTTTGCGCTCATAATGAGCAGAAGTCGTCAAAGCCGAATTGACTAGCGGTAACGAAAAAAACGCTTGTGTTGATTCATGAGGGTTAACCACCGCAACATTAAATGCCTCTTGATTTGGTTTAGTTCCCAGCACACGGATGTCGCCACCAAAATTAATGAGTGCTGCTGATACTCCCATGCTTTCAGCAAAATTGATGGCTTGATCAATAGCAAACTCTTTGATCACTCCACCGAGATCAAACCGCGTCTCATCATGGCTGATAATCAGTTGGTTATTCTCAATATGCCAGGCAGCTTCCCCCATCATAGGTTGAGCAATTTGGTAAGCCTGCGTACGACTTAGGCTTGCGTTGTTGTTTAATAACCACTTGAGCGAACCTACCGTAGGGTCAAAAACGCCAGCAGTCCCCGTCACCAGATTTTTTAGCGTTTGAAAAACGACGAGTGATTCATCATCTAGCAAGACTGAGTGACCAGTACGTTGATTTAATTCACATGTCAGCCAAGATTGCTCAGAGTAGAAGTTATATTTTTGCTCTAATCGATAGGTGTTTTGTTCAATCACCGCAGCAATTTGGCTCGCATTAGGCGAGCCAAAAAGTTGCACTTCACATGGCACTGTCATGGCTTTAAAACGATGAATAAATGGCAAGTTAGAAGGCATAGGTCGCTCCGATGGCCCACCATTGCGCTTCAAAACCATTGGATTGCTCATAATAGGCTCCAAGTAGATTAATCTTGACGCCTTTAGACACATTCACACTTGCTCCTAACTCATAGCTATTAGCGGTATAGTTGCCTAAACGAAGATCTGATGTCGCATAACCCGTTGCAGCGAACGTTTTATCCGAACCGTATGGGTCGCGATAGAAATCAGCCTCGCCTTGGGTATACCAAAAATAACCAGGCCCTAGCGTTAACCAATCTGTTACCGCCCAAGACAGTTTTCCTCCAAGTTGGTGAGACATCACCCCCCAATCATCTTGGAACCATTTGTATCTTGGACGAACGACCAAAGAGTCCGTGATCGACCAAAAGGCTTGTAGGTTAACACCACCAGACAACCTTTTATCCGGTCTTGAGTCTTGAGCTAAAAACAGCTCATCGATGCCAATTTGGCCATTATCATCTATGTCTATTTCACGCAGTACCGTTTGATAGTGGTTACTCAGATACCCTGAACGGTAGCCCGCATAAACTGTAAAGACCGCATATAGATTTGGCGTAAAGACTTGCGAAAGCCCAGCTTCAACGCTGCCAGTAAAAATGTTTTCCCACTTTTGGCTGTTGGCGTAATTTTCATATTTTTGGAACGCCTGCGTTTTATCAAACAGAGCTGCAATACCTAAGCTGTATGAGCGATTCTTTTGTGAGTCAGCATAGATAAGCCCCTTCCCGTTAATGCCTATACTTTTGTAGTCTTCTTCAACGGAAAAGTTATGGCCGAACGTCCATTCATTTCGATCTTCATCTCGATAAGTTGCACTCGCGCTAAAGGATTTACGCTTATCCTCTAGAGGTACTTTTTGAACCTTGTAGCCACTTGCATGTGGGTCGTAACCAGAACGAATAACTTGATCTGTTTTTGCCTGAGCCTTTTGCGTCATCTGAGCACGGTTTATTGCATCGTCTGTTCCGGAAGGTGGTGTCGTTGCTCCCCAAGCTGGTGAAGCGCCCGATACCGTGTCATAACCAGCCTCTAGATTAATGGTCCAATCTAAACCGATGCTTTTCTCAAATGAAACGACGCTATCGCCTGCTTCGACTTTATCGTCATATTCTTGGTAATTGAGGTAATGCACCGAAATATGATCTTCAGCCATGACATTATTGGCCACTGCGACTGCACTGAGCAGCGTTAAAGGAATTTTTTTCATTGTATTTTTATTTATTTAGTTACAACCACAGCCGCCGCCACCGACGCCACTACCACCAACCGATCCTTGCTTGTAGGCAAACACCTTTTCTGAGAACAAATCAAACTCTGGGACTGGACCACCTGGCTTCATCTCTTTTTTTGCCAGTGTGCCTTTCTCCCATGGTTTAACGGGCTTAATGCCCAATGCCTTGTCGACAAATTCAAACATAGATTTGTTCTCTTTTTTCGGTTTGCTGAGTTTGAGTTGAGTCTTATTTGGCCTAACCATCTCAACTTTTGGTCTCACCGAAAGCATCGCACCGTCACTGCTGTACACTTTGCTTGAAATGACTTCTTCTTCAACAATACCCGAATCGTTTGTCACCTGTGTTTTTACTGGCTTTGCTTTACCTAACCCACTCAAATCTACTTTGGGTGTACTTAGTGCCAGAGAAGGAAACAACATCGCTAATGCGACATAAGTAGCGCGAGTAACAAGCCTCATAGTTCTACCCCCATTTCAGCTAGATCTTCCGTAATTACCTTGCTGATGTTGTTTATCGCTCCAAAACGGACTTTAAGTATTTGTCCTTGGTAGATGTAGTAGAGCGCAGGCATACCGATAGGCGTAAATTCATTGACCAACGATTGCTGAGGGTCATTCACCACTGGAAATTTCAGACCGAGTTCTTTTTGAAACGCCAGTCCCACTTCAACATCTTCATCGACATCAACACCCACGACAGTGACACCGGTACTATCAAGGGTTTGGTAAAGAGAATTCACTTCTGGCAATTCATGACGGCATGAAACACACCACTCAGCGAAGAAATCCACAATCGTCAACTTTTTAGGATCAAGAGATAGCCCTGCAGATGCCGTATCCGTCAACCTATCGCCTTCTTTAAAAGCCAACGCTGGTAATGACATTAATAACGCGAGAATGACAACCCATTTCTTAAACATTATTTCTCCTTAAACTTATGTTTTTTCGATTGTAAGTCTTGGTAGACTTAGTTATTGCCAAAGTTCAATTTTGTGTCGTATTGAACGCTCAGTAGCTGCGAAAAGTAGTGGTCGAGATCCTGAGTATCAGAAGCTGAAAAAACACCCTTTGGGTCCACTGCACAGCGAGTAAATTGTTCAAGTCGAGATCCATTGACACCGAAGCCAACAAAATTCAGCGCAATCCCGTAGTCTTTAGCCCTATCGCACAAACCGGCATTGATTAGATCATCAAAATACCTTCCGTAGTCATTACCATCAGTCATTAGCACTAACTTACGTTCAACCTTATCGACATTGCGGTTCGGCCCTACTTCCCAAGCTTTTTGCCAATTTGGTGTGAGCTGTCTTAGCCCCCAAATCAAGCCTTGATAAGAAGCAGTACCACCTTCGGTTCTTAGTGAATCGACGGTATTCGTTACTTGATCTAAATCCGCAGTAAGAGGCAAGGTGAAAGATGCTGCACTACAACTCTCCCGCCACTTATTCGGTTGAGAGAGCTTGACTGAAATTTGGTCATGAGTGATATCCAAATTCGCCACCGTGCGCGCCGCATAAAACTTGTCTTCAGATTCAGTGGTGCCATCAACACAGAAGGTTCTTGCGTCATTGAGCCAAGGGGCGTTATTGACTGAAACTCCAGTGGAAAAAGGAATGATGGAGACTTTGATATGATCCTCACTCTGAGCATTATTTTGCTGCTCTTTTAATGAAACTATGCCGCGCTTTAAAATCGCTTTTAAATCATTAATAGCACCGTACATTGAAGTTGAAATATCCAGCACAATGACCAACTCAAGTGGGTCGCTCACAACATCTTCAGTTACATAGGCTTTTTCATTTGCCGTCGAACTCACAACAAACGAAGTATCTGATAATGTCAACGAAGTGAATATGGTTGATAAGCTATAACCCAAAGACATATTGCAGCCACTGTTCGTCCTAATTTGACCTCTCACTTTGTCAATTTTTGGTTGATAGTAATCGAGGTAACTTTGAGTCAAGGCTTGGTCATATTCGCCTTTAAACTCACATGCAATACTTGCCGCATCTGCGGCTTGCATTGCTCGGTTAGAAAGCTGTACCTGGTAACCAATTACAATGGTTGAAGCCGCTGCAATGACCATAGGAATTAGCATGGCTAAATAACTGATCGCAACTGATCCGTGATGCTTTACAATCGATTGATTAAAGTGCATAACGCCCCCCAATCATCAACGCTTTACTTGTCAAACGATTCGGTAATACAAGCCCAATAAATTCAAACTGCGAATCGAGACTAAATGGATTTTCAACACATATAGTTGCCTGGACTAGAGTTGCCGTTCGACCTTTCAGTGCTTTTTCATCTCGTTCACTTTGTGGGGCTAAGCCAGAAAAGTTTTTGATAGAAGATGACACAATACAATTTGCTCCGTCTATCAATGGAGGCAACTGTTCGATATCACCTGAGGCTGAATTTTGGCGTAGCATCTCTAATTTCAAACCCACGTTCTCTGGCGCAATTCCCATCGGCAAGGTGCGTCGAGCAATCGTCAATAGCTCCCTAGCAGTAAACTGCGCATAGCTCCGTCCATCTGACGCTATCGCTGGGTTAAGCTCTTTATCATCAAAGGTTCGTGCAACAATATCGGCGAGCATAAATGCGGTACTGTCGAGCCTTGTCTGGGTATACATCAGGCGATAAATGGAGACTAAACCAAATACAATCACCAAGCTGCCAACGACAATAAATGGGAACTCAATTGAAGCCACACCACGTTGCTTTGATGAGGTTTTACTGGTCATATGCCACCACCATCACCCTTTGCAACGTCATCGATTCTTGCCACACTGCACTGAGCCTAGGGATCAACAAGAATGAGAAATGATACTTCACTGTGTATTGGCCTAACTTAGCTTGCGAAGCAGACGTCATATGGTAGTAAGCTAAATCACTGACAGAACCTGCATAGCGAGGAGCTGAAAGTTCGATCTTTTCCTCTTCTAGCAATGGAAAGGAGGCCATCTTTTCTTTGACGCTTTGTTCGGCAGCGGATGCTGGCGGTATGACACGCGCAACCCGCATGGCTTGATTAACCGCTGAATCAAATACCATATTGAGCCAAAGAAACCGCGTCAGTTCGAATATCGCCAATAACAGCAATACAAAAGGCAGCACTATCATCGCAAACTCTAAAGATTGGCTGCCTCGTTGACGTTTCATTGTGTTTCTCCGCCAAACTGCTTCGCTAGATTTGAGTAATATTGCTCATTGTGCTCGAGCTCAGCTTGCGACAGGTCTTGAGCTGCGACATGTTTTGCTGCCTCAACATCCCCGCTCATGGCATACGATAACGCCAAATTAAGTCGCACTTTGCTGGTCGCCTCACCCCGTTGATAAATAGGATACAAGATACGGATACTCTGATGAGACATTCCATCCAACATCCAAGTAAGCGCTAGGTTATTTCGGTATTCAACACTATCTGGTACTAAGCCAATCGCTTGGGTAAACATCTCTCTTGCGTCTTGATACTGCCGTAACAATGAATGAGTGACACCTAAGCTATTTAAGGCCACATCGTCTGACGGCGCGGCACTAACGGCTTTAACCAGCGCAGCTCTCGCTTGTTCCAAGTGACCCAAAGCAAGGTGAGAGCGACCAATTTCACGCTCAAACTGGTGTGAAGGAGAAATCTTCTGCCCTTTCTGTAGGTAATGCAATGCTTCGTCATAACGATCTGACTGGTTACACGCAGAACCTGCAAGAAAAAGCAGTTCGGCATCATCAGGAGTCGATTCCAACCTTTGCTTGTATATCAGTAGTGCATTATCCGCATGACCGTTTAGCAACGCAGTACTGGCCAGTTTTAAGTCATCGGTTTCTTGCTGCGGAGCACTTTGACAGCCCATTAAGGTAAACCCCAACACAAGGGCGGTAATTGACTTTTTCATAATTGACCTATGGTTTGGAAGATGCTGAGTACCATTGGCGCAACGATGATGACAACCACAGGCAGCATAATGAATACGACTAACGGGAATGACATTTTCGCTGGGATTTTTCCGACCCACTCTTCGAGCTCTAACATATGATATTGACGGCTATCTGAAGCAATCAGTTTGAGTGCTTCTGCCATCGGTGCACCAAACTTCAGTGCTTGCGACATGGTGGCGATCATGTTGTTTATTTCCGGTAGTGCCAATCTCGCATCCAAATTGGTCAATGCCACTTGAGGTGAGTCCAACACTGCCATTTCCGTAGATGTCACTAGCCACTCTCTCGAAAGCGATGGCGAGATGCTTTTCATCTCTTGACCTACCGTATTAAAGGTCGCTTCAAGGTTTTGCCCTGAGGACACACACACCACCATCAAATCAAGTGCATCTGGAATATGTTTAGCGATCTCTTGGCGCACAACATTGACCCGCCAATCTAAAACTCTATCGATGGCGATACCCAACGACAAAGCAATCACAACCCCCTGAGCAACCCCACCTATATCAAAGGAGAGTTGTAGAAAGAAAAACCAGGCGATTCCAACACCAGTCATTGCGCTGGCACGTGCTGTCATAAAAATCGAATCAGCCTGTGAAGAGACGTATCCAAGCATGGCGAGCTTTTGAGCACGCTTTGGGTTTGTCGCCCAACGTAAAACACCGCCGCGAGAAGCTTGCTCAGCACTAAACCTTGCAACCCGATCAAGACGGATTTTAACGATGTCGTACTGGGTGGCACGAAGGAAACCAGTCATCCCCCCCAGAGCTCCTAACACAAGGCATGCGATACCAATCGAGAAGATCATGTAAACCTCTTATTTTTGGTCATCAAATGTAGTGTGATAGCTCCAACCAAAATACTCACAGCGCAGTAGATCAAGACCGACTGACCCGGTTCGGTTTCAATCAGTAAAAGAAATAAAGAGGGGTTAATCCAAGCGACTAACGTCAGCAAGCCAAGAGGGAGTAGTGAAAGAAAACGTGCCGCTGTACGAGGCTCCGAAGTCAAACTCTTAACCTTTTTTTGCATAGCGCGGTTTTCATGCAGAGTACGGCTTAAACTGTGTAATATTTCGCGTAGCTGACCACCATTACTTTGGTTTAATAACAGCGCAATAGTAAAGTAACGAAAAGCTTTATAAGGGAGGCGAATACAAGCTTCATTCAAGGCATAGCGCATCCCGTGCCCCAGGGCGAGCTGATCTTCAATTCGGGAAAATTCACGACTCATTAACCCACCTTGTGACTCAGTTACCTGAGAAATCGCCTGAGGTACGGATAGTCCAGCCGAAACCGCTCGGCTAATCAGACCTAAAACTTGCACCATACTCTGTTCGAACTCTTCAATTTGCTGTTTTTTACGCATCACAAATAACATCAGAGCCATCGCAGCGGTCGCGGCAAGCCCCAATGCAATTCTCCACCGAACATCGATCATACCGAGCACCATGAAGTTCAGCGCTGGGAGCCCAATAAGCAACGCCAAAAGCAAGGCTTTGTCTTGAGTGGAAAACAAGGTATCTAGACGCACAAGCAGTCGTGACATTCCCGTTGAAGGCGTGGCCTTACGTAAGATCGAAGGCGCACTATCTTGATGAGCCTGTGAATGTAATCCTATTAAACGCTGCGTTACTCTCATTCTGAGCGAGCGTCGCCATAGAGCATAAATAATGCTCCCCAGCAGCAACAGAACAACTGAGATATAAATCATGTCTCTAGCTCCATTGCGCGTCGAAGCAGTAGCTCTAACTGATAATAAGCCGCCTTGGTTACGAACTTAGGCAAAGTTCGGCTCGACTGGTAGACACCCTGCAGATTCCCTTGTACATCTTCCCCATGTATAACGTATCGGTATAGGTCTTGAGTGACATACTGTTCGCCTTCCAAACCGATGATCTCAGTGATGGCAACGACTCGACGTTTACCATCACGCATACGCTCTACCTGTACCACCACATCTATCGTGTCGGCTACCTGACGTCTAAGCGCAAATAAAGGCAAATTAGACTGAGCCATCATTAACATGTTTTCTAAACGAACCAGTGCATCGGTTGGTGAATTGGCATGCAATGTCGAAAGCGAACCATCATGCCCAGTATTCATTGCCTGCATCATTTCAAAAGCTTCTTCACCACGAACCTCGCCGAGGATGATGCGATCGGGGCGCATACGTAGTGAATTTTTCACTAACTCTCGTTGTCCAATAGCAGGCAGTCCCTCTGCATTAGCAGGACGCGTTTCAGCCCTTACGACATGAGGTTGCTGAAGCTTGAGTTCAGCAGCATCTTCAATCGTAACGATACGCTCGGTGGGCGGGATGCTAAACGACATAGCATTGAGGAGTGTTGTCTTACCTGCCCCTGTTCCACCAGCCACTAATACGTTGAGCCTCGAACGTACGATGACATCGAGTAACTGAACCATATTGATCGACATCGAACCATTAGTCGCGAGTTGATTCAAAGAGAGTTTGTCTTGTGAGAACTTACGAATAGAGATGTAAGTTCCGTCCAAAGCCAGCGGAGGAATCATCACATTAACACGGCTGCCATCTTGTAAACGTGCATCCACAAGGGGCGATGTTTCATCAATACGGCGGCCAATCTTGCTGACGATACGTCTTGCTAAGTTAAGCAGTTGCTCTTCACTTCGAAACACCACGTCGGTTTTATGGAGTTTCCCCAGCTTTTCGACATAGACCTCTTTATAACCATTGACCATGATATCTGTGACTAGCGGATCATTAATCAGTGGCTGTAATGGCCCCAAACCACACATCTCATCAACCAGATGTTTCACTACAGTAAACACTTCACGATGACCAAGAGGAAGCTGCTCTGCAGAAACAATATCGGATACCAAATGATGGATACGCCCTTCAAGTTCAGCGGAGCTGAGGTTTACCACCACACTAGGTTCAATCGCTTTAATCACTTTGGCGTGGATCACTTGGTAATGATCCCTAACTGAATCGGACTGAGCATTCGTTACAGAAGTCGCTGTATTATCGAGCGATTCGAGCCTTTTTCTGGAGGTGGTGAACATTAGGCACCTCTCAACCAGCGATGGCGTTTGTTTGTCGTATCTCCACCAGTTGCTTTACTCGCTAGTAAATCAAATGCTCTTGATACTTTACGGTTACCCTTTAACAATGAACGACCCAGTGATTCTTTAGTTAAGAAATGGGTAGGTACATAAGGCAATATCACGTCCACCTCACAACCTAACGCGCGTTGAACGCCATGACAATTGATCAACGATGCTTTATCTGATTTGGTATGGTTAAGCACAATCAGATTGATCTTATCTGATTGACCATTCGCCAATGAGTCTAGTAAAGCCAGAATCTGCCCGATGTTGCGAATGGACGATAAGGTTGGTTCTAACACTAATACCCTAACATCCGCTTCAGCCAGCGAGCTAAATCCGATCTGGTCACGCATCGAAAACGAAGGTAAATCGAGAACCAAGGTATCCGAGTGCTGAAGCGAGAACTTTCTAAAGTGATCTAAGGCGCTTTTCTCAGGCCAAAATGGCGGAGAATCCAGTGATAAATAACCCGTAAACAAGGTCACGCGGTCCGAGACTTTAATCCCACTTCGTTCATACACTACAGGCTCTAGACGCTCGGGATACTGTAGCATCTCGACTAATGCTGTGTTGCCTTGCACATCGTATTGCAGATCTAAGTCGCCAGTCGCAAAGTCCATATCGGCAACAGTGAGTACTTCTCCTCGCTCCGCCAACTCGCGTGCTAAATTCGCCGCAATGGTTGATACCCCAACCCCCCCTTTAGCCCCAACAACAGCAATCACTTTCCCTGCTGTTGTTTCTGCTTTGTCTACTTGGAACTCTGTCTCGTTAAAGGCACTGATTTCAACTGGATTAAGTAAATACTCACACGCACCTGCAGAGACCATTGCACGATAAAAGGCGATTTCTCGATTGTCACCAACGGCAACAACCTGAGCCCCTGTTCTCAACTTAACGGTAGATAACATGGCTTTTGCTTGCTCAATCGACCTCAGGGAGACATCCAGCACCACAATTTCATGGCCATGTTTTACCACTTGTTTGATGATTTGTTCTTCATCCAATGTTGTTTGAATAAGGTTGCTGATGCCTTTTTCTGCCAATGCTTGAGTCAAACTATAAATATCGAGATGCTCTGATGCGGCCACCAACACAGACAAGGTATGTGTTTTCATATCAGTTACCTCCAAATTCTGTCGATGCATTTCCTTCACTGGTTGTTTGGCTACCAGAGTCTATTGCAGGCGCGATGTAGCCCTCTATCGTTGCAACCGCTTTAGCCCCATTGGTTGCACCTAATTGCTCACCAACAACTAGGTCTTTCGGGTTTGCTACCATTTGACCCAATGCAACCGATGTGGCGCAGCCAAAAGATGGATGTGATTTGTAACTGTTAATAAAAGTATTGCTGGGCTTCTTTACTCGGCACTTTGGTATTTTGGCTTTAAATGACTCAATCAGGATCTGGACGTCACCCTTGCCTTCCTTCGTCAGATGTTCACGATGAATATTTTTCACTGCAATACCTTGCTCGATGAGTAACGCTTCAACCTGATCTAAGCTACGTTGACCGCTTTTACTTAAACTCACCAACTTGACGTTCAAACCATAGGGAGAGCCTTTACGTTGAACAAATTGCTCAACGGCTTTACTTTGCTCTGCACTTAAAAACGAACCTTGCATGACAAACGTAAGCTTATTGGTCACCGAAACCACATCAAGCGCTGGTGCTCTCTCAATCGGAGATGAACTGCACCCACCCAGTAATACCAAGGCAGGTAAAATGTATTTGATCATGATGTAATTACCTTAGTAGTAGAAACCATTGTCACCGAGCAAACGGGGAGCTCGATTGTCCGTGTAAGTATCTTTGCCTTTTACTTGCTTCTGCTTGCCACGCTTACGAGGGAAGGCCACGAGTAAGCGCTCCAAATCGCTGCGCGGCAATAAGTTATCTGTCGGAAGAGGTAAGGTGTCATTACGCACAGGCTCGACAAGATAAGCCGTCGCTATAATAATCAGTTCAGTTTCTTTACGCTGATACTCATTTGAACGGAATAGACCACCTAAAATTGGGATATCACCAGCTCCTGGTAGTTTCTGTAGTTGATCGATTTCACTGCTTTGAAGGAGGCCGCCAAGTGCAAAGCTTTGTCCGCTTGCCAATTCAATCGTGGTGGTAGCACGGCGTGAAGTGAATGATGGGTAAGTATTTCCATTCAATGTCGTTTGATTGCTGACCGACACACTACTCACTTCAGGTGAAACTCGCAGGCTAATACGATCAGGGCCAAGCACAACCGGTGTAAAGTTCAAGTTAACGCCAAAAGGCTTGTACTCAACGGTTGCTGTGTCACCGTTAATTAATGGTAATGGGATCTCTCCACCAACCAAGAAGCTAGCCTCTTCGCCTGACATCGCGGTTAAGTTCGGCTCAGCGAGAATCGACATCGTGCCATCAGACGCAAGTGCATCAACTAACCCGCTTAATGTTGGTTTACCCCAACTGCTTACATCCCAGGCCTTGGTATACAAAAAGCTTCCTATTCCTTCTCCTACTGAGCCCCACTTAATACCCAATTTGTTGGATACGTTCCGGGACACTTCCGCAATACGAACGCGAATGTTCACTTGCGTTGGCATAGTAACCACCAGTTGGTTGATGAGTTCATCTTCGTTTTCATTACCACGACTATGAGTTGAGCTATCAGGTGAAGTCGAACCCTTTTCTGATTGCGCATTAGCAGTCACAGGCGACAAATACCCTTTTGCTACGCTAACAATGCTATGGGCCATAACGGGGGTTGGTACATTACCTTTTAACCACAGCTTTCCACCCAAAGATTCAGAGTGAACCGATGCTTCTGGAAACTGCGCTGCGATCAAAGAATCCAATTCCTTGGTATCATGAACAACACGAATTTTGTTGTTGTAAATGACACGCTCTTGGGCATTTAAGATGGTAATAGTCGCGGTGCCGGCCTGCATACCAAACACCATAATTTTGGTATTGGTCATCGGCTGATAGTCCGCAATGTGTGTGTTAGAGATGAAGATCGATTTCGCATCTTGCGACAAGTTAATCATCTTCGCTTCATTTATATTTACTTCTAGTGGTTCTGCCCATGAAGCAACTGAGAAAAACAGACCAGGAAGCAATAACAAGCTCCACCAGCGGAATGCTTTATTCATAGTGTTGTTTCCTATCACGACTAGTTATCATCTTTTGTTGGTCGAAGCTGAATCAAACCTAAATCTGGCGCTACCAGCTTACTTTCAGGATTGATCAGTGTTGAAGTAACGGTATATTTCTCATCGACATCAGAAATCGCCTCACCCGCTCCGCGTAGCGACAATGTCAGCTTGCCAATTTGATTCGCTAGTACAATTTGAGTCGCTTGTTCAGGGGTAACTTCCAAAGAAACCGAGCTGTTATCAGGAATATCTGCACCATAAGCACTACGATTTTTCTGAAAATCTTGTGGGTCAGCATACTGATTAAATGCCAGTACTCTCACGTTAACAGCAATGGTAGTTACATAAAGACCTGCAACTTGATTGTCATACTTCTTGAGCTCTTCGACTTGGGAACCCAACAGCAAGATATCGACCTTGTCACCGGGCTGAACAAATCCAGAGTTGGCCGTTACCGCATCGACTGGAACTGATATTGCACGATGGCCATTTTGCACTTTAAATGCCATAGAGATGCCACCGTTGGGAGTTTCAAAGTCATCCTTGGACATGACTTGACCAGACTGAATTGCCGTATGAGCGATACCTGACTTTAGGTCTAGCCGAGAAAAGTCTTCTTCTGAGATAAAGTCAAGATAGTTACTGAGTTCTTGCTCCGATACTTTTTCCCATTGGAACATGTTGAGTGTATAGGGCTGACCCACCACTACTCTCTGCTTAGCCACAAGAACCCGCTTGAAGATTTCAGCCGCAGCTTGAGATTGTTCGAATTGAGGCTTACTTGGATTGAGCAATAGGATGGCGATCCCCACCGATGACAAAATCAAAGAAAGCAACATTAGTCGTTTCGCTGTCATGATTTTTCCTTAATTTAACAAAACTATTCGCCTGAATCTGCAGACTCTTCTAATGACGTGATAACTTTGTCATAAGCTTTTGTGAGTGCCTGGGTTAGTCGCCCTTCACTACCACCAACTAACGTGAGTAATACGACCGACATCGCAGCAGCCAAAATTGCGTATTCAATTGCGGCAGCTCCGCGTTGTTTTCTCTTCTTCAGCATTAATAGACTCCTAAACCTTGAGAGTCAGCCTCCGACGGAGGCTGGATAAGTTATTACTTTTAGAGATTTGGATTATTTAGCAACGAGGCGATACAAGAACTTAGTTCGACTTGTAGTGCTATGATAAGTAGTGCTTGATTCACCAAGCTCCATTTCAATATATTCGATAGTACTTTCTGTCGTACCATTCGTAACGTAGTAGGCTTGGTCGTAATAATCGCTAGGCGCTGGCGCTGCATATGGGAATACAGCAACATCTGTTGGGATTAGGCTGCGCATATCATCCACAGATGGTAAACGCCAATTCGACTTACCACACATACTATTTTGATAGTTAGCGAGCTCCGTTTGGATGTCGTTAAACGTCTTATAACGCTCACTCGGTGCTGCATTTTGGAAGATCTGCCAAACTTCCCCTGTTACTGGGTGCTTAGCGCACTGGGCAGCGGCACGGTCAGCAACACTTGAGCCGTCACTAGCGATATAATCCCAAGCAACCGAATCTTCGCGCATTAGCCGTGCCATAGTGACTAACTGGTCATTGCTATCACCACTTGGATCAAACGAACGTCTGCGAGATTGCTCACTGGTATTGGCAAATACATAAGCGTATTGTTTCGAAGAACTTGTAGCGGCACTCGTCCAATAGTAGAACTGGATACCCCCATTGTAATAAGACTTATCATACTCTGGAACAAGGCCTTTGTGATTCGGGAACACATTGACATCAATCGTCTTGCTCGCGCCATTAAGTCCTGCAACAGTTGCTGTTGCCAATGAATAAATTTGATTTGGATGAGGTACTTTCCAGTCATTGAAACCACAGAGATTGGTATTGTTTGCTGTCTCTATGACGCCTCCAACCCCAACAACACTGGGTAAATCCGCCCCCGCTGCATCATAGACGACTTCATCCTTACTGCCCGGCAGACCATTTGTTAATAATGTCCAAACGCGCTTCGTCCCCGATACACTGCTATCAAGCACACAACGCCAACCCTGCTGATAAGATGTCGCTTTAGGCAAGTAACGGCCTAATGAGTCTAACTTTGCAAATTGCCCATCAATGAGAGCATCAGCTTGCGAAACGACAAACCCGGCGGAGTGAGCACGGTTTAATCCATCCTTTGCTGTAGTATGCAATGTATCGGTATTATGAACGGTAATCGTTGAATCTAACTCTGCAACCAAATCTGTCATCGTAGAATTCAACGCCGCGAATTGGCTATCGATACTGCTCAATGCATTATTGAAAGCGGCTTTTAACGCGTCTGTGGTGTCATAATCATTTTCAAGATCAAACAAGGCCGCATAAAAGGTTAAAGTCGCTTGGTGAATTGCGCTACCTGAACTTGCTGCAAGCAATGTTGCTCTCGCAAAAGTCATTGAGTCAGAATTTGCTTGAATATTGGCAAGCTTCCCTGCGAATGCAGTGGCTTCGATCACTGCCGCAAGCGCGACATTATTTTTGCTTAGCTGTGCAAGCTTGTTGTCAAACTCTGCCACTTTAACAACGAAGGAAACACTCTCGCTATCGGTGCGAGATTGAGCGATCTTCGCTTCAAAAGCTAATTTGCCGACGAGATCTTGCTGCTGCGTTTTTTGTGCATCCCAACTCGCCGTTAGCCCGTTGAGAGTACTCAGCTTCACGCTAGCTTCGCTACTTAGCGCTGTGTAGCTCTTTTGCTTAGCTTGATTAGTTGCCAACCAAGTCGTTAAAAATGACGTTGCTTGAGTCAACTCATTCGACTGCTGGGATAAGAAACTATCTATTGCTGACAGTTTAGTATTGATGTCTGCCAAAAGCTCAGTACCACTCGCAAGCTGCCATTTTGCGAAAGCGTATTTACTTGAGTAGCGGGAGGTATCTTTTACTCCATTTTTATACGCTACCGCTGTCCCTGCCTCATTCAACCAAATCGCTACGCCATCTGATATCAGGTATGGTTTCGCGTAATCTGGTAGTGTGTCTCGACTACGAGTCGTTAGCAGAAGCGCTTCTGCCGCTGTAGGTAATTGCCAGTGTTCAATACCGCAAGTCGTTAGCCTTGAGACTCTAGTAAATACATCTTCAGCTCTTGATACTGAAGTGGAGACCCAAAATGTCGGTTCACCTTCGCCGTTGCTATCGTATTGGGCAACACACTCTGTGTCGTAGTTATCCCAACCACGATATAAACTGAACTCGGATGCCTTATTCCATGTTTCCATTGGTACATACTCAAACGTACCAAACTCACCGTTCAAATCTGTCGCCCAAAGGGGCGCGCCCGCACGATTCCCTCTATCCGGAATCACATTCTGTTTAATTCGAATCCCTACATTACTCTTGTCATAAGCTTTAGGACCCACAAACTGAGGGTTACTTGTAACAGCGTGCCAAGTTGTTCCTTTATCCACGGTGAACTCGTAATATTCAGCGCGATCATAGTTCTCACCACTATTGACGTAATCCCAACTGATCATATTTGGCACTACACCGTTATTAGCTATTTTGATGGCACCATTACTTGGCGCAGGCAGTTGCGGCGTTTGGGTATACGCTTGCGTCGTTAGTGCCGCAGCCCCTGCGGGGCGACCATTTTGCCCATTGGCACGGACACGAATTTGTACCTCACCTGCCTGTTTTGCAATATCACCAACTGTGATTGGTTTCGCCACTGCTGGTGTCCATATTGAACCACTATTGGCTGACCACTCATAATCAGCGACAGAGGTAAAACCCGCAACAACTGTCCAATCCAAGGTATTTTCGGTGTCATTAACGATGAGAGATGTCGGTGCTATGGGCGCGTCAGGTTGCCTAGTAAACTCTTGAGCATTAGACAAAATCGCCCCTGCCTCACGACCATTGATTGGATTATGCTTAACTCGAACTTCAATCGTATCATTGGAGTATGTGCGGTCTTCCAGCTGCACAGGTTTGGTTTGAATCGGTTGCCAGTTACCTGCTTCAATTCTAACTTCGTAATCTTGGATCGTTTCGAAGCCAGAAACCCAGGTCCAATCGAACGTATTTAAAGCATCATCAATAACACCATTAGTTGGTGCTTCAGGTTTTTCTGGCGTCACTGAATAAGGCTTGTCATTACACAGTAAGCTGCCCGCAGTATTACCGCCCATCTTTCTTACTCGCACACAAACATCACCAATAGCAAAATTACTATCCGTTAAATCTTGAGGTTTGTTGCTTACATCGCTAAATGACTTACCGCCATCGGTCGAAAACTCATAGTCAACTAAGTCCTCAAATCCAGAGACATTGGTCCAACCAAAACGGTTCTTTGCATCATCAACGACAGGAATTGTCGGGCTAGAGGGCTTATTGGCGTCCCAGGTGAATGGTTGTGTAACCACGAGCACTCTACCTGCAGGGCGGCCATTAGTAGAATTCTCTTTAACACGCACTTGTATTGTATCAGAGGCAATATCGACGTTACCGATCTGTACCGGGTTTTTCGTCAGTTCGCTCCAACCTGAACCAAGATTAATTTCATAATCGCTAATACGAGGGAAGCCTTGAACTAAAGTAATCTCTAGTATATCCGTGCCATCATCAGCTCGAAGCAGTACCGGAGCGGTTGGCTTAGGCGGTGTCACCGTTAGAGGTTGAGTCGATTTCGCCATTAGACCGGCAGAGCGTCCTTGGCCCTCATCCGCTCTGACCCTTAACCTTAATTCACCCGGTTCTAGAGCAATGTCACCGATATATTGAGGTTTTTTTGTTACCGATTTCCAAGTTTTACCGCTATTGATGGAGTATTCGTAATCTAAAGACGTAGTGAATCCGGTAGCAAATACCCAATCTAGCTCATTTATAGCATCATTGAGGTTAAGAGCCGTTGGTGCAGGAGCAACAAGCGTCTTTGTATAAGCTCTATCAGAAACCACGACTGAACCAGCAACAATCGATCGTTCAGGCTTTGCTGCAACACGGACTTGGACATTCCCCTTAGGAATGGAACCGGCACCAACATTAATCGGCTTTTGTAAAACACTTTGCCAGCTCAAACCAGCGTCTAAAGAGTACTCGTAGTCAGAAACTGCATAAAAGGGTTTAACCCAAGCCCAATCAAAGGTATCGGCAGAATCATTGACTGCTGGATTTTTTGGTGCTTTGGGTCGAGATAAGATCTTATCACCCTTGATATCATCAAGGGTGATTGTTAAATCATTTTTATAGACATCAGCAATGCCAGCGAAATCGGTATTTTTCGCTCCGTAAGGGAGCTCGTCTGTACGCTGCTTTAGCGCCACTACATCCAGATTCGCGAGTCGCTGAATTGAGCCTTTTCTTGCTTGTTCCTTGGTAACGCCTCCTTCCCTAACTGAGCTTTTTTGAGCGGATTGGAGAACTTTGGTGAGCCCACGTGCTAGCATATGAACCTGTCGACTTTCAGGGGTTGAGTTGCCGACATAATCAGACCTAATCGTCTGTTCTGAAACATTCAGGTCGTCAG
>NZ_AEIU01000082.1 GCF_000165125.1 Vibrio caribbeanicus ATCC BAA-2122 | reverse complement strand
AACCGCATTGCCGTTATCTTATGCCCAGCAACGCTTGTGGTTTATTGATCGC
The DNA here is from genome assembly GCF_000165125.1 of Vibrio caribbeanicus ATCC BAA-2122. GTDB lineage: Bacteria > Pseudomonadota > Gammaproteobacteria > Enterobacterales > Vibrionaceae > Vibrio > Vibrio caribbeanicus. The sequence goes on along the minus strand of NZ_AEIU01000082.1, from coordinate 1,496 downwards.
TTAGAAGGCGGCAGTGTGCATTACAACATGCCAGGGGCGTTGCGCTTGAGTGGCAAGCTGAATATCGCAGCGTTAGAGCAGAGCTTTCAAACGCTTTATCAGCGTCATGAAAGCCTACGTACCTGTTTTGTAGAGCAAGCAACAGGAGAGACTTACCAGCAAGTGCAAGCCGCGCCGACAGGTCAATGCCTCCCGGTGGTCGACTTGCAGGCTCTGTCAGCCGACGAACAAACCGTTGCCTTAATGACACATCGCCGTGAACTCAGTACATGGCCATTTGATTTAACTCAAGACTTGATGCTGCAACTGCGTTTATTAAGGTTGTCATCAGACGAGTCGGTATTACTGCTAACGCTGCACCATATTGCCGGTGATGGTTGGTCAGTTTCGCTATTGATGCAAGAGCTCCAAGCGCTTTATAGTGCCTATGTGGCTGATACAACCCCCCAGTTAACGCCGCTCTCCATTCAATACGCAGACTACGCGCTTTGGCAGCGCGATTATTTGCAAGGTGAGGTGCTAGCGCAGCAAACCCAGTATTGGGAGCATCAGCTAGCGGGTTTACCGGATGTGCATGCCTTGCCCTTGGATTATCCAAGACCGGTTCAACAAAGTTTTGCTGGTGCAACCCTAAGTACTCGTATTCCTTCCGTGCTCAGTGAGCAATTGCAAGATTACTGCACGGCTGAGGGGGCCACCCTCTTTATGGGACTGCACGCACTCTTTGCGGCATTACTGAGCCGTTATAGCAATGAAACCGACATTGTGGTGGGCAGCCCTATCGCCAATCGTGAGCAACCTGAAATTGCGCCTTTGATCGGCTTTTTTGTCAATACCTTGGTGCTACGAGCCGATTTATCTGAGGCACCGAGTTTCCATACGCTGTTAACACAATGCCGAGCCACAGCGTTGGACGCTTATGCGCATCAGCAAGTACCGTTTGAGCAGTTGGTGGAAGTACTACAGCCAAACCGGCACTTAAGTCATCACCCCTTATTCCAAATCATGCTGGCGTTACAGAATAATGACAACGCTGAGTTGAGCCTGCCTGACGTTGAGGTTCAATTTGAAGCGGCTGACTTAACCATTGCTAAGTTTGATTTAACACTAAATGTGGAGCAAGGTGCGAATGGATTGACGCTCGATTGGGAATACAATCAAGATCTTTTTAAAGCCGAGACGATTGCATGTTTAGCAAGGCACTTTGAAGCCTTGCTACAAGGCGCACTTACTCAGCCAGAACGCCCCTTGGCTGAGTTGGACATTTTGACCAGAGCGGAAAAGCAGCAGTTAGTCGAGTGGAATGACACCCAACAAGACTTCCCAGGCGAGCTGTGTATTCATCAACTGGTTGAAGCTCAAGCTGCTCAGCAGCCGGAAGCGACCGCTTTAGTGTTTAACCGTGAGAGCCTAAGCTATGGCGAGCTCAATCAGCGGGCCAACCAGTTAGCGCATTATTTACTAGAGCAGGGGGTGCGCCCCGATACTTTAGTGGG
>NZ_AEIU01000083.1 GCF_000165125.1 Vibrio caribbeanicus ATCC BAA-2122 | reverse complement strand
TAAAAAGGATGTTGGAACTGCAGAAGTTCAAGATCTGCACCTTTAGTAAAACCAAGAGTGTGGTAATTTTCAATACCTGCACGCTCCATTACATCTTTCGCGAGTTCAGCAGCAACAATAATACGCTCACTTGCTGTTTGAATAAGAACGTATTCAAGATCGTCGCGCAGACAAACCGCTCGGTTTGCTGGAAGAGTCCAAGGTGTCGTTGTCCAAATAACAATAGAGATATCACCTTGACCTTTATCATCTCCATTAATTTCAAACTTTGACAATAACGCAGCTTCATCCGCCGCTTTAAAGCGTACATCAATAGAAGGTGAAACTTTATCTTTGTACTCAACTTCTGCTTCCGCCAAAGCGCTGCCACAGTCAGTACACCAGTGGACTGGCTTAAAGCCTTTCAATAAATGGCCGTTACTCGCAATTTTGCCTAAAGCACGAATAATATTGGCTTCCGTTGCAAAATCCATCGTTTGGTAAGGCTTGTCCCACTCTCCCATTATACCCAAACGTTTGAAGCTTTCTTTCTGCCCTTCGACCTGACCAGAAGCATATGCACGGCACTTCTCGCGAAACTCCGCTGCTGTCACTTTTTGTCCAGGTTTTCCAACTTTTTTCTCTACCATTAATTCAATTGGAAGACCGTGACAATCCCACCCAGGAATATAAGGTGCATCAAAGCCTGACAGAGTTTTTGATTTGATAATAATGTCTTTAAGAATCTTGTTTAACGCGTGACCAATGTGAATGTCACCATTCGCATATGGAGGACCATCATGAAGCACAAATGACTTCTTGCCTTTCTTCGCTTTACGGATTTCACCGTAAAGATCTTCTTTATACCAACGTTTGAGCATCTCTGGCTCACGATTGGCCAAGTTGCCACGCATTGGGAACCCTGTTTCAGGTAAGTTCAGGGTATCTTTATAATCACTCATCGATTCTTAATTCCGTTATATTGGGCGAAAATTAGACATTATGCTGAACGGTGGAATAAACCGCTCAACGCTCAAGCTGACGCAACCACACCCTAGCTGCTTCAGCATCCAATTTGATTTGTTGTTTAAGTAACTCAAATGACTCAAACTTCTTTTCATCTCGAAGCTTAGATAACAGAACTATCTCAATCTGTTTACCATATAAATCTGCGTTAAAGTCAAATAAATGCACTTCTAACTGCTGTTTCTTTCCATCAACTGTCGGTCGGTGGCCGATATTAGCAACGCCACCAATTGGTGAGTCGTTAATTCCATAAACTTCAACAATATAAACCCCAGATATTGGGGAAACGTTACGTTTTAGAGGAACATTCGCAGTAGGAAACCCCAAGGTTCTACCAATTTTCCGGCCGTGAGATACCCTACCACTAATACTGTACCTACGCCCTAACATCTGCGATACCAGCGAAAGCTGATTTTGAACCAAGGCTTTTCGCACCTCAGTACTGCTCACTCGTATACTTTTCAAACAGAAGCTTTGTGTACTTACCACATCGAAACCATACTCTTTCCCTGCCTTTTGCAGCATAGAAAAGTCTCCAGCTCGGTCTCGACCAAAACAGAAGTCATCGCCAACAACGAGGAATTTTACCCCAAGCTTCTTAACCAAAAGATCGGCAATAAACTGATCGGCCGCCAAGTTAGCCAGTTTTTTATTAAAACTGACACACAACAGGCGGTCGATACCAAGCGTACGTATCTGAGCATACTTATCTCTAAGGCGTGTTAATCTTGCTGGTGCTTTATGACCAAGGAATAATTCCATTGGCTGGGGCTCGAACGTCATAACAACAGAGGGTACCCCAAGCTTTTTTGCCTGACTATCAACACGACGCAATACTTCTTGATGCCCCAGATGTACGCCATCAAAATTTCCGATCGTTAACACACATCCTTTGTGATGTGGCTGAATGTTATGGATACCTCGAATCAATTCCATTAGAGACTTCTAAAAACCTGTTTAGTGGGATTAAATCTACAAAGCACGAAAACGTAACCTACCGAACCGACGGATTATATACTAATCAGACTCACTCTGTCGCTGATTTTAAGTCGTTTAGTCGAACTCCCATTAATAAAAGAGAAATTACATAAACAACGGCACCAAAACCAATCAACAAGAAAAGGTGTTTTACCCGTTCCAACCATTGCCAAGTCAGCCAGACACTGTTGTCATTGAGCAGATAAGTAATAGCCAAGCTCATCAGCCCCCCTGCAATAATTAGCTTGCAGAAAAACACAATGGTTTTTTTAGTAATTGAATACACATTTTGTTTTTGCAGGCCATGGTACAGTAATGCCATGTTGACAAAGGCAGATAGGGAAGTCGCTATCGCTAGACCTATATAGCCATAAAACCAAGCGAGTATCGCATTAAAAATCATATTCACGACCATAGCAATGATTCCAAATTTCACTGGAGTTTTTGTGTCTTGACGGGAGTAATAGCCCGGAGCTAGTACCTTAATTAACATGAAATTAAGTAGACCACATGCGTAAGCAATAAGAGATAGAGAGGTATTATCTACGTCTTGAGCGGTATACTCACCACGCATAAACAAAACCATTAACATAGGTTTAGCGAGCACAATTAACCCCAACATGGCTGGAACTCCCAATAGGCAAACCATTCTTACTCCCCAATCCATGGTATGAGCAAACCCATCGCTACTCTTATCGACATGTTTTTTAGAAAGAGCGGGCAATACCACAGTGGCAATCGCAATACCGAATAGTCCCAACGGAAATTCCAACAAACGATCGGAATAATACAGCCAACTGATTGAACCTGTTTCTAAAAAGCTCGCAATAAAGGTATCAAATAACAAGTTAATCTGGCTGACGGATACTCCAAAAAGTGCTGGTAACATTAAGGTTCGTATTTTGACAACACCTGGATCACGCCATCCCCACCTTGGCTTAACCATAACACCGGCTTTGATAAGAAAAGGAATTTGAAACAGGAATTGGACCAACCCTCCAAGAAATACACCAATAGAAAGGGCAATCTCTGGCTGAGACATATGGGGAGTAATGTACCATGCCGAAAGAATAATCATCACATTGAGAAATACAGGAGTAAATGAAGAGACAGCAAATTTACCTAATGTATTCAGTATTGCCCCGGATAAGGCAACAAAGGTAACAAACCATAAATATGGAAAAGTAATCTTCAACATAAAGCTTGCTAATTCAAACTTCTCTGCAGATGGTCCTCCATTTAGCCAATCTAAAAACCAACCAAAACCGAATAGAGCCGTCACAACACCGGAACCTAAAACACCGAGTATGGTCACGATGGTTACAATTACACCGAGGGTTCCTGAGGCCCTAGCAATCAATTGCCGAGTTTTATCTAAATCTCCTGAAGCATGATATTCAGTTAACACTGGGACAAAAGCTTGTGAAAAGGCACCTTCTGCAAACAATCGTCTTAAAAAGTTGGGGATCTTATTGGCAAAAAAGAAAACATCAGCACTCGCCCCTGCCCCCATAATATTCGCAACAACAACATCTCGAACTAAACCCAGCACTCTAGAAACCAATGTCATCGCACTAACAATAATGCCTGACTTGAGTAGACGTTTACTCACATTAACCTCATGAATCAGAATATTTGCCCCACTTTATACTCAGAATGTCACTAGCAGGGCAGATTAGTATTAGCATTGAAAAAAAAATGCTGTTAGAATCACCGCCATCTTAACCGCGAAGACCGTTCAATCCAAATTTGTTTGGCTCGATGGGTTTTTGCACAAACCATTTGACATTTTGGCGCAAATGAGGGATATTCCTCGGCCTTAAATTGTCACCGAACTACGTTTTTGGGAGTTAGACCCTTGGCAAATAGTAAATCTGCTAAGAAGCGCGCTATCCAAGCTGAGAAACGTCGCCAGCACAACGCTAGCCGTCGTTCTATGATGCGCACTTACATGAAGAAAACTGTTGCTGCTATTGAAGCAGGCGACAAAGCTGCTGCAACTGAAGCTTTTGCTACAGTTACACCAATCCTAGACCGCATGGCAACTAAAGGCCTTATTCATAAGAATAAAGCTGCTCGTCATAAGTCTCGCTTTGCAGCTGCAATCAAAGCACTATAATAGAGCTGATTGTAGTATGTAAAAAAACCGGCATTAGCCGGTTTTTTTATATCTCCATTTTCTCAAATACCATACCTAACCTTGAGATTGAGCTTATTTAGTCCCCCCCAACAAGTGAATAACACTTTTAGCTTTCTCATTATCTAGGGTATAGAAAACGTTTTGGGCTTCCTTTCGAGTGCTCACAATCTCGTCTCTCCTAAGCCAAGCTAAATGTTGAGACAAGGCAGATTGACTGAGGTCAAGTAACTGACATAGCTCTCCCACAGATAGCTCTTTATCGCCCAATAAGCATAATATCTGGAAACGTCTCTCATTTGCCATCGCTTTCAAAAGCACTACAGCCTCTGTTGAGTATTTTTCCATTTCATGTTGCTTCATTGTCGCGATTTCTCCTTTAAAATTAGGCAACTTTAAGTCAATTCAAATGTGTGTGCGTTGAGTTCGCATAAAAAGATTATATATCACTTAACTGTGAAACCAACGCGACTGTACTCGTTTTCTAATCTGACCATCAAAGTTAGCCCAATAAAACAGACAAATCAGTATCACAAACATTTTTGACAGCAGGATGCTGAATCATTCTTTCAGCAAAGATGACATAGTATTCTTCTTTTAACTCATCAACTTGACCGATGAGTTGAAGATTGCGATCATTTTTAACTTCAGAAATATACACTGATGGTGCGAGAAAAATAACATCGCTATGATACTGTGCAAATGCTTTCATTAGAGCAACATCATCAAACTCACCCAAAATATTTGGCTGTATACCTTGCCTATCAAACCACTGAAGCACCTTACGCCCCATAGCAGAACGATTGCCTGGAATAAGTAATTTTGTTTTTTCAAGGACATTTGGAAAACATGGCTTCGTCATGGGAGTAAAGGTAAAAAAGCTCATATTTACCTCTCCCAATTTCTTACTAAATAACCCTGGACTTTGACTAGAGTCCACTGGACAATCTGATAAAATCATATCAAGTTTATGTTGGGAGAGTTGTTCAAGTAAAAGTTCGTGGGTGGACTCAATACAACGTAAGTGAATACTGTTATCTTCTGGAACCGCATTCATTAAAACTTTACTCACAAGCCGCTTTGAAAGTGCATCCGCAACACCCACCTCAAATAATAAATTAGAGCGCTGGCTATAGTTAACGATATCCAGCATTTCGTAGCTTAACCCAAACATCCTGTCTGCGTACTTATAAATGAGTTGGCCAAGCTCTGTTGGCTCGATACTGCGACCATTCCGCTTGGTAAGTTTCCCATCCATTCTCTCTTCAAGTGACTTTATCTGACCGGTAACTGTTTGAGGAGTTAAGAAGAGTGCATCGGCTGCTTTGGTAACTGAACCTTGTTTACAGACCATCCAAAAGTAATAGAGATGATTGTAATTTAAATGTGACATAAACCTAGATTACGTTTTCCTTCAATGTGCACGTTATACCAAAAGCTCTAAGTGACAACAATAGATCGAAAAAAACGAAAACATTGATGGTTTTAGTAAGTTATTTCGAAAATAAAAAAACAATTATGACAACTCCATTGCTTGAAATATCGATTATCACAGTTTTATCTTTGATTCCCAACTTTAATCACAAAAAACAAAAACCATAAATTACAATAACTTAAATCAAAAGAACAACACAAGTAAGTGGACAGATTCACTTTATCGATAAAAAACCCAAGAATACATATAAGTGTAATATTAGTGAAATATTTGCCATCTAACATCGCCCTCAGTTTCAACAATAGGCCAAACAAAGTATCTATCGGCCAACGGAGAAAATGATTATGAACCAAGCAACAACTTCGGCTGCACCAGTATCGAATACTATGAAATGGTTGCGCTGGGCAAACTTGGCATTCATGTTGTATTTACTGCTTTTAGCAGTGTCTATGGTAGGAAGTGGATTTAAATGGGCAACAGGCGACCAAGCAAAGGTACTCTTTGAGTTTGCTTCACACCCAATCGCGGGCCTAATGATAGGTCTAGTTGCAACAGCATTAATTCAGAGTTCCAGTACCGTTACCTCGATAATCGTTGGTCTGGTTGCGGGTGGACTTCCTGTGGAAACAGCAATTCCTATGATCATGGGCGCAAACATTGGTACAACAGTCACCAATACATTGGTGTCACTCGGTCACTTGCGTTGTAAAGAAGAATTCAAGCGTGCTTTTGCGAGTGCTACGATCCATGACTTCTTTAATCTTCTTGCTGTTGCCATCTTTTTACCGCTTGAAATGGCGTTTGGTATCCTTGATAAGATCTCCCATTGGCTGGTATCCCCATTTCTAGCTACAGGGGACATGAGTATCAAAGGGCTTAATTTTATCAAGCCTATCACCAAGCCTGTGGTTAATATGGTAAAAGAGCCATTGGGAGCCTTTGGGGATACGGTAGGTGGCGTGCTTCTTATTGGTATCGGTATTGCAATTGTGTTTCTTGCTATCACAGCAATGGGTAAACTCATGAAAAGCCTGATGGTTGGTCGTGCGCGAGAGATACTAAAAAATGCTATCGGCCGCGGCCCAATACACGGTATTTTCTCTGGCTCAATTGTCACAGTACTTGTTCAATCATCTTCAACTACCACCAGCCTGATGGTTCCTTTGGTTGGCTCTGGAGTACTCAAAGTGCGAGACGTTTATCCATTTACACTTGGCGCGAATATTGGCACCTGTATTACTGCTCTTTTAGCCGCAACAGCTGTCTCTGGAGAGTTCGCCGTATTTGCTCTGCAAATTGCACTGGTCCATCTAGTATTCAATATTATGGCAACCGTTGTCATCTATGGTATCCCCTTCTTAAGAGAATTACCTGTTAAGGGAGCCGACTTCATCTCTGACGCTGCGGTAAAGAATAAAGCCATCGTTGCAGCCTATCTAGTAACAGTATTTGTTGCTCTACCGGGTACTATTCTTGCCATTACAGCATAAACAAAAAGAGAAAAAGCCCACAATAGTGTGGGCTTTTTCTCTTCTCTGGTTTAATCACACCGAAAATGGATACTGGATCGGCTCGTGATGTTCATACCCTTCAACCGAAAAGTCATCTAATGTGACCCAAGTTTCCAAATCCTCGAGAGATTTAATATCAGGGTTAATCTGAAAACTTGGTGCCTTAAATGGCTCACGCTTAAGCTGCACATCACGCATTAATTCCAATTGGTCTTCATAAATGTGAGCATTAACTATCTTATGATACGCCTGACCTGCTTTCTTACCCGTAATTTGAGCTACTATCGCAAGAAATGCATAGACCTGAACCATATTAAAATTGAGTCCAAGTGGGACATCACACGAGCGTTGAGTACTATTTAAATACAGAGTATCACCTAATAATGAAAAGTGGTGACTGTACATACAAGGACGCAAACACCCCATGTGAAACTCGCCGGGATTATAAAAGTTGAGAATTTCGCCTCGATCATCTACACCACGCGCTAAATCTTCAATAATTTTGCGCAATTGATCGATATGACCACCATCAGGTTTTGCCCAAGCTCTTCCTTGGACACCGTACACCCTTCCCATATCATCGGAACCTTTTCGGTAGGCGTTTTTGAGCCAAGCCTCGTTTTGGTTAGCATTCGCATCCCAAGTTTTCGTTCCCAATTTACGAAAATCTTCGGCATTATCATAGCCACGAATGTACCCCAATAACTCAGCAACAGCCGCTTTCCAATAACTTTTACGGGTGGTCACAAGAGGAAATTGATGGTTAGCCACATCATAAGTTAGATCTGCATTAATAACCGTCAGGCAGCGTTTGCCGGTGCGCTCATTTTCAATCCACTCTCCGTGCTGAACGATACGCTGACATAAATCTAAGTATTGTCTCACTTTACTACCCTTACTTTGATTTTTCTGGTTGTATTGATGTGTAAACCCCACGCTTATAGGCCCACACCATCATCAAAATACCAAGAATGATCATAGGCAATGATAAAATCTGTCCCATTGAAATAAACCCACCGAACAAACCAAGTTGTTGGTCAGGCTCACGCACGTATTCTACGAGGAAGCGAAAACTGCCGTAGCCAATGAGGAATAATCCTGATACGGCACCAAGAGGACGGGATTTTTTAATAAAAATGTTTAATATAATAAACAAAACAATGCCTTCTAACAGCATCTCATAAAGTTGCGAGGGATGGCGCGGGAATGGACCACCATTTGGAAAAACCATCGCCCATGGAACATCAGTAACGCGTCCCCAAAGCTCACCATTCATAAAATTCCCCAAACGCCCTACGCCTAATCCAAAGGGTACAAGAGGGGCGACATAGTCGGCAATTTCAAAGAAAGCTCGATGATTTTTCCTCGCATACCAAAACATAGCGGCTATAACACCAAGAAGGCCACCGTGAAAAGACATTCCCCCAGTCCAGACCTTAAAAAGGTACAAAGGGTCTTGAAGGAAAAGGTCGAAATTATAAAAAAGCACATATCCGACTCGTCCCCCGATGACAACACCAAGGAAGCCTGCAAATAGCAGATCTGAGACCTGCTCACGAGTCCAACCGCTACCGGGCTTATCTGCTCTTCGGTTTGCTAACCATAACGCAAACGCAAAGCCGACCAAATACATGAGGCCATACCAACGGATAGACAAAGGACCTATCGATACCAGCACAGGATCAATATTGGGAAAGGTAAGGTATTCTTGAGGCATACTAATTTGTACTCTTAAAAATTGAGGTAAACCGCGAAAATTATAATGTAAGAACTCTCTATAGCGACATAGTTCCAACACGCACACATTAAAAGACGAAGGAAGTTATCGAAGTGAATCCTCTTTGAGCTACGAAATTCATGTTGCTATTCATGTTTTTCATCGACTTAGAACACTCATTAGAGCCACTATCGATAAGATACTTTGATGCTGTGAGTTACCTATGATTCTACTGTAATTATTCGGAACAACAAAACCTATTTATTACCAGCACGAATAAAGCCAGCAAAACCTTTTTGTTCAAGAAAAGTACGCATCATTCTATCAATGTCTTTTCCGTACGGTTTTTTCAAGGCTTTTGCAGCAAGTGACTCTAACTCTTGCGTTTCAGTATGGCGTAAAAGATACTTTATTTTAGCCACATTTGACGTATTCATACTCAAACTTCGATAGCCAAGCCCTACCATTAAAAGTGCTCCCATAGGATCTCCTGCAATTTCACCACATATACATACTGGAAGCTTAAATTGTTCACAAAGAGCTCGAATATGATTGAGCGCCATTATTACAGAGGGATGCATTAACTCATATACATCTGAAACGCGCGAGTTGTTTCTATCAACCGCTAATAGATACTGGGTTAAATCATTACTACCAACGGAGACAAAGTCGATTTTATCTGCCACGAAAGGTAATAAATACACCATTGATGGCACTTCAACCATAATGCCGATTTTGGGCATTTTGATATTACCATCAAGCTGACAAACTTCACTAAATGCCCTCTTGATAAGAGCAATAGCGTCATCAAGCTCTTGAGACCCTGAAATCATAGGCAACAAGATACTCAAATTTTCATGTCCAGAGCTTGCTCTCATCATTGCACGAACCTGCATCAGAAAGATATCAGGATGATCTAAAGTAAAGCGAATACCACGCCACCCCAAAAATGGATTATCCTCTTCGATAGGTAAATAGGGTAAAGGCTTATCTCCCCCCACATCCAATGTGCGCATTACCACTTGTTTTGAGGGATAACGCTCAAGCACTGTTTGATATTGCTGTACCTGTTCTTCTTCTGAAGGGAAACGATGAATTAACAAAAAAGAAATTTCTGTGCGATAAAGCCCGACTCCATCAACACTTTGATTAATCGAGGTATTATTGTCAGAGCTAAGCCCAGAATTCAACATAACCTCAATACGTTTTTTGTCTTTGGTTAACGTCGGTTCCCCTAACCCCTTTTGGACTTTATCAGCTAATTCTATTTCTTCTTTTAATAGCTCTTGGTACTCATTTAGTAATTGTTGCGAGGGACAAACAATAACTTTACCGCTATACCCATCGACTATCGCTTTTTGTCCATTTACATCATCTAAATTAAGCTTAATATCTAAAACAGTCGGGATTCCAAGCGCTCGAGCTAGTATTGCAGCATGAGAGTTAGCGGCCCCTTCTAAAGCAATGACCGCTAAAATTTTATCTTTAGGTAGTGTGGCAAGTAAACTTGCAGATAGCTCTCTGACAACCAAAATAACAGGCTGGTTGAATGTCTGTTGACTAGGCTCACTGTTATGAAGAAAAAACAGCAACCTTTGACCAAGCTCTCTTAAATCTTGTGCACGCTCGCGAAGATACACATCAGACATACTGGCAAAACGATTGGAGTATGATTCAATAACCTGTCGTAAAGCCCAATCAGCACGATTGCCTTTTTGAATTTTGGACTTTAAATCCTTACGTAACATGGGATCATTTAACAAGTGTGTAAACAAATCAAAGATAGCCAGAGCTTCTTTGTTAATTTCACTGTCGAGTTTTTTTCTCAATCGGCGAAAATCATTCAACGCATCTTCAAGCGCTAATAGCAGCCACTCCTGCTCTTGAGCAATATCTAATGTTGATGCTGGACAAACATCATCCAAGCTAGGATGTGTATCATCCCACCATAAATCACCAATTGCTACACCGGACGAAGCAGGAATACCATGTAAAGCAGAATGGTTTTTCTCTAATAACCAATTACCTTGAGTTTGCGCATGAGCAATAATAACCGCAATCTGTGCTGAAAGAGTGACAAGAAATGACTCCTCTATTTCACTAAATAATCGTGGAGATTTCTGCTGTACCACTAAGACACCGAGGACTTTTTTGCGGTAAATAATCGGTGTCCCCAGAAAGCTTTGATAGATATCTTCGCCCAGTTGAGAGAAAAATTTAAAGTCCGGGTGTTTTGATGCCTCAGCCAAGTTAAGCGGCTCTTCTATACGTTTAACCAGCCCAACCAAGCCCTCACCAAAATTGATATGGATCTCCTCTTGATGAAACTTGAGCCCTTTGGTCGCCATCAGCTCCAAACGCTGCTTTTCATCATTTGCTAAGTACACAGTACAACAATCGACATTCATTGCACTGCATGTCTCACTGACCAAGATATCGAGTGCCTGATGTACTTCATAAACTTTCGAAACTTGTTCAACAATCTCTCTTAGCTGAGAAAGCATAATTATCCTCTTTTACGCTTACCTTTTGTTTTTCTTTGTTTAAAGGGCATTGCCACCGAAGCAAATTCTTTCATCGCCCGTCGATATACATCTCGTTTAAAAGAAACAACCTGACGAACAGGATACCAATAACTCACCCATCGCCAGCCATCGAACTCAGGTGATTTACCGCGCTGCATATTGATGTTTGACTCATCACAATCAAGACGTAACAAAAACCACTTCTGTTTTTGGCCAATACAAACGGGTTTGGAATCCCAGCGTACGAGCCGTTTGGGTAATTTATATCTTAGCCAATGGCGGCTAGTTGCGACCACCTTAACATCGCTCGATGTGAGGCCGACTTCCTCATACAACTCTCTAAACATGGCTTGCTCAGGAGTTTCGCCCTCATCGATACCACCCTGAGGGAACTGCCAAGAATGCTGCCCATACCTTTTAGCCCAGAAGACCTGACCATGGCTGTTACAGATTACAATCCCCACATTTAAGCGGTAACCCTCGCCATCTATCACTGGCCAACCTCTATTCAAATCTATAATTACACTGATTTTTCCACAGATCCAAAACAGGAGCAAACGAAGTCTTACATAGATGAGAGCTATTCAATCTAAATGGCTTTATTATGGATAACTTTTAATCCAATACATAGTTGCCCACAACCCAATGAGACACAGACCACATTTATACACCTTTTCTGTGTATAAACTTGTGAAAAATCTTAGAAAAAGTGATCTTTAGCTCCCAACAAAAATGAGAACACCAGATCAAAAACAAAAGAAAGATAAGAAAACAACATTAATAACATACACTTAAATCACCATTTTATTTTAAGTCTTTTCATGAAAAGTAAAAAAAAGTTGATAACAAAACATAGGTCAAAGATCCATCAATGATTTTGTTATCCACATCTATTAACTGTAAATTTGTAAATTCAACAGAGAAATAGTACAAAATGCAAAGTTAAAGCACTGTTTATTCATACAGAAAAATAAATTCACACCCATTTTTCACTCTCTGTGGATAACTGAAGACAAATGATCTTACCTAAACACTTTTGGATCAGGCTCAATTTAAGAGATCTCCATTTGATTCCATTCAAATGGCAGAAAATCTAGCTACTAATTAAAGCTAGATTTATAAAGAATACTTATATATATCAATAAGTAAAAGAATATTGACTCATCTATAACTAAACTAACAGCCTCATCTTAAATAACAAAATCGATCGTTTATGAAAAAAATAACCATTTTTCTTACCTCTCTAGTTGGGCTCATATTGTCAGCATCATCATTCAGTATGTCTTCCACTGACAAAGAGGCAAGCATTCAAAAAAGCCAAATATCAATGTTACATGCTATTGATAGGGCAAAATATTTAAATCACTATCAGAAAGACATTGATAAACCTACACTCAGTGCATATTTGTCTGATCAGCGGGGCTACTTTCAAACAAACGACTTTGAGTTTAATGAACTGGCAAAATATGACACCATTTTTGTATCGATAATAGAACTAAACAGAGAAGAGAAAAAAGTAGGGAAAATAAGAGGCCTGAGTGGGCTAGCTGACAAAGTACACCAAGAGAATCTTAGTCCATCCAGACCGTTACTTGGCGGTTTAAAGGCTCTATCTGAACTTTCGGGCAATAGAGTAGGAATCATCATTCCAAAGTCCATGATCAGTGATAAAAAGTTACTTGGTTCTGTAAGTTCTTTTCTCAAGCAATATAAATTTATTAATCACATAAGTATCGACTTTGGCCAAGAAGCCTTCTCAGACAGTCACAAATATCAGCGTTTTATTGATGAACTACGTGGATTAAGTAATGACATCAATTTAACGATCAGTATTGCTTCAGGAATACCAAAAGACCAAGACGAAGCAGATGTTATTAAAGAACTACTCAATTATGAAGTCGACAAGTGGTATTTTAGTTCCTTAAAAGCTGATAAAAAACTCAAACATCACGCAAATATATTCTCTCCACAAGATAACCATTGGTCTACGATTCAAGCTATCGAATACCTTATAGGGTCAGGTATTGATGCTAAAAATTTGGAACTAGAATATTCCAATATGAGCTATCTCACAGAAGGACATTCTTTGACCAACAACAAAGATAAAGTACCCAAAATTACCGATAGCATGAACTTTAGCCAAGACATGCCGCAAAAGTACGAGCTAAAAACCGATTCAGAGCACAATCTCGATTTTATCTTTGACATCCAAAATAAACGAAACTTCTCTACAGAGAGTCCTCGTAT
Source organism: Vibrio caribbeanicus ATCC BAA-2122 (assembly GCF_000165125.1). Classification (GTDB taxonomy): domain Bacteria; phylum Pseudomonadota; class Gammaproteobacteria; order Enterobacterales; family Vibrionaceae; genus Vibrio; species Vibrio caribbeanicus. The sequence continues at coordinate 195,928 of NZ_AEIU01000083.1, read as the reverse complement.
GATAGCCGTTAAAGCGAACTTTTCGAATGATAAGGGTTTGGGAGGGTTATTTACTCGGGATGTTTTCGTAGATTCAGGTCTCAATCACAATGCAGCTCGTGAAGGGCTCGGATATAAAGTTACACATCAGATGTTTGCAATGGATGACGTCATCAAAAGCGCGGTGAAAATCAAGGAAATGCCCCATAAGCAACCACAGCCTATTAATGACTCCATTATAAATATCACTAAATATAATAACCGAGTGTCAAGCGCAAATTATACGACTAAGGATCCAGATTCTTATTCCGTAGATCCTATTAGCGACTTCTTAAAGCACCTTATTACCAATTACCCTTTACCCTTAACTTACTCTGATACAATCGCACTAAAAAGAGCTCTCGATAAAATTGACGGAATACATGATGTTAGGGAAAGCCTTTCTCCTGATACTCAATTTATGCGCGAAATGATGCTATTCGACCAAGCTAATTTCGCGCCAGAACACTGTAAAAAAATAAATGAATTTAGAGCGTTAGCAAAAGAAAAAGGAAAAGACTATATCGCTTCAATTAAGCAGTTCTATGATGGTGAAGCCCACTCTATTTCTCCTAGTGAATATACAAAGCAGGAGCTTATACAAAACGACTGGAGAGGCCTCGAGCTAAAATGTGTGCACCCCACAATACAGAATGCAGTCACAAATGCTATCAAGGAATTAAAGCAGCACGACATGAAAGATGCTCTGCTTCAACAGCATATATCGCAGTACATAGGCAGAAAAACAAGTGATATCATGGCCATTGAATATAAGCACGTCAAATTAGACGATGAGAGAAAAAAACTCTTAAAAAAAGAAATTAAGAGTTTCAAAGAAGCGCATCTAGATAGTCCCCAGTCAACTATTCTACAAATGGTCCATGCCAATGCTAATAAAAGGCTGATATCTGATGAAAATCGCCCCATGGAAAATTTTGAAGTAGATCAGGCAACAGATATTTTTGATTTTTATATTAATAAAATGATGTTGGAATCATGGAAAAGCCCCGGTGTTCTTACGCCCAATGAAGTTCAGGACGTTGCAGAAAAAATTAAGTCAGATTACTTTGACTTTATGCCGTAACATAATCACTCTCAAATAGCCTCAAACAGCTTGAGCATAGAAAAAGGCGTCATTTGGAATAACCCATGAAGAAATGACGCCTATCTTTTATTTTCCGATATCTCATACCTTAATATCTGCAAAGGCCAACACCTTCCCTTGAGGCATGTATCAAGTTATGATCATATTTAAGGTTATAATAAATAGCCATTGTATTGCCCTAACTGAAATCACTTAATTTAATATGAAACCAGCACCAAAATCAGAAACAGAGCTTTTAAACCGCGCATTAGACATCTCAGGTATTAGTTTGAGAGAGTTAGCCGATGAGCTCAGTATTGCGGTTCCGCAAGACCTGCGTCGTGATAAAGGATGGGTGGGGCAAATAATAGAAAAGCATCTAGGAGCACAAGCAGGTAGCCGGCCAGAGCAAGACTTTGCAGAATTAGGGATTGAGCTGAAGACTATTCCAGTCAGTCATTCGGGTAAGCCACTTGAAACAACATTTGTTTCGGTGGCACCACTGGTTGGCATACATGGCCTGACATGGGAAAACAGCCACGTACGACATAAGCTCTCTAAAGTACTATGGATCCCCGTAGAAGGGGAAAGAGAAATTCCTTTAGCTGAGAGAAGAGTGGGTGCACCGCTTCTCTGGACCCCGTCACAGCGTGAGGAGGATATGTTAAGAGCAGATTGGGAAGAGATAATGGAGCACATTGCACTAGGTAACGTTAGCGCCATATCAGCTCGAATGGGACAGGTGATGCAACTACGCCCAAAAGCTGCGAATAACAGAGCAAGAACAAGGGCGTACGGCACGAGCGGACGCACCATACAAGCCCTACCGAGAGGGTTTTATTTGCGAACCCAGTTTACTGCAGAGATACTAGCCAATCACTTTATTTAGTGCGGCGTTAATGGTAACTCTTCATCATAGTAAAGCGGAGCATCTCCACCACCAAACTCGTCGTAGGCATTGTGAAGTCGCAAGAAAGCTTGCTCGACGCCTAACCGGATGAGTTCTTCTTTGACTAACTCGAGTGAGTCGAAATGCAGTGGCTCATCGTTTTTCTTTATCGGCTCAATCTGATCCTTGTATTCCACAGCTAGTAGATACTGAGACAAGTCCGAACATCCGATGACAAAAACCTTTGGTGGAATAAAATCAGCGTCGTGCTCACCGTGAATCCACCTATCTAATTGACTTTTTTGCATATATCCCTCCAAACGTCGTCAATTTTATGTTTTGAAACAGATAAAGCGCAATGTTTCACATTTTTTGTTACTCACATTCCATATAGTAGGATCACTTTCAAAATATCTACAGGGATCACTAATGCGATATGTAAAGATACCCCACTCTACTTTAGAAGTGAGTAACATTGGTTTAGGCTCAATGACATACGGTGAGCAAAACGATCAAAATGACGCATCTAGTCAGTTAGACTATGCATTTGAGCGCGGTATCAATTTCATTGATACTGCTGAAATGTACCCCGTCCCGCCACAAAAACAAACCCAAGGATTAACCGAGAGCTACATAGGCAACTGGCTATCCAAATCTCAAAAGAGAGAAAAAGTCATACTTGCCACGAAAATAGCGGGACCTCGCAATGTCCCTTATATCCGTGACAATATGTCACTTAATAGAAGAAACATTCAACTCGCTATTGATGATAGCCTTCGCCGACTAAAAACCGATTACATTGATTTGTATCAGATACATTGGCCTCAAAGAAAGACCAATACATTCGGCACCTTAAATTACCCTTATATCGAACAGCATGAGGATGTTTCATTAATCGAAACACTCGAGGCATTATCCGAAATTATTAAAGCAGGCAAAGTTCGATATATCGGGGTTTCTAATGAGACGCCATGGGGAGTAATGACGCTGCTTCGATTAGCGGAAAAACATGATTTACCAAGAATCATCTCAATTCAAAACCCATATAACCTACTAAATCGTAGTTTTGAAATTGGATTATCAGAAATCAGCCATCATGAAGGAGTTAAATTACTCGCGTACTCACCGTTAGCTTTTGGTTGTTTGAGCGGTAAATATCTCAATAATGCAAAACCAGATGGTACACGTTGTTCTATTTACGAGCGCTTTCAGCGTTATTTTACGCCACAGGGTATAAAAGCGACTCAAGCGTATGTAGAGTTGGCAAAAGATCACAGGCTAGATCCGGCTCAAATGGCACTCTCTTTTGTAAACCTTCAACCTTTTGTCGCTACTAATATTATTGGGGCAACCACCTTATCTCAACTAAAGGCTAATATTAACAGCTTAACAATCTCCCTCTCCGAAGATTTTATCCGTGATTTAGAGAGCATTCATACACTCTACCCAAACCCTTGTCCATAAAAAGGGGAGCAACGCTCCCCCTGTAGCTATGATGCTGATATTCGAACATTAAGAACGCGTTTTATATGACGAACACGACGTTTAGCTTTCACACAATCCGGCTCTCCTGTCTCTAGTATATATCCCTCTTTAGTTACACCGATATCCTTTAGTAAATAGTCACTATGTAATGGGAGTGAATTTACCATACGATTTTTATTTCTTTTTTCACGGATAACATCAGCTTTTATAAGTAAGGTTGCTAGTTTTAGATATAAGGATTTTTTCATGATCTTCTCCAAAGGAAGCCGGGAAAAGGACAACGAATAGATATATTAATTTTTAATTCGCCACTTTTCCGCAGCCAATTAAATGAGGAAACGGATTAACTATTATTTTTACGAAAACACACGTTACTATTTGAAATAGTGAGTTATGAAATTTTAACTCTTTGTATTTTCATTAGTAGAGGTATGAATAGATGTGTTATTTTTAATAATCATAAATACCTCCTAAATAATAATTAATCTGATGTTGTAGAATTGATTTTTTGAAATCCAATCTATTGTAATCTTCTCATTGTAAAGATCAATAAATATCAATGAAAATTATTACCGTGTAAGAAATAGAAGGTCATATTTATATACTCAATTGACTTCAAAAATGCACGTTACTAAAGAGCTAGTTGTCTTGCTGAACCTAGCATATTGAGATTACTTGAGTATACTCATATGACCAAAATTGATGATTTACTTATAAAACCTCTAAAGATAAAGCGATCCCTGCTCAAAAATAGAAGAACTTAATTATGCCGAAATATCCGATATGATATTGTGCTTATTAAGCAAACGATACATTGTGGCCCGCGAAATCCCTAACTCTTTTGCTGCCATAGAGACTTGTCCGGAATGTGATTCTAGCACGAGGAGAAGCGCGTCTCTCTCGCTGCGTTCCCGGATACTCTTTAGACTCCGTCGACTATCACTTTGTTTAGGTAAATCTAATTCCATTTCGGTCAACATGACAGTATCTGACATTAAAACGACTCTTTGAACTTGGTGCATAAGTTCACGGACGTTGCCTGGCCAATGATACCGAGTTAATGTTTGCAGGGCTTCTTTGGTAAAACTCCGAGCTTGCGCATTGTATTCTTTTGAGTATTCCTGAAGAAAATGACGTGCAAGGATAGAAATATCGCCAGCTCTTTCTTTCAAAGACGGAACGCTTATCCGTAACACGTTAATATAATGATAAAGCTCTTCGTTAAAGTTTCCGTCTATGAGGGCTTTCTCTATATCCGCAGAGTTTGCAGCCAGAACCCTTACATCCACCTCTTTTCGACCATTAGCTGTATTTACCGTCCCATCCTGAAGGAATTTAAGTAAATTACACTGCTGTGCTTTAGGAAGTGTGAGGATATCATTGAGGAGAATTGTCCCCCCATCTGCGCGCTCCAATATAGAGAGATGCTCCTCATCAGACTGATGAAGTCCAAATAGCTCCGCCTCGACCTGAAATTCAGACATTGCCCGACAGTTTACAGAGATGAATTCTTTATTCGCCCTTGATGAAGTACGATGTACAGCACGTGCAACACTCTCTTTTCCGGTTCCACTCTCACCGAAGATAAGTATACTTACGTCTGTTGGCCCAATACGTTTGATTTGATCTCTTAGTCGCTTTACCGGTATTGAATCACCGATAATTCCCATGTCACTTTGGTTACCAAAATGTGGCCACACTTTTTTCTCTAATTTAAGCATCCCCAATTGGTGTCCGATGGTGCTCAGCAATTGAGTATCGGGTATGGGGGCTGTAAAAAAATCAATACAAAAGTTCACAATGAACTGACAGATTGTATCAGAACTCAATTGTGATTCTCGTATAAAGGCAAGCCAACGTACATGCTTGTGCTTACTAACAAGATTGGCGATTCCATTGAGACTAAACTCATCATGACTTAAATCAACAATGCCGATGCAAGGGCCGGTATCGGTAAATAGATCATCTGCTAAGCGAAGATCTCCACATTGGGTACACTTCCAGCCAACTTGTTCAAGGACTGAAAGCCAAGGTTCATAGGTGCCGCCTACGACAACCAAAGACCCGGGAACGGAGTCCATTCGGAATTGACTACCCATCAAGCTGGTTCCTTATATTGATAATGTAAATAACTCTATTCACTGTGATAGACACAGTCATCATGTCGTTACATTATAGAGACTCGCCAAGATAATCTGTCTCAAAAGTAAGATTAAGCCTTGAATGGCTATTTTTCCATACTTTTTGAGTAGTTAATTCCATAATTAAGCCATATTTCTAATGTTTTCGTGCACTTAGATTTGAAAAAACTAGTATTAAATTTAAGGACTTGCAGAGCATTGTACTGTATTAGGTGATTTTTAGACAAAAAAAGACCACCTTTAAGGTGGTCTGTCTGACTTATTACGCAAATATCAGCTCTGAGGACGCATTGCTGGAAATAGAATGACGTCCCTAATAGTGTGTGTATTTGTGAAAAGCATCGCTAAGCGATCAATACCAATTCCCTGCCCTGCTGTTGGTGGCAAGCCATGTTCTAAGGCCGTAATATAGTCGGCATCGTAGTACATCGCTTCATCGTCCCCTGCATCTTTTGCTTGAACTTGTGCTTTGAAACGAGCGTCTTGATCCTCTGCGTCATTCAACTCAGAGAAGCCATTAGCAACCTCTCGACCACCGATAAAGAATTCAAAACGGTCAGTAAAGAATGGATTATCATCACTACGTCTCGCTAATGGTGATATATCTGCAGGATAACCAGTAATAAACGTGGGCTGTATCAACTGGGGTTCCGCCGTTTCACCGAATATTTCCTCTAGTAACTGTCCGCATGTCCAAAAAGACTCAACCTCAACATGAACGGACTTAGCTATAGACACCATCTTTTCTCGATCTTGCAGATCAGACTCAGTCAACGCCTGAATTTCTCGATGCTCTGGATTGTAGTGTTTAATTGCTTCAAACATGCTCATTCGAGCATACTTGCCGCCGAACTCTACCGTTTCATCACCATATGGCATGGAAGTCGAACCGAGAACCTCAAGAGCAACGGAACTTAACATTTCTTCAGTTAAATCCATAAGATCTTTATAATCCGAATAAGCTTGATAAAACTCCATCATAGTGAATTCTGGATTATGTCTTGGGGACAACCCCTCGTTGCGGAAGTTACGGTTTATTTCAAATACACGGTCAAATCCACCAACAACCAAGCGTTTCAGATAAAGCTCGGGGGCAACTCTGAGATACATGTCGATATCTAGCGCATTATGATGCGTGATAAATGGCCTAGCTGTCGCTCCACCTGGGATAACATGCATCATCGGTGTCTCAACTTCCAAGTAACCTTTTGAACTCATAAAATTACGGATGGCTGCAACTAGCTTAGAGCGAACAATAAATGCTTCACGAGAGTCTTGATTAACGATCAAATCCACATAGCGCTGACGATAACGCATTTCTTGATCCGTTAGCCCGTGGAACTTTTCAGGCAATGGACGAAGCGCTTTCGTCAACAACTCATATGACTCCATGTTGACATAGAGATCACCTTTGCCTGATTTATGCAAAGCACCTTTAACACCGATAATATCTCCGATGTCTAGACCCTGATATTTTTCCTTCAGCTCTTTTTGTACATCTTTTGCCGCATATGCTTGAATGCGGCCAGACGTTTCTTGAATCGCTAAAAATGGGCCTCGCTTGGCCATAATACGCCCAGCAATAGCAACAATATGATTTAACTCTTCGAGTTCTTCTTTGCTTTTATCGCCGAACTCAGCCTGTAGATCCCCAGCTAGGTTTTCGCGACGAAAGTCATTTGGATGACCATTTGCTTTGCAAGCCTGACGGATGTGATCTAATTTACCGCGACGCTCTGCAATAAGCTTATTTTCTTCTTGTTGATTTTGGTTTTGAACAGCATCAGTCATTTTAGATGTATCCTGTTTCTCTCTATTTGGTAAAAAGTTTAAAGACCTGACTTCAGGCTGGCTTCGATAAACTTATCGAGATCGCCATCGAGAACTGCTTGAGTATTACGATTCTCAATCCCGGTGCGTAAATCTTTAATTCTAGAATCGTCTAATACATATGAACGTATTTGACTCCCCCAACCAATATCTGATTTTGCATCTTCATTTGCTTGTTTTTCAGCATTTTGTTTCTGAATTTCAAGCTCAAATAACTTCGCACGTAACTGCTTCATTGCCTGATCTTTATTTTTATGCTGCGATCGATCGTTTTGGCATTGAACCACGGTATTGGTCGGAACGTGAGTAATTCGAACGGCTGACTCTGTCGTGTTGACGTGCTGACCACCCGCTCCAGAAGCTCTATAAACATCAATTCTAAGGTCTGCGGGATTAATATCAATCTGTATGTTGTCATCAATCTCGGGGTAGATAAACGCAGAAGCAAATGATGTATGGCGCCGACCACTGGAGTCAAACGGAGATTTACGCACTAAACGATGCACGCCCGTTTCGGTACGTAACCAACCATAAGCGTACTCACCAGAGATTTTTATCGTCGCTCCTTTAAGTCCGGCTACTTCACCTTCTGAGACTTCAATAACTTCTGTCTTAAATCCCTTAGCCTCAGCCCAACGTAGGTACATACGAAGCAACATAGAAGTCCAGTCTTGTGCCTCAGTTCCCCCTGAGCCAGATTGCAAATCAATGTAACAGTCTGATGAATCATGATCACCAGAAAACATCCGACGAAATTCCAGCTTCTCTAACTTAAATTCCAATTCGATAAGTTCAGGTTCAATTTCGTCAAAGGTCTCTTGATCTTCTTCTTCGACAGCAAGCTCTAGAAGTCCTTCAACATCCTCAACACCTTGGTTTAGCTGGTCGATTGTTTCAACTACCGCTTCTAGGGATGAACGCTCTTTACCTAAGGCTTGGGCTCGCTCTGGTTCATTCCAAACATCGGGTTGTTCGAGCTCTGCGTTAACTTCTTCCAAGCGTTCTTGCTTAGCATCGTAGTCAAAGATACCCCCTTAAGGTATTTGTGCGCTCAGACACATCCTTAAGACGATTTTTAATAGGATTGATTTCAAACATGTTTGCTCAACATTTATGGATAGATTTTAGCCGAAGAATTGTACTTAAAAGTATTGAGAATATACAGGACTTTTTAAGTGGCTATAGAATACTCTCCCGAACATCTGTTCGGGAGAAATAATTATCGATAGAGGGAAATTTTTAATCAGTAATGACTTGGCGTGGAGCATTGCCAATAAAAATGGCTAATAGCATAGCAGTGCCTGTCGGTATCAACCAGCCCATACCGATATCAAACAAAGGTAACACGTTGAACTTCGACACATCTAGGCCAGCTACTTTCGCGGCATCGATCAAAGCAAATAATAGTGAAACCGCAATAACGAGTTGGTATGCAAAACGTGGATTTCTTAATTTGGAGCGAACAAAAGTCAACACGACTAGAGCAATAGCTACCGGGTACAGGGCGAATAAAACTGGAACAGAGAGTGTAATTAACTGAGATAAACCTACATTGGCTACCACTGCACACGCCAAACCATTAATTACCACCCAAAACTTATATGGAATTCGAGTTAAAGTACTAAAATAATCCGAGCATGCTGAGATCAATCCGATTGCAGTGGTTAAACATGCCAGAAGCACGATAATTGACAGAACCACCTGTCCATATGAACCAAATAATGCTTGAACATAAAGACTCAGAACCTCTCCACCATTATCCGCTCCCGCTGCCACGCCACTACTTGTCGCGCCAAGATAAAACAATGAGATATAAACAAAAGCTAAGCCTAAAGCAGCGATACACGCAGCACTAATCAGATACTTTGATGTTGGTTTGTGATCTGTAATTCCTTTTTGGCGCAGTGCATCAACGACTAACACTCCAAACATAAGAGAACCAAAAGTGTCCATCGTGTTGTACCCTTCCAAGAAGCCCTTTTGAAGCGGATGGGTAATATATTCTCCATGGGCTGCGATAATTTCACCTTGAGGGTCAACAAATACTGCTATCGCTAGAACAATTAAACCAATAAATAAAACGGGTGTAAGGATTTTACCAATGATATCGATTAGGCGCCCTTGAGACCAAGAAAAGAACATTGCAACCGCGAAAAAGAGGATCGAGAAGATGGTTAAGTGTGATTGCGTAGCATCAATAAAAAATGGTTTTACTGCCATTTCGTAGGCAACAAGACCTGTGCGTGGCGCAGCAAAAGCTGGACCGATAATAATGAAGATCAGCACTGCCATTGTGGTTGCGACAAATTTTGGAAGATCTTGGGTAAGATGTTCCCAAGAGCCACCTGCGACGGCAATAGCAACAATCGTTAGTAGAGGAAGACCTACAGCTGTGCACAGAAAACCAATCATAGCGGGTAGAAGACTCTCACCTGCAAGTTGACCAGCAAGAGGAGGGAAAATAATATTTCCTGCTCCTAAAAAGAACGCAAAAAGCATGAAGCCTAACGCAACGATATCTGTTAATTTTAAAGTCTGGTTCACTTTCGACCCTTTACTTATAATGATGTTTGATGTTGTATTTCACTGTCGAGTCCAACGAGACAAGACAAAATTAAGCGCGCATAATGACGAAATCCTTTGAAGGTAGCAAGTAACAGCAAAAAAACACCATATAAATTTATTAAATACATTATTTTGCAGAATATATCTCTACTATAAAATCATAATGAAGATAAATTAACCACAAAAAATTCACACAAACAACATAACATACAATATAAACCACTATTTAGTAGCACTAGACTAGTCCATGAAACTCAATATTGATAAATTCATAGAACAACACAATACTTTATGATCAAAACTAAAGACTTCCAATTTAAGCAATTTATTGTTCGTGGAGGATATTCAGGAATGCCAGTAAGTACAGATGGGGTTCTACTCGGTGCTTGGGCTCCTGTAAAAGGAATAAACTCTATACTCGACATAGGAACAGGAACTGGCCTTCTTAGCTTGATGTGCGCTCAACGAAATCACGAACTAATTATTGATGCTATCGACATTGATGAGAATGCCTTCCAAGCCGCTCAAATTAACATTGCATCTTCACCATGGAAAAATAGGATCACTCTTCATCATGCCAACATTTTAACTCATCACTTTAACAAACAGTTTGATGCCATTATCTGTAACCCGCCTTACTTTAATACTGGCCCACACTCAAACACCCCCTCAAGAGCTAAAGCTAGGCACACAACATCTCTAGATCACTCATCGTTATTACGCAGATGCCAATCACTGCTATCTTCTAGTGGTAAAGCTCACTTTATTTTTCCATTAACGGAGGGACACGAATTTCTTGACCTCATTAACCAAAATAACTGGTTTGTATCCGAAAGTTGTCATGTTCAGCCGACCAATACCAAGCCGTCCAATCGCCTTTTAATATCAATCCAAAAACAACCAACTCATCAATCAGTAACATCACTAGTCATCCGGGAAAACAACCATTATAGTGACGATTTTACTGCTCTCACTAAAGACTTTTATTTGAAGATGTAAAATAAACTGTGACCAAAGTTACCAATACATTTATACTGTGCGACCTTCAATTTGCATTGCTCACAACAAATAGTTTGTGGAGAGATTATCGTGATCAAAAATTTTGCTGAGCTAGATTTAGACCCAGATCTACTTCTTGCCATCGACGAAATGGGTTATCAGCGCCCGACCCAAATTCAAGCTGAAGCTATTCCGCAAGCACTAGACGGACGAGATGTCCTAGCATCAGCACCGACTGGCACGGGTAAAACAGCTGCGTTTGTTTTACCTGCTCTGCAATTTTTACAAGACTTTCCTCGTAAACAGCCAGGACCAGCTCGAATCTTAATTCTCACTCCTACTCGAGAGTTAGCAATGCAAGTTGCTGAACAAGCTCGTGCTCTTGCAAAACATACACGTCTCAATATTTTTACCATTACAGGTGGTGTTCAATATCAAGAACATGCCGACATATTGGCAACTACCCAAGACATCGTCGTCGCGACGCCTGGGCGACTGATGGAATACATCGAAGCAGAGCGATTCGATTGTAGAGCAATAGAGTGGCTTATATTAGATGAAGCAGACCGTATGCTTGATATGGGATTTGCCCCAACTGTTGATCGCCTATCTTCAGAATGTCGTTGGCGCAAACAGACCTTATTGTTCTCTGCAACCCTTGAGGGCAGAGGAGTTGAAGGTTTTACTGCTGACTTATTAAAAGAGCCTGCAATGATTGATGCTGAGCCATCACGCAGAGAACGTAAGAAAATTGCTCAGTGGTATCACAGAGCAGATGATATGGCTCATAAACTCGAGCTACTTAAATCTATTCTCAACAATCAAGCCGAGCGTTCTATTGTCTTTTTAAAGACTCGCGAGCGCCTATCTGCCCTACGTTCTGAGCTCGAAAAAGCAGAAATACCTTGTGCATGGATCCAAGGTGAAATGCCGCAAGATCGCAGAAATAATGCCATAAGCCGATTTAGTGATGGAACAGTGAACGTACTCCTAGCCACCGATGTTGCAGCAAGAGGTATTGATCTTCCCAATGTTACTCATGTCATTAACTATGACATGCCTCGCAGTGCAGATGTATATCTCCACCGCATAGGACGAACTGCGAGAGCAGGAAAAAAAGGCAATGCTATCTCCTTAGTCGAGGCTCATGATCAACCCATGATTGAAAGAGTCGCTCGCTACGTTAGCGAAGAAATCAAAGAACGCTTTATCAAAGAACTCCGTCCGAAGCATAAAAAACCTTCTTTTAAGAAAAAGAAAAAGCCCGAAAGTAACAAAAAAACCAAGAAAAATGTAAAAAAGAAAAAGAAGTAAGATCTAGATAAACGGCATGTTCTAAACTAAAAACCGCCTTTCAAGGCGGTTTTTGAATAAGAACTAGCGGTAACCCATGATCTTAATGTTCTCGGGTCGCTCTGAAGTCGACCTCTGGAAAACGCTCTTTGGCCAAGTTTAAATTCACCATTGTCGGCGCGATGTAAGTCAAATTATCACCACCATCTAATGCAAGGTTCACTTGATTTTTTCTCTGAAAATCATCAAGTTTCTTACCATCGCTGCATTCTACCCAACGCGCAGTAGCAACATTGACACTCTCGTAAATTGCCTCGACATTGTATTCAGCTTTTAATCGAGCAACAACAACATCAAACTGCAAAACTCCTACGGCACCAACAATTAAATCATTATTTTGCAGTGGTCGGAATACCTGTACAGCCCCCTCTTCTGAAAGCTGAACAAGTCCTTTAAGCAACTGCTTTTGCTTGAGAGGGTCTTTGAGTCTAATGCGTCGGAACAACTCAGGAGCAAAATTAGGAATGCCAGAAAACTTCAGCTGCTCTCCTTGGGTAAATGTATCTCCAATTTGGATTGTACCGTGATTATGCAAACCAATGATGTCACCAGCAAAAGCATTTTCGGCTCTGGCACGATCTCCGGCCATGAAAGTGACTGCATCCGAAATGTTCACTTGCTTCCCAAGGCGAACATGATTCATTTTCATGCCCTGCTTATATGTGCCAGACACAATACGCATAAACGCAATCCTATCGCGATGCTTTGGATCCATGTTGGCTTGAATCTTAAACACAAAGCCGGAGAAATTGTCTTCATCCGCTTCAACCTGCCGCTCATTCGCTTGACGAGGCATAGGAGCAGGAGCCCACTCAGTTAGGCCATCTAACATATGATCAACACCGAAGTTACCTAGTGCTGTTCCGAAATAAACCGGGGTTAACTCTCCAGCAAGGAATAATTCTTTATCAAACTCTGGACAAGCACCAATGACTAATTCAAGCTCTTCACGCAGTTGTTCCGCCAGTTCTGCACCAACAGCATCATCCAGCTCTGGACTATCTAGCCCTTTGATTATACGCGAATCTTGAATGGTATGACCTTGACCAGTACTGTAGAGAACAGTTTCATCGCGATGAATATGATAGACACCTTTAAATTCTTTTCCGCAGCCGATGGGCCAAGAAATTGGAGCGCAAGCCATATTTAGCTCACTTTCAACTTCATCAAGCAGTTCCATCGGGTCACGAATATCTCGATCAAGTTTATTCATAAAAGTCACGATTGGAGTATCACGCAGCCGTGTTACTTCCATCAGTTTACGGGTGCGATCCTCGACACCTTTTGCAGCATCAATAACCATCAGACATGAGTCCACGGCAGTTAAAGTTCGGTAAGTATCTTCAGAGAAGTCTTCATGTCCTGGAGTATCGAGCAAGTTAACCAGACATTCATTGTAAGGAAACTGCATAACTGAGGTTGTGACAGAAATACCACGTTCCTTCTCCATTTCCATCCAATCTGACTTCGCATGCTGCGCAGAGCCACGCCCTTTCACAGTTCCAGCCGTTTGAATTGCGCGTCCGAATAATAGAACTTTTTCTGTAATTGTGGTTTTACCCGCATCAGGGTGCGAGATAATCGCGAAGGTCCTACGCTTGGAAACCTCGCCATTAAAAGGGGAGTTAGTCATCAAATTCTCTTCTTATTTGGTTTCATTTACCCCCACATAAAGCAGCAGTGGCGGTAATTCAGCTCGATTTTGTATGATAGTCTTTATCACATTCGAGTAGTAATCAAATCGAGCGGTATGTCATTCATTTTTTACTAGTAAAAATGGTAAATAATTTACATCGGCTCATACCCAAAAAGTTACTAAAGGAAAAAACGACACATTATAATAGCGTCTTCTTTACCTGACTCCGTCGGATAGTAGTTTAATCGACGATCAACTTCGTTAAAGCCATTCTTCAGGTACAACTGAAAGGCATTGGTATTACTCTCTCTTACCTCTAGCCATGCAGTCTCTGCGTTGAGTTCCTCACAGACATCAACAAAAGAATCAATAATCACATTTCCATAACCTTGCCCTTGAAAATCAGGACACACAGCGAGATTTAGTAAAGTGACTTCACCCATAATATGCTGAGCGTAGAAATACCCATAGATTTTGTCATGGTGACATAGCACATAATGACAAGCACCTCGGCTCGATATATTGCGAATCATATTTTCTGACCATGGATGGCTATGTGCTCTCCTTTCGATGGCCCAAACTCTATCGAGGTCACTGACAACTAAAGGTCTAATACTGGTATTATTCATGATTGGTAAGAACAAATTTGCTGCCATAAAGCACGGCGCTGCGCATTATTGCCTTCGATATCCTCTAGAACTGGCGTTTGCAGTAATTTACATCCAACATCGAAGTTAGGAGAGCATCCGGCAAACCATATCCACTCTATTCGGCTCAAATCAACTCGGTTTAGATCACATGGTAGTAAATGTAAGGACATTTCAGTGGTGAGCCCCATACTGTTCATCACCTTATCAAACATAACCAATGTCGATCCATTAGGCGCATTGATAGAAACAAATAGTAATTTGCAGTTCTCGGGCGAAGAAAAATAATGCGGGCTATGACTTGATACTTTTTGTGGTTGAGTAAGCTGATAGTATTCAAAGCCCATCTCATCCAAATAATTTAGGTCTCTTCTCTGCATAACTCATCATTACTTATAATTGCTCAGCAATAATAACACAAAGTACCGACCAGCCGATAGTGACGCCTAATGGATAAAAATGCCAATCAAACTGATGGCATTTTTACCAAAAGATTAGAAACTTGCTCTTACTTTATCTGCAATCCTACTTGCGCAAGACTGAACAAGATCGCTGTCTTCACCTTCAACCATTACTCTTATTAGAGGTTCTGTACCTGATTTACGTAAGAGTACGCGACCTTTATCGCCAAGCAACGCTTCAGCAGCACTCACCTCTGCTTTCACCAGTTCAGCATCAATTGGATTAGAGTCTCCAGAAAATCTAACGTTCTCTAATACTTGAGGATAAAGCACCATACCTTGAGAAAGATCATATAAAGACATACCGCTATCAACCACAGAAGCGAGTACAGTGAGAGCTGCGACAATTGCGTCACCAGTGGTCACTTTGTCAAGTAGGATAATATGACCTGAATTTTCAGCACCAATGGTCCAGTTTTTCTCAAGAAGCTTTTCCATCACATATCGGTCACCAACAGCTGCCCTTTCAAATGGAATACCCAGTTGTTTTAGGCCGTTTTCCATACCTAAGTTAGTCATTAAGGTGCCAATCACTCCACCTTTAAGTTCTCCACGTCTGAGAGCATCTCTTGCTATGATGTAGGCCATTTGGTCACCATCGACCTTATTCCCCAAGTGGTCGACCATAATAATGCGGTCACCATCACCATCAAAAGCTAAACCCAATGTAGCCTCTTCCTCAACAACACGTGCTTGAAGTGCTCTAACATCCGTCGCCCCGACTTGATCATTGATATTCGTGCCATTGGGTTCAACACCCATAGCAATAACTTCAGCGCCAAGCTCTTTAAAAACAGCAGGAGCAATTTGATAAGTGGCACCGTGAGCACAATCAACAACAACTTTCATTCCGTGGAGGCTTAACGTTGATGGAAAAGTACTTTTACAGAACTCAATATAGCGTCCGGCAGCATCGTTAAGTCGACTGGCTTTTCCCAATAAAGATGAATCAACACACTCAATTTCTTTATCGAGTTCAGCTTCTATAGCGAGCTCTATCTCATCAGGTAGTTTCGTACCTTCAGAAGAGAAAAATTTGATACCGTTATCATAGTAAGGGTTATGCGAAGCCGAAATGACAATTCCAGCCTCAGCACGAAATGTTTGAGTTAAATAGGCAACGGCTGGCGTTGGCATCGGACCGGTAAATGTTGCTTTTAAACCAGCAGCAGCAAGACCCGCCTCTAATGCAGACTCAAGCATATAACCGGAAATTCGGGTATCTTTACCTATTATTACCTTTTTGGTGCCTTGCTTAGCGAGGACTCTTCCCGCTGCCCACCCGAGCTTTAAAACAAAATCAGGTGTAATTGGATATTGACCAACTTTACCTCGCACGCCATCAGTGCCAAAATATCGTCTTCTCTGAGACATGATTATTCCTTCTAATACCTAATCAATGGTTGTCTAAAACCATTGAAACAATTTTCATCGCGTCGAGTGTCTCTTCAAAGTCATGCACTCGTATGATCTGAGCACCTTTAAACGCTGCAATAGTTGCGCAGCTAATACTCGCTGCAACACATTCAGAGGGTGTTTTTTCCAATAGTTTGAATAACATGGATTTACGAGACATACCTGCTAGGATAGGCAAACCAAACTGATGAAAAGACTCCAAATTAGCGAGCATTTGATAATTGTGTTGTAGAGTTTTACCAAATCCAAAACCTGGGTCTAAGATTAATTGCTCGCGTTGAATCCCTGCTGACTCACATTGTTCAATTCGTTGTTGTAAAAACACACCAACATCTTCTAACAAGTTATCATAAGTAGGGTTTTCCTGCATTGTACGAGGTTGCCCTTGCATATGCATGATACAAATAGGCAAGCCCAGTGTAGCAGCAACCTCCAATGCTCCAGGTTCTTGTAACGCTCGAACATCATTAATAATGTCAGCGCCAGCAAGTGCCGCTTGCTTCATGACTTCCGCTTTACTGGTATCAATCGAAATCCAAACATTGTGTTCACTTCGTATCGCTTCAATAACAGGTATCACACGCTGTAATTCTTCTTCAAGTTCTACATCTGGAGCACCTGGGCGTGTTGATTCACCACCAATATCAATGATAGAGACGCCAGCTTCGATCATTCGCTTTGCTTGTGCGAGCGCATTATCTAAAGCTAAGAAACGCCCACCATCAGAGAAAGAATCAGGAGTCACATTCAAGATTCCCATTACATGAGGACGGGATAAGTCTAAGGTTTTATTGTTAGCTTGTATAATCATAATAAAGAGAAAAACCCCGAGTTTCCTCGGGGTTTATATAGTAGGGTTACTTACTCAGAGTCGTTTTTATCTGCTGTTTCTACAGATGACTCACTTGTGGTATCAACTGTTTCTTCGGACTTTTTATCACCAGAAGAACTTGGTTTTGTATTTTTATCCGACCAACCCGCTGGCTCACGGATATCGGATTTGCGATCCATAAGATCGTCAATCTGACCAGCATCAATCGTTTCGTACTTCATTAACGCATCCTTCATGGCATGCATTATGTCCATATTCTCTTCAAGAATCTGTTTAGCGCGAGCATAGTTGCGATCGATTATTTGACGTATTTCATTGTCTATCAGTTTTGCAGTCTCATCCGACATATGTTTGGTCTGAGTAACGCTACGCCCTAAGAATACTTCACCCTCCTCTTCTGCATAGAGAAGAGGACCGAGCTTATCTGAAAAGCCCCACTGAGTAACCATTTTACGCGCGATATCGGTAGCTCGCTCGATATCATTAGATGCACCAGTTGAGACCTTGTCTACACCGTATATCAGCTCTTCTGCAAGTCGACCACCATACAAGCTTGAAACCATAGACTCGAGATGCTGACGTGACATACTTACTCGATCTTGCTCAGGCAGATACATGGTCACACCCAACGCGCGGCCACGAGGTATAATAGATACTTTATACACAGGATCGTGTTCTGGGACCAGACGACCTACTATCGCGTGTCCGGCTTCATGATAAGCGGTAGACTCTTTAGTATCTTCTGACATGACCATAGAGCGGCGCTCAGCACCCATCATGATTTTGTCTTTGGCCAGTTCAAATTCGACCATAGATACATTACGCTTGTTTCCTCGAGCAGCGAACAAAGCCGCTTCATTGACAAGGTTTGCTAAGTCTGCACCTGAAAACCCTGGCGTGCCACGTGCAATCAACGAGGGCTGCACATCGTTTGCAAGAGGGACCTTGCGCATATGCACATCAAGTATTTGTTCACGGCCGCGCACATCAGGCAGACCAACAACGACTTGACGGTCAAAACGCCCAGGACGCAAGAGCGCAGGATCTAGAACATCAGGGCGGTTTGTGGCTGCGATAACAATTATGCCTTCATTGCCTTCAAACCCATCCATTTCTACCAGCATTTGGTTAAGTGTTTGTTCACGTTCATCATGACCACCACCAACACCTGCTCCACGCTGACGACCAACTGCGTCAATTTCATCAATGAAGATAATACACGGCGCTGCTTTTTTAGCTTGCTCGAACATGTCTCGGACCCGAGAGGCACCGACACCAACGAACATTTCGACGAAGTCTGAACCTGAAATAGTGAAAAACGGTACTTTTGCCTCACCTGCGATAGCTTTAGCAAGCAATGTTTTACCTGTTCCAGGGGGACCTACCATCAAGACACCAGTTGGTATTTTGCCACCCAGTTTCTGGAATCGGCTTGGGTCACGCAAGTATTCAACGAGTTCAGCAACGTCTTCTTTTGCTTCATCACAGCCAGCGACATCAGAAAACGTTGTTTTGATTTGCTCTTCGCTCATCATACGTGCTTTGCTCTTGCCGAATGACATAGCGCCTTTACCACCGCCACCTTGCATCTGGCGCATGAAGAAGATCCACACCCCGATAAGAAGCAGCATTGGGAACCAAGAGATGAAAATCGTGCTCAGTAGCCCCGGTTCGTCCGGCGGGGTTCCTTTGACGGTTACATCTTTCTTGATCAAATCATCAAGGAGCTTCTCATCTCGGACAGGCATGTAAGTCACATGACGTGTGCCACCGCTACGGCGCAAGAAAGTGATTTCATCGCCTTTAAATGTTGCTTCCTGAATCTGACCTTGACCAACTTCTTTTACGAATTTGGTGTAGTCCACCACTGTGTTGTTACTGTTTCCTGGACCAAAGCTGTTGAAAACCGACATCAATACGACGGCGATCACTAGCCACAGAATTAAATTTTTTGCCATGTCACTCAAGGTGTAAGCCTCTCGATAACTAATTGTAATTGAAGGTAGGGTACTACAGATTATACCCTGTAGCTATAGTGTTAATAGTTCCATATACGTACGAAACCGTTAACCTTTGTAACCAGTGGCTACAATAAAGACTTCTCGTGAGCGAGCTCTCGAAGAGTCAGGTTTTCTTACTTTTACGACTTTGAACAACTCTCGGACTTCTTTTACGAAATTATCAAATCCTTCACCTTGGAATACTTTGACAACAAAGCTTCCGTTGGGAGCTAAGACTTGTCTACACATATCAAGCGCAAGTTCAACCAAATACATTGCTCTTGGTTGGTCAACACTGTTATTGCCTGCAATATTTGGAGCCATATCAGACATCACAACATCAACCATTTCAGGACTAATGCGTTCTAACAATGCATCAAGAACAGCTTCGTCTCTGAAATCACCTTGTAAAAAGCTTACACCGGAGATTGGATCCATCGGTAACAAATCACACGCGATGATTTGCCCCTTCTCACCTACAATCTTAGCAGCAAATTGTGACCAACCACCGGGAGCAGCTCCCAAATCAACCACTGTCATATTAGGTTTTAGTAACTTATCTTTATTTTGGATCTCTTCTATTTTGAAATAAGCACGCGAGCGATAGCCTTTTTTACGAGCTTCGTTTGCATATTTATCGTCAAAATGCTCCTTTAGCCAACGGCCAGAGCTAGCAGAGTGTTTTTGTTTGCTCATTTGTTACCTAACAAATATCAGGGCAACGAGCCCAATAAATAATAGTCTTCAGCATAAGATGGCGTTAAAATATCAGTTTTCAACCCTAAATATAAAGAAAATTGGCCGCATAATGAACTTAAGCACCAAACAAAAGCAACATCTGAAAGGCCTTGCCCATAGTCTAAAGCCAGTAGTGCTACTAGGCGCTAATGGACTTACTGAGGCTGTTCTGGCAGAAATTGAGATTGCGCTCGATCACCACGAGCTGATTAAAGTCAAAGTCGCATCAGAAGATCGAGAAACTAAGAATCTAATTATTGAAGCTATTATTCGCGAAACAAAAGCGGAGAAAGTGCAAGTAATAGGCAAAACCCTAGTTCTGTTCCGTCAATCACAAGAACGTAAAATTGAGCTACCGAGAAAGTAGTCTCGTGGGAAGATAAAAAAAAGGTCGCTGACGCGACCTTTTCAAAATCTATTCAGTTCTAGATATACTGGACACTGTCGATTTCAAAGTCTCTGTCTCCGCCCGGCGTAGAAATAACGACTTCATCACCTTCCATTTTACCTATCAGCCCACGTGCAATAGGGGAACTGACCGAGATCAATCCAGATTTGATATCAGCCTCATCATCTCCAACAATTTGGTAAGTTTTTTCATCTTCCGTATCGCAATCAATTAGAGTTACGGTAGCACCAAAAATCACTTTACCTGTGTTGTCCATTTTTGTCACATCAATGACCTGAGCAACGGAGAGCTTGTATTCAATATCGCGTATCTGCGCCTCACAAATACCTTGCTCTTCACGTGCAGCATGATATTCAGCATTTTCTTTTAAATCACCTAACTCTCGGGCCTCTGCAATCGCTTCAGAGATTTTAGGTCGCAGTTTTAGCAACCGATCAAGTTCGTCGCGGAGTTTAAGTTCTCCGCGCAATGTCATTGGGACTTTTTCCATTACTTACCTCATTCCAAAGCTTACCTTCGGACAAAATAATTTCACCTAATCAGTCGATTAGGAAGAAGAGTTTAATTTCTAATTTAGGCTAGTGTAAACAAACTTTGCGTATAGATCACTCTAATAATTTTTTGTGATATAGATCAACAGTAAAAAGAATCCTACCTCTTATAAAAACCAATAAATCATGAAGAAAAATTAACTCAACGAATACAAAAAAAATAAAAAAAAATAAATAACAAAAAAGTCAACAATGTAAAAAAATGCCATTTAAATCCTTATTTATCATATGTTTGATTTTTATTTTTAAAAAATAAAACATTGTTCACGTTTGATATTTATATTGTTTTACTAACAAGGAATGGAACTTTCGCTGTAAAACTTTCCTCACCAAAGATTCTGTGGCGTTCGATATGCAAGTGGTTTGCTATCAAGTTATTACCTCATGCCCTAGACCGAACACTATCAGAGTGAGCACGAGTTAGCTCAAAACCATTTATGGACAGTAAATTAGGACTTACAAGATGAACAAAACAATTATCGCTCTAGCAGTTTCTGCTGCTGCAGTAGCATCAGGCGCAAATGCAGCCGAGCTATATAATCAAGACGGTACATCTCTTACACTGGGCGGCCGTGCTGAAGCTCGTATGGCAATGAAAGATGGCAAAGCAGAGGATAACTCTCGCGTGCGCGTCAACATCGAAGGAAAGACTCAAATCACAGATAGCCTCTATGGTATCGGTTTTTACGAGGGTCAGTTTACCTCTAATGAAAAAGGCCGTGATACAGACTCTAGCGAAGATAGCGTAACAAACCGTTATCTATACGGTGGTATCGGCGGTAACTTTGGTGAAGTCACTTACGGTAAAAACGAAGGTGCTCTAGGCGTAATCACTGATTTTACTGATATCATGGCGTACCACGGTAACTCAGCAGCGTACAAAATCGCGATTGCCGATCGTACGGATAACATGTTGACATACAAAGGCCAGTTCGACGATTTAAGCGTAAAAGCTAGCTATCGCTTTGCTGATGCCAAAGAATCATCAAACTCAAAAGATAGCCTTGATGACAATGATGCAGATGGCTACTCTCTATCAACTGTCTACGCTATCGGTGATTCAGGTGTGAAACTGGGTGCAGGTTATGCAGACGGTAACCAGTACGTAACTAAGTTCAAAAACGCAACAGTAGCATCAACACTGCTTGATCGTAGCCAATATATGCTAGCGGCTTCTTATGAAATCAGTGATTTCTACTTCGCAGCTAACTATGTTGATGGCCAAGACAAGTTGAAAAATGGCTCTGATAAAGTAGATAAAACAGGTTACGAATTCGCTGCAGCATACACAATGGATAAGACTGTATTTACTACTACCTACAACAAGCTTCGTGACAAGGTCGAAGGCGGTAATAAATATGATACAGCAGACAATATCGCTGTTGATGCAACTTACTACTTCAAGCCAAACTTCCGTGGATATGTGTCTTATAACTTCAACTTACTTGATGAAGATACGGACAACAACATCACTAAAGCAATGGCAGACGACGAAGTTGCTCTAGGTCTACGTTACGACTTCTAATTTTTCGAGATAAACATCGAATCAAACGCCTGCTCTCTAGCAGGCGTTTTTTTTAACCGTTATACTAAGAGGCGATTCATTTTTTCGGTATTTTGTCTTATGTGGCGTTCACTCTGTGTATGTTCTGCTATTTTAATGTCAGTAGTGACTGCTCATGCGATACATGCATCAACGTTTGTTGATAAGCTTCCCAATTCTACGCGCTCTGCGACGCTAATTGAATCTCTCAATGATTCAGTACGCTATCAAAATACAGAAAACCAGAATCAACTTTTCCCCCCAGCAAGTACCTTAAAACTGGTGACCGCATTAGCAGCAAAATTGGAACTTAAAGAGAGCTTTCGATTTAAGACTCGACTTACCCAGCATAACAACGATTTTGTCATTCATTTTAGTGGTGATCCTACTCTCACCAACAAAGATTTGAAGCAGCTCCTTTCATCAATACCCAAACACCAAAAGATCCATAATATATGGTTAGACAATACCGCTTTTAGTGGCTATGACAGAGCTGTAGGATGGCCTTGGGATATCTTAGGCGTGTGCTACAGCGCGCCAGCAAGCGCAATTACCTTAGATAATAACTGTGTTCAGGCTTCTATTTATACCCAAAAAAACGGTAGCACTAGAGTTTATGTACCTGAACACCAACCTATTTATGTATCAACGCTGGCAAAGTCAGTGTCAAAAACAGAACAAGAATCGACCCTTTGCAAACTCGAACTCACATCATCACAAGAAAACCATTACCAGCTCCAAGGCTGTTTATCTCAACGAAAAAAACCACTACCACTTAAGTTTGCAGTACAAAACCCTGCACTCTACACACAACGTATTACCAGTGGTCTTATTAATCAATTACAATTATCGATTTCAGGTGAGGTAAAAGTAGGAACTCCCTCCACACAAGGCAGAAC
The DNA here is from genome assembly GCF_000165125.1 of Vibrio caribbeanicus ATCC BAA-2122. Taxonomy (GTDB): domain Bacteria; phylum Pseudomonadota; class Gammaproteobacteria; order Enterobacterales; family Vibrionaceae; genus Vibrio; species Vibrio caribbeanicus. Next base: position 172,432 of record NZ_AEIU01000083.1, on the reverse strand, counting down.
GCTCGCTGTACACCAATCTGTTTCATTGGATGAGTTGCTTGAAGCCATGCTCAAAAAATCTGACAATCTTATCGCCGATAACTTGACCAAGACCCTTGGAGCACACTTTTATCACCAACCCGGAAGCTTTGATAATGGAATTGAAGCGATAAAACAAATCTTATTCTCTAGAGCTGGCATTGATATCGAGCAAACGCCATTAGCGGATGGCTCAGGATTGTCTCGTAATAATCGCTTCAGTGCACAGAATATGGCAAATGTGCTGCGTTACATTTGGCAAAATGACAAACAGCTAGGATTAATAAAATTAATGCCATATTCAGGTCAAAGCGGGACCTTAAAGTACCGTAAGAGTATGCGTAAAGCGCCGATAAAAGGGCAAATAATAGCCAAAAGTGGTTCCCTTTATGGTAGTCATAATATGGCAGGCTTTGGTCTCGATAAAGATGGTCGGCCCACCACACTTTTCATCCAGTTTGTTACCGATTATTATCCAATAAAACAGAGCAACAAGAAAAAAACTGTTGCTCCCATTATCCAATTCGAAAAGATGTTTTATCAAGAAGTGGTTAAATTCAGTCAAGCAATCCCCAAGACATGATTGACCACAGTGAAATAGATCCACATCCCTGAGATATCAACAATAGAGGCTAGTACCGGACTCACCAGTACTGCAGGATCGAGATTCATAGCTCTGGCTGCGATAGGTAGCAAACCACCGAGTGTGGTTGACATTGTCACCTGAATAAAAAGAGCAAACGCAATAGCAAGAGCAATCAAATGAAGTTCAAAACCGCCTGTTGAAGCACCATCACTAAACAACATGACTCTAGCCAACATCACGCTCGCAATGGCAATACCAAGAAAAATCGCCACTCGAATTTCCTTCCAGAACACAGCAAGCCACTGACGTTTTTTTAACTCACCAGTAGCAAGAGCACGAACAACAAGCGTTGCAGCTTGGCTACCTGTATTCCCTCCTGCAGCAGCGATCACAGGCATATAAATAGCCAATAACACCAATTGACTTAACGTATCTTCGTACTGATGAATAATCAAACCCGACACGATACCTAACAGTGCAAGTGCGATAATCCATCCAATTCGCTGCCGCACATGATTGAAAACCGATGTTTGTAAATAACTTTTGGCACTCTCTGCTTCTGAATGAATAAGACCGAGCTGATGAGCGTAATGACGAGCTAGTTTGTCTTGCCCTTCTTTATCTAGCTTGTTAATTAAATTCTGTACACTTTCTAAAGAGCAACGTTTCAGAATTGCGACAGCTTCTTCAAGAGGCATTACCGTCAGTAATCTGATTTGTTGGCCTTGTGAGTACTTTAAAAAAGCGCAGTGGGCCGCACAAATTTCCTGATGGGAAAACTGTGTGGCTGTATCGATATTTGTTTCTTGCATTACCGTCATGGCGAATCTCCCGATTGGCAAAGGTAACGACCATCCGACAACAAACTCAAATTCGGTTTAACAATAATATAATGCGATGGCTGAGTTCGAGTCAGACTCTTCAGTACTGTGTGGGGAAAATGTGATAATTGAGAAATACGCTCTACCGCAATGGTAAAGCCTGATTAATGAACGATACCAAAGTGATCTAATTTTCCCCCCTGATACTTGGAGGATGGTCGATATTGTTCATAAAAATCTCCGAATGAGCTATCAATTTGATAGCGCGAGGATACTAGCAAAAAATAGAGAGTTGCAAAGTCAAAATGGTGTCAAAAGTGATAGACAATAAAAAGCGCCCCGCTGGGACGCTCTCTGACTAGCCTATTGTGAGGCGAGCAAACTTTCGCTTTCCGACTTGAAAAACATACGTTCCCTGCTCTGGAGTAAATTTGGCATCCGCTACTTTCTCACCATCGATCTTAGCAGCGCCTTGTTTTACCATACGCATAGCCTCTGAAGTCGAACTACATAAGCCAGCATCCTTAAGAAGGTTACTGACAGGCGTTCCTAACGTAAAATTAAACTCTGGCATTTCTTCAGGAATTTGATTTTTAGCGAAACGATTAACAAATTCTTGTTCAGCAGCATCAGCATCAACTTCTGAATGAAAACGAGCAATGATTTCTTTTGCTAGTAAAACTTTCACATCACGCGGGTTTTGACCTTGAGCGATAGATGCTTTGAGATCAGCAATTTCGCTAAGCGGACGAAATGAGAGGAGATCGTAGTAGTCCCACATTAAGTCGTCAGAAATTGACATGATTTTACCAAACATTTCGCTTGGGGCTTCACTGATACCAATGTAGTTATTGGCTGACTTAGACATTTTTTTCTCACCATCTAAGCCAACTAAGAGCGGCATCATCAATACAACCTGCGGCTTCTGTCCATTAGATTTTTGCAGCTCTCTTCCCATAAGCAAATTAAATTTTTGGTCTGTGCCACCCAATTCGACATCCGTTTCCATTGCTACAGAATCCCACCCTTGAAGCAGCGGGTACATAAACTCATGAATAGCAATAGGTTGACCACCAGAATAGCGTTTTTTGAAGTCATCACGCTCAAGCATTCGAGCTACAGTTTGATTTGCTGCAAGACGAATCATGCCCTCTGCACCTAATTCAGAGAGCCACTCCGAGTTAAACTGAATCTTGGTTTTATTAGGATCAAGAATCTTGAAGACTTGCTCTTTGTATGTCTCTGCGTTTTTAAGGACATCTTCCCGACTCAGCGGAGGGCGGGTACTATTTTTCCCAGTCGGGTCACCAACCATTGCAGTGAAATCACCAATTAAGAACGTCACCTCATGCCCTAATTCTTGGAACAAGCGTAACTTATTGAAAATCACTGTATGTCCGAGATGAATATCAGGCGCTGTTGGATCCGCACCTAATTTTATCCGTAAAGGTCGCCCTTCTTTCAGTTTCGCGATCAACTCTTCTTCTGGAATTAGCTCTTCAACACCGCGTTTAATCTCGGCTAGTGCAGCTTCAATGCTCGCCATTCTTGTTCACTCCCACAGATTTGGCAAAAATTTGTTAGTTTGACATCTTACTTGAATAGCGATGTTTTTTGAAACCAGTTAGACTAATCAGCTAAGCTTTTTTCTATAATTTCAAAAAACGGACATAAAATGCTGTCTATTTTCGCTCGATTACCACTGATGCATCGAGCTCTTATTACTTTATTAAGCGTCATCATCATTGCGAGTCTATTTCTACCCGCCCCCATTGATTTGCGTCAAAGTGAAACGGTGTATCAAATAGGTCAGGCTTACCCGATAGAAATAAATAGTGAGCAGCTATCTATCGAAAAAAATGAACCAACTCATTCCTTCTTGAGCTGGGAAGAATATAAAATCGGTCCCGGCGACAGTATGGCTCTTCTATTTCAAAGAGCTGGATTGTCATCAAGATTACTCTACGAATTAACGTCAACGAGTAAAGAAATACAAGAGCAATTAACGAGAGTGAAACCAGGAGATAAATTTCAACTTGGTTTTGATGAGCAGCACGAGTTAGTACAGATAAAACGCCAACTGAGCCCTTATAAAACCTTTTTAATAACAAAGTCATCACCAGGCTACACATCTAGAGTTGAACAGAAGAAAGTTAACTACCAGTTCAATTATGCTGAGGCGAATATTCAATCCAATTTTTGGAATGCAGGTGTTAGTGCTGGTCTGACTCCCAATCAAATAATGGAACTGGCTGGAATTTTTGGCTGGGACATCGACTTTGCCCTTGATATTCGTAAAGGTGATAGCTTTAAAATCCTCTATCAGGAAAAAATCGTTGAAGGTGAAGTCATTGGCCGTGGTCAAATCATTGCGGCCATATTTACCAATCAGGGAGATACCTTCAAAGCAATTCTTGATGACGCCACTGGTAATTATTATGACGAAAATGGACGGGCCATGAAAAAAGCGTTTCTGCGCTCGCCTTTGGACTTTCGCCGTGTATCCTCAAACTTTAACCCCAGTAGACGCCATCCTGTAACAGGAAAAGTGAGAGCTCACCGAGGTACCGATTACGCAGCACCCGTCGGTACACCGATTTGGGCAGCAGGTGATGGTCTTGTTATAAAATCAAGCTATAACCAATTCAACGGTAATTATGTTTTTATAAAACACAGTAATACATATATAACCAAATACTTACATCTTAAAAGACGTAAGGTAAAAACGGGGCAGCGTGTCAAACAAGGTCAGACTATAGGCACGTTAGGGGGAACAGGGCGCGTAACAGGTCCCCATTTGCACTACGAATTTTTAGTTCACGGAGTGCACAAAAACCCGCGAACGGTGAAGTTGCCGCAATCGAAGTCATTAACAGGGAAAGCCAAAACCACCTACATAGCAAACGCCAAGCTTCGTCTTGCAAAGCTATCACGCTATAGTGAATTGCTCGCAAAGCCCTAATTGATGCCCTGCTCAAGCAGGGCTCATCGGTCCTTTTCGACCGTCTTTTCACGTTGAATCATTAATAGACAAGGAGTGAGGATTAGAGTGAGTAGAGTCGCAAATGCTAATCCTCCTACGACCGAAGTGGCAAGTTGAGACCACCACTGAGTACTGGGCGCACCAAATTCAACTTTCTGATGGATAAGGTCGATGTTCATTTCGAGCACCATAGGTAATAAACCTAAAATAGTGGTTACAGTAGTCAGCAATACTGGTCTCAAGCGCTGAATACCCGTGCGTAGGATGGCTTCTTTTTTTCTCAAACCACGACTTATCTGATGGTTATATGTGTCGATGAAGACAATATTATTATTCACAACAATGCCCGCTAAGGCAATGACGCCAATTCCTGACATGATAATGCCAAAGGGCTTTTGAAAGACAAGCAGACCAATAAAGACGCCAACCGTCGAAAATACAATCGCACTTAAAATTAAAAATGCTTGGTAAAAACTATTAAATTGAGTGACAAGAATGAGTGCAATGGCAGCAAGTGCAACAATAAACGCGTGCTTTAAAAACTCTGATGAGTTGTTTTGTTCCTCGTTTTGTCCTCGAAGAGTAAACGAAACTGACCTAGGTAAATTTAGCTGGTTAATTGCACGCTCTATTTTAGGTAGCTCCAAAGCAAGATTATATCCTTCTTTAATATCGGCACTCACGTTAATAATCCGCTGCCCGTTAACACGTTTGATTGACCCTTGTTTCGGTTCAGCAACGATATCTGCAAAGTTTATGATTGGGACTAAACCGCCCTCTGTTTTAACTCTGAGCTTTTCCAATCGTCCTATGTCACGCTTATCTCCGGGATAACGAACAACAATATCTACCTCTTCTGAAGCATCATCAGGTAAATATCCGCCAATTTTTAGGCCATTGGTCATAAATTGAATCGTATTCCCCACCATAGTGGTGTCCGCATTAAACCTAGAAGCATCATCACGACGAATCTCAACTTGCCAGTCAATACCCGGCTTTGGCGCGCTGTCGTTTATTTGTTCGAGAGAGGCATAGTTCGAAGCCCAATCTCTTATTAAGCGAGCACTGAGATTGAGGTCATCAAAGGACATCGAAGAGAGCTGGATAATCAGATCATTTTTACTCGGAGGACCAGCCTTGGGAAACTTATATTCTATCTCGACACCAGCATATTGATCGGTTTTTTTCTTAAGTTCTTTAATAATATCGCGAACACTCACTCGATATTGCCAATCAACCGGAGTAATTTGAATCTGCCCAATTTCATTTTTTCCTCCAGTCTTGGTATAAAAACCACTCAAATATTCGGTATCGACAATAATTGCTTCTATATCCCTCATTATTCGATCTTTTTCATCCAGAGAAAGATCCCCATATGCACGTACTTTTAAAGTAAAAAACGGAGGATCAACTTCGGGGAAAAATTCAGCCCCAAGACCAGCTCTATTATAGGAAAGCCCGACTAAAACAGTAACCGCTATTGCTAGCAGTAGAATTTTAATTGGGTGAGCTATCGCTAATTTTAAAGTTCGATAATAGAGTCGTGTCCAACCCGTCAGATCCTCCATATTGCCATCATGGAGTAATTTCATCGCCCTATTTTGATTCGCTGTTAATTGCTGTGGTTGGCCAATTAAACTCCCAAGGACAGGAATAACTAAAAGAGCCATAACCAAAGAAGCACTTAAGGTAGCGATAAGCGTGATAGGAAGATACTTCATAAACTCCCCCGTCACATCGGGCCAAAAAAGCAAAGGGGCAAAAGCAGATAATGTCGTTGCGGTCGAGGCTATGATAGGCCAAGCCATTCTCTTCGCCGCATCGCGATAGGCGTGACTTCTCAGTACCCCTTCTTGCATTCGTCTTTCAGCAAATTCAGTCACGACAATCGCACCATCAACAAGCATACCTACAGCCATAATAAATGAAAACAGAACGACGATATTGACCGTTAAACCAAATAGGGAAAGCATCAAAAGCCCGGTGAGAAATGAGCCTGGGATTGAAACACCAACTAAAAAGGCAGTGCGCCCACCCAAAACAGCAACGATGACAATCACCACCAAAATAATTGCAGATAAGATATTGTTTTGCAGATCATTTAGCATGACTTGGACATCTTCAGATTGATCCCAAGTGTATTCGATCATTAAATTTTCAGGCCATGAAGAAAGAGACTTCGCTTTGTTTATCTCTTGTTTGACAAGCTCCACGGTTTCTATAATGTTTTCTCCAGCACGCTTTTTAATGTCAAGAACGACGGCTTGCTCACCATTAAACCTCGCATAGCTATCTGGATCGCGGAAAGCTCGCCTGACCTCTGCAATATCACCAAAAGTAACCACCTGTTTACCATCAACTTTTATAGGCAGCTCCAAAATATCCTTAAGCGAGTTGAATACGGACGGCACATTGACCGAAAAACGTCCAAAACCATTATCAGTAAATCCAGCCGCCACAACACGATTATTCAGTGAAATCAAACGATATATATCACTCTGATCTAATTGATAGCTCTCCATGAGCAGTGGATCGACAAGTATCTCGACTATATCTTGTCTGTCTCCGGCAATATCAACCGATAAAACTTGCCGATAACTCTCGAGGTTGTCTCTAAAGCTCCTCGCTATTTGAACCAAAGTACGTTCAGGTACGGTACCGTAAAAAACCACCGAAAGAACTGGCTCCTGAGAGGCTAAGGTCACTTCATTAACCGAAGGCTCATCACTATCATTTGGCAACTTGGGCTTAGCAAGATCTACAGCTTCTCTCACATCAATGAGAGCCGTGTCTAAATTTGCCCCTACAGCAAACTCCAGCATAACTGAAGCGTTCCCCTCCCTTGCTGTAGAGGTCATTTCTTTGACTCCCTCTATCGCACGCAATTCTTGCTCTAATGGCCGTACGATAAGACGCTCTGCATCCATCGGAGAGATACCAGAATGATCAACAGATACATAGATAACCGGAATTGTAATATCTGGACTCGATTCTTTGGGTATGATGGTGTAGATAATGCTGCCCATAATCATGATAAATACCAGCATCACCATCATTGAACGTGCTCGGTTGAGAGAGGCATCAATGAGAGAAAACATACGCCCTACCTCTACTCCGAAATGGCAATAACTTGATCGCCATCTCGTACAAAGCCCTGACCACGGGTAATTATGTCCGCGTAAGCGCCCATTCCCATGAGCCAAACGCCATCACTTTCAGCCTTTAACAAACGGATGGGAACAAACTTTACGTAATCACTCTCAACGACTTTAATACCAATATCCCCAGCTTCGTTAAGTGCGAGCACTGAAGGCGTGACCTTTATTGCCATTTCTCTACCCAAACGCAAATTTATTTCCGCACTCACACCAGCAGAAACAAGATGGTTTGGATTCGGAAGTTCAATCTCGATTGGAAAAGTATTTGTGGATGGATTCGATGTTCGAGCAATATAAATCAGCGTACCTTGTTTCTCGCTTCCATCAAGTAAACGCACCAAGGCAACCTGTCCTAGCTCAATTTCATGAATGTTCTTTTCATTAACATCAGCCATGATGACTAATTTGCTTAAATCAACCAATGAAGCGATGGGATCCCCACGCGCAACAAAATCACCGATTTCAACACTAAAATCATTCACAAAGCCTGAAAATGGGGCTTTTACCTCGGTATTTTTTAAGGCGAGTTCTGCTTTGCTGACCTGAAAGTTAGCTTCTATTAACTGTGCTTGCGCATTGGCAAATGCAATTTCACCGCTCAGTCCTTTTTTTTGCAATGCTCTAGCCGCTCGATATTCTTTCTCTTTAACTTTCAGTAACGCTTTTGCCGTATTGAGTTGTGATTTAAGATCTCCTTTATCGATACTCACTATCAACTCACCAAGCTCAACCCAGTCACCTTTTTTTACGTAGAGTTGATTAATTTTACCTGCAATTTCGGCACTCAATGTTGCTTTTTTTTGCGCCTCAGAGCGCCCATATAACTCTATTTCTTTGTATGTTGATTGAGCAGTGAATCGTGTAATGAAGACTTTGACCAGAGGGGGAGGTTGAACGGTAGAAGACTCTAAAACTGCATCATCGCTGGTATTACCGACACCAATCCATACACACAGAAGAATGAACAATGACATTGATACCAAATAAGGTTTATAAGCCAATAGTCTATGCAAGAAGGAAGTAACCATAACCCCGCCCGAAAACATAAATACAGATAAGTCATTCTCTCAGCAAATGCTTATTAAAGGATATAACTTATGAGGCTTATACCCAAGTGACTTCAAGATTGGGAATTCAGAACGCCGTTAAAAGAACGAGTTAGAGAACAGTAACGCTGTAGGATAGTGAACTTTTTTCAAGTTATCTGGCAAAGGAATCAAAAAAGGAAAAATGGCCGCTAAACGACCACTTTTTACATCAAACGCTAAATGAGGCACCACAGCCACACGTGGTCGTAGCATTAGGATTGTTGACGAAAAAACGAGAGCCTTCTAAACCTTCGGTATAGTCGACTTGCCCACCGACTAAGTATTGTAAGCTCATAGGATCAACAACTAAGGTCACACCGCTGTTAACGATCGTTGTATCACCCTCGTTCACTGACTCATCAAATGTAAAGCCGTACTGAAAACCGCTACATCCTCCACCAGTAATGTAGACTCGCAGTTTTAGGTTTGGGTTTTCTTCTTCAGCAATTAGAGCACCAACACGTTGGGCAGCTGCATCTGAAAACGTTAGGGGGATATTTACTTCACTCACGATGACCTCTCTCAGTCTCCTTTCCGACAACAGCGTTGACGGATGTATACTTTCTACTTTCTTAATTATCTAATACCTGAGCCATGCGTTCAAGTATTCACCATTTTTCGACGCACTTTTTGTCCCTATTGCATATCAATTGATGTAAAAGTAGTCAGAATGTGTCGTAAAACATTTTATTCGATCCAGCTTGAAAGGTACAATGCAGCCCACATTGGTCTGAGCAATGATAAAGAGGATATTCTATGACCAAATCATCGGAACTATTTGAAAAAGCGCAAGATACGATTCCTGGCGGGGTGAACTCTCCAGTTCGCGCCTTTAATGGAGTGGGCGGCGCACCTATCTTTGTTGAGCGTGCTGATGGGCCATTAATCTTTGATGCTGATGGGAAAGCATATATCGATTATGTCGGTTCATGGGGTCCTATGATTCTCGGACACAACAATTCCACTGTTCGTCAAGCAGTCATTGACGCAGCTCAAAGGGGATTAAGCTTTGGTGCGCCAACGGAAACAGAAATTGCCATGGCCGAATTAGTGAGAGAATTAGTTCCTTCTATGGAACAAGTTCGTATGGTTAGTTCGGGAACGGAAGCAACGATGAGTGCGATCCGACTCGCCAGAGGCTATACAGGACGTGATAAGATCATTAAATTTGAAGGCTGTTACCATGGCCATGCTGATAGTCTACTTGTCAAAGCAGGCTCCGGAGCACTGACCTTAGGGCAGCCGAGTTCACCTGGCGTACCAGAAGATTCTGCTAAACATACACTTACCGCGACCTTTAATGATTTAGACTCTGTCCAACAGTTGTTCAATGCAAATAAAGGTGATATCGCATGTATTATCGTTGAACCTGTTGCTGGGAACATGAACTGTATCCCCCCAATCGATGGATTTCATGATGGGCTACGCAAACTTTGTGACGAGCACGGCGCTTTGCTCATTTTCGATGAGGTTATGACTGGCTTTCGCGTAGCTCTGGGCGGAGCTCAAGAATATTACGGCGTAAAGCCTGATCTCACTACCCTCGGCAAAGTCATCGGTGGAGGAATGCCTGTAGGTGCCTTTGGTGGCAGCAAGAAAGTTATGCAACATATCGCCCCGACAGGGCCGGTATACCAAGCGGGAACATTATCTGGGAACCCTGTTGCTATGGCAGCGGGTCTTGCTTGTCTAAACGAACTCAAGCAAGAAGGTAATGAAAAACGCTTGGCTTCCACAACCCAACAAATTGCAGAGGGTTTCAAAGCGCTTGCTGATAAGCACAACATCCCATTAGTCATCAATCAAGTTGGTGGCATGTTTGGTTTTTTCTTTACTGAGCAAGATAGTGTAACTCGCTATGAAGATGTTGCTAAATGTGATATCGAACGCTTCAAAAAATTCTTCCATCTGATGTTAGAGCGCGGCGTTTACCTCGCTCCCTCTGCATTCGAGGCAAGCTTTACTTCCCTATCTCACGGTAGCAAAGAGATTGAGGCCACATTAGAGGCCGCAGATCACTGCTTTGAAGTTTTAGCACAAGAAGCATAAGCCTTTTATAGAAGCAGGCATTGAACTGTTTCTTATACAGATCCCTAAGCCACGGCTTGGGGATTTCTTAGATAGCTCCTTATTGGGAACAAATAATCCATCGATTAGAACTTCATCTCTAAATAACTCAATCGGTAGTGTTGCAAGTTCACACTGAGTTAGCGGGCACACTTATTTTCTATTCAACTTTTAACAAGTAGATACGTTCCTACTACTACTAAAAAAGTACCCAGCCATACACCCAGACCTATATTCTGACGAGTTATTATCCATTGAAAAGGTATAATTAGGATTGGTGAAAGCGAGCTCAAAATAAACATTTCAGCAGAGTTTCTTTGTCCGACAGCATAGAGCAAAAGCCCTGCAGCAACGACATAACCCATAAAGCCAGGCAAAATTGCTACTAGAGCCATCACCTTATTATTTTCCAACTTTGGAAATATTGGTTCCTGCCTAAGAATATCAAAGCAGATAATAGCAACTGAACATACTGATAGACGTATCCCTGCGGCCATAATAGGATCCAATCCCTCCAAAATTGGTTTTTTTAGAGCTAAGATACCTATCGCTTGCGAAAACCCTGCCAGTAATCCAGTACCGATAATAATAGAGATAGAGCCATCTACAGATTCGAGCACATGACTATTCTTGTGGGGCTTATTCAAAACAATTGCCACAATAATCCCAATAGTTACGACTATGCACCCCAGTTGACTTTCGATGCTCATTTTTTCTCCCAAAAAAACAAAACTTATAACAGCGGCGAATAAAGCTTTAGAAGTCGAAAGTAGTGCTGCTCGCCTAGGACCTCCACGTCGAACACATACCGAAAGCGAAATATTGGTTATTAGCACACCAACTACTCCACTAACTAAATAGGCAGGCCAATACCCCCAATCAATAGTATTAAATCTATCCGTTAAAAAGCAGAAACTTAATACTAAAATAGAACAACTCAAGACTTGAATTTTAACAAATGTAAAAGCACCCAAAGATCGTGTAGGAGAATAAGCGATTATTGCAGCAATTGCCCATGTTGTTGACGCACCAAGTGCGGCATAAATTGGTAATGCATCCATCTATATTATTATCCTTCCATTAATTTACATTGAGTGATGTTTAAAAAAGAAAAAGGCTAAGATACGAGCCAAAACCAAAGTGGCCTTAAGGCAATGATTTTATACCATAAAAAATTTTCGTTAATACTTTTCATCGCTAATTCTAAAGATTTTCTTAATTCATCTATTATTGGAGTTTCATTAATATAAAAATGATCACCACCGATATGATATACATTAATGTTGGGTATTTTTTTAACCACGGAAGTGAGAGTAATTTTCGATTAATATGAATTAAATAAATAAAAATTATTGTTCCTACGTAGTTCTCTATTGATAGAGTTTTTTATTGTAGAATTAGTGCCATTGAGTAATTTAGGTTGAAAATAATATTTGCCTCGTTAGTAGTTATGCTCATTTAAATCAATATCCAAAAACGCTGGTTTTTAATCTAACTTGTAGCCAGAAGGCTGCCGTTGGCAGCCTTCTATCGCCAATTTATAACAACCAAAAAGAGCAACACTAGCAAAAATAGTGTAACTCCAGACATTGAGCACTTATCTTTCTTCTTATTAGAATCACACTCTTTTTTATCACAACATCCCATTAGTACTTCCTTTAGATCGTAACTTTATGATTTAACGTTGAACCCCTCGTGATTTGAGGCCATTATACAGAAACAGTAACATACTAACGGACAATAAATGTGTCAGATAAAATCCAAATAACATCAAGCCATAAAGTCTTAATCATTGCACTTTTACTAGCTGGCTTTGCGTGTTTCTTACTTGTTGAGCCCTACATCAACTCAATAGTAATGGCGTTTATTATTTCTCTGCTCATGTTTCCGATACATGAACGTGTTGAAAGATACCTCCCCAAGCATCGGAACATTTCCTCTCTTTTGTCGTGTATCATTCTGACATTTATCATAGTTTTTCCCTTACTTTTCGTTTTTGCAGCCATCATTCAGCAAGGGTCAACATTTTCCCAAAGCGTCTATCAATGGGTCACAACAGGCGGTATACAAACGGCCTTCGAACATCCTTGGGTGGTCAAAAGCCTGGCGATTATTAACAACTATCTGCCTTTTGATAGCATTGCCCCTCAAGAAATAGCACAAAAAGTGGCTCAGTTTTCAACCTCATTTGGTACAAGATTGGTCGGGTTAAGTGCCAAAATTCTCGGTGATGCAACCAATTTTCTAATGAACTTTTTTCTGATGCTATTTGTCCTGTTTTTCCTGCTGAGGGACCACGAGAAGATCATAAGTGCAATTCGGCATATACTTCCACTTTCTCGTAGCCAAGAAGATAAACTACTTGATGAGGTTGAGCAGGTGGCAAAGTCAGCTGTCATGGGTTCATTTCTTACCGCTATTGCACAAGGACTTGCTGGTGGTATAGGTATGGCTATCGCTGGCTTCCCGGCCTTATTTTGGGGAACAATGATGGGGTTTGCCTCATTTATTCCTGTTATTGGTACCGCTCTAATTTGGATACCGGCTTCACTTTACCTGCTGCTGACAGGTGAAACTGGATTAGCGATTTTTCTCGCGGGTTTTAGCGTCTTCGTTGTGGGCTCAATTGACAACTTATTGCGGCCATTTTTAATGCAGGGCAATGGTGGAATGAATACGCTAATGATCTTCTTTTCTTTACTGGGCGGCCTTCATCTCTTCGGTTTAATTGGGCTCATCTATGGACCAATTATCTTTGCTGTCACCGTAGTATTATTTCACATCTACGAAGAAGAATTTCAAGGCTTCTTAGATCAGCAAGATAAGAGTTAGCTCCCTTGCTATTTTCTCTTCAAGAGCAGCTTAGAATATGAGAAAATCTAAGCTGTTTTTTATCATTGAGTAACCCATGTCCGCCTATATTGCACCTAGTCAAATTGCCCAGAGACAGCTTGTACATTTTGCAGGTAAAAATGTCTTAGTTGCTGGAGAAGTCGAAGACCTGTTCCCAATTGAACTGAGCCATACGTGCAACTCTGTTTGCGTGTTTACGACCAATTATGGTTACCATAGAAAACTATCGGCCTATTCGGAGGTTCAAAGCATCTTTGCTGCCGAACTAAATGAAGAGGTTAATGCTGATTTGCTACTACTCTATTGGCCTAAAGCAAAAGCAGAAGCCGAATACCTCTTGAATATGCTGCTGGCAAAACTTGGCGTTAATACCGAAGTTGTTGTGGTTGGTGAAAACCGTTCGGGTATAAAAAGTATTGAAAAGATGTTTCGTCGCTTTGGTCACATCAAAAAATACGACTCCGCAAGGCGATGCTCCTACTATTGGGGACAGTGTATTGAAGAGCCCCCAAGATTTGTTTTTGAGCAGTGGTTTAAAGAATATCAGGTTGAATACCGAGATATGAGCCTTATCATCAGAAGCTTACCAGGTGTCTTCAGCCACGGAGAGTTCGATGTTGGTAGTCAGTTATTACTTGATAATCTTCCTGATATTGATGGGAAAGTACTAGATTTTGGCTGTGGTGCCGGGGTAATAGGGTGTGTAATCGCGAAACTGAACCCCGATATAGAGCTCGAAATGTGTGATATCAGTGCACTGGCGGTAGCATCAAGCCAAGCTACACTCGAAAGAAACCAGTTAAATGGGAATGTATTTGCTTCGGATGTATACTCAGATACAGGTTCAGATTATCACTTTATCGTCAGTAACCCGCCTTTTCATGCGGGACTCGAAACAAGCTATAGTGCCACTGAAAGCCTATTAGGTAATTCCCCTTCACACCTAAAAAGCAATGGTACAATCCTCATAGTGGCGAATAGTTTTTTAAAATATCCTCCCATTATTGAAGCGGCTTTTGGTCATTGCAATACCCTGAGTAAAACCAATAAGTTCGTTATTTATCAAGCGAAAAAATAAACCTTAAGACTGGCTAGGGATAACTCCAGCTGGTCAAAAGGAATGCAATGCGATTAAATTGGGCTAGCCTCCACGCTTTCTTTCAGAATCACTTGTCAAAGTAGAAAAAAACATTAAGTTTGAATATCGCTTAGAGATAATTTTCTAGTTTACAGTTGTTTAGCTTGATTTCTTGAGGAAAGAATTACCCGGTTATGCTTAGTTTTAATCGCAAAAACAAGTTTAAGCGCCTGCAAAATACCTTAATGCTGGCTTTTTTTACTCTTAGTGTCGTCCCTGCGACCGTTATCGCTATTCTCTTTCTAAAAGCACATAGCCAAGATCTTCAAGAGCAAAGTACCTCTCATCTCATCTCTATGAGAGATAGCAAAAAACAGCAAATTATAGATTACCTCAATGCTAAGGAATCTGAAGTGCTCGGATTTGTGCGATCAGAACTCGCCTACTCAAGTGGCGGTCGCTTCTATGGCATAGTGAACGCATTTAAGAGCCTAGGGTTAGATATGGAACAAGCAAGAGAATACGCCCAAAAGCGCTACATACAAGGTTCAGGTAATCAAATAAAAACCTCAGTTTTACCCCATTCAAGTACCTACAATGGAACCGAGCGCTATCGCCTTTTGCATAAACGTTATCACAGAGCGTTTCTCGAGATTTTAAAGCGTTCAGACTTTAATGACATCTTGCTCGTTGATTTGGAGGGAAATGTAACCTACTCCATTTATAAACGAAACTACTATGGAACCAACTTAAATCAAGGCCCATTTTCTACGACTAACTTGGGTCAAGCATTTTCAGAGCTACAATCGCGAGTCAATAAAAAGAGAGAAACACATCACGAATACACTCCAGTCGTGATCTCAGACTTTTCCATACGTGATGGGCATATGATTGCTTGGATGGGCGCTCCTATTATTCAACAAGGGTACCTTCATAGTTATGCTTTATTTCGACTACCAAGTGAAGGATTGACCCACCTATTAGCCAATAAAAGCTTATCTTCCATTAATACTATTTTGGTAGGACAAGACCATCACTCCCGAACTTTAACCAACGGCGACAAAGAAATAGGCAATAGCTTGGATATAATCAACCAGGCTCTTTCCGGTTCTGAGAGTGTGGAAAAATATACCAATAAGAAAGCTCAAACGATGCTGGCTGCTTATGGTCCAATCGCCTTTAGGAACATACACTGGGGAATCGTAGTGGAAGTACCAGAGCAAATTGCCTTTGCTCGTATCCACCAACTGGAAACTCTTTTTGCCTTTACTATGGTTAGTTTATTTATATTAATTTTTATCGCATCACATTACCTTTCAAACTTTATCACTGCTCCACTTCTTCAACTAACGTGGGCAGCAGAAAAAGTCGCGGCAGGCCAACTAGATACTGACATAGTCAACACACAGCGTAATGACGAAATAGGAAGACTAGCCACCAGTTTCAGACGAATGCAACGTTCGATAAGAGATAAGTTAAACCTCATCAAAACTCAGAACCAAGAATTAGAGAAAAACCTAAAGCTTATCCAAACACAAAATGATGAATTACATTTGGCAGACACACTGAAAGATCAGTTCCTGATGACTACCTCACATGAATTGAGGACACCTCTACACGGCATATTAGGTATTGCTGAAGCCCTTGCCTCTGGTGCAAATGGTGTGATCTCTTCGGAACAGAAATATCAGGTAGATATCATAATAAGTAGTGGCCGAAGACTAAATGATCTCGTGGATGATTTACTCGACTATCATAAAATGCGTTACGGTAACCTAAAAATCAAAACCAGGGCTGTCGATGCTTCATCGGCCACACGATCGGTGATTGAACTCTCTGCACATCTACTCGGTAATAAACCTGTAAAAATCGTCAATCAAATCCCCAAGGAAGCCTTGTGGGTCTGTGCCGACGTTCAAAGGCTGGAGCAAATTCTGTACAACTTACTGGGCAATGCAATTAAATTCACAAATGAAGGCAAGATTGTCATCTCCGCTTTACAAGTTAATGATAATGTCCAATTCCAAATTATGGATACAGGACAAGGCATAGGTAGTGATCAACTTGAACACATCTTTGAGCCTCTAACCCAGGGAACTCATGCACCAAGTAATTACCGCCAAGGTGCAGGTTTGGGGCTTTCTATCAGCAGCCAATTGATAGAGTTAATGAACGGTCACATCTACGTCAGCAGTCAACCAATGGTCGGAACAACATTCTGTTTCACCCTCCCTAGAGCAACGGCAGAACAAATTTGCCAATCAAATCAATCTAGAGATATACACTTCGAGATATCTCCTCCCATGTCACTTAAACCTTGTGAGAGTACACATTCAGTTGACAACCTTGAAGCCCCACTTATTCTGGTTGTTGATGACGAACCGATAAACTTAAGGATCTTGAACAGTTACTTAAAAACTGAGGGCTACCGAGTTTTAACCGTCAATGATGGATTAAGTGCTCTCGAAGCGGTCAGAAATGAAACGCCGCAATTGATACTGCTGGATATTATGATACCCGATATGAGTGGATATGATGTCTGCGTAAAACTACGAAAAACTTATGATCACGCAACTCTCCCAATCATTATGCTCACAGCACTCAACCAAACTGAAGACCGATTAAAAGGCTTTGCTTCGGGAGCGAATGACTTTCTTTCCAAGCCATTTAACCAAAAAGAGCTCTTGGCAAGGATCACCGCACACCTTGCTGCAAGTCAAGCTGAACAAAGAAAAATGGAAAACCAGAAACTCGAGAAAGAAATTAAGCAAAGGGTGCTCATTGAAGCTAGATTCTTAGAAACACAGGAGAGATTACTTGAACAATTGGAAACAGCACCCGAGGCAATTATTTGTGTCAGGGATGATAATAAAATACGTTTTGCAAACCAAGCTGCTATGCGTTTATTCAAACGCTCAATTGAACAACTCAAACGTTCACATGTAGAAGAGATTATCGTCCCTAAATTTCTTAACATAGAGCAAGATCATTATTGTGGTGATATTGAAATCTACATAAGTGATGCCACAGAGCAAGTTTCTGCCGACATCCTCAAGTTATCAGAGGGAGAAAAAACTCTGCATATGTATATTTTTAATGTTTCAGGCAACATCAGCACATCAAGAGTCCGTAATTTAGAAACTGCGATTGATGCACTAACTAGTTTTGCGTTTGAAGGTGAAAAAAATAAACTTCAAGAGCTTAAAGAACTCGGTGGTGAATTTACTCATCTTGCTGATAGAGCTGATGAATCTCACCTATCCAAATCAGAAATTATGCGTAGTGTGTTGGTTGAAGCGATGACTTGTTCACTGGATTATTGGGAAGCTGTCACAGGAAAGACAAAATTTGATTTTGCTGAGCAAAGTGGACTTTGGAGAGTTTATCTTGATAGAAGCTCTCTACAAACCAGAACTTTAGACAAATATTTACGTGTAGAAACATTACCTAAGACACCTCGCTGGAGGACTGTTTTAAGCTCGTTGGACTATATTCTCGAACACTGCCACGAAAAAAGCCCGGATCGTACCCATATTGAGAAATTGAGAAGCAAGTTACACCACCTATTGACCCATTGACTTAGGTCTTTGACCATGAGGAATGGAGAATAAACTTTCTTTTGCTCCCAGAGCGTTTTTTCAATGCTCCAAAATGTCATCAATCACTCTGACCAAACCACAATTTTTTCGTTTACTTGGGTATAACAGACTCTCATTAAGGCCAATAAGTCTCTGAGATTGCGAAGACAATCACAACAAAACGCCAGTTTCAAAATGTGAAATTTTACCGTCACCAATTTAATGGTGTGATTTTAATTCCAAGGACGAATAGTTGTTATTAATAAAGACTTAAAGAGATAGCAAGCACTCACAACTTTAAAGATTAAAATGAGATTTTGCGGTCAAGATCAAGGCAAATATCTTGCTTCAAATCTCGCTCATGGATAGAGTTTAAACGCACTTAACGTTCTGTTGTTTGTTTTTAACATTTTTAACGAGAATAACCGTTGCAGTTGGTTGATAAATTATGTTTGCTTGAAATTAAACAAGAAGAACTATACCACTTTTCTGGGTGACAGCATTAAGCCGTCAGAGCAGACCGTTCACTTAAAAATTTCAGTATTCCATCAGCTCATAAGTGGAATAGAGGATATAAGGCAAAGGAATCCATATGCTCGCTAACTGTAAAAAATTACTCTTCTCACTCATCATTCTCTTTATGTCAGCAGCACTGAGCATGTCTTCAGTTGCTATGCATAAAAGGAGTGAGCTAACAGTGCACCCAAAAGAATTTAATACTTTCGTACGTAACTTCAATCCATTTCTTGGCGCATCTCATCTGCATACGACATCCGATTTCATTTATGAACCTTTAATCATTTTTAACGAAATGCAGGGAAATACTCCTGTATTTAGACTTGCTAAAAATTATACAATGTCGAGTAATTTGAAGAGCGTGCTTTTCGATTTAAGAAAAGAGGTCAAATGGTCAGACGGTGAGCCCTTTGATGCTGATGATGTGATTTATTCCTTTAATCTAGTGAAACGAAAGCCAGAACTTGATCAAACCGGCATCAATACCTTAGTTACGTACAGCGAAAAAATCAGTCAATACCAAGTCAGATTCCATCTCACTGAAGCAAACTCAAATGCCCCTTATGACATTGTCAAAGTACCGATCGTTCCTGAACACGTTTGGAAATCAATCAAAGAACCGACAACATTCGCCAACGAAAATCCAGTGGGCAGTGGCCCCTTCACAGAGATTGATACATTTACTCCTCAACTCTACATTCAGTGCAGAAACCCAGTATATTGGGACGCGCAAAGTTTGAATATAGATTGTCTTCGCGTACCACAAATTGCTAATAATGATCAGTTTTTAAATAAAGTCATCAATGGCGAGCTTGACTGGGCTGCTTCTTTTATCCCGGATATTGACAGAATATACGCTGCAGCCAATCCTAATAATCATTACTGGTACCCCCCTTCAGGAACACAGGCTTTTGTTGTCAATTTTAATACCCCTAATGCGGCTAAACATGAAGCTCTCAACAACATCAATTTTCGTCGAGCCTTTTCAATGGCCATTGATCGGCAAACAATCATAGACATCGCATTTTACGGTAGTGGGACGATCAATGACTTCGCCTCAGGCCTCGGATATGCATTTAAAACATGGTCTGATGAAAAAATTCATCAAAAATATAAAGCGTATAACACCTACGATATTGAAGGCTCGAAGGCACTGCTAAAGCAATCTGGTTTTCTAGATGTCAATGGTGATAACTATGTGGAAACACCAAGTGGTCAGCCTTTCGAGCTTATAATACTGTCACCAAATGGATGGACAGATTTTAACAATACTGTCCAACTTGCGGTCGAACAATTGGCTGAAGCAGGGATCCGTGCCAGGGCAAGAACCCCTGACTTTTCCGTTTACAATCAAGCCATGCTTGATGGAACATATGATGTCGCTTTTACTGGGTATTTTCACGGTGCAGACCCGCATACATACTGGAATAGTGCCTATAATTCCGCCCTACAAAAAGGAGAGGGAATGCCACGTTTTGCCATGCACTTCTACAAAAATACTACACTAGATAAGCTTTTGGATAGTTTTTACAAAACAGCAGACAAGGAACAACAACTTAAAGTTTCACATCAAATTCAAAGCATTGTCGCTGAGAATCAAGTCACTATTCCCGTCATGTCGGGGGCGTACATGTATCAATACAACACTCGTCGATTTAGTGGATGGTGGAGTGAGGATAACCCCAAAGGGAGACCCAGTATTTGGGCTAAAGTCCCAGAGAGGCTGCTCCACGTTCTTGATCTCAAGCCAATCAAATAAAGAGCAAAAATACAAATATTGTATATGTCACCCTATTATCTGAAATGGTTATAAACAGATATCAAATCAATACTTTAGGGTTCCAATAACGCTTTTAAAAGAGTGGGGAAGTACATTGAATTATTTTGTTAAGCGTCTAATGTTCTATATCGCAGCACTTTTTGTTGCAGCCACACTGAACTTTATTATACCTAGAGCTATGCCCGGTGATCCGGTCACTATGTTGTTTGCCAATGCCTCCGTACAAGTCACCCCTGAACGCATTACAGCAATGAAAGAACTATTGGGCTTTGTTGATGGCAGTCTAGTCACTCAATACTTGGTGTATATGAAAAATATATTGTATTGGGAGTTGGGCACATCGATACAGTTTTATCCACTGTCTGTGAATGAATTACTCGGCAAAGCTTTTGGGTGGTCTTTGTTTTTAGCAGGCAGTGCTGTAATTATCTCTTTTTCAATAGGCTCTCTATTAGGCGTATGGGCAGCTTGGAAGAGAGGAAGTCGATATGATACTTTTGTTACGCCATTTATGCTGATTATTCAAGCAATTCCTCAAGTTGTTATCGCCATGATAGCGCTGTTTACATTTGCTATTGGCCTAAAATGGCTCCCTACTGGCTATGCCTATACTGCGGGTCACACGCCTGATTGGACCAGTTGGTCATTTTACAAAGACGTCGCATATCACGCGTTTCTTCCCCTATTTTGCGCATCCATTGCACAAATTGGCGGCTTCCTTGTCAATATGCGTAACAATATGATTAACCTATTAGCTGAAGATTACATTACGATGGCGAAAGGCAAAGGACTTTCTAGCAGTCGAGTCATCTTTAATTATGCAGCAAGAAATGCCCTACTTCCGAGTATCACCGCATTCTCTATGGCAATTGGTATTGCCATCGGGGGGCAGCTGATTGTCGAGATTATTTTTAACTACCCTGGTTTGGGGACGGTCCTCCTCAACGCAATACACGCCCGTGATTATCAAGTGCTTCAAGGCCAGTTACTAATTATGACCCTCTTTATGTTGTCATTTAACCTAGTCGCCGATCTGCTATGCATTGCTTTTGATCCTCGTTTACGTGCTGGAGAAAGCTCTTGATGATAAATTTAACTTCTCTTTTATGGAACAACCTTTGTGCTCGTATTGGCCTAATCATTATTAGTGTGTTTTTTTTAGCCGCTCTGTTTGCCCCATTATTATCACAATATGCTCCCGATAAAAGAACAGGTAACCCTCATGAATACCCTTCCTTTATCGTAAAGTCTGCACAAGCCAATCCCAATAGCTGGGTAACTAAATATCTCGCCGACGACAGACGTACTTTATTACTCTCCAAAAAGGCAGAACATGTCCTTGGCACAAGTCGGATGGGAAGAGACATTTGGGCTCAGGTGCTCCACGGAGCAAGAATATCGCTCTCCGTAGGTTTTGGTGCTGGCATGACAGTATGTATTCTAGCCACGGTTATTGGTATTTCCTCTGGATATTTTGGTGGCCGCGTTGATGATTGCCTGAGCGTACTAATGAATATCATGCTGGTTATTCCGCAATACCCACTTCTTTTTGTTATTGCTGCATTCATCGGTGAAGCAGGTCCATTAACAATTGCTATTATGATCGGTTGTACTTCTTGGGCATGGGGAGCAAGAGTAATACGTTCACAAACTCTAGCTCTCAGAAGAAAAGAATTTATTCGAGCAGCTGAAGTTATAGGAGAACACCCTGCTCGTATAATCTTTATTGAAATCTTCCCTAACCTTATTCCTATCGTCGGTGCCAGCTTCATCGGTTCGGTGATGTATGCGATCGGGATGGAGTCCATTATCTCATTTCTTGGGTTAGGTGACCCCAATACTATTAGTTGGGGGATTATGCTCTACAACGTACAAACGACCTCCTCTATGCTCATTGGAGCATGGTGGGAAGTACTCGTTCCTTGTTTGGCACTATCCATCTTAATTACTGGTTTGGCCCTGCTAAATTTTGCTGTTGATGAAATAGCCAACCCACAATTGCGTTCAAGCAAACGCTTAAGAAAAAAGAGAAAACAAAAAGAACTACTTCAAGAAACCGAACTAAAAAAGTGCTCAGAAATAGAGCTAGATGTATCTTTTACCAATAAGACATGAGGGCTCTATGCAAATTCTCACCAATCATATAGGTTACGAAACGTATGGGCCAAAACGTGCCATACTGATGATGCCAGACGATAATCTTCAAGATAATATCGCCAACTTAATTTCTCTCATCGATAACAAGCCCATTGCTGAACTGCCGCTCGGTAAACCGACGAAAGTCGCCAACTGGTCAAAGGGATATTTTTGCAGTATTGACTTTTCTCATATCGAAACGCAAGGTCAATATTTTATCTCAACAAGTCACTCGCGCTCAGAGCCTTTTAGTATTCAAAAAAATATTTTATTTGAGCAAACTTACTCAGATGTTCTGTATTATTTTAAATCTCAACGTTGTAGCGGAATATTTGATAAACATGACCATCGAGTTCAAGTTATGGGAACGGGTGAATGCATCGATGTCCATGGAGGATGGTATGATGCATCAGGAGATATGAGTAAATATCTGAGTCACTTATCTTACTCCAACTATCTCAACCCTCAGCAAACCCCAATCGTTGTTTGGAACCTTATACGTAGTCTAAAGCTACTCAAGCCAACAAATTTACTCACCCTTCAATCCAAAAGGCGATTTGTTGACGAAGCTTTGCATGGCGCCGACTTTTTGTTGCGAATGCAAAGTAAACAAGGCTACTTTCATCTCACTGTTTTTGATCAATGGTCAAAAACATTATCTCAACGAGAAGTCTGTGCATTTAGCCACCAGAATGGTGAAAAATCTGCCGATTATCATGCAGGTTTTCGCCAAGGTGGAGGCATGGCAATAGCTTCTCTAGCAGCGGCATCAAGGCTAGAAGGTTACGGTGACTTTGATTCCACCGACTATCTTAAAGGTGCAGAAAAAGGTTACTGGCACTTAAAAGAGTACAATCACTTGTATATTGACGATGGGCAGGAAAATATCATTGACCAATACTGTGCGCTGATTGCTTCCGTTGAGCTGTATAAAAGCACCCACAATGAGCAGTATCTGACAGAGGCAAGACTATGGTGTCGACTGCTCATAGAGAAACAACAATGTGATGACAGCTTTTCGTATTTTTGGTCTGTTGATAACACAAAAGCCCGCCCATTCTACCACCCAGTGGAAGCGGGTTTGCCTGCAATCGCTCTTTGTGAATATATAGAGGTAGAATCCGATAAGCTGCTTTGCGAGCAAGCAAGATGTATATTAGAGAATGCAGCCAAGTTTGAACTTACCATTACAACCAAAACAGCCAATATTTTTGGTTACCCTCGCCAGTACATCAAACCCATAAATGACATTAAAAAAGATGCCTTTTTTATGGCACAAAACAATGAGACGCTCTACTGGTGGCAGGGAGAAAATGCACGTCTAAGTTCTTTGGCTGTGATGGCTTTTTTTGTCTATCCTCACATCCAATCTTACGATCTGAAGCCACAATTATTGCTTTACGCTCAAAACAGCTTAAGTTGGGTACTTGGTTTAAATCCATACAATGTCTGTATGCTGGATGGCCATGGTGTTAACAATTGTGATTATTTGCCACAACAAGGCTTTCATAACGCCAAGGGAGGCATATGTAATGGAATAACCGCAGGCATCACGGATGACAATGCCATCGCTTTTAACCCTGCGGAATATCAAAATGACATGACTCAGAATTGGCGATGGAGTGAGCAGTGGCTACCCCATGCAGCTTGGTATTTACTGGCGATTAGCGCTCAGGTCGCTCACTATCATCAAACAAACATGTTGCTCGAGTAATGAGCAGACCCAGACTAAATAGAGTCATTTAAAACGCTAAAACACCCTGAGTTTTGACTTCTACCGATACCTGTTGTCCGATGGATAAGGGCTCTGCAGAGCTCGCTAACAAACGACGACCACTCGCATCAATAACGTACCGGCAATGGTCACCCATAAACTGCTGCTCAAGAACAGTAACACCACTGCCCTCAGCAGCACTAATCTGAACATGTTGAGGGCGTAATAATAATTCACAAGACGCCCCAATCTGGATGTATTGCTGTGCTGTAGCTTCAACTAAACCAAACTCCGTTTCGAATTCTGATTCAGAGGATCGCCTAGCAACAAGATAACTGCCTCCCCCAAGGAAGTCTGCAACGAACTTACTTGATGGCTTGTAATACAACTCGGATGCTGTACCGTACTGCTCAATCACACCATGATTCATTACTGCCATTTTATCGG
This sequence comes from Vibrio caribbeanicus ATCC BAA-2122, assembly GCF_000165125.1. Taxonomy (GTDB): domain Bacteria; phylum Pseudomonadota; class Gammaproteobacteria; order Enterobacterales; family Vibrionaceae; genus Vibrio; species Vibrio caribbeanicus. The sequence goes on along the minus strand of NZ_AEIU01000083.1, from coordinate 147,609 downwards.
CAAAAGCAAAAGCTTCTTCGCGGCTATGAGTGACAAATATAGCCGTTACACCTTGAGTCTTAAATATTTTTCGGATTTCTGCAATAAGTTCATGCCTTACCTGAGTATCAATATTTGAAAAAGGCTCATCAAGCAATAGTAGGTCTGGTTTGTATGCTAAAGAGCGTGCAATCGCAACTCTTTGCTGCTGTCCACCAGAAAGTTGGTGTGGGTACCGCTCAGAATAGTTTGCAAGATGCACTAACTCTAACATCTCTTTTACACGCTCAGATCGCTCAACAGAGTTCAAACCTCTCAGGCCAAAAGCAATATTTTCTTTCACGGTCAAATGAGGAAATAAAGCATAGTCTTGGAAGATCATGCCTATGTTCCTTTGTTCTGGCGGAAGCCAGCGCCCTTCACCATCAATGGTTTTACAATCAAGACTCATTGTACCTGAGCTCAATGGTAGTAGCCCCGCAATGGCTTTAAGTAGCGTTGTCTTTCCGCAACCGCTTGCACCTAGCAAGCAGACAATTTCTCCTTGAGTAACTTCAAGGGATAAGTCTCTCAAAACCGTCGTTTGTAAGTCGTATTTACAAGATAGATTTTGAATAGATAATGCACAACTCATCAGTGAGAATGCTCCAGTGAACGATTAACCAAAACTAAAGGGACCAAACCCACTAACACGAGCAACACCGCTGGCAATGCCGCCAACTCGAGTTGTTCGTCAGAAGCAAAATTGTATACATAGGTTGCTAATGTCTCAAAGTTAAATGGTCTAAGTAAAAGTGCTGCATTTAATTCTTTCATAGACTCAATAAATACCAACAACCCTGCAATCAATGCTCCTCGGCGTACCAGAGGTAAGTGGATGCGCTTGAGCATACCATTAACACCACAACCCATAGTTCTCGATGCCATATCAAGAGAAGGAGACACTTTACTCAATCCACTTTCAATACTTCCTATTGCAACCGCAGAAAAGCGCACAACCATAGCGAAAATAAGCGCAAACATTGAACCCGAGAAGAGCAAGCCTGGCTGATGCCAATTCATTAATTTAGCGATATCGTTGACGAAATGATCCATCCAAGACACTGTTACCATGATACCAATAGACAGCACTGTCCCCGGAACTGCATACCCCATTGAAGACATGCGCATTGAAATTAAGCTCATTTTATTTGAACTGACTCGGTGACAAAAGTTGACGATCAGCGCCACAACCACACCTATCAACGCAGCACTCAAAGAAACATATAGGCTGTTGAGTGAGTAACGGTGAAATTCAGGAGTCCAACTCTGAAGAAAATATTGATACGCATAGATAACCAACTGTCCTAGTGGGAACAAAAACGCAATACTGACTAAACCCCAGCACCAACATAATGCACACCATTTCTTCCAGCCTGAGAGTTCATAACAAAAATCTTCTCGACTACTAAATTGGTTTTGAAACAATTTTTGCTTTCGTCTGCTGTAACGTTCAGAACTTAATAAAAGGATAACGGCAACTAGCATGAAAGCCGAAATTTTGGCTGCCGCAGTCAGACTGGAGTAGCCAAGCCAAGTATCATAGACAGCAGTAGTCAATGTATTGACCGCAAAATAACTAACGGTACCAAAATCTCCAATAGATTCCATTGCGACTAGCGAGAGCCCTACAGCGATGGAGGGACGAACCAAAGGAAGCGATATTCGGTAAAAGCTTTCCCACGGAGAGCATTTTAATAAACGGGCTGATTGAAGCAATGACACATTCTGCTCCATAAAAGCCGCTCTGCACAACAAATAAACATAAGGATATAGCACAAGTGACAGTACAATAATTGCACCTGTTAAAGTGCGAATATCAGGAAACCAATATTCTCCAGCTGACCATCCTGTAATATCTCTGAGTAAAATCTGGACTGGGCCAGCAAAATCGAACCAATCAGTAAAAATATACCCAACAATGTAACCGGGCATTGCGAGGGGAAGCACTAGCGCCCACTGAAGATATTTTTCCCCTGGAATACGACACATTGCCATTATCCAAGCTGTTGGAATACCGATGACTAGAGAGAGAAGCATCGTCCCTAAAACTAACATTATGGTATTAAAAATATAGGTCGGCATGACCGTTGCGAGCAGATGATTAAAGAGTTCATCGGTCTCACCAACAGCCTTCATAAATATTGCTAAGATCGGCAAAACCAGCAGCAAAGCAATAACTCTACTACTGGCTTTCCAAAGGTAAACATTCTCTTTCATCGCCTAGCTTTTTATCGGGCTATACGAGCCATAAATGCGCCTGCAAATACATCTCATATCTTTTAGTATTAGGGGCGTAGTTATACCTCTATAAACGAACAACCTCAAGACACTCGATAAAAAGTGGCTTGAGGATGTGAAATCATACTATTTCGTTAAAAGGCCTACAGGTCAAACTTAACTTCGTCGAGAAGTTTAATTGCCGCAGCATGGTGGCTAGCGATCTCATCTAGAGAGATAGTGTCAGCTTTGAAATCTCCCCATGATGCAACAAGCTCTGAACGTTTAACGCCTGGTTTAACTGGGTATTCGTAGTTAACTTCAGCATACATGCTTTGTGCTTTATCACCAGCCAAGAACTCCATAAGTTTAAGCGCATGCTCTTTGTTTGGTGAATGTTTAGCCATTGCCATCCCTGAGATATTCACGTGAGTACCCGTGGTTTTTTGGTTAGGGAAGTTAATATAAACCGCATCTGCCCAAACTTTCTGCTCTGGGTTATTAACCATTTTACCAAGGTAGTAACTGTTACCTAGAGAAACATCACAAAGACCTTCTTTGATGGCTTTAACTTGTGCACGGTCATTACCTTGAGGCTTACGAGCTAGGTTTGCTTTAACACCTTTAAGCCACTCTTTTGTTTCCGCTTCACCCTTATGCGCAATCATCGAAGAGACCAAAGAAACATTGTATGGGTGCTTACCGCTTCGAGTACAGATCTTACCTTTGAACTCAGGCTTAGCAAGATCAGAGTAAGTAAAATCATCGCCTAGTCGACCAACACGATCACGAGAAGAGTAAACACTTCGTGTACGTGTAGTGAGCGCAAACCACTCATTATCTTTGTCTTGGTATTGAGCTGGAATATTCTTTTCAAGAACTTTACTGTCTACTTTTTGAACTAGCTTCTTATCTGTTAGCTCAGCCAGACGACTGATATCAACCGTTAGAATAACATCTGCAGGACTGTACTCACCCTCTTGCGCTAATTTTTCTGCAAGACCTTTTTTAGCAAATTTCACGTTTACTTTAATGCCTGTTTCTTTTGTAAATTCATCGAACATAGGCTCAACTAGAAACGGTTGGCGGTATGAGTATACGTTTACCTCTTCGGCAGCCATCGCTACAGGGGCGATTGTAGAACATGCTAGTGCCGAAAGTGTGAGCAGTTTTTTCATTGGTTCAGTCCTTGTTAAAAATCTTAAATGATAACGTTTATCAATTGCATTATTATAATCAACCTCAACAAGAACACAATGTTTGAAAGATAGAGCCCGCTAAAATAGCGGGCTCTGTTAACTAAAATATTTGTAACATAGTGTTAATTACTGGATTAATATCTCATTTTATGCTGACAAATTCAGGATAAGCTCCTATACCACAATCATGCACATCCATGCCCTCAAGCTCTTCATCTTCAGAAACACGAATACCGATTGTTGCTTTTAGAACACCCCATACAAGAAGGCTCGTGGCAAAAACCCAAGCGAATATAACCGAGGCGCCAAGAAGTTGAGTGGCAAAATGAGCTTGATCATTGCTAAGTGGCACAACCATTAAACCAAACAACCCGCAGACTCCGTGAACAGAAATAGCACCGACAGGGTCGTCAATTTTTAATTTATCAAAACCAACGATACTAAACACAACCAATGCACCTGACACAGCTCCTATTGCAACCGAATAAATCGGCGAAGGCGATAAGGGATCAGCGGTAATCGCAACTAAGCCAGCCAGTGCACCATTAAGAATCATAGTTAAATCGGCTTTTCCCCACGTCGTCTTACAGACTAACAATGCGGTTATCGCTCCCGCTGCTGCCGCTGCATTGGTATTGAGGAATATTTGGCCAACTGCCGTCGCGTTGGAAAAATCCGACACAAGCAGTTGAGATCCGCCATTAAAACCAAACCAGCCGAACCAAAGAATGAAAGTACCTAACGTTGCAAGAGGCATATTAGAACCCGGAATCGGGTATATTTCTCCGTTTCTGCCATACTTTCCTTTTCGAGCTCCAAGCAGCAGAACCCCAGCTAAGGCAGCCGCTGCTCCAGCCATGTGTACGATTCCTGAGCCAGCAAAATCGCTAAAGCCTGCTTGAGAAAGAAAACCACCTCCCCAAGTCCAATAGCCTTCAACTGGGTATATAAACCCGGTCAGAATCACAGTAAAGATTAAAAATGCCCACAGTTTCATTCTTTCAGCAACAGCACCAGACACAACCGACATTGCGGTTGCGACAAACACAACTTGGAAAAAGAAATCAGACTCTAACGAGTGATCTGCACTCGCGGCTTGTTCACCGATCAAGGCGCCTACACTTGGGAACCACCCACCGTCAGTATTGTTGACGTACATGATGTGATACCCGACAATGAGATACATGGTACAAGCAATAGCGAATAAACATACGTTTTTCGTTAAAATCTCTGTGGTATTTTTTGAACGCACTAGGCCTGCTTCCAACATGGCAAAACCCGCCGCCATCCACATAACCAAAGCTCCGGAAATTAAGAAGAACAAAGTATCCAACGCGTAGCGCAATTCAGTGATTGTCGTTGCTATTTCCATTATTTTTACTCCCTTTCCTTGTCTTTACAGAGCATCTGTATCCATCTCACCAGTACGAATACGTACGGCCTGTGTTAAGTCGTAGACAAAAATTTTTCCATCACCAATTTTGCCAGTAAAAGCTGCTTTGGTTACCGCCTCAATTACTCGCTCCATTTGCTCCTCATGAGTGGCGATCTCTAGCTTCACCTTGGGCAAAAAGTCAACTTGGTATTCAGCACCTCGGTATAATTCCGTATGACCTTTTTGTCGTCCAAATCCTTTTACTTCGGACACTGTCATCCCCTCAATTCCAACGTCAGCGAGAGCTTCTCGTACATCGTCCAATTTAAAAGGTTTAATAATTGCGTTAATCAGCTTCATCCTATCTCCCTCATTCGCAAAATACTGATCTATCACTTCCAAAACGCATGCCAAAAACTAACCTCATAATTTTCATTGAGTTGACTTGAATTTTTAGAAAATAAACAAAAAAAGCGCACCATAATGGTGCGCTTTTTCACAGGAACTGGGCAAAGATTTTTGAGGTAGTTATTTTGTCGTGAGAAAGGCTCTCCACTGTTCGATTAAATCACAGAAGTCCTCAATACCGCAGCGAGCTGAGCTTTCACTTTCATAAAGTTCAAACTCAGAATCTAGTATCTGGTCACTCGCCAAACCTAAGGTATTTTCAGTAATACAAACCTCATCACCTTCGATACACAAAGATATTTCAGTGCCTTCAAGAATATGTTCCCGCTGGGGGCAGGTGCGAGCATTTGAAATTAACTGCTCAACTTGAGTAAGTATCTCAATATTTTTTCCTACTTCTTCTTGTAACCAACGGCCGACTACCTCGTGTCCCATACTGGATTTGACGTAATACTCACCCATGAGAGTATTTCGAATAAATTCAAATTCCATAAGAAAAATACCAAGAATGACAAAGCGCCGGAGTATACCCCTAACAAAATCAAAGTACAAAAAAAGCGCCTCTTATAAAGAGACGCTTCTATTAACAGCACTAAGCTTTACGCCGGTGTCTGGAAAATAACTTCTTCTGCTTTTTTCGTATAGTGATCCATTTTATGGAAGTTCAAATAACGATATGTGTCAGCCGCCGTCGAATCGATCTGAGCTGCATATTCAAGATATTCTTTATTGGTCGGTATGCGACCTAGAATAGCTCCGACTGCAGATAGCTCAGCTGATGCAAGGTAAACATTTGCACCGGTACCGAGACGATTAGGGAAGTTCCTCGTAGAAGTAGACATCACAGTTGCTTTATCAGCAACACGTGCCTGGTTACCCATACACAGTGAACAGCCTGGGGTCTCTATACGCACACCTGCACGCCCGTAAATACCATAGTAACCTTCTTCAGTTAACTGATCTCGATCCATCTTTGTTGGTGGAGCAACCCATAAACGAGTATCCAACTGGCCACCAAACTTCTCCAATAGCTTACCCGCTGCTCGGAAATGACCGATGTTTGTCATACAAGAACCAATAAATACCTCGTCTATTTGTGTACCTTGTACCTCAGATAATACTCGAGCATCATCAGGGTCGTTAGGTGCACATAGGATAGGCTCTTTTATGTCAGCAAGATCGATCTCAATCACATGCGCATACTCGGCATCAGAATCGGCTTCCATTAGTTCAGGATTGGCCAACCATTCTTCCATAGCAACGATGCGACGTTCGATAGTACGGCGATCTCCATAGCCTTCGGATATCATCCATTTCAGCATGGTAATGTTCGAATTAAGGTACTCTTCAATGGACTCTTGAGACAATTTCACCGTACATCCTGCAGCAGAGCGCTCTGCTGAGGCATCTGAAAGTTCAAAAGCTTGCTCTACAGTGAGGTGCTCTACACCTTCAATTTCCAATACACGACCAGAGAACTCGTTGATCTTTCCTGCTTTCTCTACGGTCAGGAGGCCTTGCTGGATTGCAAAGTATGGAATTGCATGAACAAGATCGCGCAAAGTGATACCGGGTTGCATTTCTCCCTTAAAACGCACGAGAATCGATTCTGGCATATCAAGAGGCATTACCCCAGTCGCTGCGGCAAAAGCAACAAGACCAGAACCTGCAGGGAATGAAATACCTAGAGGGAAACGAGTGTGAGAGTCACCACCTGTTCCTACCGTATCCGGTAACAACATACGGTTCAACCATGAGTGAATAACACCATCACCTGGACGCAAAGAAACACCGCCACGGTTCATGATAAAATCGGGTAAGGTATGGTGAGTATTGACATCAACAGGCTTGGGATACGCTGAGGTATGACAAAATGACTGCATAACAAGATCAGCCGAGAAACCAAGACAGGCAAGATCTTTAAGCTCATCTCTGGTCATTGGACCTGTGGTATCTTGAGAACCAACCGTAGTCATTTTAGGCTCACAGTAAGTACCCGGGCGAATACCTTCGACGCCACACGCCTTACCTACCATTTTTTGTGCAAGAGAGAATCCTTTACCTGAATCGGCAACTTCTCCAGGCTTACGGAAGATTATTGACGATTCTAAGCCGAGCGATTGACGTGCTTTTTCTGTCAGACCACGACCAATGATTAGAGGAATACGGCCACCAGCACGAACTTCATCTATGAGTACATCGGTTTTTAGAGAAAATTCTGCCAACGTCTCATCCGTCTCGTGGTTCTTAACTTTACCTTCATATGGGTAAACATCGATGACATCTCCCATGTTAAGTTTGGTGACATCAACTTCAATAGGTAATGCGCCAGCATCCTCCATTGTGTTGAAGAAAATTGGTGCAATCTTGCCACCTAAAACGTAGCCGCCTGCTTTCTTATTAGGAACGTTGGGGATATCATCTCCCATAAACCACAATACAGAGTTTGTTGCGGATTTACGTGATGAACCGGTGCCCACTACGTCACCCACATAAACCAATTGATGCCCTTTATTTTGTAGTGCTTCAATTTGTTTTATTGGACCTATACTCCCCGGAGAGTCTGGGTTAATTCCTTCACGCTCATTCTTTAACATTGCCAACGCATGCACAGGGATATCAGGACGAGACCAAGCATCAGGAGCAGGAGAAAGGTCATCAGTGTTGGTTTCGCCTGTCACTTTAAATACAGTGAGTGTAATCTTATCTTTCAATTCAGGCTTAGAGAGAAACCATTCTGCATCAGCCCAAGATTGCATTACTTGTTGGGCAAATTTATTTCCTGATTTTGCCATTTCTTCAACATCATAAAATGCATCGAACATCAATAATGTATGAGAAAGTGCTTTTGCTGCAATCGGTGCAAGCAAGTCGTCAGAGAGAAACTCCACGAGTGGAGAAATATTGTAACCACCTTGCATTGTACCCAGTAATTCGGCTGCTTTTTCGCGATTAACAAGTGGAGAAACCACCTCTGCTTTTGCCACAGCTGTTAGAAAGCCTGCTTTAACATAGGCAGCTTCATCAACCCCAGGTGGAATACGGTTTTCAAGTAGGTCAAGGAGAAACGCATCTTCACCTTGAGGTGGATTTTTTAGAAGTTCAACTAGACCAGCAACTTGCTCAGCATCAAGTGGTTTAGGAACAACTCCTTCATTTGCACGTTCCTCGACGTGTTTACGATAGGCTTCAAGCACGACTTTTTCCTCTCATTGCGGTTCCTCCCTTTTATGTTATTTAGTCAAAGAATACGGGAGTGAACGTCCTTGGAAACTTGGCTCTCTATGCCGTATTTTTCATTCAATTAGACTGAGAAACCGAGCCATAGAGGCCAAACTTTGTGCCGTATAATAGCAAATTTAACCTCAAATTAAAATCTCGCCATGTTGACCAACATAGCAACTTAAGATTAATTTTTTGCGATTATCGTCGCTAAAATCAATAACATTCCCGCACCTTTGAGCTAAAACATTCAAGGGAAGAATCCCATTAATGTTTACTTAAATGTAGTACCTATAATCAAATAAACGGAATCAAAGTTTTGTTCGGTTCGCCCATAACCAAGCATTACAGGTCCTACTGGTGAGTCCATCCCAACGAAAACAGAACCTGCTGCGTACATAGGCACATCTCTCAAATGAGCATCAGGGTCAGACCAAACCCCACCATACTCTATCGATGTCCCGACGTAAAAAGGGGCGCTGAACATGCCAAAGTCATTATCAAACCAACGATAGCGATAGACTAAGCTACCAAATACCTTGTTGGAGCCAATCAGACTGTTACGTGGTATACCTGATAAATTCAAAAAACCACCCAAATCTTCTGGATTTAATGGTGCACTATCCGATTTACTACTCACAAAACCAAGGTCGACATTAGCCACAAGCGTGTGACGCTCTATGGTATGTGCTCCGATAAACTTTACCCCTATTTCATGAGTTTCGTCGTCTAGACCACCAAAACCAGCTTCAGGATCGATTTCATCTCGAGTAAGCGCATAATCTAAATCAAAATAGATACCCTTTTGAGGTAGACTATAGTCATCCAAAGTGTCGACCCTGAAGTTAGCAAAGACACCATACCGGGTGTATTCATCACTGCCCAGAGAACGTTGAGTTGCATATTCCGTTGAGCCACTGACGTATTTCGTACCAATCATAAAACGTCGCCACAGAGTATCTTGATATCCCAAGGCCCACTTCGTAGTCCATTCGGTATATTCTAACGGGGTATAATTCTTCGTCGACTCTAGTGACGTATCACCGAAGCCTTTTACCGGAGCAATGCGTTCTTCGTTATCAAACGTAATACCGAACGTTGTGAATGCTTTTTGCAAAGTAAAGAGTGGCGAATACAAGGTCACATCCATGCGCTTGTCAGTTCCCATTTCAAAGCTAGTCCAAAGTTCTGTTCCGAATGAGTTTAAATCTGTAAACTGCGTCGATAATCCCAGAGAATACTGACTACGAGAACTGAAATCATCTTCAAGGAAAAATCTAAAATTAAGGTAATTTGGACCCCATGACTTTTCTTTGACATCAATGATGAGAGTATCTTTTCCATCAACAACATCATACCGATAAGTGATAAGCTCAAAACGCGCCCAAGCATACAAACTTTGTATTGTTTTTTCGATTTCAGCCAATGTATATTTTCGACCGACTTTGAGGTTGAGGCGGCCTTGAATAACTTCATCAGAATAGTGACTGTCATTATTGACGATAATGTTTTGTACTTCGATGTTGTCGCCATATCTCAAGTGACGCCGAATATCTTCTTTACTATCGATATAATCTTGAAATCGAGCTGTAGACAACGCAAGACCATTCAGCTTGTTCTGCAATTGCATTGCTGCATTATAGCCCTCGTCAAATGCTTGATGCATCATGTCAAAGTCACCTGTCTCCATATTCGCCACATTAGGCCTAAGAAGTATATCTTTCGGAGTCAGTAACTCTGTTTGTTGAGCCGTTGTGTTGCGCACCAGATAGTTCGAAACTTGATCCGCAATGGTAAGAAAGTTGGTGAAATCTTCTTGCTTTTTGTAATCGGTGCTAATGTCAACAGCAATCACAATATCAGCTCCCAGCTTTCTTGCGATATCAACGGGCATATTATTGGTGACCCCACCATCGACTAACAAACGGCCATTAATATTGTAAGGTGGTAGTGCGCCTGGAACCGACATACTCGCCATCATAACATCAACAAGATAACCGCTATCTAGAACCACGGGCTTAAGATCAACTATATCTGTGGCAACTGCTCGATAAGGTATTACGAGATCATCAAAACTGGCAAAAGGTGGGAGATTACCAACGGTTTCACGCAGCAGCGTAAGCATACCTTGCCCACGCACAATACCAACCCCAGAGCGGATTTGGTCCCACCCGAGGCCGAGATCTGTGGTCAGTTGGTACCTATCTTCATATTCTTTATCTTGTACCCTTCGTTCACTGCGATCGACTCTATCACGATAGCCTCCATTCCAATCAACCGTATCGATAAATGATTCTATCTCATCGGCACTCATCCCCGTGGCATACAAACCACCGATAAAAGCTCCCATACTTGTGCCTGTGATTATATCAATAGGGACTTTCAGTTCCTCAAGCGCTTTCAACACACCAATATGCGCGGCACCTTTCGCTCCACCACCAGCCAAAACCAGCGCGACTTTAGGGCGTTGTTCTACTTTAGATTTAGCAACGACTGACCCACTTGCAATCAGAAAAAGAGCTACAATAAGACAAGGAAAAAAGTCTGTTAGCTTGCGCACGAAAAAAGTCCTTATTGATAATTAACCATCATAAAAAGTAATGTATCACACAATGCAAAGCATCATTTACCAATCAAAAATACGTTTTAACCATGTCGCTGACGTATCTTGGCAACCATTCTTTAAATTACCGTGAATATCCCAAACAGGTAAGGTAAGCTCACTCCCACAGTCAACATCTAGGTTTCCATTAGATGTTTTTGAAAAGTGCTGGCTTCTAATATCTTGAGGCCATGGTAACGTCAGCTTTTCGGGAATACGCTTTGATAGATATTCAGCGTATACGCGCAGCGCACCGCTAGCACCAGTCAGTTTGGTAGGCTTATTATCATCGCGCCCTAACCAAATCGTGGTCACCTCACGACCATCGATACCAACAAACCAGCTATCACGAGTATTATTACTTGTGCCTGTTTTGCCAGCTAAGTTAGCCCAACTAAAATTAGCTTGCAAATACCGCCCGGTTCCCTCTATCACTCCTCGCTTCATTGCATAAGTTGTCAACCACGCGGCTTGTTGATCAACAACCTGGACCGCTTTAGGTATAGACTGAAAAAGAATATTACCCTCAAGATCAACCACAGAACGAAGGGCGGATAACTCCGCTTTCTTACCCGAGTTAGTCAAAGTTTGATACATTTGAGCGACTTGAAAAGGCGTCAATGTAAATGAACCTAAAAACATCGATGGGACAGGACGGATCTCGTTTTTATCAATCCCTAATTTTTCAAACGTCTTTACCACTCGATAAATACCAAGCTGCATTCCCAGCTCAACGGTGGGCACATTAAGCGACTTGGCCAGCGCAACATACAAAGGAATATCGCCTCTGTACTTTCTGTCATAGTTTCTTGGTGACCATGTATTTCCCTTATTGCCTTTTAAATGAATCGGCTTGTCATGCAGCGTTGTTGCCAAAGAGTACTTTTCAGGTTGCGCCAATGCAGAAAGATACACTGCTGGTTTAGCGAGGGATCCAATTTGTCTACTCGCATTTAGAACTCGGTTAAATCCATCATATCCGGTTCGTTTACCTCCAACCATGGCACGAATTTCTCCGCTATTTCGGTCGACAGCGATTGCGGCTCCCTCTAATTCTTGGCCCGCTGTTCTTGAAAGCTGTGGCACCTTGGTGCTGATAGCATCTTCAAGTTCTTGTTGTGAGACCGGATCAAGTGAGGTAAATACTTTCAAACCTATGTCACGAGTAAACCTGTCACCTAACTTTTGCTCAAGCTCTCGTCTTATCTGCTGAAAGTAAGCAGGTTGCAGATCAGCGATTTGAGGATTACTTTGTATATCTAAATCACGACTCGCTGCCATCTCGTACTGATGGGCAGACAAGATATCTTGCTGCATCATCAAACGCAGTACTAAATCGCGGCGTTCTCTAGCACGCTCAGGGTAACGTATCGGGTTGTAATAAGAAGGCCCTTTTACCATTCCCACTAGTAAAGCCAATTGATCAATTCTTAACTCTTGGATCGGTTGGCCAAAGTATAAACGAGAAGCCAAACCAAAACCGTGGATAGCTTGACCACGACTTTGTCCCAAATAAACCTCATTTAGATACGCTTCAAGAATACGATCTTTGCTGTACCGATAATCCAAGATAAGAGCGATATAGGCCTCGCGTAATTTGCGCCACAAGGTACGATCACTAGATAAAAATATATTCTTCGCAAGTTGTTGAGTAAGCGTACTGCCACCTTGAACGGTTCTTCCCGCTCGTATATTGGCAAATAAGGCTCGAGTAATTGCAACAGGAGATACACCATCGTGCTGATAGAAGTAACGGTCTTCTGTGGCAAGTAATGCATCAACCATCACTTCCGGAAATTGTTCTCTGCGCAAGAACAGGCGCTGTTCACTTTGTGTTTTGTCCAACATTCCTAAAAGCTTAGGTTCTATTCTTAGATACCCGAGATTGGCTTTTTTTTCTAGTGACTCAATACGCTCAAGGTGACTTGCAGCAAAATGCAACATCACGTGTCTATCAGGCTCTGGCCCATCAGTAAATTCAAATGGGCGTCTAATAATTTCAATTTTTGTGCTCGATGAAGAAAATTCCCCAGGGTAGCGCGGTTGTCGTACTTTACGGTAATTCAATGCATCCAGTTCATTACGTACCTCTGCAATCGTAATATTATCACCAGGGGCAAGATGCAAAATTCTCGCATATACGACGGTTGGGAGGTCAAAAAGTTGCCCTTCAAAGCGCTGTTTTACCACACTATCGAGATAAAAACCGACAACGAGCATCACTGCAGCTAATGCTAATGAACATTTCCAAACCAGCCCCCAAAATAGCGCTAGCCAGCCTTTATTCTGTTTTGTTCCTTTAGGTCTTTGTGACTTTTTTCGACTCGTTTTCGCTTGCTTTCTTTTCGTCACTGATGTTTTCCGGGTCATGATTTAAAATGCCGTTTGGTTTTAGTGGTTGCTACATGCTCTGCTGGGTTATCAGGCCAGATATGTTTTGGGTAACGTCCTTTCATCTCTTTTTGTACATCTTGGTATGAGCCTGCCCAAAAACTTGCCAAGTCTTTAGTCACCTGTAGGGGGCGCCCTGCCGGCGATAATAACTCCAACACTAAAGCCTGCTTTCCTTTTGCAATCATGGGAGAAGACTTTTCACCGAAAACTTCTTGAATACGTACAGCCAAAGTAGGTGCACAACCCTCTTTATATTGAATTTTAATTCTGCTTCCTGTTGCTAACTGGTAATGTGATGGCAGCCATTCATCGATCATTTTATTCAAAGGCCATCCCAAAAAAGCGTTGAAAACATCATAAAGATCGATACTCTGCAACTGAGATAAAGTATGAATATCAATCAGGTATGGTGAAAGCCAATTCTCAATACTATCTAATAGTCCTTGTTGCGAAAAATCTGGCCATGGCTCCTCTGGTAACCAAGATTGAGCGCATCTTATCCTCTCCAACATATCCTGGCTTTTTGTGTCCCAACCTAGCACCGATAACCCTTCTCTTTGAACAAGATCAAGTAAAGCTTGAGTTATTTTTGCCCGATCAGGTGCAGGCAATGACTTACGCTCTATAATGAGGCGACCACATTTTAATTGAACTTCAGCACAAAGTGTTCCTTTATTTCGGTTCCAGAACAAAACCTCATCTTCAGCAAATAGGCTAGGACAAAATATTTGCAAAGCGTCGATATCGAGTTCAATAGCAGAGCTGACAATAGTTCTTTGATGGGTTGTTCTTATCAAGTCAAGAACAACAAGGTATCGGCTTCCCGCCAATTTTTCTTCATCTGAGATCGTAACACCCTGGCCATTGGAGAGTAAGAACTCCCCATATTGATCCACCCGAGCCTGAGCAATTCTATCCGGAAATGCAATCGCCAGCAGCAAGCTAACTGTTCTGTGTTCAAACTGCTCCATGTTAAAGGAACAACCCAAATCATGAGCAATTTTCTCTGCCCTACGAGCAACCAACTTTTGCTTACGATGCATAGCAGATTCAAAACGTGACACACTATGACTAAAATCGATGTTTTTTTCTGGTTCTTCAAGAAGTGCCGCTATTAGAGAAGCCGTTACCCGAGTATCAGAGTCAAAACTTAACATTGCTCCGATTCTGGGCTCTAAACCAGAATGACTGACCATGCTGCCTAGCTCGGTAAGTTTACCTTTGTAATCAATCACGCCTAATGCAACAAGGAGTGACCTAGCTTGAGCAATTGCTGATTGAGGCGGACAATCCAACCATCTTAAATCCTCTGGGTTAGTAACACCCCACTTCGCCAAATCAAAAACTAAATTTGAAAGCTCTGATGTAAGAATTTCAGGCTTAGGTCTGCTAGGTTGTTGGTTAAGTTGCTCTAAGCTATAAAGGCGAACGCACACACCGGCAGTCATTCTTCCAGCACGACCAGCTCTTTGCTCAGCAGAAGACTGAGCGATTTTTTTTTGCTCAAGTTTGGTTATACCACTCTTTAAATCAAACTTAGCGACACGCTCATAGCCACTATCAACAACTAAGCGAATCCCTTCAATAGTCAGAGATGTTTCGGCTATATTGGTTGCAAGAACCACTTTTCGCTGCCCTTCTTTGCTTGGAGTAATGGCCATCTGCTGTTGATGAAAATCAAGCCCACCGTGCAAAGGACATACTTGAATACTTTCATCCAAATATTGAAGCTTTTGTTCTACAACCTTAATCGAAGATATGCCCGGCAAAAATACCAATATAGAGCCTTGATCGTTGTTCAATAACCAACGAACTTGCTTTGCCACATGATCTTCTAGGTTTTGATTCTTAGGTATTGGTGAGTAACGGTATTCAACCGGAAAACTTCTTCCGTGAGATTCAATATATCGAGCATCAGGCAACAATTCTTTTAGTGCTGCGTGATCGAGCGTTGCCGACATTACTAGCAATTTCAAATCATCACGCAACACTTCTTGAATATCTAGACAAAAAGCCAATGCAGTATCTGCATGCAAACTTCTTTCATGAAATTCATCAAATACTATCAGCCCTATACCTTCAAGTTCTGCATCAGCATGGATCATACGTGAGAGGATTCCCTCCGTGACCACCTCTAACTTCGTATTTTGGCCAACATTTGTCTCTCCCCGAATACGATAGCCAATACGTTTTCCTATCTTCTCCCCAAGTTGCTCAGCCAAGTAGTAAGCAATGCTTTTGGCAGCCAAACGACGAGGTTCAAGCATGATAATTTTGCCTTGAATCGCATTCTGTAAAATTAATTGAAGAGGAAGGTAGGTAGACTTTCCTGCCCCAGGTGGCGCTTTCAAAATCAATGTTTGGTTTGACTTTAGCTCTGAAATTATGGGTGAGATAACTTTCTCTATGGGCAACTGTGACAATGGAAAAACCTTATGTTTTAATACAATGTAATTGTACATAAAAGCGCATTTTCTCCCAAATGAAGTTCTTACCTCCACTGAAACAAGCTACATTAATACAGCGCTACAAACGCTTCCTTGCTGACATTAAACTGCCGTGTGGCAAAGAAAAAACAATACACTGTGCCAATACAGGAGCTATGACTGGCTGCGGTAGTAAAGGAGACACAATTTGGTATTCCACATCCAGCAACCCAAAACGCAAATATCCCAACAGCTGGGAAATAACTCAAAGCTCTGAGGGGCATAAAATTTGTGTTAATACGGCCAGAGCCAATCAATTAGTAATTGAAGCGATTAAGTCCAACAGAGTCAAAGAACTGCTTGGATACCAAGAAATTCAGACTGAAGTCAATTATGGTATTGAAAATAGTCGGATTGATATCTTGCTCAAATCAGAAAATGAACCAAACTGCTATATAGAAGTCAAAAGCGTCACCTTATTGAGCGAAGACGGTCAAGGATACTTTCCTGACTCAGTAACGACAAGGGGCCAAAAGCACCTTAGAGAATTAACAGAAATGGCACAATCTGGAAGCAGAGCGGTACTTTTCTTCACTGTTTTACATTCAGGGATTGAAAAAGTCGCCCCTGCACACCATATAGATGCCAAATATTCACAATTATTGAATTATGCCATAGAACATGGTGTGGAAGTACTGTGCTACAAAGCAGAGTATTCAACTAATGAAATAGAGCTTGTTAGGCCGATCAAATTTAATGCTGCGCAATAAAGATGATATGGGCTGCACATTGACAACAAGTTTGACTGTCATTAGTTGCCACTAAAGGTTCTTTTTGCTATAGATACCCGCCTTAAACTAACTGCGAGCGCAGTTGACTAGGTGTTAGTAGGAGATGCTGCATGCCAGAATCAAAGAAAAAAGCGCTAGGCATTCTAGCCATTGCAGGGGTAGAGCCATATCAAGAGAAAGCAGGTGAAGAGTATATGTCATCTGAACAACTGGCTCATTTCACGAAAATTCTTTCAGCTTGGCGTAACCAACTGAGAGAAGAGGTCGATCGTACGGTGCATCATATGCAAGATGAAGCGGCCAATTTCCCCGACCCAGTCGACCGAGCTTCTCAAGAAGAAGAGTTTAGCTTAGAGCTGCGTAATCGTGATAGAGAACGACGCCTGATAAAAAAAATCGAAAAAACACTGAATAAGATTGAAGAAGACGATTTCGGCTTCTGTGAATCATGCGGAATCGAAATTGGTATTCGACGCCTTGAAGCACGACCAACCGCAGATCTCTGTATCGATTGTAAAACACTCGCAGAAATCAAAGAAAAACAGATGCAAGGTTAACACCAGCACATTGTGCCTAAATTCATTAAGGGAGCGCTTGCTCCCTTTTTGATTGTTAAGATGATTATGCTATGACCTACAAAGGACGTTTCGCTCCATCCCCTTCTGGCCCATTGCACTTTGGATCCTTAATTGCGGCACTGGGAAGCTATTTCCAAGCTAAATCCCAACTAGGTCAATGGCTTGTGAGAATTGAAGATTTAGACCCTCCAAGAGAAATGCCCGGATGTGCCAAACTTATCCTAAAGACACTTGAAGAGTACCACTTAGAGTGGGATGGTGATATTCTCTATCAAAGTAAGCGCCACGATATCTACCAAGAAAAGATTGATTCTTGGCTTAATTCAGGTCAAGCCTACTATTGCGAGTGCACGAGAAAACAAATTAAAGCCCAAGGTGGTTTTTATAAAGGAATTTGTCGTGATAAAAAATTGACCAATAGTCAGGGATGCGCTGTACGCCTTCATACTCCAGAACCTGTCTATCAATTCAACGATATTAAGCACGGGGAGCTGACCATTAATCCTGCTTTAGCCAAAGAAGACTTCATTATCAAACGACGTGATGGCCTCTTTGCCTATAACTTAGCCGTTGTTTTGGATGATTTGGAGCAAGGGATAACCGAAGTAGTCAGGGGAGCAGACTTGATAGAGCCAACAGGAAGACAGATCAGTTTATACAAGCTGTTAAAAAAGACACCAGTTTCCTATCTCCACCTCCCTTTAGCTCTTGGAAATGACGGCCAAAAACTCTCTAAGCAAAATCATGCAAAAGGTATCCAAAATGATAATAAAAAAGTTTTGCTGATTGATGCTATGAAATTTCTGGGTTTTCACATCGAACCAGACATGTACAATGCTAGAATGGATGAGATTATATCCTGGGGAGTGAAAAATTGGAGTATTTCTATGCTTCCAAAGTCAACGGGCAGTATCCCCTTATTCTCAAACCGCTCACTGTAGGCTATTATTAGCCGCAAATTCGCCCCGATACGGGTTTTGAAAACTGGACTCAAGTAAGATTGAATACCAATCATAGCCACAAGCACATGAATAAAAATGAATATACGTCCGGCGCGTCATCAGCCGCTTCTGATATCGCCCTAAATATTATTACTCGCCAAGAGCACAGCATCTCGCGCAAAAAGATCAGTGATAATGCATTGAAAGTACTATATCGACTTCATGGTGCAGGCTTTGATGCTTTCCTGGTCGGTGGCGGAGTAAGGGACTTATTGCTGGGGCAAAATCCAAAAGATTTTGATATTGCCACCAATGCGACGCCAGAACAAATACGTCAGTTATTTAAAAACTGCCGTTTAATTGGCCGTCGATTTCGCCTCGCGCACATTATGTTCGGTCGTGATATTATAGAAGTCGCGACTTTTAGGGGACATCACCAAGAACCAAGTAAAAACGTCTCCCAGCAGTCTAAAGACGGAATGCTACTGCGTGATAACGTTTATGGTAGCATCGATGAAGACGCTGAGCGCCGAGACTTCACTGTCAACGCAATGTACTATAACATTGGCGATTACTCTATCCATGACTACGCGTCTGGTGTAGAGGACTTAGAAGACAAACTAGTTCGCTTAATTGGCGACCCTGAAACACGTTACCGTGAAGACCCTGTGCGAATGCTCCGAGCCATTCGCTTCGCTGTGAAACTTGACTTTGATATTGAAGAAGACACCGCAGAACCGATCGAGCGGCTAGCACTTCTGCTCCAAGACATCCCTGCAGCACGTCTTTACGAAGAGTCGCTTAAAATGCTCCAATCTGGATACGGCCTCGAAACTTATCATTTGATGAGAGAGTATGGCCTATTCCAGCAGTTGTTTCCTACCATTGCCGAATACTTCACTGATGACTACTCCTCTATGACAGAGCAAATGCTTGATCTCGTCCTAGATTCGACCGATCAGCGTCTAGAGGACGGGAAAAGAATTAACCCAGCATTTATGTTTGCCGCTATGCTTTGGTATCCATTACAAGAAAAAGCAAAACATATCAGCGAACAACGACAAATATCCATGTATGACGCAATAATGGAAGCAAGTAATCACGTACTTGATGAGCAAGTTCGCAGTATTGCGATACCAAGGCGCCACACCGCAACAATACGAGAAATCTGGCAACTACAAATACGTTTATCCCGTCGCCACGGAAAGCGAGCTTTCCGACTGATGGAACTGAATAAATTCCGCGCTGGTTTTGACTTTCTCGAAATGCGGGGAGAAATCGAACAAGGTGAAACTCTTGAACTTGCCAAATGGTGGGAAACATTCCAAAACTCGGGACGTAATGTCCGTCAAGCGATGGTGTCAGATTTAGATTCTAGTAATGAAGGACATAACAATCGTCGAAAAAGGAACTACCGCAAAAAAAAGAACAAGGCTAGTTAATGAATACCGTTTTTATTGCTGTGGGCAGCAATCTTAATGATCCCATTTCACAAGCTCTCGACGCCATCGAGAGCTTGAAATCTTTACCTCAATCTCAATTCATCCGAGCCTCTTCCTTGTATTCAAGCAGCCCTATGGGTCCACAGGATCAACCTGACTACATCAATGCTGTCATTGAAATAGAAACTTCTCTTACTCCAATAGAATTGCTTAATCAAACTCAAGCCATTGAGCTTGGTCAAGGACGAGTTCGTAAAGAGGAACGCTGGGGAGCAAGAACCCTAGATCTAGATATCTTACTTTACGCTCAAGAAGTGATAGAATCAGAACGCCTGACGGTTCCACATTATGGAATGAAAGAGAGAGAGTTTGTGATCTATCCGCTTTTAGAAATAGCGCCTAACTTATATCTCCCATGTGGGACCAAACTAAAAGAACTGACTAAAGCAGTCCCCCTCAATGGTCTACATATTTGGCAAGCTTAGCCAACCTTCTTAAAGGAACAATGATGACTAAAATTTCTATCAATGATCTCGTAAAATGGAAGCAAGAAGGCAGAAAATTTGCCACGTTAACCGCTTACGATGCCAGTTTTGCTCAACTTTTTGAAAGCCAAGAAATTCCCGTTCTTTTGGTCGGAGACTCCCTTGGAATGGTGCTACACGGAGCAACAAGTACCCTGCCCGTTACCGTAGAAGATGTTGCTTACCATACTCGCTGTGTTCGAGCAGGAAGCCCCAACTGCCTACTGCTAGCAGATATGCCCTTTATGAGCTTTGCTACACCTGAGCAAGCTTGTCACAATGCAGCACAATTGATGCGTTCTGGTGCCAACATGGTGAAAATCGAAGGTGGAGACTGGCTAATTGATACAGTAAAAATGCTCACGGAACGGGCGATTCCTGTCTGCGCTCATCTCGGGCTAACTCCTCAATCAGTCAATATCTTTGGTGGTTTTAAAATCCAAGGCAAAGAGCAAGATAAAGCAGACCGCATGGTTCGAGATGCACTGGCTTTGCAAGAAGCAGGAGCTCAAATGATTGTCTTAGAGTGTATTCCGAAAGAACTAGCAGCAAGGATCACCGAAGTGTGTGATATCCCTGTCATCGGAATTGGAGCAGGTAACGTGACGGATGGCCAGATCCTTGTAATGCACGACATGTTCGGTATATCGGCCAACTACATGCCAAAATTTTCAAAGAACTTTCTTTCAGAAACGGGAGACATGAGAAAAGCCGTATCCCTCTATAAGGAAGAGGTTGAAAAACAGCTCTTCCCTGATGAAGCGCATACAATTGCTTAAGGAAACATATAATGCAAATTTTCGCTGAAGTCACTCCAATTAGAGACCTTATCATAAAAAGCAAAAAGGAAGGCCAAAAAATCGCATTCGTCCCAACGATGGGAAACTTGCACGAAGGTCACCTGACTCTGGTAAAAAAAGCCAGAGAGCAAGCAGACTTCGTTGTGGTAAGCATCTTCGTCAACCCTATGCAATTTGAACGTAGCGACGATCTAAACAGCTACCCGAGAACCTTGGATGAAGACTTAGAAAAGTTAGCCGCAGAGGGCGTCAATGCTGTCTTTACTCCAACCCCTGATACCATTTACCCTGAGGGCGTCGACTCTCACACTATGGTTGAGGTACCGGTTTTATCCAGCATATTAGAAGGCGCTTCTCGACCTGGACATTTTCGTGGTGTTGCAACTGTGGTATCAAAGCTCTTTAATATCGTACAGCCTGATATAGCGTTTTTCGGTGAAAAAGACTTTCAACAGTTAGCTGTGATTAGGAAAATGACTCACGATATGGCTTTGAACATCGAAGTCATTGGTGTACCGACTGTTCGAGAAATGGATGGCTTGGCTATGAGCTCTCGGAATGGTTTGCTAACGATTGATGAACGTCAAAGAGCTCCTGTTCTGGCACGCACTATGCGATGGGTTAGCAGTGCTGTAAGAGGAGGAAGACATGACTATGCCTCTGTCATTGAAGACGCCACTGACCAATTGCGAGCAGCAGGTTTGCAATCGGATGAAATATTTATCAGAGACGCACGTACACTCATGGCTATTGATGAGAATACAACGCAAATTGTCATATTAATGTCTGCATTTCTTGGCAAGGTGAGATTGATTGATAATCAGGTCGTAGATCTCAGCCCAGAACCAAAATTAGACGAAGAAAATTCTGACGTCGAATAACTCATAAAGGGGGGAACATCTCCCCTTTAAACCCACGCGACTTGAAAAGGAAAATAACGCAGCGGAATGGTTGGCTCTTACCAAGTGGTTTGGCGATGAGATCAATGCTGTGGAATACTCCCAAAGAGCAAGTTGTCTTGCCTGTAAATCAAGCTATTTTCCTACACTTATCATCTTGAGGTTATTTGGGGATATCACGAACGCAAACCAATACCTGCTTTAATCAAGTAATGTGCAATTGCGTAGAGAACCACAACGAAACCGCCCAAAACAGTAAACGATACGCCAATACTGACATCTGAAACACCAAGAAAACCATAGCGAAAAGCATTGACCATATAGATGATCGGGTTGATCTTAGACACACTTTGCCAGAACTCTGATAACAGACTTACCGAATAAAAAACCCCACCCAAATAAGTCAAAGGTGTGAGGACGAAAGTAGGAATAATTGAAATATCATCAAACGTTCGCGCATATACGGCATTAATTAAACCGCCCAGAGCAAACACAATCGACGTCATGAGCACTGTAATCAGCAATATTCCCCAATGATAAATACTCAAATCAACAAAAAACAGCGACACCCCTGTAACAATAATACCGACCAGAAGCCCTCGCACCACACCTCCCATTACGAACCCTAAAATAATAATGTAATTGGGAATAGGAGCGACCAAAACTTCCTCGATACTTTTCTGAAATTTTGAGCTAAAAAAGGAAGAAGCAACGTTTGAATATGAATTGGTGATCACGGACATCATAATCAGACCAGGAACAATATACTCCATATAGCTAAAACCACCCATTTCACCGATTCGAGAGCCAATCAAGTGCCCAAATATGACAAAATAGAGAGTCATTGTAATTGCAGGAGGAACCAAGGTTTGAACCCAAATTCGACTGAAACGAGAAATTTCCTTGGTTAGTAAGCTTGTGAATGCTGTCCAATAAAGTTGATGCATTGTTTTCTATAAAGCCTCATCTTGAACAATTTTGACAAATAGTTCTTCCAATCGATTCGCTTTATTGCGCATTGAAAGTACCGTGATTCCCTGTTGCGTGAGTTGATGAAAGACGCCATTTAAGCCTTGGCTCTTATCCATTTCAATTTCAAGAGAACCATTGTTAAATACTTGACGTTTTACTCCCTCAAGTGGCTTATCAAGACGCTGACACTCTACATCTAAAATAAATGTTTCAACATCCAGTTGAGCAAGTAAATTCTTCATTGTCGTGTCTTCGATCAATTCACCTTTGTTTATAATACCAATATGTCGGCAAAGCATCTCTGCTTCCTCGAGGTAATGCGTTGTCAAAATAATCGTTATTCCCTCTACCTCATTTATCTCTCTAAGAAACTGCCACATCGAGCGTCTAAGCTCAATATCAACTCCCGCCGTTGGCTCATCTAAGATAAGTAGCTTAGGTTCATGCATCAGAGCTCGCGCAATCATAAGCCGACGCTTCATTCCACCCGACAAGTGGCGTGAGCGCTCTGATCTTTTATCCCACAGTTCAAGCTTGGTAAGGTACTTTTTTGCTCTCTCACGAGCAATATGTCTCTTTACTCCGTAATAGCCCGCCTGCTGCATAACAATTTGTTCTACTGTCTCAAAAGGATTGAAGTTAAATTCTTGGGGTACTAGACCTAAATTTTGCTTTGCTAGTTCAAGATCGGTATCGATATCAAAACCAAAAACACGAACCTTTCCAGATGTTTTATTGACGAGCGAGGAAATCACACCGATTGTGGTCGATTTACCTGCACCATTAGGCCCAAGCAAAGCATAAAAATCGCCTTCCATAACCTTTAAACTCACTCCTTTTAGAGCTTCAAAGCCTCCAGAGTAAGTCTTGCGCAAATGTTCAATCTCTAATGCATTCATGCTGAGTACATCGCTAACTAAATTAATTTATAGCTTCACAGTCTATCTCTGAGTGGCGACATTCTCAATGACGGTGAATGAAAACAACCTTTACTTGGGTATATCTCAGTGTGACACGTCAGATGAGTACAACTAGGCTCAAAATCTTGTCGATATAATGGTAGCATTATGAGCAGTTTCAAAGCACTTCTAAGGGTTAGATTAAGATGCCAGAGATTAAGAAATTATTTGAGAACAACTCACAATGGTCGAAGTCTATAAAAGATGACAACCCGGAATACTTCGCTAAGCTTGCCGAAGGACAAAGTCCTGACTTTTTATGGATAGGCTGCTCCGATAGCCGAGTGCCTGCTGAACGATTGACAGGGCTCTATTCCGGAGAACTATTTGTTCATCGAAATGTTGCTAACCAAGTAATACATACGGATTTGAATTGCCTATCTGTTGTCCAATATGCGGTGGATGTTCTCAAGGTAAAACATGTCATTATTTGTGGGCACTACGGTTGTGGCGGCGTTAAAGCATCGATAGATAATCCGCAACTAGGCCTCATAAATAACTGGCTACTTCACATACGCGACCTGTATTTGAAACATAAAGATTATCTGGATAAGCTTCCAGAGAATACACGAGCCGATAAGCTTGGAGAGTTAAACGTTGTTGAACAAGTCTACAACCTTGCAAATTCGACCATAATGCAGGGAGCTTGGGAACGTGGACAAGATATTGAAATTCACGGTGTTATTTATGGTATAGGTGATGGCAAACTACAAGATCTCGGTGTCAGGTCGAGTTCGAAAGAAAGTGTGGAAAGCTCATATCAAAAAGCCTTAAGTACTGTTTTAAATTCAGAACATAAGCTGCTTTGTAAGTAATACATGAAAGTAAACCTCACGTCTTTGATAAAAAGAGTGAGGTTTAACTACACTACTCGGGTATGACCTTACCAATAAAAGGTAAGTGGCGGTATTTTTGGGCATAATCTATACCAACACCAACCACAAACTCATCGGGGATTTCAAATCCGATCCATTTAACATCTACATCCACTTCCCTGCGAGATGGCTTATCAAGTAAGGTACAAATTTGAATGGAATTTGGCTCTCGTAAACTCAGAATTTCTTTAACTTTATTCAATGTATTTCCGGTGTCAATGATGTCTTCAACCAGCAACACATCTTTACCTTTAATATCATCATCAAGATCTTTGAGGATACGAACATCTCTTGAACTTTCCATTGCGTTTCCGTAACTAGAAGCTGTCATAAAATCAACTTGATGAGTCAAATTGATCTTTCTAGCGAGATCCGCCATGAAAACAAATGAACCACGTAATAAGCCAACCAATACTAAGTTATCACTACCTTGATAGTACTCTTCGATTTGTTTGCCTAATTCATTCACTCGGTCTGAGACTTCTTGTTCAGAAATCATCACTTCTACTCTATGTTTCATTTTTTTCTCGCGTTAGCACTGAAAAGGATGGGTCAGTTTTCTTCTGTTTGGCTAGTTTAGCACTGTATTTTGCTCAAGAAAAAACACCTGCTTAACATAATTGCCAAATAACAGCTTTCATCTTATTGATCCCTCGCACGATATTAATAAAAGTGATTATAAAATAAGCTGAAAGCATTGACCTTCTTCATATGCACCATTACACTCATGGTGAGTCAGCAAATTATAAAAAAATAAATAGGGTAAAAACCCAAAAACGAGGTAAAAGCCAAAAATATGGCACACCTCTTACTAATTATAAACAACTCATTTGGCAAGGAAATTTACTATGGATTCTATAACTAAAAGAACGCGTACGCGTCTATCTCCTCAAAAAAGAAAGCAACAGCTAATGGAAATCGCGTTGGAAGTGTTCGCTCGTCGCGGCATTGGACGTGGGGGTCATGCTGATATCGCTGAAATAGCGCAGGTCTCAGTCGCCACTGTGTTCAACTACTTCCCAACTCGTGAAGACTTGGTTGACGATGTTCTAAATTATGTTGTTCGTCAATTTTCTAACTTTCTCTCTGACAACATAGATTTAGATCTACATGCTAAAGACAATCTAACTAATCTAACATCTGCAATGATAGAACTAGTAATTAAAGATTGTCACTGGCTAAAAGTATGGTTTGAATGGAGCGCATCAACGCGTGACGAAGTTTGGCCTCTATTTGTGACAACGAATCGTACCAACCAGTTATTGGTACAAAACATGTTTATTAAAGCAATAGAACGTGAAGAAGTTTGTAAAGAGCACGATCCAGAGCAACTAGCAACCTTGTTCCACGGTATTTTCTACTCGTTATTCATTCAAACTAATCGTACTCAAAACGAAGCAGAGATGAAGAAGCTTACAGAAAGCTACCTAAATATGCTTTGTATCTATAATCATAGCTAAGCTCGATTAGAACTAATAAAAGCCTGCTCATTGAGCAGGCTTTTTTATTATGTAAAAAAACCGCAGATATCTGCGGTTTTAAATCAAAAAGATTATTTCTTTTTCTTCGCTTTCGGGTTTGGTAAGTCTGTGATCGTGCCCTCAAAGACTTCTGCAGCAAGACCCACTGATTCGTGTAATGTTGGATGAGCATGAATGGTTAAGGCAACATCTTCTGCATCACAACCCATTTCAATAGCAAGACCAATCTCACCTAACAGCTCACCACCATTGGTACCAACGATCGCTCCACCAATGATACGATGCGTGTCTTTATCAAAGATGAGCTTTGTCAAACCATCAGAGCAGTCAGATGCAATTGCACGCCCCGATGCTGCCCACGGGAAGGTTGCTGTCTCGTAATTGATCCCTTCAGCCTTCGCTTCTTTCTCAGTCTTACCAACCCAAGCAACTTCAGGTTCAGTATAAGCGATTGAAGGAATAACTTTAGGATCAAAGTAATGCTTCTTACCCGCAATAACCTCAGCAGCCACATGAGCTTCGTGCACACCTTTGTGTGCAAGCATAGGTTGACCTACAATATCACCGACTGCGAAAATATGAGGAACATTGGTGCGCATTTGCTTATCAACATTGATGAAACCACGCTCATCAACTTCCAAACCCGCTTTGGCTGCGTCTAAGTTTAGTCCGTTTGGTACACGACCAATGGCAACTAAAACTGCATCATAGCGTTCAGGTTCCGCAGGTGCTTTCTTGCCTTCCATTGAAACATAGATGCCATCATCTTTCGCTTCAACGGCTGTCACCTTAGTTTCAAGCATTAAGTTGAACTTGTTCTTAATGTGCTTTGTGAAAACTTTGACAATGTCTTTATCTGCAGCAGGGATTACCTGATCAAACATTTCAACAACATCAATTTGTGAACCCAATGAATGGTATACTGTTCCCATCTCCAAGCCGATAATGCCGCCACCCATGATAAGAAGCTTTCCTGGAACTTCTTTAAGTTCCAATGCATCTGTTGAATCCCAAATACGTGGGTCTTCATGTGGAATAAATGGTAATTGAATTGGACGTGAACCTGCAGCCACAATCGCGTTGTCAAAGTTAACAACCGTTTTACCGTCATCACCTTCAACTTCCATCGAATTAGGGCTGGTAAATTTACCATAGCCATTAACTACCGTGACTTTACGCATTTTCGACATGCCGCCAAGTCCACCTGTAAGTTGACTAACCACTTTCTCTTTCCAGCTACGTACCTTATCAAGGTCCATCTTCGGCGTACCAAACTCGATACCGTGTGCTGAAAGCGCCTTCGCTTCTTCGATAACTTTAGATACGTGCAATAAAGCTTTTGATGGGATACAACCCACATTTAAACATACACCGCCCAATGTGGTATAACGTTCAACAATAACAGTTTCTAGACCTAAGTCTGCACAACGGAAGGCGGCGGAGTAACCAGCAGGCCCCGAACCAAGTACTACTACTTGGGCTTTAATTTCTTTGCTCATTTCGACCTCTTGTAGTCATTATCCCTAACAGGCTGAGTGGGGTTGATTTTTTAAAAATCAGTCCGTTTTTTCTAAACATTTATTTTCAGACCACATCCAGTTTACAGAGATGTAAATGGTGTGAAAAGTAAATCCATTTGACCTGTGAGCTAACCGACAATTCATTGACAGAACCCTGTTCAGTATATTTTCTGTCAGCGACTCATCGACCAATTATTCAACTTAGGGGAGGGGTTCCCTCCCCTAACCATTAATTAAAGAACTAGACGACGGATATCAGATAGTGCCGCATTTAAATAAGTAATGAAGCGTGCGCCTTCTGCACCATCAATCACGCGGTGATCGTACGATAAAGAAAGAGGCAACTGTAAACGAGGCTCAAATTCTTTACCGTTCCATACTGGTTTCATTTCAGACTTAGATACGCCAAGAATACCAACCTCTGGTGCATTCACGATTGGAGTGAATGCAGTGCCACCAATGCCACCCAAGCTTGAAATGGTAAAGCAGCCACCTTGCATATCTGCAGCTGTCAGTTTTCCTGCACGCGCTTTTTTCGAAACAACCATAAGTTCTTCAGAAAGCTCGTAAATACCTTTCTTATTGACATCCTTAAATACTGGTACGACTAAACCATTAGGTGTATCAACAGCGATACCAATATTGACATATTTTTTCAGGATGAGGCTCTCTCCGTCATCAGACAAAGAAGAGTTGAAAGCAGGGAAGGCTTCAAGTGCTTTAGCCGCGGCTTTCATAATAAACACCAATGGTGTTATCTTCATTCCAGAGTCTTTCTTCGCCTCGATAGCGTTTTGCTCTTTACGGAAAGCCTCTAGCTCTGTGATGTCAGCATTGTCCCACTGAGTCACATGCGGAATCATCACCCAGTTTCGATGTAGATTCGCGCCAGAGATTTTCTTAATGCGTGATAGAGCTTGAACCTCAGTTTCACCAAATTTACTGAAGTCTACTTTTGGCCAAGGTAAGAGCCCTAACGCTGAGCCGTCTCCGCTACCAGAAGCTGCCGTGCCAGATTCAAGACGCTTAAGCGCTTCTTTCACATAAGCTTGAACATCTTCTTTTAGGATACGACTCTTACGGCCAGTACCTTTGACTTTAGCAAGATTGACACCGAACTCACGAGCCAAGCGACGTACAACTGGTGAAGCGTGGGAGTACTCACTGTTTTCTTGGAAGTCACCCGTCGCTGCTGGCGCTGCCGCAGATGGAGCCACAGGAGCTGGCTTAGGAGCAGGAGCTTCAGCAGACGCTTGTTTTGGTGCCGCGACAGGTGCAGGTGCAGCACCAGCAACTTCGAACACCATAATAAGAGAGCCAGTTGAAACTTTATCGCCTGTAGCGATCTTAATTTCCTTAACAGTACCAGCGAATGGTGCTGGTACTTCCATCGATGCTTTGTCACCTTCGACAGTGATTAACGACTGCTCTTCATCAACAGTATCGCCCACTGCAACCATGATTTCAGTGACTTCAACTTCGTCTCCACCGATATCTGGAACATTAACTTCTTTTTCAGAAGCTACCGCAGGTTGAGAAGCCGCTGCAGGTGCAGTAGCAACCGTCTCTGCAGTTGAAGCAACAGCTTCACCAGAACCTGCTGTTTCAAAAACCATAATCAGAGAACCCGTGGAAACTTTATCGCCTGCGGCAACTTTAATTTCTTTCAGTGTTCCAGCAAAAGGAGCAGGTACTTCCATTGAAGCTTTGTCACCTTCAACGGTGATCAATGATTGCTCTTCATCGATACTATCACCGATCGCAACCATGATTTCAGTCACTTCAACTTCATCGCCACCGATGTCTGGCACATGTATTTCTTTAAGTTCTGATGCCGTTGCAGCTGGAGCAATTGTCGCTTCAGCTGGAGCAGGTGCTGCAGCGGCTGCACCCTCAGCTTCGAAAATCATGATTAGAGACCCAGTTGAAACCTGATCCCCTTCTGTAATCTTGATCTCTTTTACGATACCTGCTGTCGATGCGGGTACTTCCATAGAAGCTTTATCGCCCTCAACAGTAATTAAAGACTGTTCTTCCTCAACCTTGTCGCCAACGCTTACAAGAATTTCAGTAACTTCAACCTCATCCGCACCAATATCTGGTACATTAATTTCGATTGCCATTTCTTTTCTACCTTATTTATTAAGCGTACAGCGGGTTAGTTTTCTCAGTGTCAATGTCGAACTTTTTGATAGCTTCAGAAATCACTGATTTATCAACCTTTCCAAGCTTCTCAAGTTCTGTTAGTGCTGCAACAACAACGTAGCCTGCATTAACTTCGAAGTGACGACGCAAATTCTCACGACTATCTGAACGACCAAAGCCGTCAGTACCAAGAACTTTATAAGACTCAGATGGCATAAATGCACGAACCTGATCTGCATAATTCTTCATGTAGTCTGTCGCTGCAATCGCGGGTTCTTTACCCATCAACTTCGTAATATAAGGAACTTGAGCCTTAGCCTCTGGATGTAGCATATTAAAGCGCTCTGCTGCCTGTCCATCGCGAGTGATTTCATTAAATGAAGTAACAGAGTAGACATCAGAAGCGATGCCGTATTCTTCACTTAAGATTTGTGCCGCTTTACGAACTTCATTCATGATGGTTCCAGAGCTCATCAATTGAACTTTGCCTTTACCACGTTTTCCAGAATGGCTCTCAAGTTTATAAATACCTTTACGAATACCTTCTTCTGCACCTTCAGGCATAGATGGCATCGCATAGTTTTCATTCATCAGTGTCAGGTAGTAGAATACATTTTCTTGATTCTCACCGTACATCCGACGAATACCATCTTGCATTATTACCGCCACTTCGTAAGCAAATGTTGGGTCATACGAAATACAGTTAGGAATAGTACCAGCCATGATGTGTGAGTGACCGTCTTCATGCTGGAGTCCTTCACCGTTTAGTGTCGTACGGCCTGCGGTTGCACCCAGTAAGAAGCCACGAGCTTGTTGATCCCCCGCCATCCAAGCCATATCACCAACACGTTGGAAACCAAACATGGAGTAATAAATGTAGAATGGGATCATAGGCAAATCGTTGGTCGAGTACGATGTTGCAGCTGCAACCCAAGATGCCATTGAGCCAAGCTCATTGATACCCTCTTGAAGTACTTGTCCAGACGTATCTTCTTTGTAGTACGAAACAACACCGCGATCCTCAGGAGTGTATTCCTGGCCGTGCGGGTTATAGATACCAATTTGACGGAATAGGCCTTCCATACCAAATGTACGTGCTTCATCACAAATAATTGGCACTACATTTTTACCTATACCTTTATTCTTAAGAAGAATATTCAAAGTACGAACGTATGCCATCGTGGTAGAAATTTCACGCTTTTGTTCATTCAGTAGCGGTGTAAATTCCTCTAGCTCTGGGACTGCGAGATCTTGGCTAAATTTAGGTGTGCGTTGTGGTGTGTAACCTTTAAGCGCTTTTCTACGCGCGTGAAGGTACTCAAACTCTGCTGAACCTTCTTCTAATTTCAGATAGCGAAGTTCTTTCACTGCATCATCAGTAAGAAGTTCCTGCAAGCCAAGACGATCACGTAATTGAAGAACGTGGGTCATATCCATCTTCTTCACTTGGTGCGCGATATTTTTACCTTCAGCAGCTTCACCCATGCCGTAACCTTTTACGGTTTTCGCTAGGATGACGGTTGGACGGCCTTTCGTCTCTTCTGCATTTTTGTATGCAGCATAAAGTTTCGACGACTCGTGACCACCACGTTTCAGTGCAAAAATCTCAGCATCTGTCATATCTGCAACAAGTGCTGCTGTTTCAGGGTATTTACCAAAGAAGTGCTCACGCACATACGCACCGTCTTTTGCTTTGAATGTCTGATAATCGCCATCGATAGTTTCATTCATTAGCTGAAGAAGCTTGCCTGTTGTATCTTTCGCCAACAGAGAATCCCAGTTGTTGCCCCAGATAACCTTAACAACGTTCCAGCCAGCGCCTTTGAATAGACCTTCCAACTCTTGGATGATCTTACCATTACCCATAACTGGGCCGTCTAGGCGCTGTAAGTTACAGTTAATTAGGAAGCACAAGTTGTCTAGCTTCTCTCGAGCAGCAAAAGAGATAGCACCACGTGATTCAGGTTCGTCCATCTCACCATCACCGAGGAACGCATATACTCGTTGTTGAGAAGTATCTTTCAGGCCACGTCCATCTAAATACTTCAAGAAACGAGCTTGATAGATCGCAGAGATTGGACCAAGACCCATTGATACCGTTGGGAATTGCCAGAATTCAGGCATCAATTTAGGGTGAGGGTATGAGGGAAGACCTTTACCATCGACTTCTTGACGGAAATTATCCAGTTGGTCTTCAGTGAGGCGGCCTTCAACAAAAGCACGCGCATAAATACCAGGAGAGATGTGTCCCTGATAATAAACCAAGTCACCACCGTCCTGCTCATTTGGCGCACGGAAGAAGTGGTTAAAACAGGTCTCATAAAAGGATGCTGATGACTGATAAGACGCCATATGACCGCCTAAGTCCAGATCTTTTTTCGACGCGCGCAGAACGATCATAATCGCGTTCCAGCGAATGATTGAGCGGATGCGGCGCTCAAGTGTCGTGTCACCTGGGTAAGCAGGTTCTTGATCTGCAGGGATCGTGTTGATGTAGTTGGTTGTAATACCCGTTGGCATATCAACACCGTCTAAACGTGCTTTGTCTAGAACTTGCTCTAATAAGAACTGAGCACGTTCTACACCTTCTTCACGAACAACTGACTCAAGTGCTTGTAACCATTCTTGAGTTTCCAGTGCATCTACGTCATGCTTCATATCAGACATGGCGATCTATCCTTCTATTGGTTGGATCTACTTATTTTAAAGTAATGACGTCGTCATTTATTCCGAGTCACTACCCTGTTGAATTCGGCGTAAAGAACGCTCTCGACGAGATTCTTCACGAGTCAAATCCAACAATGTTTCTTCGATATAGGCTAAATGTGAATGAGACATCTCACGTGCTTTTTCAGGTTGACCTGAAACAATCGCATCCACGATATTAGCTCTGTGTTTACTTACTTTCTCCACAACTTCGTCGCGGCGATGTAAGAGCTTTAAATTCTGTAAGACATTTTGCTCAAGTAATGGCGCAAGGCTTCGCACAATATGGAGTAATACAACATTGTGCGCAGCCTCTGTGAGCGCAACGAGGAACTGCATTACTGATGCAGCTTCAGCCTCTACATTTTTTTTGGTTTGTTCTCGACTAATATTTGCCAAACAAGCCTCAATGCGAGCAAAATCCTCTTTGGTACCACGAACTGCTGCAAAGTACGCTGCTATACCTTCCATCGCATGACGCGTTTCAAGTAAATCAAGCTGCGTTTCAGAATGACTAGACAACAAATTGAGGAGAGGATCAGAAAAACTCGTCCAAATATTTTCACTAACAAAGGTTCCTCCCCCCTGACGACGATTGAGAAGTTTTTTCGCTTCTAAACGCTGAATCGCTTCCCTGACCGAAGGGCGAGATACATCAAATTGCTTTGCTAACTCACGCTCTGGAGGCAGTTGCTGACCAGGAGACAATGTTCCCTCCACAATCAACCTTTCCAATTCTTGTTCAATCACATCAGAGAGTTTTGGCTGACGAATCCTTTGATAAGCCATAATTGTCATTCTTCTTCTTACAGTCAATTGGTATTACCAATTTTAGATTGACCAGAAAACTAACACAAATCAAACACAAGTGCCAGACAAAAATCGTGTCAAAGTATAGAACAGAACTTGTATCGAGTATTGAAGTTACATCATTAACTAAAACAACAACCAAATTGGTCAGACCAATTTATTTACTCAAAAAAGCTCCATTTTTTACATATGGTTATGGGCCTTATACCCAAAGTAATGAACTTGTCGCTGAACACGGAGGTAAGTTTAGTACGAATAAAAAACAACGCAGCAGAAGGTACGGAGTGGAGCCCGAAATTACGGGCTCCTAATCGTTGGCGGCTTTTAGGAGAGCTTAATGAGCTTCAATATGATCAATCAATAGTTGAAGGGATTGATTACCTCTAAACTCATTAATATCCAATTTATAAGCTAATCGTACCGTCTTCGTCGATGCATCTGGCCAACGGCGTAAATCGATATTAAATGCGATACCGTCCAGCATTAAATTGGTTGGTTGGCCTCGAAACAAAGGCTCAAGCATTAATTTTAAGTGTTTTTCTCCGACTAGCTTTTGATGCAGTACTTTAAATTCACCATCAAAAATAGGTTCTGGAAAAGCTTGCCCCCAAGGGCCACCCGATCTTAGAGCCTCTGCTGTATGGAGTGAAAAGTCTTCAGGAATTAACTCTCCATCAGACAAAATAACACCTTTTAATGCTGCCTCATCCAAATCTTGTTTAACCGCTTGATCAAACAACGAAGAAAAGCACTCAAAGTCCTTTTCAGCAATACTAAGACCTGCAGCCATAGCGTGCCCACCAAATTTTAAAATAAGGCCAGGGTTTTGTTTATCGATACGATCAAGAGCATCTCGCATATGTAACCCTGGAATAGAACGACATGAACCTTTTATCGTTCCCCCTCCACCATCGGCAAAAGCAATCACGGGACGGTGAAACTTTTCTTTAATCCGAGAAGCCAAAATACCAATGACCCCCTGATGCCAGTCTCTTTGAAACAGCACCAGTCCATATGGCATATCCTTGTCACCGAATTGAAGACGCTCACAAAATGCCATTGCCTCTTGCTTCATTCCTTCTTCAATTTCTTTGCGGGACTGGTTTAAACCATCCAGTTCACTAGCCATTCGTCGTGCAGCATGGATATTATTGCTCATCAAAAGTTCAACACCGAATGACATATCATCGAGTCGACCAGCTGCATTTATTCTCGGTCCAAGAGCAAATCCAAAATCAGAGGCAATAAGTCGCTTAGCATCACGTTTAGAGACTTCTATTAAGGCTTGAATACCTGGTCTCGCTTTTCCCGCACGAATACGCTGCAGCCCCTGATGCACAAGGATTCGGTTATTCTTATCTAAGGGCACAACATCAGCTACCGTACCCAGTGCAACCAAGTCAACCAATTCCATTAACTTGGGCTCTGACATACTTTGTCTAGAAAACCAGCCGACGTTACGCATGTGTACACAGAGAGCCATCATCAAGTAAAACGCAACACCAACTCCCGCCAATGCTTTGGATGGAAACTGACACTGCTGGAGGTTTGGGTTTACCATAGCATCAGCCATCGGTAGCTCATGGCCTGGTAAGTGATGATCAGTCACGATAACTTCGATGCCGCATTGCTTGGCGTATTTAACACCTTCGATTGAAGAAACCCCGTTATCAACCGTCATTATCATTTGTGCACCGAGCTCCATCGCCTGTTCAACGACTTCTGGACTTAACCCGTAACCATCTTCAAAGCGATTTGGAACTAGGTAATCGACATTGTCAGAACCTAGCATACGAAGAGCAAGCACCGACAGTGCCGAGCTTGTCGCACCATCTGCGTCGAAATCACCAACGACGATAATTCTTTTCTTGGTTTCAATAGCCGCAAATAACATCTTCACCGCAGTATCGATGCCAAACAGCTCTTGATATGAGTGCAAAGCACGTACTGTCGTGTTTAATTGCTGTTCACTTAACACGCCTCGAGAGCTATATATTCGCCTGAGTAGTGGATGAAGAGACTCGGGTAGCGAGCTCTCTTCCTGTATTTCTCTACGTTGAATTTCAATCATGAGTGTTTAAAACATAATCTATTGAGTCTGTTGCAAACGCTTGATTAATTGATCTGGCGGTAAATAGCCACCTACCATCTCACCAGTGGGTAGGAAAATGGCGGGAGTACCATTAATTCCTAATTCGCGTCCAAGCTGATAATGTTCTTTGATGACCTTTTGGAATTTGCTTAAATCTTGTGTTTTTTCTGGGAATTTACGCTCAACCTTACCTTCGTGCATCGCAGATTGAGGATCTTTTGCTCCCCAGATAGCGGCCATTTGATCGGCCACAGAGCCGCTTCCACCTTGACGAGGGTAAGCCATGTAACGAACCGTAATGCCTAGATCATTGTAGGCTGGTATTTGATTGTGTAGACGCACACAATAGCCGCAAGTAATATCGGTAAATACCGTCACTACATATTTTTCTTTCTTTGCTTTAAACTCAATCATACTATCTTTAAATGATTCAATTTTCTTCGCATTGATAGGAGCTTGGCGTTTAGCCATCACGTCTTCATACTTACCATTTTCGTCTACTTTATAAAGCGTTCCTGCAATGAAATACTCTCCTGATGGCGAAGCCAATAAAACGCCACCAGTAGTATGAACTTCCAATAGTCCTTTTACATCCGACTGTTTTATATCTTTGATTTCTAGACCAAGTTTAGCAAAGCGCTTCTCTAATTTTTCTTTATCAAAATCGTTAGCCATGACTGTAGTCGTTGCTAACACAAACGGTAGTGTTAATAATGTTATTCGGCGTAAGACGCTCATTGAGTTCACCTTAGAGTTATGTAATTGCATACCCAAGAAACTAGGCTCTTGGATGATGTTCACTATGTAATTGTTTTAACCTTTCTGTCGCAACGTGAGTATAAATTTGTGTCGTGGACAAATCACTATGACCTAATAGCATTTGAACCACCCTCAAATCAGCACCATGGTTAAGCAAATGAGTAGCAAATGCATGGCGTAAAACATGCGGCGACAGCAATTCAGAATCAATTCCAGCCAGCATTGCATAATATTTAATCCGATGCCAAAAAGTTTGCCTTGTCATTTGCTTTGCTCTTTTGCTAGGAAAAACAACATCCGACGTTTTTTCTCCTAACAACTCAGACCGACCTTGGTGCAAAAAAGTTTCAATCCATTCAATGGCATCCTCACCCATTGGAACCAATCGCTCTTTTCCACCTTTACCGGTTACCCGTACAACACCCTGTCTCAGGCTCATATTTTCCATCGTCAAGCTGACGAGTTCAGTGACACGTAAACCTGTCGCGTATAGAAGCTCCAACATCGCCTTATCACGTAATTCAATCGGATTATTTGCGTCAGGGGCAGAGAGTAAAGCATCAACCTGCTGCTCGGAGAGATCTTTCGGTAAACGCTTCGGTAACTTAGGGCTAACCAATAGTGCGCTAGGGTCATCGCTTCTCAGTCTTTCACGATGCATGTACTGAAACAAACGCCGCAAAGCAGACAACATTCTAGCGCGAGATGTCTGTTTATAACCTTCATCTACAAGCCATGATTGAAAGTCCTGCAAACCTGAAATACTGATAAAGTTAAGTCGATAATTATTTTCGAACATCCATTTTAAAAGTTTAAATAGATCATTACGATATGAGGACAACGTATTTTCAGATAACCCCCTCTCCATCCACATGGCATCTAAAAATTGTTCAACAACGGGTTGATCTGGCAATATTTGCTGGGACAAAATGAACTCCGGACTATCAATATGGGCATCAATGTAAATCCCTAATGCTCAGAAAGCCACAAAAATCCGCCCCGAGTAACAATATTCGCTGCAAACCTCGCCCTTTTGAGGTTAAAATTCCCCAATCCTTATTGATAAAGACAAACAGCATTATGAAAATTGGTCTCTTTTATGGCTCAACAACCTGCTATACCGAAATGGCGGCAGAAAAAATACGTTCTATTTTGGGTGAAGATCTTGTCGATATTTATAATGTAAAAGACTCCCCTCTCTCTCTAATGACAGATTATGACCTACTGATACTTGGTATTTCAACGTGGGACTTTGGAGAAATTCAAGAAGATTGGAATGAACTTTGGGATCAAATAGGATCAACAGTTTTGACAGGGAAGACCGTTGCCCTCTTTGGGCTAGGAGATCAAGAAGGTTACGGAGAGTGGTATCTGGATGCCATGGGAATGCTCCATGATGAACTTAAAAAAACCGGTACACATTTTGTCGGCTATTGGCCTAATGATGAAAGTTACCAATTTGATGCTTCCAAAGCGCTCACTGCAGACAAAACACATTTTGTCGGATTAGCCCTCGATGAAGACTCTCAATACGAAATGAGTGACGCCAGAATTGCTAATTGGGTCGAACAAATATTAATCGAATACCAAGAAAGCTTGTAGGGCATGATTATATCTGGCAACTAAGTACCAGTTAACTCACTCCGAAAACGAGGCCAGTCGAAAGACAGGCCAGGATCCGTTTTCCGTAATGGTGCAATATATTGATGCCCTGTGATTCGAAATGGCGTTATCTCAGGGTAACGAATCATGATCGAACGGGAAAGAGAGATTAATGATCGGTACTGCTCTTCTGTATAAGCCGTGGCATCATCCCCCTCTAATTCTATACCAATAGAATAATCGTTACACTTTTCACGTTTAGCAAAACAAGATTCACCAGCGTGCCATGCTCGGTCGTAAAATGAAACAAATTGAACTATGTCTCCACCACGTTTTATCAAGCAGTGTGCCGAAACCTTCAACTTATGAATAGATTTAAAGAAAGGATGCTCTTTTGGATTTAGTTTTCCCATAAACAACTGTTCAATATAAGGCCCTCCATACTCTCTTGGGGGTAAACTGATGTTATGAATAACAAGCAAAGAGATATCTTTTTTACTCGCTCTTTTATCAAAAAAAGGCGAAGGCACATGCTTTGCGTCTTTATACCAACCATTTTCATCAATCATAGTGCGTTTCATTGTTTGAGTTATATGCTTTGATTTTATCTTTTTGATGACGAAAAGCGAGATTAATGGCTGAATTTCCATTAGAGTCATCGTATCATTGGCTCAATTGATCAAACTGCCAGTGAAGCCGCAATGAAAGACACACACAACAGCCAAGAGCGCCTAAATTACTTAACCAAACAATTACCACAGGATATCACTCGTTCAGTTGAAGAGACATTAAAAGAAGATCTTGGTGGCACACTTGATCCTAATGCAGATATCACTGCTAGTCTCATTGCCGAAGATAAACAAAGTACAGCAAAAATCATAACCCGAGAGCAAGGAGTGTTTTGTGGCCAGGCATGGGCTGATGAAGTGTTCAAACAACTTGGGGGACAGGTGACCATCACTTGGTTTGTCAAAGATGGTGATAAGGTCTCCCCTAACCAGGAATTATGTGAGTTGAACGGCCCTTCAAGAGCTCTACTAACTGGTGAAAGAAATGCAATGAACTTTATTCAAACCCTATCAGGTTGTGCAACAACAGTGGCCGAATATGCCAAATTGATAGAAGGAACGGATTGCAAACTTCTAGACACAAGAAAAACTATTCCTGGCCTACGTAATGCACTCAAATACGCAGTAGCATGTGGTGGAGGCTTCAATCATCGTATCGGTGTTTTCGATGCTTTTCTTATCAAAGAAAATCACATTATTGCTAATGGGGGCATTACCCAAACCATAAAAACAGCAAAAACCTTACATCCCGGCAAACCTGTTGAAGTTGAAACCGAGAGCTTGCAGGAATTAGAAGAAGCAATCAATGCCGGAGCTGATATTATCATGTTGGATAATTTTACTACTGACATGATGACAGAAGCCGTCAAGATAAACGCTGGCAGGGCTGCTCTTGAAAACTCGGGCAACATCACCTCAGAAACTATCAGGCAATACGCAGAAACTGGTATTGATTATATTTCTGTCGGCGCATTAACTAAGAATTTACGAGCCATGGATCTTTCGATGCGATTTGACGACTAATTTTCAAAAATTCCAGTTAATAGAGTTCATGTCCCTCGATGACATCAAGATACTTAGGTACATGAACTCTATTACTGTCTATTTATCGCAGCGCTTCACTCGCTGTAATATTTCATCAATACAATAAAGTATTATTTTCATAAGTATAAGTCGATTTTTACACACCTCTGAATTCCTTACACAATCCAATAAAAATACCCTGTAAGCTCATCATAATAGACTTACCGAGGCTTGATTATGCGAATGGCATCAGCAGAC
This sequence comes from Vibrio caribbeanicus ATCC BAA-2122, assembly GCF_000165125.1. GTDB lineage: Bacteria > Pseudomonadota > Gammaproteobacteria > Enterobacterales > Vibrionaceae > Vibrio > Vibrio caribbeanicus. The sequence goes on along the minus strand of NZ_AEIU01000083.1, from coordinate 107,999 downwards.
TATTACAAAGGATTTACCTTAATAGAACTGATGATTGTTATTACAATTATTGGTGTTTTAACTTCCATAGCCTTGCCACAATATCATCAGTACATAGAGAAGGCTCAGATATCCTCAGCAATGACTTCACTTGCTACACATAAGATGAATATTGAAGCTTACTTAATTTCTGAGGGACAGTTTCCCTATTCAGGCTCTCAACTCAACTTGCCATACTCAAGCCTCGGTACCCTAACTTATCAAAATACGCCTGAGAGCTACGGCTCTCTCGTCTTTACGTTTAACTCATCAAAAGTAAGCGCACGCTTGATCAATAAAGAAATTACTTTCACTCGACTCATTAACGGGAACTGGGAGTGTATCAGCGACCTAGATTCATTTATTAACACATATGAGTGTGATTGAGACGTCATGCGTAACCCACTATTGACTAAATTAAAGCAGGCACAAATTTTGACCGTGCAGCAGACAGAGCAACTTGAAGATCATCTCAAACAACATCAAGAGTCGCTCATTGATGCGATTACAGCACTAGAATTACTAACATCGGAGTGCTTAGCCTCCCACATTGCTAAAATTTATGGTCTTCCTTGTGTCAATATCCACAATTTTAACTGTTCCAGCGTGTATGATGTTGATAATTTAACAACTCTCATCATAAGGCACTCCGCATTACCTATAAAAACGTCAAAACAAAAAATATGTTTAGCAATCAGCGATCCATCCAATTCAGAGATAGAAAAAGAATTTCGTTTTACCAGCGGCAAAGATATTGAATTAGTCATTGCAAGCCATGAGCAGATCAGTACCGTAATCGATGAGCTCTATGTGGGGCAAATAAAGTCAAGAGCCATAACACAACCACCAGAATTCATTTTACATGACCTATCATTAACCCAAGAGCAAAAAGAAGGCCCACTAACCCCCTACCTAAGGTCCGACAACACAAACACACCATTGAATCAATATATCCAAAATCTAATTACTTGTGCTCTAAAGAAAGGTGCTTCTGATATTCATGTTGAACCTTATAAGCATCGGTATCGCGTGAGGATTCGTTGTGACGGAGTACTTATTGAAACTGATCAACTCACTCGGCAATTCTGTAACAGACTTACATCTCGACTAAAAATTCTCGCCAAACTTGATATCGCAGAACGTAGGCTTCCACAAGATGGAAAAATTCAGTTTCAGTTGGAACCCAGTGAGACTGTCAACATACGTATATCAACGTTACCCACAATGTGTGGAGAAAAAGTGGTGCTGAGAATATTTCCAACCCAAGCAAAAGAATCCAGCGTCCAAATTTTAGGGCTTAATGCCGAACAAGAAAAACTGTTCAAACAAGCTTTGGGTAAAACACAAGGTCTCATCCTCGTTACCGGCCCTACGGGAAGTGGAAAGACAACAACCCTTTATGCAGGCCTGAACCAAATCAATACAAACTCTCTAAATATATCAACAATCGAAGAGCCCGTTGAAATCAATATTCCAGGAATCAACCAAGTATCGGTTAGTCCTCAGATAGGAATGAGTTTCTCACATTCTCTCAGAGCCCTATTAAGACAAGACCCCGACGTCATGATGATAGGTGAAGTTCGGGACGAAGAAACAGCCACACTCGTTGCTCAAGCTTCACAGACTGGTCACTTGGTGTTATCAACATTACACACAAACTCGGCCTTAGAATCAATACAGAGGCTTCAGTCTCTGGGAGTTAAACCTTTCGATATCGCTTATTCAATCAGCTTAATCATTGCACAAAGGTTAGTGAGAAAACTCTGTCATCACTGCAAAGTCATAAAAGACGATGTCACTGAGCTACCACGAGAAAGCACATTGGAAGGCAATACGACTCTTTATACAGCCAGTGATTCAGGTTGTCAGAATTGCCACCTTGGATATTCGGGGCGCACCGCCATCTACGAATTCATTTATATTAATCAAGCAATGCGCGATGCGATTATTCAAAACGCCTCACTAAGCGAGTTAGAACTGTGCGTGAGAAACAGTAGGATGCCATCACTGAAAGAATCTGCACTAGCAAAATTACGATGTGGTCAAACAAGTTATAGCGAGCTAACTCGATTATTCGATTTTTGAGCGGAGGATAGTGCAACAATGTCAGAATCAAAGCAGTGTGTATTTTTTTGGCAAGGCCTTGATAAAAAAGCTCATAAGGTGAAAGGCTTTATGCTTTCACCATCCAAAGTGAGCGTAAAATTTACACTGAAACAAAAGTCTATCCAAATCATAAGAATTGAAAGGAAAGATCGCAGCCTATTTTGGCACTTATTCCACAGAGAAAAACGAGCTGATATCACCCTTCTTACCCGACAAATCGGAACATTATTGAGAGCTGGGCTGCCTATCCTTGACGTTTTAAAAATGATCGAAAAGAGTCAAAAAAAATACGGAATGAAAGCCATTTTATCCAAAATTATCGAGAATTTAGAGAATGGCAACCCTTTATCATCATCATTAAAACTATCGAGTAAACATTTCGATAAAGTAGACATTGAATTAGTTCTATGCGGAGAAATGGTTGGAGACTTAGCCACTATTTTTGAGCGTATTTATCACTACCGTATCACGTTCAAAAAAAATACTGAAAAAGTCTTTAACGCGCTTATTTATCCAATCTCCGTGTTGTTCGCATCTGCGCTTGTCATTCAAACTTTAACTAGCCATGTACTACCTCAGTTTAAAAGCATGCTCAATGGTTTCAGCGCTCCTATGCCACGATTAACTCAGCAGGTAATATCTATCACAGAAGCACTCAATTCTTATCTATTGCCCCTATTTATTTTCACCTTTTTTACCATTGGATTAGGATACCTGCTCAGTACACAATCAACCTCTTTTAGATTCAGAATTAGTCGACTTTTACTTTGCCTTCCTCTTATCGGTGACCTTATCAGAAAATCATCGATAGCGAGGTTTAGCCGCACTTTCTCTCTCACTCTTCAGGCTGATATATCCATTATAAATTGTCTAACTATCTCGGCATCAACGACCAATAATTACTATTACAAAGGGATAATCAAAGCGATGACGACGGATATAACAGCTGGAACGCCGATCTATATCGCGATTCGAAAAACCAAAGCCTTTCCAATAATCGTTGAGCAAATGGCAATGATCGGCGAACAAACGGGCAAACTGGATGAAGTCTTTTCAAACATTACCGAGATTTATGAACAAGAAGTCAGTGATACAGTTTTATCGATGGAAAAAGTTCTCGAGCCGGCCATCATTCTAATCTTGGGAGGAATAGTTGCACTTATCGTGATATCTATGTATCTACCGATCTTTAACTTGATGACAGTATTAGGATAAGATAAGCCAAAGCTCTCTTTACTACGAAAATATGGCAATCTTCGAACAATATCTGTGGCTATTCCCACTGGGCAGTGCACTTTTTGGTCTGATTATAGGCAGTTTCCTAAATGTGGTTATTCATCGCCTTCCTATTATGATGGAGAGGCAATGGCGTTTGGACTGTGCTGACACTTTTCCCGAAAGTGGTTTAGCAAAACCAGAAGGAGAGTTTAATCTTAGCCAGCCTTGCTCTCATTGCACACAATGCAAAAAAAGTATCAAGATAATAGATAATATCCCCATCGTAAGCTGGTTATTGCTCAAAGGACGCTGCAGAAGTTGCCTAGCTTCAATCAGTTGGCGTTACCCATTTGTAGAACTCATTACCGCATTATTGAGCTTATTTACAGCTATCCAATTTGGGCCAAATCTCTACTGCTTTGCGGCACTCATTTTTTTATATGCCCTTATTACTCTGCTGTTTATTGACCTAGATACAATGCTCCTTCCCGATCAAATCACACTGCCTCTTATGTGGTTGGGCATTGCCTTATCATTGATGGAAATAAGTCCCACTTCTTTGCAAGACTCAGTCCTAGGCGCAATCTTTGGCTACCTCTCATTATGGTCTGTATATTGGATGTTTAAACTCGCTACTGGGAAAGAAGGAATGGGGTATGGTGATTTCAAGCTACTTGCTGCCTTAGGTGCTTGGTTGGGGTGGCAATACCTACCTATGATTATCCTCTGCTCCTCTATAGTGGGGGTATTTATGGCTATTATACAACTTGCTTTAAAAGGAAAAGCCTTAAATCAGGCTTTTCCATTCGGTCCCTATTTAGCTATTTCTGGTTGGATAGCATTTACATGGGGAGACGAAATTCTGAATTGGTACATAGCGCAATTTTGGGGGCTTTAGATGGCTTTAGTCGTTGGATTAACAGGTGGTATTGCAAGTGGTAAAACGACCATAAGTAACCTCTTTCAATCTGAATATAATATTGATGTTGTTGATGCAGATATCATTGCAAGACAAGTAGTCGAAACAGGAAGTGAGGGGTTAAAAGCGATTATTGAGCACTTTGGTGAAGAGATACTCTCCCCCAATAAGGCACTAGACCGCGTAAAGCTCAGAGCATTAATTTTTCAGTACCCTGAAAAAAAACTGTGGTTAGACAATTTGATGCACCCTTTGATACGCTCTGAGATGCAACGACAAATAGCACAAGTCAAATCTGAATATGCCTTGTTGGTTATTCCATTAATGGCTGAAAATAATCTTCAATCATTGGTCGATAAAGTGATAGTGGTTGATGTTGACGAAGAAATACAAATCGAAAGGACTTTACTGCGAGACAAAGTAAGCACAGAACAGGTAAAAGCAATCATTAAGTCACAGGCAAATAGGCAAGAAAGACTGGCAATTGCAGACTATGTGATTAAAAATAATACTAGAAACCATAAGATTTTGCCTCAAATCGCAGAATTACACCAAATATTTATGGAAATATGCAAAAAAGATCGGCAAAAATGAATAGAAAATAAACCAGAGCTGCTTATAAATGAACGCGCATTACTTTGAACATCCACTGAATGAAAAAACACGTATCTACCTGCGTGTCGAAGCGTTACTGACTCAACTCGATACTGCCGCTCACTTTGATGATGATATGAAGTATTTAATATTTTATCGTTCATTATTTGATCTGGTTGAAATATTTGAACAAATACAACTTAAGAGTGAACTAGCAAAAGACATAGAAAAACAGCGCCTGACCTATCGTTCTTGGCTGGATGTCGAAGGTGTTGATCAAGACATGTTAAATGAAGTCCTCGATGAAATCGATATGGCTCATAGTGACTTAATGACGGCAGAAAGGTTTGGTCAAAGTCTCAAAGATGACCGATTTTTGAGTACAATTAGGCAGCGCTTTAATCTTCCCGGTGGCTGCTGTTGTTTCGACCTACCCGCACTGCATCACTGGCTACATTTACCTTTGGCACAAAAACAGAATGATGCGAAAAATTGGCTCACGAGCTTACAGCCTTTAGTTCATTCGTTAAAACTTTGGCTAAGGTTAACTAGAGAAACCGGAGCTTTTCATGCTGTTTGGGCAAAGTCTGGCTTTTATCAAAGTGACGCTGATGAAGCCAATATACTTCGCCTTAATTTACCCTTGGGTGCCGGAGTCTACCCTATGATCTCAGGCCACAAGAATCGCTTTGCCATCAAATTTATTGAGTTTGAGTCAGGACAAGCATCGTGCAGTGAATTCGAATTTGAACTAGCCATCTGTAGCTAGTTGGCAACGTTTTAAACAGGTATAATAGGGTAATACTCTATTAAATCAGTTGAGACTAAAATGTCAAAAATGACACTCGTACCGTGCCCTCAATGTAATAAGGATGTAATTTGGGGCGAGCAGAGCCCTTATAGACCTTTTTGTAGCAAACAATGCCAAATGATAGATTTTGGAGATTGGGCTGATGAAGAGCACAGCATAGCTGGCGCTCCCGATATGTCTGATGGAGACGCTTGGTCAGAACATCAAAATTAAATCGCTATAAAAAAACGGAGCCCTTGGGCTCCGTTTCTATGAGAACGCTAGATATAGCATCACTTCTTAGCAAGTTTCTCTTTGATACGAGCTGACTTACCAGAACGCTCACGTAGGTAGTACAACTTGGCACGACGTACTGCACCACGGCGTTTAACTTCAATGCTATCAACCATTGGAGAGTGAGTTTGGAACGTACGCTCTACACCTTCACCGTTTGAAATCTTACGTACAGTGAATGCAGAGTGTAAACCACGGTTACGGATACCGATTACAACGCCTTCAAAAGCCTGTAAACGCTCACGTTCGCCTTCCTTAACCTTAACTTGAACAACAACTGTGTCACCAGGTGCAAAGTTAGGTAGATCTTTTTTCATTTGCTCTTCTTCAAGAGCCTTGATGATGTTACTCATTTTACTATTCCTAGAATAAACTGATACTAAATTTAATAGGTTACTGGGCGTTATGTTCTTTTATGAACTCTGCCAGTAATTGTTCCTGTTCGTCAGTCAGAGCTAGGTTTTCCAGGAGCTCTGGTCTTCTAAGCCAGGTTCGGCCCAGCGATTGTTTTAATCGCCAAAGACGAATGTGCCTGTGGTTGCCAGATTTAAGTACAGAAGGAACTTCTTTACCGTCTAACACCTCAGGTCGCGTATAGTGCGGACAATCCAACAAGCCATTGGCAAAAGAGTCTTCTTCTGCTGACGAGAAATCACCAAGTACTCCCGGAATGAACCGTGATACTGAGTCGATTAATGTCATGGCTGGTATCTCTCCACCCGTCATTACAAAGTCTCCAATTGACCATTCTTCGTCAACTTCAGACTCAATAATACGCTCATCTACACCTTCGTATCGACCACAAATAAGAAGTATATTCTCGTTCGTGGCTAACTCTTCCACCCCTTGCTGATCGAGCTTACGACCCTGAGGGGAGAGGTAGATAACCTTCGTCTTTCCTGGTGATGATTTCTTGGCTGCATGAATAGCATCGCGCAAAGGCTGAACCATCATGAGCATACCAGGACCACCACCATAAGGTCTGTCATCAACAGTACGATGTTTATCGTAAGTGAAATCTCTAGGATTCCAAGTGTTAACCGACAAAAGACCTTTTTTAACCGCCTGACCTGTTACTCCATAATCAGTAACGCTGCGGAACATCTCAGGAAAGAGGCTAATAATGCCAACCCACATTGTTCAAACGCTCCGTTACTTGGAGTTAAAATCCAGGATCCCAGTCAACTTCGATCCGTTGAGCCGTGCGATCAATATTTTTGATCACTTGCTCTTCAAGAAACGGAATTAATCGTTCCTTTTGTCCAAAAGCATCTTTTAGATTTGCTTTTATGACCAAAACATCATTGGAGCCTGTCTCGAGCATATCTGAAACAACGCCTAAGTCATAACCACCTTCGGTGACTACGCTCATTCCAATTAATTCACGCCAGTAGAACTGATCTTCTGGCAATTTTGGTAATACAGCAGGGTCAATGCATATTTCAAAGTTGGTCATTAGTTGTGCCTCTTCACGCACCTCTAATCCCTCGAGTTTCACTACCATACTTTTGTTATGACGTTTCCAACTCTCAACTTTATATTCAACCCACGAGCCATTCTGGTTTACAAACCAAGGGCTGTAATCAAAAATACTTTCAGTATTGTCTGTGTAGGAAAAAACTTTGAGCCAACCACGAATGCCATAAGAAGCTCCAAACTTACCTACGACTATCTTATCGTTAACCATTGTTTCTTTACCTTTCATCGACATAAGCTAATTTCTTTTCTTAAAAATTAAGCCGCTTTTTGAGCGTCTTTAACTAGCTTAGCAACGCGGTCAGAAAGAGACGCGCCTTGGCCAACCCAGTGATTAACGCGGTCTAGATCAAGGCGTAGACCTTCTTCTTGACCTTTAGCAGTTGGATTGAAGAAACCAACTTTTTCGATGAAACGGCCAGTTGCTGCATTGCGGCTGTCCGCTACTACGATTTGATAAAATGGACGCTTTTTCGCGCCGTGACGTGCCAAACGAATGGTTACCATGTCGTCCTCTTTGCTTTCTCAAAAATAAAATTAACCCCAAAAACCGTCTAAAACAAAACAGCCTGGGGCTCGTGCCAAAATAAAGCTCCGGAATTTTACTCTTATTCCCGAGCAATGCAAGGTATTTAGCTAATTATTCACCACTTGAGGGAATATGGGGTTAATATGAATAAGCTAACACCTTGAATTACACTGTGACTTAACGTCCGAATGGGTTGAAGCCTCCTCCCATGCCTCCCCCCATCATGCCTTGCATGTTTCGCATCATTCCTTTCATGCCACCTTTTTGCATCTTCTTCATCATTTTTTGCATCTGAGTGAACTGTTTAAGAAGACGGTTAACATCTTGAACCTGGGTGCCTGAACCTGCAGCAATACGTTTTTTACGAGAGCCTTTGATTAACTCTGGACGCTGACGTTCTTTCATTGTCATGGAATTTATAATCGCTTCCATTTGTTTGAAAAGTTTGTCATCAACTTTATCTTTAACATTGTCGGGCAGGTTACTCATACCGGGCAATTTGTCCATCATTCCCATCATACCGCCCATATTTTGCATCTGACCAAGCTGCTCTCTAAAATCTTCAAGGTCAAACCCTTTCTTTTCTTTAAATTTCTTCGCCAGCTTTTCCGCTTTTTCAGTATCAACATTGCGTTGCAGATCTTCAATGAGTGAAAGCATATCACCCATACCCAGAATACGTGATGCTACGCGCTCTGGATGGAAAGGTTCAAGCGCATCGGTTTTTTCACCAACGCCCAAAAACTTGATAGGCTTCCCTGTTATGTGCCTCACCGATAATGCAGCACCACCCCGAGCGTCACCATCAACTTTAGTGAGGATGACCCCAGTTAAAGGCAGTGCGTCACCAAATGCCTTTGCTGTGTTTGCAGCATCTTGACCTGTCATTGCATCAACAACAAACAATGTTTCTACAGGATTGATAGCAGTATGTAGCTCTTGAATTTCTGCCATCATTTGCTCATCAATCGCTAATCGACCAGCGGTATCAACTAAGAGAACGTCATAAAACTTCCGCTTTGCGTGATCAATCGCTGCATTCGCGATATCAATTGGCTTCTGCTCCGCCGTTGAAGGAAAAAAGTCCACTCCTACATCCGCAGCAAGTGTTTCAAGCTGTTTGATTGCTGCAGGCCTGTATACATCGGCAGATACCACCAAAACTTTTTTCTTTTCTCTTTCACTGAGTAATTTAGACAGTTTACCCACAGAGGTAGTTTTACCCGCCCCCTGTAAGCCAGCCATTAAAATAACTGCTGGAGGTTGAGCCGCTAAGTTCAATACCTCGTTGGTGTCTCCCATGACAGATTCAAGTTCTGATTGAACTATCTTGATAAACTCTTGACCAGGAGTAAGTGACTTTGAAACCTCGACTCCAACAGCTTTCTCTTTGATACGCTTGATGAAATCTCTTACAACAGGGAGTGCAACATCAGCTTCTAAGAGCGCCATACGCACTTCGCGAAGCGTCTCTTTAATATTTTCTTCGGTTAAGCGGCCTTTGCCACTAATATTTTTTAGCGTTTTGGATAGTCGATCCGTTAAATTCTCAAACATCTTAGTCTCTTTACCTAGACGGTTTGCAGGGAAACTCGCCCTTGCGAATTTGGCGAAAAATTACCACGAGTATACCTTAGCCGAACCTCGCTGGACACTATTTGGATTATTTTTACTCTCATAACTGACTTAAAGAAGCGATAAATCATGGCTCAAGCGGTTGATGCAGGTTATAATTTGTTAACTTTTTCACCAGCGTAAAGAGAAAAATGGACAACTTAATCGCCGTTGTTGCTGCTTTACTTTATTTAGTCGCGCTCGCCACTATAGTGCCTGGCCTGGTTCATCAAACGGGAATTCGCGTCAAGGCTGTATTCGCAAGTGCTGTACTTGCATTAGCATTTCATGCTTGGCTCCTAAGCGATCTTATTCTGGGAAACTCCGGACAGAATCTCAGTATTCTTAATGTTGCGTCGTTGGTGAGTTTTATCATATCTGTTGCCGTGAGTGGAGCTATGCTCCGAACTCGATTATGGTTTATCTTGCCAGTTGTCTATGGCTTTTCCGCCATAAACCTGCTTGCTGCTGCTTACTTGCCAAGCACATTCATTACACACCTTGAACAAGACCCCAAATTACTTGTCCATATATTGTTTGCTCTTTTTGCCTACTCAACGTTAACCATTGGTGCATTGTATGCGATCCAATTGGCTTTGCTAGACTACAAACTAAAAGCAAAGGTAGCCCTAGTCATTAACCCAAACCTTCCTCCTCTCATGATGGTTGAAAGGCAGCTTTTCAATATCATTCTGATTGGCAATATTTTACTCACTTGTACTTTACTCACTGGCTTCATTTTCGTGCAAGATATGTTTGCAGAGGGTAAAGCCCACAAAGGTATTTTATCATTTATTGCATGGGTGGTTTTTTCAATACTTTTATGGGGGCATTACCAAAAGGGATGGCGCGGACGCAAGGTAACATGGTTTACAGTAATAGGGGCATCTTTACTCACCTTAGCTTACTTTGGAAGCCGCTTCGTTCAAGAAATAATACTCAGATAATTGACTAAATGATGCATAAATTAAACCTTTCCCTTAAAATGGAGAGTTCGACACATTGTCATTGACTTAAAAACGCGATTGGTTCATAAATCAAGCAACACTTAACAAGGAAAAGATAAGCTTTGGATGACATATCAACGGGCATTTTGTTCGCTATACTTGCATGTCTTATAGTAATTTCAGGATATTTTTCTGGTTCAGAGACGGGCATGATGTCTCTCAATCGATATAGACTTAAACATTTAGCCAACTCAGGTCACAAAGGTGCCAAAAGAGTCGAGAGATTACTGAATCGTCCTGACCGTCTTATTGGCCTGATATTAATCGGGAACAACCTTGTCAACATACTTGCATCAGCTATTGCAACAATTATAGGAATGAGACTTTATGGTGATGTAGGAGTTGCCATCGCAACAGGTGCACTAACCTTAGTTATCCTTGTTTTTTCCGAGGTAACGCCTAAAACTCTCGCAGCACTCTATCCAGAGAAGGTCTCATACACCAGTAGCATTCTTTTGACCGTCTTAATGAAAGTTTTATCTCCACTTGTGGTGTTGGTTAACTTCATCACTAACGGTTTTATTAGACTATTGGGGATCAAGGCTGATCATACAGGAGAAGATCACCTTAGCTCAGAAGAGTTACGTACCGTCGTTAACGAGGCTGGAAGCTTAATTCCAATACGCCACCAGGAGATGCTTGTTTCTATTCTTGATTTAGAGCACGTGACCGTCAATGATATTATGATCCCGCGAAATGAGATTACAGGTATTGATATCAATGATGATTGGAAGTCAATCGTACGACAGTTAACTCATTCCCCCCACGGCAGAGTGGTGCTGTACCGCGATCAGATTGATGAGGTGGTAGGTATGCTGCGCTTACGCGAGTCCTATCGCTTAATGTTAGAAAAAAATGAGTTTACTAAAGAAACATTATTAAGAGCATCTGATGAAGTTTACTTTATTCCAGAAAGTACTCCGCTGAATGTTCAACTACTGAAGTTTCAAAGAAATAAGCAGCGAATTGGACTGGTCGTTGATGAATATGGAGATATCATTGGTTTAGTCACTCTCGAAGATATATTAGAAGAGATTGTTGGCGAATTCACAACGTCTATAACACCAAGTCTCTCTGATGAAATCACTCCACAAAATGACGGCAGTTATCTTATCGAAGGAAGTGCCAATATAAGGGATATCAACAAGAGCTTGAAATGGTCTTTGCCCACTGACGGTCCGAGAACACTTAATGGGCTCATCTTGGAACACCTAGAGGACATACCAGAGAGTCATCTGAGCGTGCAAGTTTCAGGACACCCAATGGAGATTGTAGAGCTTGAGGAAAACCGCATTAAATTGGTAAGAGTATTTCAAAAAATTGAATCAATATGATTTAAAAAAGCCTTGCGGTAAGCAAGGCTTTTTTCACTCTTCTACTCTTCAGCAACGCTGAAAAGACTCTCCATGTTCAGACCTTGTTTCACCAGAATTTCTCTCAGTCTACGAAGACCTTCAACTTGTATCTGACGAACACGTTCTCGAGTTAGATTAATTTCACGTCCAACTTCTTCTAAAGTAGATGGCTCATACCCAAGAAGGCCAAAGCGACGAGCAAGTACCTCTTTTTGTTTTGGGTTAAGCTCGTCTAACCAGTCGATAAGAGAACTTTTGATATCGTCATCTTGAGTCGAAACCTCAGGATCTGAATTATTGACATCAGGAATAATATCTAGAAGCGCTTTTTCGCCGTCTCCGCCAATTGGCGTATCAACAGAGCTGATACGTTCGTTCAAACGAAGCATTTTGCTGACATCATCCACAGGCTTGTCAAGTTGCAACGCAATCTCTTCAGCCGTAGGCTCATGATCAAGCTTTTGTGATAACTCTCTGGCGGTACGCAGATAGATGTTGAGCTCTTTCACTACATGAATGGGTAGCCGAATAGTGCGTGTTTGATTCATAAGCGCACGCTCTATGGTCTGTCTTATCCACCATGTCGCATAAGTTGAAAACCTAAATCCTCGTTCAGGATCAAACTTCTCTACGGCTCTTATAAGACCGAGGTTGCCTTCTTCGATTAAATCAAGAAGTGCTAAGCCACGATTGCTATAACGTCGAGAAATCTTAACGACTAATCTTAAGTTACTCTCAATCATACGCTTACGTGCCGCTTCATCGCCACGTAAAGCTCTGCGAGCATACAGAACTTCTTCTTCAGCAGTTAACAAGGGTGAAAAACCAATTTCACCAAGGTAAAGTTGTGTCGCATCAAGACTTTTAGTTGATGCATCAAACTCCTCTTTTGCTTCTTCGGCTTGTGTAGATTTGATATCGTCAGCTTGAAAACCATCCATTGTTTCGTCACTAACTTCAAACTCTTCGACTTTCGTTGCTGTATTGCTGATACTCATAACGCCTCCCCTTGGCGAGCTAGCAAGACATTACTACGTCTAATGTCGCTATTTTACCTAACAGTAAATTTTACGGTAAGTAGCGTTTTGGGTTCACTGACTTACCTTGATAGCGAATTTCAAAGTGCAATCGGACGCTGCTTGTTCCTGAGCTGCCCATTGTTGCAATTTTTTGACCTGCTTTAACACTTTGTCCTTCGTGTACTAGCAACCGATCATTGTGTGCATAAGCACTGAGGTAATTATCGTTATGTTTAATTATTACAAGGTTACCGTACCCGCGCAGCGCATTGCCTGAATATACGACGGTACCTCTCGCTGTTGATAATATCGATTGACCCCTCTGCCCAGCAATGTCGATTCCTTTATTTCCTTGATCGCCGGCAGAAAAACTTTTAATCAACCTCCCTTTGGTTGGCCAAAGCCACTGCGAAATTTTATTGTTATCTTTTTTCGCATTGATGACTTCTTTGTTAACATTTTTTTTACTTACAGTTTGAACATACTCCTTTGGTTTCGATTGTTCAACCTTATTTTCTCGTTCTTTTTTCATACTTGCACTGGAATTCGATGCACTACTACTGCTGGCATTAGCAGAAGAGGTTGCTACCACTGCACTAGCTATTGGTGCAACCGTTGATACATTTGATGCTGCAACCGTAGCATTTTTAGACTGAAATCCGAGTACGGGGGGCTTATAGGCGGGCTGCCAAAGTTTAAGTTTTTGCCCAGGATAGATGGTATAAGAAGAGTCTAAATCATTGTAGGCGACCAATTCGCTTACATCCTTGTCTGTGACATAAGCGATAAAATACAGAGTGTCGCCTTTCTTGACTTCGTAGTAGCTACCTCGATAACTTCCTCTTGAAAGGCTGCCATAATCCTTATTTAAGCCACTAACTGGAGCCGGTGTATGTGTCGCACATCCCGAAAGAAACCCACTAATCACTAACAAAAATACGAATTGTGGCTTGCCTAATATCACTATGCTAAATCACCCGCAATTAAAGGTACAAAACGCACCATTTCTATCAACTCAGAAAGATATTCCTCACCATTTCGCGTAATTTTTAATAGCTTTTGTTCTTCAAAACCAACAGGAATGACCATTACTCCTCCATCAGCAAGTTGTGTAAGCAGAGCATCTGGAACACAGTCAGCGGCCGCAGTTACAATAATGGCATCAAAAGGAGCATGCACGCTCCAACCTTGCCATCCATCTCCATGCTTTGTCGATACGTTATAAATATCTAGGAGCTTGAGGCGCCTTTTAGCCTCCCATTGCAAAGCTTTTATCCGCTCTACCGAAAAAACATGATTCACCATCTGTGAAAGTATCGCGGTCTGATAACCTGAACCAGTACCGACCTCAAGAACCTTACTCTCTTTGCGCAAAGACAGACTTTCTGTCATTTTGGCAACAATATAGGGTTGAGAAATCGTTTGTCCCTGACCGATAGGAAGAGCATTATTATCGTAAGCTTGATGCTCCATTGCCTGAGAGACAAAATTTTCTCGTGGTATAGCTCTTATAATTTCAAGAACTTGTGGATCTTTAATACCACTAGCGACAAGAAAGTCGATAAGTCTGTCAGCATGTGGATTTGCCATCTCTACTCTTCCTTCAACCAATTATCCACACTGGTAAGTGATTCATGGGCAGTTAAATCTACTTGCAAAGGGGTAATAGAAACATACCCATGTTCAATGGCCCAAAAGTCCGTCCCCTCGCCAGCATCCTGCTCCTTACCTGGAGGGCCTAACCAATAAATTTCTTGCCCTCTTGGATCAGTTTGTTTGATCATAGCTTCCGAGTGATGTCTAGCGCCTAACCTCGTGACCCGCTCACCTTTAAGATGTTCAAAAGTAACATCTGGAATATTGATATTTAATAATCGATTGGTCGGTATGGGGTTAGCTATGTGCCTAAGTACAATATGCTTTGCAAATTTTGCTGCTGTAGAAAAACATCGCATACCAACAAGAGAAAAGGCTATCGACTGTACACCAAGGAAATGCCCTTCCATTGCTGCCGCTACCGTACCCGAATACAACACATCATCACCGAGGTTTGCACCATGGTTAATCCCTGTCAGTACTAAATCCGGTAAGTCATCCTTCATCAACTCATTGAGTGCAAAGTGAACGCAATCTGTTGGTGTTCCTTGAACTGAATAGATATTTGAAGCCACTTTATTGACTCTCAAAGGGTGCTCCAAAGTCAAAGAATTTGAGGCTCCCGAACGATTCCTATCAGGAGCAACAACCGTAATTTCTGCGATATCGCTGAGCTCTTGTCTTAGGGCATCGATGCCCTCAGCATAAACGCCATCATCGTTGCTTAGCAGTATTTTCAGCTTATTCATTTGTATGTACGCTCTACTTCAATTTCGTTAACCAATTCTCGAACAACAGACGTTGCAAAACTGCCCGACGTCAATGAAAACTGCAAAGTCACTGAATCTTTATCGGTAGACCATTGCATATCTTGCGGTATCAAAATGCAAGAGCGTCGATCATGTTGCATTCGATTGCCACGAATTAATGACATCAAATCAGTTTCAGCATCTAAAAAAGGCTGTTCAAGATTTAATGCGTCCGACTCTGTAGGCAGAGAATTATCACCAGCCATTGCCGCCGTTACTCTGCCAAATCCTCGAACAAGATCATGATTCACGATTTCTATATTTTCTTTGGTGACCAATACTAGCTCTTGGTTTCGCTCTACAATATCCCCCAACAAAGCAAGGTTGAGTATCTCCTTTTTTACCCTAGCAGAAACTATCGTATTAAATATCCATGACCGAGCTGCTGACAAATACAAGCTTCGCTTTTGTGCATTCCGAGTCCTCACATTTTCACGTCCCCAACGCCTAGCCTCTACGAGGTTATTACCCCCGTGACCAAAACGCTGATTGCCAAAATAATTAGGTACTCCACCCCGTGAAACCTTTTCCAAACGTTGCAACACATCTTCAACGTTTGTTACTTCCGAAATAACAATCTTAAATTCATTGCCATCCAAATCACCTGGGCGAATCTTTTTATGGTGACGTGTTGTTTTGAGGATCTCAACCTGAGGATAACGGGTTAGAAATAAGCTAAAGTCGGGCGATTCACTTTTGGGCAGATAGATACTAAACCACTGTTCTGTCACAGCATGGCGATCTTTAAGGCCGGCCCAGCTCACATCTCTAGATTTTACTCCACAGGCTTTCGCTAACTCATTGGCGACAAAACTCGTATTCTCACCCATTTTTCGAATACGCAGCATCAAGTGTTCTCCATGTCCACTCGGCTCAAAGCTTAAATTCTCTGAAACACAAAAATCTTCATGCTTCATTTTTAGTTTACCTTGTGCTTTAGGCTTACCATTAAGATAAGCTAAAGACGACAAATGATCGGACATAATAACATTCCAAGTATCGACTGCATTTTTATGAGGTAGCATCAACGACTCATTGCTTTAAAACAACCACCACAGCTTCAGCCGCGATACCTTCCTTGCGACCCGTAAAACCAAGCTGCTCTGTTGTGGTCGCTTTAACATTGATGTTAGTCACATCCGTTTGTAAATCTGCGGCAATCACCCTACACATAGCATCGATATGTGGTGCCATTTTGGGAGCCTGGGCCATAATAGTAATATCAGCATTACCAATAACATGCCCCGATTGACGTACTCGGGAATAGACATCGCGTAATAACTCTCGGCTATCAGCACCTTTCCATTTATCATCAGTATCAGGAAAATGCCGCCCTATATCACCTGCAGCGATTGCACCAAGTAGCGCATCACACAGTGCATGCAAAGCAACATCACCATCAGAGTGAGCAAGTAATCCTTGCTCGTAGGGTACCTTTACACCGCCAATGATCACGGGACCACTCCCACCAAACTTGTGTACATCAAAACCGTGACCAATTCTAATCATGGGTTATCCTTTATCTCTACTTATATAGAAAGCAGCCAAAGCTAAATCTTCAGGCTGTGTTATCTTGATATTACTTGTCTGCCCTTTGACCAACTCGGGCTTTGTACCAGACCACTCCAAAGCAGAGGCTTCGTCCGTGATCGATACTCCAGAATCCAAAGCACCCGATAGTGCATTGAACAGTAATTTAACTTTAAACATTTGAGGCGTGAATGCATGCCACATGTCTCTACGATCAATAGTATGTTCTATCCGGCCTGATGTGTCACCACGCTTCATCGTATCTGTAACCGGAGAGGCTAGAATTCCACCAATATGATTTTTAAAAGATGCATCTATTAGGGTGTCAACATCACTTAATTGAAAACATGGACGCGCAGCATCATGAACAAGTACCCACTCTGTACTGAAGTGATTGACAACATACCTCAACGCTGACATGACAGAGTCAGCACGCTCACCGCCTCCGACGACACGAATTACATCTGGGTTTCGTGCTAAATCTAGCTTAGGAAAATACTCATCGTTTTCACTAATAGCGATAATAACCTTGCCAATAAGTTTATGGCTAAGAAGCTTGTTCACTGTGTGCTCTAAAACTGTAATACCGTGAATTTTTAAGTATTGCTTGGGGCGGTCTGAGCGCATTCGCGAACCAACCCCAGCGGCAGGAACAACCGCTATAAGTTGCGGCTGTTGATTTGAAAGCATCTAATTATCCTCACCGACTATGCGATAGAAGGTTTCTCCTTCCTTGATCATACCAAGTTCATTTCTTGCGCGCTCTTCGATCGCATCAAGCCCTTGGCGTAAATCATCAATCTCAGCAAACATTTCATTGTTTCTTGATTTTAGGTTCGAATTAGCTAGATTTTGAACCTCAATATCTGCATCAACAGCCCAAAAATCTTGAATCCCATTCTTACCAGCCCACAATTCAAATTGGAGCCAAGCTAGTATTATCAATAAACCAAAAACGAAAAGTCTCATAACACCAATCAACAAAAAATAGAAAAATCCGGGTTAGGTATATCTATATCAGTCGCATACGAGCTTATACTTGACGCTACTGCAACATAAGAAACGTAAGCAATCCAAAGCCAAGTAAAAGTCGATAAACTACAAATGGCATCATACCCATCCGAGTTATAATTTTTAAAAAGAAGTGAATACAAATAAAGGCACTAATAAACGATGTTATTATGCCTGTTAAAAGAAAACCGACATCAACGGTTTCTCCACTTACTACCAACTTTAAACCAAGGTAACCACCTGCTAAAAGTATAATAGGTATCGACATCAAAAATGAAAAACGAGCGGCCGCTTCTCTGGTAAAGCCCAGATATAAAGCAGCGGTAATCGTAGCTCCTGAACGAGAAGTCCCCGGCACCAAGGCTAATGCTTGACTAATACCGATAAAAAGCGCCTTTTTGAAATCCATCTGATATTCGTCATCTTTCTGCTGGGCATGATGATCAACAAACCATAGCAATAGCCCAAATACTATCGTTGTTGTTGCAATCACCCACGCACTGCGCAAATAAAGTTCAATAATATCTTTCATCAAGAAGCCCAAAATACAGGCAGGTATGGTTGCTATAACAATCATCCAAGCTAATTTGGCCTCTTTGCTTCTGTCTCGACGAAAAATAGAAGCAAAAAATGCAGTCAAGAGTTCAACCACTTCCTTACGGAAATACAATACAACGGCGGCCAATGTCCCAACATGTACTGCGACATCAAACGCAAGACCTTGATCAGCCCAGCCCAAGATGGCAGAAGGAAGGATAAGGTGAGCGGAGCTAGATATAGGTAAAAACTCGGTTAACCCCTGAATTAAGGCTAGAAAAAACGCTTCAAAAAAATTCATTATAGTCTCAAAAATTTAAATAAAACCAAGAAGGAACAGGCAACATCAAAGTGTCTAAATTTAGTTGTTGCCAAATTTGTTTAACCGTCCGTCCATCTTTTGGAACAACATAGTTGGGACAAAGTTCCAATAATGGTTGTAATACAAACGCATACTTGTAAATATCACTGCGAGGTAACTCAGGATGTGATTCAGAAACTTCTCTTCCGAAGAATATAATATCCAAATCTAGGGTTCTAGGCTCATACTTGCCAGCATCAATCGCACGTCCCCAACGAATTTCAATTTCACGCAAGCGTTCGGAAAAGCTGAGTAAATCAATCGAAGTCTTCATCTCAACGACTAAATTATAAAAAGGCTCGCTTTCAAACCCGACCGCATCACACTCATATATCGTCGATAAACGCAGATCACCACCTAACTTGGACAACTCTCTCACCGCCTCCTCAATATGGCGGTGACGTTCAATATTGGAACCTACCCCAATATAAGTCGTGATCATAATGTCCCTCGTTCAATCACAACACCTACAGAGCGAGCCTGTACTACAGCACCAGGTTTGGCCAAACGTACTTTTATCCATGGAACATTAAATCGACGCATAATCAACTCTGTGACTTCTTCAGCAACTCGCTCTACTAATAAAAATCTATTATTTTCAATATGTTTAACAACCAAACTGGACACTTCTGAATAATCCAGCGCATCCGCAACATTATCACTCTTCCCTGCAAGGCGATTATCATGCGCCATTTCAATATCAAGTAGAAGTTTCTGTTTAATCTGCTGCTCCCAATCGTAGACACCTATGGTAGTAATCACTTCCAACTGCTCAATAAAAACTCTATCCATATGTTGTTCCCCTTAGAATTCAGATAAACACGAATTGCAAAAATGCCTAATAGTAGCCACAAATACACACATTTTGTGGCTCGATGATACTAAGCGAGATATCATATCAGTAACTCGCTTGGCTAACACCTGTTTCAAACTAGTTGAATAAAGATGGACATAATAGCACTAATTTTAATTCCTACAGCCTACCTCCTGGGATCCATTTCCAGTGCTATTATTATCTGCGCCATATTAACACTTCCAGATCCGAGAGAAGTAGGCTCACAAAACCCAGGAGCAACCAATGTTCTTCGTTTAGGGGGGAAAAAAGCTGCAATTGCTGTTTTGATCTGTGACGTTTTAAAAGGGATGCTTCCTGTATGGGGGGGATACTACCTCGGGCTGGGGCCAGTTATGCTTGGAATTGTTGCTATTTCTGCCTGTCTAGGACACATGTACCCCGTTTTCTTTCAATTTAACGGAGGAAAAGGAGTCGCAACGGCCCTCGGTGCAATAGCTCCTATTGGGTTAGACCTAACCTGTATGGTCATTGCGACTTGGTTAATCAGTGTATTGGTTAGCCGATATTCTTCTGTTGCTGCTATCGTAACTGTCGTACTGACACCGTTTTATACTTGGCTTATCAAACCAAGTTACACGCTACCTGTCTCCATGCTCTGTTGCTTAATTATCTTTCGCCATCACAGAAATATTAAACGCCTGTGGAATGGTACTGAACCACGTATTGGGCAACGAGACAAAACAGGCTTTTAACTATTACTTATTTACGGACGTGTCAGAAAACATGCCAGCATATCGGTAACAAAATCTGGCTGCTCAAGATTACTCAGGTGTCCTGCATGTGAGATCTCTACAAGCTCAGAATTATTCAAACAATCTTGCATTAAATAAGACTCTAAAACTCTATGTAATTTATCTTGCTGACCGACTGCGATTAACGCAGGCATAGATAACTTCTCGAGCTCGGCAGTTTGATCTCTGCGCCCAAAAAACATCCGGCCCACTTTAGCTAAGTTAATGACAGAGACCGCCTCTAAATTTGTTAACTTCTTGCGCAGTTTTTCGCCAAGCCTACTGCTTTCGGCAGTGCTGTTTGAAAAGTATAAATAGACTATATCTTCACTAATATCACTCGTTATCGCTTGCCTAGCTTCGATAAGCTCAAGCATGGCAAAAAATTTCTTGTGGCTAACTTCGGGCTCTAAACCGACAAATGTATCCATCAAGACGAGGCTTTTGACCCTTTGAGGAATCAAGCTCGCCAGCTCTGCTCCCCAAACCCCGCCCATGGACAACCCAACGACTGAAAACTCATAAATACCCAAAGAATCTAGCAAACCGTTCACTTGTTTAGCGTAGTCTTTTAAAGTGTTAACCGACTTCGGAACGCTGTCTGACGCACCATGCCCCCAAAAGTCAGGAATAATACAACGATAATTTTCTTTTAATATCCCTACTTGATGAACCCACATACTGCTATCCATGAGGTAGGCATGCCCAAAAATTATTACAGGCCCTTGACCAACATCAAGATAGGCCATTTCGTACCCATCGATTTCAAACTTTTTCATTCGTTACCCTTGAATGCTATATCGTAACCTTCACTATCGTGTTGCCATGTTCCGCGCTAAATGGGTTTTAAAAGAAAAACTCGTTTCGAACAATAAAGGGGACAAATAGTCCCCAGAAACGACCAACAATTTACCCAATAATGATGTATTGCTTTTGGAGGATCAGAAGATTAAATAAATTTAACAACGAATCAGTCTATTGGAGATAACTGATCAATAGGCCATCGAGGCGTTGCTTGAACAGATAGATCCGTTGACTCACCATTTCTAAGACGCTGCATACCAGCAAACGCTATCATTGCGCCATTATCAGTACAAAACTCGGTTCTAGGATAATAAACTTCCCCACCAACTTTCTCAGCAAGCTTAGCTAGCTCGGAGCGAAGGCGGCCGTTCGCACTGACCCCACCAGCAATAACAATTCTTTTAAATCCAGTTTGTTCTAATGCTCGTTTGCATTTAATCGCTAATGTCGCGCAAACCGCTTCTTCAAAAGCTAATGCAATATCAGCACGCGTTTGTTCATCGTCTCCATTAGCCGCAATAGTGTTAGCTGTAAAAGTTTTTAAACCCGAAAAACTCATATCAAGACCCGGTCTATCAGTCATTGGTCTTGGAAATTTAAATCGCCCCGGTGTTCCTTTCTCAGCGAGTTTTGATAGCAATGGCCCCCCTGGGTAGTCTAATCCCATAAGCTTGGCGGTTTTATCGAATGCCTCACCTGCAGCATCATCAATCGACTCGCCCAAAATCGTGTATCGACCGATACCACGTACTTCTACCATCATACTATGTCCGCCGGATACCAGCACAGCGACAAAAGGAAAGGGAGGAGGATTATCCTCTAGCATCGGAGCAAGCAAGTGCCCTTCCATATGATGAACTGGAACTGCGGGGACTCCCCAAGCGTAAGCGAGACTCCGCCCAATAGTTGCACCAACCAATAGAGCACCAACTAGCCCGGGGCCTGCTGTGTAGGCAATACCATCTATGTCGCGGGGTTGCAGTCCAGCCTCATGCATCGCAGCCTTGATTAAAGGGATTGTTTTTTTAACATGATCTCGAGAAGCCAATTCAGGTACTACCCCTCCATAGTCTGCATGGAGTTTTACTTGGCTATACAATTGGTGAGAGAGCAAACCTTTCTCATCATCATAAATGGCAATGCCTGTTTCATCACATGATGTTTCAATACCGATAATGCGCATGGTTTACCTTGAACAACTCTGTCTATAATTAAAATTTGGCGCAATCTTACCGTGCCTTTGCTTAGCAAACAAATTTTGTGCAAACTCTACCCAACAAAATACTTTACAAAGATAGTACGATCAGATTAAAATTCCGCACCATTTTTGATCAAGCTGATTGGGGTCCGAGCAAAAAGCAAGGCACTGTGAAATCAGCATTAACGAATTAACCCCTGAGGTGAAAGGCATATGCCAGTAGTTAAAGTACGTGAAAACGAACCGTTCGACGTTGCTCTACGTCGTTTCAAACGCTCTTGCGAAAAAGCAGGTATCCTTTCTGAAGTGCGTCGTCGTGAGCACTACGAAAAACCAACTACAGTTCGCAAACGCGCAAAAGCAGCAGCTCAAAAGCGTCACGCTAAAAAGCTTGCTCGCGAAAACGCTCGTCGCGTTCGCCTGTACTAATAGCTAAGTCCCAAGGATTATAGTTATGGCTCTGATTGAAAGACTCAAAGAAGAGCAAAAAATAGCGATGAAAGCCAAGGATAAACCACGCCTTGGCACAATACGTTTGGCTTTGTCTGCGATAAAGCAACGTGAAGTTGACGAACAGATCACTCTGAACGATGACGACATTGTTGCAATCCTGACCAAAATGGTCAAACAACGTCGCGATTCTGTCGCACAATATGAATCAGCAAGTCGACAAGATTTAGCCGATGTTGAGAAAGCTGAAATCACGGTACTCGAGGAATTTATGCCTCAACCGTTGACCGAGCAGGAAGTGATTACCCTTATTGAAAAAGCAATTGCAGAAACAAATGCTGCAAATATGCAAGATATGGGTCAGGTCATGGGTATTCTCAAACCGCAGATTCAAGGGCGCGCAGATATGGGTAAGGTAAGTGGTTTAGTTCGTTCAAAGCTCTCTTAACCTTTATCCAACTGCAACAAGCCGTGCTATTCTATGGGATGCACGGCTTGTTTGTATCCGGTCTGTTCATTTTTTGTAGTTTTCTAAGGTTTTATGGCAGGACATATCCCTCGTAGTTTTATTGATGATCTTATTGCTCGGCTAGATATTGTCGACATCATTGATGCGCGCGTAAAACTTAAGAAAAAAGGCAAAAACTACAGCGCTTGCTGTCCTTTCCACAACGAAAAAACCCCCTCCTTTAGTGTTTCACAAGACAAACAGTTCTATCACTGTTTTGGTTGTGGGGTTCATGGCAATGCCATTGACTTTATGATGGAGTATGAACGGCTTGATTTTGTTGAAGCAATTGAAGAGCTGGCGAACACGTTAGGTCTTGACGTCCCGAGAGAGCAACGCGCTGGCACCTCTTTCCCATCCAAGCAACCGCAGGCAAACTCCGAACAAAAGCGTAACCTCTATGACTTAATGGCAAGTATAAGCCATTACTATCGAGATCAACTAAAACAAAGTAAAGCAGCCATCGACTACCTAAAAGAGCGAGGTTTATCTGGTCCAATTGTACAAAAATTTGGCATCGGTTATATCGCAGACGAGTGGGATAGTATTCGTAAAAATTTTGGTCAAACCCCACAGTTACAAGATATGTTAGTCTCCGGTGGTATGTTGATTGAGAACGAGAAAGGTAATCGCTATGACCGGTTTCGCGGCCGTATTATGTTTCCAATTCGAGACAGAAGAGGGAGAGTCATTGGCTTTGGCGGTCGGGTTTTAGGTGAAGGGACACCGAAATATCTAAATTCGCCTGAAACACCTATTTTCCATAAGGGCAAAGAACTCTACGGCCTTTATGAAGTGATGCAAGCACACAGAGAGCCATCGAATATACTGGTTGTCGAGGGGTATATGGATGTTGTCGCTTTAGCTCAATACGGCATTGATTACTCAGTCGCATCATTGGGGACTTCGACGACCGGTGACCATATTCAACTCTTATTTAGACAAACTAATACCGTTGTTTGTTGCTACGATGGAGACAGAGCGGGTAAAGATGCTGCTTGGCGAGCTCTCGAAAATGCACTTCAATTCCTTAAGACAGGCAACACACTTAAATTTCTCTTTTTACCTGACGGTGAAGATCCCGATAGCTTCATTCGTCAGCATGGTAAAGAGGCATTTGAACGAAAAATAGCAGAGTCAATACCTTTATCGCGTTACTTGTTCGATAACTTAATCGACATCCACCAATTGAACTTGGGGAGTAATGAAGGTAAATCAGCACTGCGCGCTCATGCGAGTGCCATGATTGAAAAAATTCCAGACCCATTTTTTCAAGAACTTCTCGATAAATTACTCGATGAGCGTACAGGCTTTGATAATAACCTGCGTAAACCACGTAAGAAGAGTGTTGATGTTGCAACGCAACCTCATACCGCTCTGAAGCGCACACCAATGCGCGAGGTAATAGCTTTGCTTATTCAAAATCCAAGCTATGCTGAAATGGTACCAAATTTATCAAGTGTCGCTGGTCTTCCCGTTCCGGGTTTAAGTTTATTTATCGAGGTACTTGAATATTGTCATAAGCGCCCCAATATCAGCTCAGGCCAGTTATTGGAATGCTGGAGAGACACTCGCCATGAGGCGCTGTTATCGCGACTTGCAGGATGGAGTATTCCCGTAGAGGATGATAACGAACAAGATATATTTTTAGACTCATTGGACAAAATACTTGCCCAATGTGTTGAAAAACAAATTGAAGATTTGCAGGCCAAAGAGAGAAGTATCGGTTTATCAACCGAGGAAAGAAGGGAGCTACTAGCATTAATGCTAGATTTAAAAGCGTAACCCTGTTCGAATAGTCAGCACGTAATAAATTTGTTACAATGTGTGGTTTGCAACTCGCATACTAATTCCTTCACCAAACACTAAGTTGGATACCGTCTATGGATCAAAATCCGCAGTCACAGCTGAAACAACTTGTCATCAAAGGCAAGGAACAAGGCTATCTGACCTACGCAGAAGTAAATGACCACTTGCCAGCAGAAATTGTTGACTCAGAACAAGTGGAAGATATCATTCAGATGATCAACGACATGGGCATTCGGGTAGTGGAAACTGCTCCAGATGCTGATGACTTGGCGTTAAATGATGATGACACAATCACCGACGAAGATGCAGCAGAAGCTGCAGCTGCTGCGCTGTCAAGCGTTGAGAATGAAATCGGCCGCACAACAGACCCTGTTCGTATGTATATGCGAGAAATGGGAACCGTTGAGCTTCTGACCCGCGAGGGTGAGATCGATATTGCGAAACGCATTGAAGACGGGATTAATCAAGTCCAAAATGCGGTAGCTGAGTACCCAGGTACGATTCCATATATCCTCGAGCAGTTCGATAAGGTTCAAGCTGAAGAACTTCGCCTCACTGATCTTATCACTGGATTTGTTGATCCAAACGCTGATGAGACGACAGCTCCAACAGCAACACACATTGGCTCCGAACTCACCGAGAGTGAACTCGATGATGAAGATGATGTTGATGATGAAGACGAGGAAGACGGCGAAGGTACAGATGATGAGGAAGAATCAGGTATTGACCCTGAGCTTGCGTTAGAGAAGTTCACCTCACTACGTAACACGTTCCAAAATTTCCAGCTGGCTTGCAACGAATACGGCAGTGAGAGCCCTAAGGCACAAATTGCCCACGAATTAGTTTTGGATGTATTTAGGGAGTTCCGCCTAACACCGAAACAATTTGACTACCTTGTCGAAGAACTTCGAACTTCAATGGAACGAGTTCGTACTCAAGAACGCTTAATTATGAAAGCGTCCGTTGAATACGGCAAAATGCCTAAGAAGTCTTTTATAACACTCTTTACTGGCAATGAATCAAGTGACGCATGGTTGGATGAAATACTTGCTTCAGACAAACCTTACGCTGAAAAGATTCGCCGTAGTGAAGACGATATTCGACGCTCCATCGCGAAGCTCAAAACGATAGAAGAAGAAACCTCTCTAACGGTACAGAGCATTAAAGATATCAGTCGTCGTATGTCGATCGGTGAAGCCAAAGCTCGTCGCGCGAAAAAAGAAATGGTAGAGGCAAACCTTCGTCTTGTTATTTCTATCGCGAAAAAATACACCAACCGAGGTTTACAGTTCTTGGATCTTATTCAAGAGGGTAATATCGGTCTGATGAAGGCTGTCGATAAGTTTGAATACCGCCGCGGCTATAAGTTTTCAACGTACGCAACCTGGTGGATACGACAAGCAATTACTCGCTCTATTGCCGACCAAGCACGTACAATTCGTATCCCGGTGCATATGATTGAAACGATTAATAAACTTAATCGTATTTCACGTCAAATGCTTCAAGAAATGGGACGCGAGCCTTTACCTGAAGAATTGGCAGAACGTATGCAGATGCCAGAAGATAAGATTCGCAAGGTCTTGAAAATTGCTAAAGAGCCTATTTCAATGGAAACTCCTATCGGTGATGATGAAGATTCGCACTTAGGAGATTTTATCGAAGATACAACACTTGAGCTTCCACTTGACTCCGCCACTGCGGGCAGTCTCAAAGTCGCGACAAAAGACGTACTTGCCGGACTAACTCCGAGAGAAGCGAAAGTACTTCGTATGCGATTTGGTATTGATATGAATACTGACCATACACTCGAGGAAGTAGGTAAACAATTTGATGTTACTCGTGAGCGTATTCGTCAGATTGAAGCTAAAGCATTGCGTAAGCTTCGTCACCCAAGTCGTTCAGAAACGCTACGTAGTTTCTTAGACGAGTAATTTAAAGATTAGAATTGACTTAAATGAACAAAAGGTGAGCAAATGCTCACCTTTTTTATTATTTTTGGTTTAAGTGGATAAAATGTAAGCGCATTTACCCTATATAGCCACTAGACACACCGATCAGCTTCCCCTATAATCATCCACCTAACGGCCCCTTAGCTCAGTGGTTAGAGCAGTCGACTCATAATCGATTGGTCCGCAGTTCAAATCTGCGAGGGGCCACCAAACATAAAAAAGCCTGATGAGGAAACTCGTCAGGCTTTTCTTTTGAAGAATACTAAGCTAAAACCTAAAAGCCCTTGGTTTTCTTTATCATGTCATAAGCATTTTGAATTTCTTGCGCTTTTTCTTTCGCTACATTCATCATCTCCGGCGGTAAACCTTTCGCTATCAGTTTATCTGGATGATGTTCATTCATTAACTTGCGGTAGGCTCGCTTCACTGTTTTTGCATCAGCATCACTCTCTACACCTAATAGCTTATATGCGTCACTCAACTGATTATGAGAGGATTTTTGCTGCCAACCAGATTGGCCAGTATGCTCACGGCCTTGCTGTCCACCAAAACCACCTTGCTGAAAACGAAAAGCGGCTTCTTGCATGCGTAGACGCTGATCCAATTGCGCAGACGAAAAACCTAATCCACGTGCGATAATATGCAGTATTTCTCGTTCACTTGGGTCAAGTTCCCCATCTGCAAATGCTGCGGATATTTGTAACTCGAGAAAAAACTGCAACAAATCGTGACGTCCTCCCGAGGAGATACGCACACGTTCAAGAACCGTTTCTAAAGGAAAGCCACTCTGCTTTCCCTCCCTAAACGCTTCTTGAGCTGCCCTTCTCTGCTCACCATGCAGATTCATCCTTTCCATCATGGTGCTGGCAAGTTCAATTTCTTCTCTCGTTACCTGCCCTTTTGCTTTGGAAACATGTCCCATAACGGCGAAGGCCGATTTAAAGAACTCACTTTGCCTTTCTTGTTGATTAGGGCCATTTCCAAAGCTACTGTCGAAGCCAGCATCACGTAACTTTCTTGCTTTGTCGAACTGATGACCGATGAATAAACCGAACATAGCTCCGATGGGGCCCCCGAATGAAAAACCAAAAAATAGGCCAAGAATTTTTCCGAAAATATGCATTATTTGCTCTCAATCTCTGAATTTTTTCTCTACTAAGCGGTCTTATAGTGCTGTTAGCGACAAATTACTTTATCATATAGGCCGAATCATTTTTAGTTTCGGTCTGTTAATTACCGGACATATCAAGTTAAACAGGAAAGTAATACTCGATGTTGCGTTTTTCTCGAACTGTGTTAGCTGCTTCAATCAGTGCAGCCCTGATGGTACCTTTTGCTCAAGCAGAATCCTTTTCTGAGAATAAGAGGCAAGAATCGCCCGCAATTGATAACCAAGTTTCAATAAAATTCAAAAGTCAAACGACACCTTTATCAGAGGATTCAAAACCACAAACCATTGAAGAGGTGCCATTGATTGATCAATGCTTAATAGACCAGCCTGACTCGTCTAAACAAGAGCCTGTAGTGGTTGATGCCGATCATCTTGAAGCAATTAATGGTGAAAAAGCCACATACAAAGGCAATGTCGTCGCTATCCAAGGCCAAAAGCGCATGCTGGCCGATAATATGGTTTATCACCAAAAAGAAGAGATTGTTGTTGCTGAAGGAAATGTCACCTTTAGTGATGGTCAAATTAAGACAATATCGGACAAAGCAACCAATAAACTCAATAGTGATCTAGTTACCCTAGAAAATACCCGGTATAACTTTCTCTGTGAGCCGGGACGCGGCGAAGCCGTATATGTATCAAAGACAGGCAAGGCCGTTTACGAAATTGAAGATGGAACGATTACCTCTTGCCCAGAGGGAGATAAGTCTTGGCGAATGCGTGCATCAAGCATTGATATCGATCAGGATGAAGAGGAAGCAACCTTTTACAATCCCAGATTCGAAATTGCTAATGTCCCCGTATTTTACTTGCCTTTCTTAACGGTACCGATCGGTGATACCCGTAAAACAGGATTTCTGTATCCCACAGTATCCTATGGCACAAAGGATGGTCTCGGTACGGAAATTCCGATCTACTGGAACCTGGCACCAGACTATGACTTAAAAACCACATTTAAAAACAAGCAAAAACGTGGAAATCGTCTTGATAGTGAGTTTCGTTATTTATCTGATGCAGGTTTTAGTACAATTAAAACCGAGTACTTAATCGAAGATAAAAAATTCCCAGAGTACGAGCACCGTTGGGGATTCCAATGGGTACATACTGGTATTTTTCAGGAAAACTGGAAGTTTGAAACCGACTATTCAAAAGTAAGCGACATACGCTATTTTACCGACGTTGACTCTAAGATTGGTAAACAAGAAGATGGGCAGCTAATACAAGAATTTAGGGCATCCTACCGCACCCATAATTGGGATACATCCATACTTAGTCGAGATTTTCAGGTTCTATCGCAAGGTAGCCAACCCTATCGTTTGCTGCCGCAATTGAGCTTTAATTATTACAGTCCTGAATTGATGAAATATCTTGATTTCGATGTGATTAGTCACATTTCACGCTTTGATACCGATGCAAAGGGTAAGCCCTCTGCAACACGGCTGCATATTGAGCCTGGCCTGACGGTTCCTATTGGTAATACCTGGGGAAACTGGACCACTGAAGTACGTTTGCTTTCAACTTATTACCAACAGGATCTAGAAGGTGTTGATACCGAAACGCCAGGCCAACCCTTATATGGTCTTAAAAAAGAAGTGTCCAGAACGATACCTGAATTTCGATCTCTAGCTGGAATAGTATTAGAAAGAGATAGCGTTATTTTGGATAACTACACTCAGACCATTGAACCACAGGTACAATACCTGTACGTACCCACTAGAGATCAGAGTAGTATTGCTGATTACGACACTACGCTTTTAGAAACCGATTACTATGGGCTATTCCGCAGCCGTAAGTACAGCGGTGTCGACAAAATAGCGGGGGCTAACCAATTTAGCTACGGAGCAACGACACGTTTCTATGACGATCAATTTAAAGAAAGACTCAACATTTCATTTGGTCAGATAATCTACCTCGATAAGGCGACGAAAACTCAATCTTTATTGGATCAAACTAATGAAGAAGCGTCCAATTACTCAGCATGGGCAATAGAGATGGACTTCAACTACGATGACTACCTGTTTTATCATGGTGGAGTTCAATACGATATTGACTCCAGCGAGTTACAATTGGGAAACAGTACGCTTGAATATCGATTTAGTAAGGGGTTCGCACAAGCAAATTATCGTTACGTTACCCGTAAATATATTGAAAGTACGCTCGGAGAAAGCAGCAGTAATCTAAATTATATTACTGAGGATGGTATCTCGCAACTAGGACTGCTCGCTGGCTACCAACTGACAAGGAAATGGAGTTCTAACGCACAATATTTTTATGACTTAACCACAGATCAGGCCATCGAGTGGCTGGGTGGTCTCACTTACACCTCTGATTGTTGGTACATTGGTTTCACTTACAGCAACAAACTGGTCTCATGGGAACCCAACTTTGTAAGTTACCCAAATTCTCAACCGACTTATGAAAATAACTTTGGTTTTAATTTTGGAATTATCGGATTTGGTACTCGCATAGGGACAAGTTCCTCAGAAGTAGGGACAGCAGCTGGAAGTGATAGCGCCGCAGGAATGTCTCTAGGGTACGGTAGACCATTTTTATTGAATAACTAACACCTCGGTGAATCACACCATAGATAAAATAATTAATAGGGCTTTACATGAAATTGTGGAACTACATTATTTTGGCCTTTTTATCACTGAACATAAATCATGCAGTAGCTCAGCAGGAAGTTGCACTTGATCAAGTTGCGGTCATTGTCAACGACGGCGTGATACTGCAAAGTGATATTAAAACCGCGATGAAAACGCTCAAAATCAATGCAAAAAAAGAAGGACAAACATTGCCTTCTAACTCAGTATTAGAAGAACAAGTTACCGAAAAGTTGATACTTGATACGATACAACAGCAGCAAGCTGATAGAATAGGTGTGAAAGTAGATGACGGTAGGCTCAACGAAGCCATTGAAGAAATTGCCAAAAACAATCAGCAAACCATCGCAGAGCTAAAAGAAGAACTCCAAAAGGAAGGGCTCAACTATGCTCTCTTTAGAGACCAAGTTCGAAAAGAGATTTCAGTTAGCGAAGCAAGAAATGCGATTGTAAGACGCCGCATCAATATACTACCATCAGAAGTAGACCATTTAGCCTCTCTCTTGTCTCAAGAAAGCAGTGCGACTGTCCAATACAAAATTGGACATATACAACTTCGAGTAGAAGATGGAGATGATAAGGCACAAATCAAGCAACAGGCCATGGATATAGTTTCCGAGCTGGAGAAAGGTGCTGATTTCAAAACAATGGCCTATACCTTTTCAAAAGGACCCAAAGCACTCAAAGGAGGCGATTGGGGTTGGATGCGTAAAGAAGAAATGCCGACTATTTTTGCTGACGAGATTAAAATGCAAAATAAAGGCAGTATTATTGGCCCATTTATGAGTGGTAGTGGCTTCCACATTCTAAAAATTGAAGATGTTAAAGGCCTTCAAACAGTCGCTGTTACTGAGGTGAACGCTCGTCATATTCTGATAAAACCCAGCATTATTTTAAGTGATGAGGGCGTAAAAAAGGAGTTGATAGAAATCACTAAACGTATCAAAAGTGGTGAAGTCACCTTTAGTCAAATGGCAAAACAATACAGTCAAGATACTGGCTCAGGAACGCAAGGTGGAGAGCTTGGTTTTCATACCTCAGACATTTATGTACCAGAGTTTAAACACCAGCTAGACACACTTCCGATAGGACAAATAAGCGCTCCCTTTAAAACTGTACATGGCTGGCACATCGTCGAAGTAACTGGCAGAAAGCAAGTTGACAGAACGGACGCTTCTCTTAAAAATAAAGCCTACCGCATTATTTTCAATCGTAAGTTCAATGAAGAAGCCGGTGCCTGGTTACAAGAAATAAGAGCAGGAGCGTTTGTAGAGATGATCGGAGATGACGTTTAATATGTCCATTAAACGGATTGTTATTACTGCGGGTGAGCCTTCAGGGATCGGTCCCGATCTTGTTTTGGCACTCGCACAACAAAGTTGGTCACACCAAATAATCGTCTGTGGAGATAAAAGTGTCCTCAAGGAACGTGCTCAATTATTGGGATTAACAATATCGTTTATCGATTACGACAACACACTTCCACCTCATCACACAGAAGCTAGAACGCTGGTTGTCGACCACATTTCCGTACAGACTAAAGTAGTTCCCGGCTGTCTTGACGAAAAGAATAGTCAATATGTATTAAAAACTCTCGAAAGAGCAGCGAAAGGCTGTATGAGTGGTGAGTTTGATGCTATTGTTACCGGTCCTGTTCATAAGGGAATTATCAATAAGTCAGGTGTGGATTTTAGTGGTCACACCGAGTTTTTTGCTGAACAATCTAATACACCAACTGTTGTGATGATGCTTGCAACAGAGGGACTGCGCGTGGCGCTCGTCACAACACACATTCCTCTTGTTCAAGTCTCTGATGCAGTGACTGAAGCCAAGATCGAAAAAGTTGTCAAAATACTGCACAAAGATTTAATAGAAAAATTTGCTATCGTATCACCCAAAATATATGTCTGTGGTCTAAACCCTCACGCAGGTGAAGATGGATGTCTTGGTATGGAGGAAATAAACATAATTACTCCTGCCCTTGATAAGCTGCGCTCGGTTGATGATATGGATATTATTGGCCCACTTCCAGCCGATACAATTTTTAATTCGAAATATTTAGATGATGCAGATGCTATCCTTGGTATGTATCATGACCAAGTATTGCCTGTATTAAAATATAAAGGCTTTGGGCGCTCGGTAAATATAACGCTGGGCCTCCCGTTTATCAGAACCTCCGTTGATCACGGTACGGCACTCGATCTTGCAGGTACGGGTAAAGCCGACCAAGGGAGCTTAAAGACTGCTCTTTCCTATGCAATAGAGATGGCTGAAAAACATTAAACAAATTTGAGATTACTATGAGAAATGATGTCCATTTAGGGCACAAAGCGCGGAAACGCTTTGGTCAAAACTTCCTCAACGATCCTTATATCATTGATGGTATCGTCTCCGCAATAAACCCCAAACCGGGTCAAAACCTCGTCGAAATTGGCCCAGGCCTTGGTGCAATTACAGAGCCTGTGGGAAAAGAAGTTGATAAGTTTACTGTTATTGAGCTAGACAGAGATCTGGCTGAAAGGCTACGCAATCATCCCGACCTTGGTGAAAAGTTAACCATTCATGAAGGCGATGCAATGCGCTTTGATTTTACGCAACTGGTAAAACCTAATAATAAGCTGCGTATTTTCGGTAATCTTCCATATAACATCTCTACCCCTTTAATGTTCCATCTTTTTGAGTTTCATAAAGACATTCAAGATATGCACTTTATGCTGCAAAAGGAAGTCGTTAACCGCCTTGCTGCGGGTCCGGGTACAAAAGCCTATGGACGACTAACTGTGATGGCACAATACTTTTGTAAAGTCATGCCTGTACTGGAGGTTCCACCAAGCGCATTTGTACCACCTCCAAAAGTGGACTCCGCTGTAGTTCGGCTCACTCCATATGAAGACTTACCTCATCCGGTAGCTGATTTAAAATGGTTAGACCGTGTCTGTCGGGAGGGCTTCAACCAACGTAGAAAAACGGTGCGCAACTGCTACAAGGGCCTACTTGATACCGATGTCCTAGAAGAGCTCGGAATAAACCCAAGTATGCGCCCAGAAAATCTCACACTCGAGCAATTTGTCAGTATGGCCAATTGGCTAGACGCAAAGACCAAGTAAACACTATATAATAAGGGTGATGGGCTCAGGTTTATCACCCTTGAGACTTTGGATAGGAGTTTATATGGAAACTACGCCTTGTATTAAAATCCAAGTTCACAGTAAATATATTCCCGACCAATCACAGCCGGATGCAAAACGCTTTGTTTTTGCCTACATCATCACCATCAAAAATCTAAGCCAACAGACAGTGCAACTGGTAAGTCGACGCTGGCTAATTACAGACTCGAATGGCAAACAAATGACCGTCGAGGGTGAAGGAGTTGTTGGTCAACAGCCCTATATATGCGCGAGCGATGAGTATACTTACAACAGTGGTACAGTCATTGAAACCCCAGTTGGTGTTATGCAGGGGCAATACATTATGCAGGATGACAAAGGCGTTGAATTCATTACTGAGATAGAGCCTTTTCGACTCGCAATCCCAAATATTTTGAATTAGGAACAAAGCGTGGCAACGTATATTGTTGGTGACATACAAGGCTGTTTTGATGAATTACATGCTCTTCTGGCTCAAGTAAAATTTAACCCAGATTCTGATTCATTATGGTTTGCTGGCGATCTGGTCGCTCGTGGTCCTAAATCCTTAGAAGTTCTCCGCTTTGCACATTCTCTCGGTGACAGTGCAAAAATAGTACTCGGTAACCATGATTTACACTTGCTCGCGGTTTCATTGGGATTGTTCAAAGTCAAAAATAAAGACAGAACAGCACCTATTTTTGAAGCACACGACAAAGAGATCCTACTCAATTGGCTGAGACATCAGCCTCTTATTTTAGAGCACGATGACTTTGTTATGTGTCACGCAGGCCTATCACCACAATGGACATTAGATCAGGCTCTTCAAGCATCTAAAGAGGTAGAAGCTGTACTTCAAAGCGACAAGTGGACATGGCTTATAGAAAATATGTACAGTGACGCACCTGAGCAATGGGATGAGAACTTGCATGGTATTGAACGCTACCGCTACATTATTAATGCATTTACCCGCATGCGCTTTTGTCACTTCGATGGTCGACTGGATATGCATTGCAAACTCCCTCCTAAAGAGGCAAAGCACGTAAACCTCACTCCATGGTTTAAAGTAAACGAGAGACACGCTATAGAAAAAACCATCCTATTCGGCCACTGGGCAGCACTCAACGGCTATCAGAATAAAGACGTCATTGGCTTAGACACAGGATGTGTATGGGGTGGACAACTCACTATGCTTCGCTGGGAAGATCAACAGTACTTTACCCAAAACGCATACAAAGAATGAGCGATTCACTCATTCACAGGATCATGACTTTTCCAAAATAACAAAACGCATATTATAGGCATTCTTATCGTCTGCTAGATAACTTTGTGAATATGTCTCAACAAAATCATCGCCCCACTCGGGAAATTGGGTGTCCCCATCTAACACAGCATCGATATAAGTAAGATACAGCTTGTTGGAACGTGCTAAGAGATTTTGGTAAATAGATCCTCCCCCAATCACCATCACTTCCTCAGCAGAAGCAGCCGCTTTCAATGCTTCATCAATAGACGCAACTACGATCGCTCCCTCAACCTTCATGTTGACATTCCGGCTGATAATAATATTAGATCTTCCTGGTAATAAGCGCCCGATTGAATCGTAAGTTTTCCTGCCCATTATAACGGGCTTTCCCATCGTTGATTGCTTAAACCAAACAAAATCAGCAGGAAGATGCCAAGGCATTGTGTTGTCCTTTCCAATGACACGATCATGTGCCATAGCTGCGATCATACTTATAATCATAATTGATCTAAAACCTTATATTATTATCAATTTACCCCCAAGCGACCTCAAGAGACTTAGGTGCAGATACTTTACACGAGCATGTAAAACTGTACTATCTCAAATTCTCGAATAAATAAAAAAGCCACGATTAAATATCGTGGCTTTCAATTCAAAGGACTAATTAATCGCGAACGTAAATGACATGACCATCATCTTCATCATCATCCCAATCGTCCCAATCGTCATCATCTTCTGTAATAACATCTTTACCTGACATCGCATCTTTGTGGTAATCATCCCACATAAAGTCGACTTTCTCACCTTCGGCCACTTGTTGCTCTTCTTTTGGTAAACTTTCCATAAAGTCAGCAAGCTTATAGCAAAGCTCTTTAGTGCCATCACGATTGACTGCCGATATTTTGAAATATTGATCTTCCCAGCCAAGTGCATCAAGGATATTTTGAATAATCTCATTCGCTTCTTCCTCTGGCATTAGATCTGCCTTATTAAAGATCAACCAACGAGGCTTAGAAGCAAGTTTCTCACTGTATTGCTCAAGTTCATCAATAATGGTCAATGCATTACTGATGGGGTCGCTTTGATCAATAGGCATGATATCGATCATATGCAGCAATACTCGACAACGCTCTAGGTGTTTCAAAAAGCGAATGCCCAACCCGGCACCGTCTGCTGCCCCCTCTATCAAACCAGGAATATCAGCAACGACAAAACTTTTTTCGGGAACAACACTCACTACGCCCAAACTAGGAATAAGGGTTGTAAATGGGTAGTCTGCAACTTTAGGTTTGGCAGCAGAGACTGCGCGAATAAATGTCGATTTACCAGCATTAGGCAAACCAAGCATCCCTACATCTGCAAGTAAAAGTAGCTCTAACCTAATTTCTCGAACTTCACCTTTTGTTCCTAATGTCTTCTGACGAGGAGCTCGATTGACAGAAGACTTAAAGCGAGTATTACCAAGTC
The DNA here is from genome assembly GCF_000165125.1 of Vibrio caribbeanicus ATCC BAA-2122. GTDB lineage: Bacteria > Pseudomonadota > Gammaproteobacteria > Enterobacterales > Vibrionaceae > Vibrio > Vibrio caribbeanicus. The sequence continues at coordinate 71,302 of NZ_AEIU01000083.1, read as the reverse complement.
CATGCCATCCACCTTTCGCAATCATGACTTTTTTATTGTGCTCAGCAACTTCTGCGACAATTTCGTTGGTGTGAATATCGACAGCGCGAGTGCCTACAGGGACCCTCAGTACTTTGTCTTTTCCTCTCTTGCCCGTACAATTACCACCGCGCCCATTTTCACCACGCTCAGCTTCATAGAAACGCTGAAATCGGTAGTCAATTAATGTATTTAGGTTTTCATCGGCCTGAATATATATATCACCACCATCACCACCATCACCACCATCAGGACCACCTTTGGCCACAAACTTTTCGCGCCAGAAGCTTACAACTCCATTGCCACCATCACCAGCTTGAACTTTTACTACCGCTTCATCAACGAACTTCATTTTTTACTCCGCTCTCATGCTACTTATCATAGCTGCGTTGCAAATATCATTTTTACCCTTTAATCAGGGGTATTGATATCAATTTTAGCAGACTTCATGTATGAAACACCCTCGGTCTGGGGTATCTCTGTCATCAGGAATATATTGTACGACACTGGCTCGAGTGTCTGCATATATAACAAAGTAACCTCAAGGCATGCACTTCAGCTAAAAAGCTTTGAAGTCACTTAGTTATACATGCTCGCATAAATAAAAAACCCCGCCAGTTCGGCAGGGCTTTTGAATTCAGTTTCTAGGCTGAAAGATAATTGGAATGAACCAATTATTCAGCTTCGATGCTAACGAATTTACGGTTTTTAGGACCTTTAACTTCGAATTTCACTTTACCTTCAGTAAGAGCGAAAAGAGTGTGGTCTTTACCGATACCAACGTTGTTGCCTGCGTGGAACTTAGTACCACGTTGACGTACGATGATGTTACCTGCTAGAACAGACTCACCACCAAAACGCTTAACACCTAGACGTTTGCTTTCTGAATCGCGGCCGTTACGAGTAGAACCACCAGCTTTTTTGTGTGCCATTGTTAAACTCTCCTAATCGATTAAGCATTGATACCAGTGATTTTCACTTCCGTGAACCACTGACGGTGACCTTGTTGCTTACGAGAGTGCTTACGACGACGGAACTTAACGATTTTAACTTTATCGCCACGACCGTGTTGTACAACTTCAGCAACTACTTTTCCGCCCTCTACAAGAGGAGCACCAACTTTAATGTCTTCACCGTTAGCTACAAGTAGAACTTTATCAAATTCAACTTTTGCACCAGTTTCAACGTCTAATTTCTCTAAACGAAGAGTTTGACCTTCGCTTACACGGTGTTGTTTACCACCAGATTGGAAAACAGCGTACATATCTTACTCCGCTTTTTCCGCACAGCCGTATGCATTTCTAGCATATAGGGTGTGCGCTAAACTAATCATCAATAGGGCGCAGATTCTACAGAAAGGTCGCCTCTATGACAAGCCATATTTTTAAAAAATTGGCGAAAAGCTAATCGCCAAAGAAAAGTCCATCGATCATGCCTTTTAAGCGTGTATTTATCAACGTTTTTTGGTGTATTATGGCGTTATTGAACAGATCTAAATACCTTACTGGTTCTAACTTCAGCCGGATTTATAATGGATTTTACAACTATCCAAGCTCTTACTGCCGATGACATGGCAAAAGTAAACGAAACTATTCATGCACAATTAAACTCCGATGTTACTTTGATCAATCAATTGGGGTTTTATATCGTAAGCGGTGGCGGTAAACGTGTAAGGCCATTACTTGCAATAATTTCTGCCAAAGCACTTGGGTATAAGGGGCAAGGACATACTTTATCCGCAGCTTTTATCGAATTTATACATACAGCAACGCTGCTACATGATGATGTTGTAGATGAATCTGATATGCGTCGAGGAAAAGCCACGGCAAATTCTGCTTTTGGTAATGCAGCCAGTGTGTTGGTTGGTGATTATATTTACACTCGTTCATTTCAAATGATGACCGAACTCGGTTCAATGAAAATACTGAAATTAATGAGTGACGCTGTGAATGTCATCGCTGAAGGAGAAGTACAACAGCTCATGAACTGTAACGATCCAAATGTTAGTGAGGAAAGTTACATGCAGGTCATCTATTCAAAAACCGCTCGTTTGTTCGAAGTGGCCACCCAAGTTGGTGCAGTTCTTAGTGAAGCACCTTCTGAAATAGAGATCGCATTGAAAAACTATGGGCGCTACCTAGGTACAGCATTTCAGCTTATTGATGATGTCATGGATTACACTTCGACCGGGAAAGAGATGGGAAAGAATGTTGGTGATGACCTCGCTGAAGGCAAGCCCACCCTCCCTTTGATACACGCGATGCAAACCAGCTCTCCTGAACAATCCCAACTTATCAAGCAAGCGATAGAAAATGCCAATGGAATGGATCATTTGCAAGAAATACTCGACATAATGAAGCAAACCGGATCTTTGGATTATGCAAGACAGAAAGCATATCAGGAAGCTGACAAAGCAATCTCAGAGCTCAATTGCATACCTGAATCAGATTATAAGCAAGCGCTAATTACCCTTGCACATATGTCGGTAAATCGTAAAGCGTAGAAGCCAAAATATAACAATAAATGCATCCTTAACAAAACTGTTACCTTTTGTTCATGGATGTCTCATTGTTTTGCAGTCTCTTTGTCATAACTTTTCACTAATTTGATCGTGTTCAAATTTCGCACAGTGAAAAGTTATGGATACTATTAGCCCTTTTCGTTTACCTCACAAGACGCCCTTTCGCCTGGTTGAAAAATTGACTGAATGGGCCACCGGCTTAGATAAACTGGATAAATTCTATTCACAACGCCCATTAAATTGTGATACCCGAAGTTTCCTACGTTTTACTTTAGAAGTGTTAGGGATTGATTATCAGATAACAAAAGGCTCATTAGCTTATGTACCAGAGCAAGGTGCTACGGTTATCGTCGCGAATCATCCGCTTGGTGGTGTTGAAGGAATAATACTTGCGGAGCTGCTTCTGCAAATACGCAGCGACGTACAAATCTTGGCAAATCAATATCTAAAAACAGTTAGAGAACTAGATGAATTATTTATTGGTGTTGATGTTTTTGATGGCCAAAATGCACAAAAATCAAACCTGAAAGCGCTTAGGCTCGCCCATAACCACTTAAGTAAAGGCGGACTCTTACTTTTGTTCCCTGCCGGTGAAGTTTCCCAGTTAGACAGTAAAACACAAGAATTAGCCGACAAGGAATGGAGCCGCTCCGTCGCTAGTTTGATTAGAAAAGCTAACCCAGTAACGATTCCTTGCTTTATCGCAGGTCAAAACTCTAGGCGTTTTTATTTCGCTGGTAAAATACATCCGCTGTTGCGAACGCTAATGTTAGGCAGAGAACTGCTCAATAAATCATCGCAGAGTATTTCAATATCCATAGGTAGTGCGATTCATTACAAGGAAATAACTGGGTTAACCGACCGACAAATCGTGAACTACTTACGCCTAAATACTTATCTTCTACAAAATAGGGAGCCTTTAGAGGCAAACAATCAGATATCCTTACAACCCTCTATTCCAATTACCCCGCCAATTCCCGTCGAGCACATTGAACAAGATCTCAATAACCTATCTACTGAACATTTGATGCTGACTCATCAAGATTTTGATGTCTACTGTACGAAGTACGATCAAATACCTTTCATCATGCAGGAGATTGGACGACTAAGAGAGGTCTGCTTCAGAAAAGTGGGTGAAGGTACTGGCCTAATGACCGATCTTGATGAATTTGATCGTGATTACCTTCACTTATTTATTTGGGATAGAAAAGCACGTTGTTTGGTTGGAGCTTATAGGCTCGGCCTAGTCGATGAGATAATTCAGAAACACGGAATAACAGGGTTGTATTGTCGTACCTTGTTCAATTTTGATGTTCCCTTCATTGATAGAATGGGTAAGTCGATAGAGATGGGACGATCTTTTATTAATCTAAGCTATCAAAAATCGATGCTACCACTGATGTTGCTGTGGAAAGGCATTGGTAGCTTCGTTGCTAAACACCCGCAGTATACGCACTTGTTCGGTCCTGTGAGTATCAGCAACGAATACAACTCGCAAAGTCGACAACTTCTTGCTGAGACAATGACTCTTCATCACTATGATGCTGACAAAGCTGAGTATGTGTCACCATCTTATCCGCTTAAAAGAGACTGTCATGGCTGGGATACTAGTATGTTGACGACATTATCCGATCCACAATTACTTTCTAAAGTTATTGCTCGCATTGATGAAGGTAAAAGTGTGCCAGTATTGCTTCGTCAATATCTAGCGTTAAACGGAAAGCTGGTCAGTTTTAATATTGATCCTAGCTTTCATAATGCACTGGATGGGTTGATCATTGTTGATCTGAGGGATATTTCAATAAAGACATTGGCTCGATATATGGGCGTCCGTCAAGCTGAAAAGTACCATCAGATTCACAGTATATCGACTTTACAAGACACATAATCGTATCGACTGTAAAAACGCTCCCAAAACTCTGGGAGCATTCCAATCAAGTTTCTAGTGGTCGAATACGCGCCATGTTATAAATATTTACGTACTGCCCGTCTCTAAATGAACCGTCAATAGATTCTCCCTCAACGTGAAAGCCAAACTTTTTATAAAGGCCGATTGCTGGTTGGTTGTCCACATGTACACCTATATAGATCCGATGCACATTTAGCCAATTATCACTAAGATCGATGGCGTTGGCCAGTAGCTGACTACCAATACCTAAACCATGAAAACGCTCTGAAACTCCAACACCAAACGTCGCGGTATGAGAGACCCTAGGACGTTGGTTATGATGAAAAAAAAGGTGCCCTGCTACATGACTCTCCACTTCAGCAACAAAGTGATAAGTTCCAGCTGATACGTTTGACAATCTTTCAAGCCAAATCGACGGCTGCATGTTGGGGAGATGCAGAGTTTCTCTTTGAACTTTTGTCTCACAATAAAGCTCCGTCAGTGCCTTCGCATCTTCAACAATAGCAGCGCGTATATTTATATCCATAATCACTTTACTCACTGTTTTAAAACAATAATTCAGATTACAGAACAATTAATATGCACTCAAGTGCAATATAATAGAAATAGAGGATATATTTAATAAATACAATTAGTTGAAGTTACCATTGGTCCACGGCGTCATAGAAAAATATATCTATATTAGTTCAAGATTCAGTCTTCAAAACATTGTTTGTCGAGTTCCACAACAATAAAAAACCCGGCGATGTTAAATTACATAAACCGGGCTTAGTTCTATGTCAACGAACTTTATTACATCCTAACAGCACAATGATTAGGAAGCCTGTTGGTACGCTTTTTAACCATTACTCAGCAGGTTAATAAGGTCCCGAATACCATTGGTAGCACGGGTAATATCACTACTTAAGCGCAATGAATAGTTAGGGGTAAAACCATAACCATACCGACTACCATTAAAGACGTAGGGGCTATAAATGGGCTGCAGTGCGTATTCTAACTCTTTGATGATTTGATCAACGATGGCAGTCGCTTGTTTATCGGATAATGTTGTATCGAAATCAACACGAATCGCTTTAAAAAATGATAACATTGCCCAAGCCTGACCTCGTGCTTCATAAAAGACATTATCCACTTCTAACCAAGGTGTATGAGACTCAATTAAGTAGCTGTCTGCCCAGGCCACTTTGCCACCAGCCTCTCCGACGAGATCAGTATTTACCTGTAACTCTCCTCGACTGGCCGACAGTTTCTGAGACAAAGAGCCCATGCTTTTATTCACCATTTTCAACCAGTAAGAGAGCGCTGTTGAGTGACTAACGAATTGGCCATCACGTGGGTTATCATTCATCAGTCGACGACGATACGTTTCTAATTCTTGTTTAGCATTCTTCAAACGATCCTGATAATCCACCATTATCCACTTTTCATGGTCATTACGTAGCAAACTCTGAGCAGCCTGAAGGTTGGGGTCTTCGGTGCTCTGAGCATTGGACCGAGAAAATTCATCCTGCATAGCGAGAGCCATAAACTGTAACTGTTTTACTACACCCAACTCCCATGAGGGACGATTATCTAAAAAGATAAAAGGAGGAGCAATATCATTGCTTACATAACCTAAAGGCTGTTCGAGTAAAGTATCAATGATCTCTTCCATTGTTCGAGTCGTGGTATAACCCAGTAAACCATTACTCTCTTTTTGTATAATGCCAACATCCAGCTTGTCTGGCTCTTGCACTATATAGACACTACCTAACCAAAAGAGGGTTACCACCACCAAACCTATGGCTATTTTCATCAGTCCGCGAGTATCCATGATTGCGTCCGCCAATTTTTCTTTTAATGAAAAGCTCATTGTCGTTTTTTATCCTTTATTCAGAGGAGAAAGTGACCTTCACCAACCCGTCTCAGCCAATTATCTATTAACTTCCCATTGTACCTCATTGTGACAGTACTAAGGTTAATTGGTTTTTAATCGTGTGTTTTGAACCTAAACTTTTTCGCTTCTAGAAAACAATATCTTGCAGATAAAGCCAAAGTTCAAAATCAAATAATCTAAGTTAAATATCGATATTAAAGTTTTAAAACGACTCAAAAATAATGTTTAAACCGTCATGGTCTTGAGCCATGAGCGGATAATCGTCCATGGGTAGTTGCTTTGACATTAGGAGTCTGCGTCAACTGAGAACAATTTCATCACACCAATACTGCGCAAAACTCCATCTGAGCTTGATGCATGTTAGCGACAATCTGCATGTATTTTTCTTGACGATGTCGGAATCCACGCATCATGGTGATCTGAACAACGAGTGCTACAGGCAGCGGCAATAGTGCAATAAGCACTAATCGCCAATCTAAATAACCTAGCAGTATTGTTAAAAAACAGGCATTAAAAGGCCGTTGATAACATCGGTACCATGATGAGCGGCTCCAAACTTTGGCAGTCATCGAACAAACGCTTCTCGATATCGGTCCTTATTCACTGCTTGGGTCTTCATACAGTTACGTCACGGTTTATAGAATAAGTAACTAGCCTTTTCCTTGCCTCAACCAAAAAACAGATGACCTGATTAGGATAAGTAGATATAGAACAGCAAAATGGGGGCTGATATTTTCAAACTGACATTTCTTAACCGCACAGGCGTTATGCCATGGGAGATTTATGATGGAAGGACTCTGCACACATGACCCTCTTAGTGGCTTTACTTAGAAATTTTCAGATCAATGATTATCGCTACGCCAGTCAGGGAAATAAAAATTCACCGATATAAAAAAATACGTCCAATTGATACAAAATTTCAGCCCCTTAATTGGTACTATCATCATTAAACCAAATAACTGTTCTTAAGATAAATTATGCAACCAAATAAAGAATTTGTAAGTGCTATCGAAAACTTACACCTTCTCTTATCTATCAATCAACCATTAAAAGTCGACGAAGTTGTTAGCTTTTTACTTGATGGGCAAGAAATCAATATTACTGAGTACCCTGTAGGCAAACTATTAATGTTTGCTAATTTGCCGAAAGAATTTTCTCCGACTGCAGAAGTTTTTAGCCAACAAAATATGTTTAGCCAAAGTGCCACGAAACCTGTGTTAGGCAAAGACGAAAAAACACAAAGCTGGGTGTTATGGAGCAGATCAGATATCAATCACGCAGATGCTATTTCATTAGAAGAACAGTTGACATCTATCATTGAAACTCTTGATCAAATATGGCTGAAAGAGTCCACGACATTTGATGGCATACAGATATCAGACTCAGATAAATATCTAATAGTATAAAATTTAAAGGATCTTATAATGGCAATATCAACTGTATCAACTCAGTCCCCAGAGATTAACATTCAGCATAATCAAGGCAGCCAGCAAATCTCAGGAAAGTTAGGGGAAAAAAGCATCTCAGCGACAGCAACTTCTGTTGAAGCAAGTAATTTGGCACGAACCCATGACCCTATCTCTAATACCCCAAAGAAAGATTTAAAAGTACTCTTTAATGAGTCTCAATTTAACAAAGAAAAAGATACGAGAGGGTTTTCTTTTCAATTGTTGAAGGGAGGAGATAATAGGTTTGAGACATCAGTGACAAGAGGCATAACACATTACCAGAGCAAAGAATTAAAAAATGTCGTTACCCTGCTCAAAACCGTTCAAAATACGCCATCTGAAAATAATCTTTCCAAGTTAGAGAATGCACTGACAGTATGGCAAGAAAAAAAACCTAAAGAAGCTGAGAATAGGGGGGAGAGAGTCCGCGAATTACAATCAGAAATTAAAGGCTTAACGAGCAAAATTCAAGCCAACAGAGCTGAAGATGCTGGAGTGTTGAAGCTTTCTATTGATCCCCAAAAAGCGGACTTGTTTCATAGCTCGTCAGTGACTTTAGACCAATTTGGTAGAGTTCAAGGGCTAGGTCAAATATCTCAGGCCAAAATTGATATCCTTAAGAACAGTACCACAACACCATTGACTGAATTGAACTCAATGGCAGAAAGAACTGCACCTAAAACAGAGAGTGAAAGCATCATAGAATTTGCTTTTAAATTTTCTCAAAGTAGCGATCCAGAAGTACAAGAGCTGGCGAATGAGGCTAAGTCATTATGGATGTCAGGAGGAGTGAATAAAGACTCATTAACGAACCTATTAGAAAAAGCAAAAGATAAGCTTGCAAATGATGACCCATTACAGAGTGTTGTGAGCAAGCAAATTTCAGATGTAAAAAAAGAAAAGCATAATAACCAATATATGGATGCTCTTTTTAACCGCCGTTTTGATTCAGAAATTGCTCACAACATGGTCAAAAATCCATCAAAAAATGCACTAGATAATGCTAAGCAAATTGGAGAATATTTGGCTAATGATTTCTCGAGAAGAATGGTAGATAGAGAAAAGTCATCAATAGATCAGAAATTAAACTCTTTTGCAAACATGATAAGTACGGATGTTCGTCCATGGTTTAGCAGAGTACCCGAAGTCACCACATTCATTGCCTCACCCACAATGGAAAACTTTGATAAGATGATGCGCCAAGTCGATGACGGCTTTGGTATGATTAAAATTCCGTTTCTCGCGGTTAAATTACACACCGATGGCACTATGGGGTTCGATACAAAGTCTTACAAGATGGATGGGGATAAATTTTACGGCCAAGCAATAACTAAAGCTCGTTCACCTTCAGATCAAACCATCAAACCAGCTCAAACACCACAAACCAATCATTATGGAACAGGTTTAGCTTATCAACCTAAAGGAGCTGTATACGATGACTTTATCAGTGGTAGAAGTGTTCCTGACACAAAAATACTTGGGCAAGAATTAAGCCAACACGATAAAAATGCTTTTGAGAATAGTGCTGCAGTTGTTACTGGTGCATCTGGCTCAACCAATATCATGACCCATATGGCAAAATATTTAGCCAAAGAAAATGACAATTTTTCAACAAAGCAGAGTCAATTAAATACGCTGGCTTTCCTGACTTTTGATGGTGGTCATTCTCTTAATGAAAGCATGTCTGTTTATACCGCGCTTCAAGCTGAGGGTGATGAGAGAGTAAAAGCACTCAATAATTATCATATTAATTATGAGGATATTATTGCCCTTGCCGAGCAAGATAATAAAGCAGGTGTCGCTGATTCAATAGAAAAAGCCTACACATCAACTTTACAGTTCTACGAGCAGAACGCTTACTCATCACCGAAAAATAATCAGATTATTATGGGTTAATGATCCTGAGATTGTTATCTATGCAGTGTCATCCTTGCTAGCTGTTGTTCTGGTAAGATCAATCAAAAGATAACACTGCATTTGCTAGCTTTTACTCTGTAAACCAACAACAAGTTTTCGGGTACCTGTAATAGCCCGAGAGCCCCAAATAGGCCACCTTTGTACAATTCACTCATGGATGAGTATCAAAGATTCTATAAAGGCGGCAATATTCGCACTTTCTGCAAGTTTGGGCGCCCGTATGGTTCAGAACATTTTCCAGTAGAGGTTAGCTCTTAGCCTCATCTGGATGCGTAAAAACAGGGTATATTGGCAAAAAAAGCCTTCCTTCACCTCCCCCTTCATTAATTGCTTTTCAGATCAAACCTACTTTAACTTTACCGCAATAAAAACCCGGTTAACGTTTGCTCGCTTAACCGGGCTCAGAATATTTAAAGGTTATTGTTTGGTCTAACCTCTATTGTCTTTCACAGTCTCGAAGGGTCAAAAAGCCCTAGTTACTCCACCGTCACTGATTTAGCAAGGTTACGCGGCTGGTCAACGTCCGTGCCTTTGATAAGTGCGACATAGTAAGACAGCAATTGCAATGGTACTGTGTATATAATCGGTGCAATGAAATCATCACAATGAGGAACACTAAGCACCTTCATAGTTTCGTCACTCGCAAATGCCGCGTTCACATCAGCAAAGACATACATAAGTCCACCACGAGCTCGCACTTCTTCAACATTAGACTTAAGCTTCTCAAGCAATTCATTGTTTGGAGCTACCACTATCACGGGCATCTCAGCATCAATTAGGGCTAATGGACCATGCTTAAGTTCACCCGCAGCGTATGCTTCGGCATGAATATAGGAAATTTCTTTAAGTTTTAATGCACCTTCCATCGCAATAGCAGACTGCTCTCCCCTACCGAGAAAGAGTGAGTGATGCTTATCAGCAAAGTCTTCTGCCAATGCTTCGATAGCATCCGCCATAGACAGCGTCTGTTCAATCTTGGTCGGTAAAGATTGTAGAGCCGTCACTAATTGAGCTTCTTGCTCCTCGGTCAATGCATTATAATGACCGATAGCGCCAGCCAGCATTAACAATCCAGCAAGCTGCACTGTAAATGCCTTGGTCGAAGCAACACCGATCTCTGCTCCAGCTTTCATCATATATGCCATATCCGACTCACGGACCAAAGATGAACCCGGTACGTTACAAATCGTCAGACTCGCCATATAGCCCATTTCTTTAGCCAAACGCAATGCTGCCAGAGTATCAGCGGTTTCCCCTGATTGCGAGATAGTTACCAAGAGAGAATTTTCAAATACATGAGACTTCCTGTAACGAAACTCCGAGGCTATTTCTACATTACAAGAAACACCTGCCCATTCCTCTAGCCAATAACGAGCCACTAAACCTGCGTGATAACTTGTCCCGCAGGCAATAATCTGCACATGTTTGACTTGGCTGAGTAATTCCGCAGCATTTTCACCAAATGCGGCTGCATTTACCTGCCCGTTAATAAGGCGTCCTTCCAGTGAGCGTTGTAATGCCAGAGGCTGTTCATGAATTTCCTTCATCATATAGTGGCGGTATTCGCCTTTATCACCAGCATCATGAGAAACATTACTCTCTTTAACTTCGCGTTCTACCGAATGACCATTTACATCAAAAACAGATACTTCACGTCGGGTAATTTCAGCGACATCGCCTTCTTCTAAAAACATAAAACGACGCGTGACATTAAGTAAAGCTAGTTGGTCAGATGCCAAAAAGTTTTCACCAATACCAAGCCCGATTACTATTGGACTTCCTGAACGGGCAACAACAATTCTCGTTGGGTCTTTACGATCAAAAAGAACCGTTCCATAGGCACCATCAAGTTGCTTCACCGTATTTTGTAGTGCTTCACGAAGTGAATCACATTGGCGGCTTTCCCAATCTACTAAGTGGGCGATCACCTCAGTATCAGTCTGAGATTCAAATACATAACCTCGTGATACCAATAACTCTCGTAAAACCTCGTGGTTCTCAATAATACCATTGTGGACCACAGCAATATCACCAGACATATGTGGGTGGGCATTGATTTCGGAAGGTTCACCATGAGTCGCCCAACGAGTGTGGGCAATCCCAGTCCCTCCTTTGGCCTCGTGCTCTTCTAGCGCATCAGCCAATTGTTGAACCTTACCTAAGCGACGTAGACAGTTGAAATTCTCATTTTCATCCACAATCGCCAGTCCCGCAGAATCATAGCCTCGGTACTCTAAACGACGCAGCCCCTCAACCAAAATTTCAGCAACATCACGCTGAGCTACGGCTCCAACAATTCCACACATGTTTTAACTCCAAATTAAACTTTAAAAAAGTATGCCACTGCATACTCATTGAATTAAGGAAATCTCTGCGTACAACCCAGCTATCTCGAAATACAGAATAGACTTAAGCACAGAGCACTTTTACACCCCGAGCCTCAATGCAGTTTTTAAGCTCAGGCTCTACATCTTTATTGGTCACTAGCACATCAATGGCTTGCCAAGCTAGCTCTAAGTTAGGGATTTTTCGACCAATCTTTTCTGATTCAACCATAACAATGACCTCACGAGACACCTCAGCCATCACCTTACTTAGACCGATCAATTCGTTGAACGTTGTTGTTCCTCGATCTAAATCAACGCCATCAGCGCCAATAAATAGTTGGTCAAAATCGTAGGAGCGCAGGGCTGACTCAGCCACTTGTCCTTGAAAAGATTCCGAGCGGGCATCCCAAGTTCCCCCCGTCATCAATATCGTCGGTTCATTTTCTAGTTCACTGAGCTTATTTGCCACACTCAAAGAATTGGTCATGACAACCAAGCCCCGTAGCATATTAAGTTGTTCGATAAGCGCACCTGTCGTGCCGCCACTATCGATCACTATTCGGTTATGATCACGGATTAGCTTGGCGGCTTCTTTTGCAAGTTGGTTCTTTCGAAGTGAAACCTTTGTGTTCATTGCATCATTGACGACTTCTTTAGGTAAAGCAATTGCACCACCATAGCGTCTCAGTAACTGACCATTTTCTTCTAATGAAGCTAAGTCTTTGCGAATAGTGACTTCTGATGTTTCAAACTGTGCAGAAAGCGCTTCAACACTCACTTCACCCTGCTCATTGACCATGGTCGAAATAGCATGACGTCTAAGCTGTGTGTTCCTTTTTGACATATAACCAAATAAATAAAGTTTCGCAATGAAACCAATTATAACCAAAACGAAAGATTAAACACTATTTATTTTGATATAAAAAATAAATAAGAAAGGTAAAACCGACCATTTCTACCACTTTTAGACCGTGATATTGGTTGGATTCAGTGATAGAATTTACAACCGAAAAGAAAAAAAATTACAGAAAATAGTGTAACTTCTTTACGAATTCGTCATTTTCTCCATGCAGTATGGGACATTTCTGCACTAAGTCGCCGCTAAATTAGTTATTTTATAACTAAAAAGTGTGAAAGACTTTCAGATCAGATGAACCAATAACGCTCGGTATAATGACAAATACTGAGCTGATGATTGACGTAAAGCCGACTCAATTTTCGCTTGATAAACGACTTTCACATTGTAACTAGATTGACCGGAGAGTACTTTCCATGAAAAAGACCAAAATCGTATGTACGATTGGCCCTAAAACTGAGTCTATTGAAAAACTGACAGAGCTAGTCGCTGCAGGCATGAATGTTATGCGCCTAAATTTTTCTCACGGTGACTACGTCGAACATGGAACACGCATCAATAACTTCCGCAAGGTCATGCAAGAGTCAGGTAAACAACTTGCTATACTGCTTGATACTAAAGGGCCAGAAATTCGAACCATTAAGCTTGACGGTGGTCAAGATGTAGATTTAGTTGCTGGCCAAGACTTTACCTTCACGACGAATACTGACGTCATCGGTAATGCACAAAAAGTTGCTGTTACCTACCCCGGCTTTGCTTCAGATCTACAACCAGGAAACACCATCTTAGTCGACGATGGCTTGATTGAAATGGAAGTGACCGAGACGTCAGCAACAGAAGTCAAATGTCGAGTTCTAAATAACGGTGCTCTTGGTGAGAATAAAGGCGTCAACTTACCCGGAGTCTCTGTTAATCTGCCAGCCCTGTCAGAAAAAGACAAAAATGACCTTAAATTTGGCTGTGAGCAAGGCGTTGACTTTGTTGCGGCTTCTTTCATTCGCAAAGCATCCGATGTACAAGAGATACGTGAAGTTCTGACCGCTTTTGGTGGTGAAAACATTCACATCATATCAAAAATTGAAAACCAAGAAGGGGTTGACAACTTTGATGACATTCTCGAACTGTCCGATGGAATCATGGTTGCTCGAGGTGACTTAGGCGTAGAAATTCCTGCTGAAGAAGTTATTTTTGCGCAAAAAATGATGATTGAAAAGTGTAATCGTGCTCGTAAGATGGTCATCACTGCAACTCAGATGCTCGATTCAATGATTCATAACCCCAGACCAACAAGAGCAGAAGCTGGTGATGTTGCTAATGCCGTCATGGATGGCACGGATGCAGTTATGCTTTCTGGTGAAACAGCAAAAGGCAAATATCCTGTAGAAGCTGTTACTATAATGGCACAAATTGCGAATCGTACCGATGCCGCACTCAAAGCAGAGCTTGGGTCACGCCTTGATAGCCCTCGCTTACGCATCACAGAAGCCGTATGTAAGGGCGCTGTGGATACTGCTGAAAAACTCGCAGCACCTCTTATTGTTGTCGCCACTGAAGGTGGTAAGTCAGCGCGTTCAGTGCGCAAATACTTCCCAACAGCGAACATTCTCGCGCTTACAACAAATGAGAAGACGGCAGCCCAGCTTGTTCTGACTAAAGGCGTCACACCTATGCTTGTCAATACTATGGACAATACCGATGCCTTTTTTGTCGCTGGTAAAGAATTAGCGCTCCAATCTGGTTTAGGTCAACATGGTGATATTGTTATCATGGTTTCTGGTGCCTTGGTCGCTTCTGGTACTACAAACACTGCATCAGTTCATGTTTTGTAAGACATCATTCTCAATTAACATCACTTAATAGCAAATGGAGGCGATATGCCTCCATTTTCATATTTTTCTTCTTGCCCAAACTTTTGGTACGCCATATTATAAAGTCACTTATGCTGAAGGACTTATTGTGCGGTTTCAGTCTTTCCTTCCGAACACGCAGAGGAACGTATAGTGTCAACGCCAACCTTAACAGACAAAGTCTCACAACTTATTGAAAAAGACATCCTTACTGGAAAGTTAGAACCAGGAAGCAAACTCGTCGTCGCGGACTTAAAAACAAAATATCAAGTCGGCGCATCTCCAATCCGAGAAGCACTGGTAAAGCTTTCTTGGATTAACTACGTTAATCTAGAACCACAAAAAGGGTGTTGGGTTGCCGATATCTCTTCGGATGAATTGAAAGAAGTTTATGATGGTCTAAGGTTAGTATCCAAAGAGCTGTTGAGAAGAGCCATGAGAGAGAATAATCGAGGCTGGGAATTAAGAGTCATTAGTGCATTTCATCACTTAACTCGCGACTATCAAAACGTATCCGAACTCGATTGGTGTACTCAAGAAGATGCACAGCATCAATTTTACAGGGAACTGCTAAGCGGAACCCAAGCAAAAAATATGCACTTTTTATTCAATCACATGCTTAATCAGGCACATCGCTATCGTTACTTTGCACACAATAGTGGTTTGTCCGTGCTCAATTCAATCAATGATTACGAGAGTATTATCCAGCCATTCATCGACAGAAATATTGATGCAACACTCGAAAAACTTGATTTGGCCCTCACAAGAAATATGAGACAAATACAAGCCATCATAGAAAAAAGTGGTATTGCTGCCTGATATATACCTAAGTAACCTCAAGATACTAGGTTCAGCGAATGGCTTGCTTGATAGGCAAGCCAACAATTTGAGGATCTAGTCATCTAAATTGAATATCAATATCGACGCATGTAAAGCAAAACAACTCTCCTTCGATAGCGTGCCACAACGCTGATTTCATCATCAAACAACTGAAAAAGGGCTAACTACTCTGCAGCGGCATTTTCATTAAACTCAGCACCTTGGCATCACTCTAAGTCCTGCATCTTGAAGTCAGAGTCCGTAGCAAAACCTTGCTACGGAAGGCATGTGACTTAATCGAGCTTAAAGATGACCTCAACTCGATCACGAATTACAATGCTAGAGTCTTGATAGCTATTTGATTCCATTCTAGAGTCCATCGCCATGGCCCTTGTCGCAACAACCGGTTGCGAAGAGTTATTGTAAGTCACTCTCCATACACCCCCTAATTGTTGTCCAAACCCTTGCGCAACTGACTCTGCTTTCTGCTGAGCATCTTTAATTGCTGCTGCTCGTGCTCTCTCGATATAACTAGCCTTGTCTTTAACTTTGAGCTCAATATTATCGACCTGATTAATACCAGACTTTAACGCCACGTCGAGAAATTGATTGAGCTTACCAAGCTCCCCCACCGAAACTTTTATAGTTCGACTTGCACGATATCCAGTTAACTCAGCTTTGCCTTCTTTTGGATAATGGTACTGTGGCGCTAGATATAAATTAGAACTGGAAATATCCTCTTTTTTAACACCTTGAGATGCGAGTGCCTCTAAAAACTCTGTTACCGCTTGATCCACGGCTTTCTTCGCTCTTTCCGCTGTCGATTTAGATTCAATGACCTTTACCGAAAACTCAGCCATATCGGGTGTCGCCACTACCTGACCATACCCTGTCGTCATAAGGTGAGGTGAGTCTGGCGTTGAGCTGGCATGAACAACAGGTTGAACTAGAGCCACAGTACATAGCATCAATTTTGCGATTGTCTTCATTCTTATCTACCTAACGTTATCTGGTCTACCTTGACTTTGATTCGAGTTATCCTAAGTGGTTCCATATCATTTCAGCAATTTTCAACGCTCCTAACTCGAAAGTACCTTCTGTGCAAAACTTACAATTGATTGTGTGACTTCTTCCAACACACCAGACTCTAATTGCCAATGATGCCAATAGATTCGGTATGAACTTAAAAAGCCCGGCAATATATCAACGAGCTGCCCTGTCTCTAACTCTGTTTCGATTTGGAAACGAGGAATAAGACAGTAAGCCATGCCCTTAACAGCCATAGTAACAAAAGCTTCCGAGCTGGCGACCCTATGGATTCGTACATCTTCAGGCAACAAGTTGAAATGTTTTTTAAGAAACTGCTGATGCTGATTATCGTGTTGATCATAAGCGACGCCAGGAGCAACTTTTAAGCTCTCTATATTAACGCCATTGGTAAAATGGCGAGCAAAAAACTTCGGGTTGGCCACACACACATAGTCCACTCGACCTAAGTAGTCAGCCTGACAACCAGGAATAGGTCGAGACTCAAGGCTAATGGCTCCGGTGACTTCCCCACTTTTAAGTTTTTCGATCGCTCGTTTTTCATTGAGTACGGCTAACTTTAACTCAATATTTCTTGTGGTCAGCACACTTTCTAGTGAAGGTAGCAGCCATGTGGCAAGGCTGTCTGCATTGGTGGCAATTGATATTGTTAAGGGCTTATCGAGTTGATTATTGGTAAGCTCCGGTACTAGTTCATCTTCCAGTAATTGAACTCGATGATATAAACCGAGCAACTTTTTACCGACCACTGTCGGCTTAGGGGGCTGCTCTCTAATCAAAACCGGCTGTGCTAAGTATTTCTCCAGTTGTTTAATACGCTGAGATACCGCAGACTGCGAAATAAAAAGCGCCGTGGAAGCACGCTCGAAATTCCCCAATGTAATGACAGCCTCCAAAGCCTCAAGCCAACGATAGTCCATACCTCTCATAACTTCACCATAAGTAATACTAATGTATGTTTAAAATCATTAATTATCCTAATTAGATTAATTACATTATTCTCAGCATTCAATATTATTTCATTGAATGGGTGAGTAACGTGAACATATGGGTTTTATTGCAAGGGTTTGGCCTTGGAGCAAGTATGATTATTCCTATTGGTGCTCAAAACGCCTATGTTTTAAACCAAGGTATCAAAAGAAATCATCATCTTATGACTGCAACTATCTGTAGTTTCTTAGATGTTTTTTTCATTACCTTAGGTATTTTTGGTGGGGGCGCACTACTGTCAAGCAACCCGATACTACTGACAGCCGTAACCATCGGCGGTATTGCTTTTCTGATTTTTTACGGATTTCTATCACTCAAAAGTGCTATCAGAACTAACTCACAACCTGAATCTCAAACAGAAATGATGAGCCGGGGACGTAAATCTGTTATCGCTGGAGCCTTAGCTGTTACAGTACTCAATCCACACCTTTACCTTGATACTGTTGTCATACTCGGTTCGATTGGTGGTCAATTTGAGGGGCAAGACCGAATTGCATTTGCTATCGGGACAATGACTGCATCTTTTGTCTGGTTCTACTCTCTGTCTGTTGGAGCCGCGAAACTTGGGCCAGTATTATCCAAGCCAAGGGTTAAAAGAGCGATTGATATGATAGTTGCTATTACAATGTTTACGATTGCCGTTTTGCTATTTAAAGAGCTGATGACATCATAGATAAATCTGGATCAAGGCGGGGAAATATCCCCGCCATTGTTTTTTAGCTCTCAACTTTATTGAGATGAACATTCATTTGTGGGAAAGGGATATCTATGCCTTCTTTATCCAAACTTTCTTTGATAGATTGCAAGAGATCGAAATACACGTCCCAATAGTCCGAGGTGTTCACCCAAGGTCTAACCACGAAGTTCACCGAAGAATCTGCCAATGCCTGCACACCAACGACCACACCAGGATCTTTCAAGACACGAGAATCTGCCTCACAAAGTGCTAAAAGTAGCGACTTTACTTTATTCAAATCTGCACTGTAAGAAACACCGATGACTAAATCAATCCGGCGGGTTTTATGGCGTGAATAGTTGGTGATGGGGCTACCAATCACACTGCTATTTGGTACCACTACCATTTTATTATCAGGCGTAGTTAGTATCGTCTGAAAAATTTGAATAGAGTCCACTGAGCCCGCAACCCCACTGACCTGCACATAGTCTCCCGACTTAAAAGGTCTGAATATGACGATCAGGATTCCGGCCGCAAAATTCGACAAAGATCCTTGCAAAGCCAAGCCAATCGCAAGGCCTGCTGCACCAATTACCGCAACAACAGAGGCCGTTTGAACGCCTAAACGGCTCAGAGCCGCAACAAAGACAATCGCAAATAAAGCATAACGCAAAAGGCCATGAATAAATTGCACAACCGCCTTATCCATATTCTTCTTATGTAAGACCTTAGCCGTACCGTTGGCAATCGCTTTACTCAATAGGTAGCCAACAAATAGAATCAGGACTGCCGCAATAATATTGACACAATACTGAATAATAAGATCCGAGTGGTTGGTTAACCACCCGCCAAATTGTCCCATTTCACTGATGATTGGCATACTTGGTTGCTCTGATTCAGCAGCCATAAAAAGCCCCCTCTATTTTATAAATAAACAATTCCATCGACTCAATGTCTCATAACATTAATATCAATACGACAGGTTTATGATTTTTCTTTTCCGAATATATACCCAAGTCAAGTTCGACACCACGTTCAAAGTCATCACCCATACAATACTTAGATAAGTGAGTTGAGTTTGAGAATATATGAAAAGCAACAGATAAAAAAAGCCCGCTTTAAAAGCGGGCTTTTTTAAAATAGAAAATTACAGTACATCAACAGCGTTTAAATCAGAAAACGCTTGCTCTAAGCGCTTCACCATTGAAGACTGAGCAGAGCGCAACCAGACGCGTGGATCGTAGTATTTTTTATTTGGCGCATCATCGCCTGTAGGGTTACCGATTTGGCCTTGAAGGTAATCATGGTTATCCGCTGCATATTGGCGAATACCATCCCATGTTGCCCACTGAGTATCAGTATCGATGTTCATTTTAATCACACCATAGCTGATTGATTCACGGATTTCTTCAAGACTTGAACCTGAGCCACCATGGAAAACAAAGTTTAGTGCATTAGGCGCAATATCAAACTTCTCTGAGCAATAAGCTTGTGAGTCACGAAGAATCGTTGGAGTAAGCACAACATTACCTGGCTTATAAACCCCGTGAACATTACCAAATGATGCTGCAATAGTGAAACGGTGGCTGATAGCGTTCAGCTTCTCATAAGCGTACGCAACATCTTCAGGTGACGTATAAAGATCTGAAGCATCCATGTGAGAGTTATCCACACCGTCTTCTTCACCGCCAGTACAACCAAGTTCGATTTCAAGCGTCATGTCCATTTTTGCCATACGCTCAAGGTATTTAGCAGAAATTTCGATGTTTTCTTCAAGAGACTCTTCAGATAAATCAATCATATGTGAAGAGAATAGTGGTTTGCCTGTAGCGGCATAATACTCTTCACCCGCATCAAGCAAGCCATCAATCCAAGGAAGTAACTTCTTCGCAGCATGGTCTGTGTGCAAAATAACAGGTACACCGTAAGCTTCCGCTACGGAGTGAACATATTTAGCACCCGCAACTGCACCAAGAACTTGCGTTCCTTGACCTTCAAGTTTTAGACCTTTACCCGCGAAGAAAGCAGCACCGCCATTAGAAAACTGAATAATGACTGGCGCTTTTACTTTTGCCGCAGCCTCTAAAACAGCATTGACAGAGTCAGTGCCAACAACGTTTACCGCTGGTAGCGCAAAACTGTTTTCTTTCGCTACTTCAAACACTTTTTGAACGTCATCGCCAGAAATAACACCTGGCTTTACAAAGTCGAAGATCTTAGACATGGAAGTAATCCTATATTATCTGTCGTTTAAAAATAAAACTGAATCTGTTTTAAACGTTTGCTCACCACAGCGAAGATATTATCAAATCATCAGACCGTGGAGCAAACAAGAAAGCGGGAGGTAAACTCCCGCTTTTTACTTATTATTTAGCTCGCTCTTCAAGCATAGCAACAGCGGGGAGCACCTTACCCTCTACAAATTCAAGGAAGGCACCTCCACCCGTTGAGATATATGATACATCGGCTTTTATACCGAACTTATCGATCGCTGCTAACGTATCACCACCACCCGCAACGGAGAACCCTGCTGACTTCGCAATCGCCTCTGAAATGCCTTGAGTGCCGGCTGCGAAGTTCTTAAATTCAAACACTCCAACTGGACCATTCCAAAGGATTGTTTTGGCATCAGCAATAATGTCAGCGAGCGCTTGAGTTGATTCAGGCCCTAGATCGAAGATCATGTCATCATCAGCAACATCAGTAACAGACTTAATTTCAGCTTGCGCACTTTCATCAAACGCTTTTGCACACGCGACATCTGTGGCCACCGGAATTGAACACTCTGTCATCAATTTTTTCGCCGTATCCAAAAGGTCTGCTTCATAGAGTGATTTACCCACATTATGTCCTGCAGCAGCAATGAAGGTATTGGCAATTCCGCCACCAACAACCAGTTGGTCAGCGACTTTAGATAGCGATTCAAGAACTGTTAGCTTGGTTGAGACTTTAGACCCACCAACAATCGCAACCAATGGACGCTCAGGGTTATCCATGGCTTTACCCAAAGCATCAAGCTCTGCTGCCAAAAGAGGTCCAGCACATGCAATCGGTGCTTTCATTCCTATTCCATGAGTAGAAGCTTGCGCTCTGTGTGCGGTACCAAATGCATCCATAACGAAGATGTCACATAAAGCAGCGTACTGCTGTGATAACTCAGAGTCGTTACTTTTTTCGCCTTGGTTAAAGCGAACGTTTTCCAAAACCACTAACTCGCCAGCGTTTAGGTCCAAACCATTTAAGTAATCTTTGGCCAACTTAACATCACAGCTAAGCGCGTCGTCGAGGTAATCAACAACAGGTTGTAGGGAGAACTCAGGCGCATATTCGCCTTCTGAAGGACGACCAAGGTGAGAGGTAACCATTACCTTAGCACCAGCTTCAATACAATGTTGAATCGTTGGTAAAGAAGCAAGAATACGAGCATCAGAAGTTACCTTGCCATCTTTTACTGGTACATTAAGATCAGCACGAATAAATACTCTTTTTCCCGCCAGATCTAGGTCTGTCATCTTGATTACAGACATGATGAGTCCTCTCAAATATTCATTAAATAAAAGCTTAATAGCCTAGCAATCCAGCTAGACAATGCATTTCACTGGTAGTGATATGGAGATGATAACATTTATTTCAAGGCTAAAAATAATTATCACCTACAAAATTATTTTGCGTTTTGCATCGCCAATGCCGTATCTAGCATTCGATTAGCAAAACCCCACTCGTTGTCGCACCACACCAACATTTTGACCAAGTGACCATTGCTCACTCGTGTTTGTGTACCGTCGACAATCGCGCTGTGCGGATCATGATTAAAATCGATCGAGACCAGTGGAGCCTCAGTATAGTCAACAACACCTTGCAATGTACACCGAGACGCGTCAATTATCGTTTGATTTATGTCATTAACTTTCACATCAGTGTGAACGGTAACGCTTAAATCCATCGCAGTCACGTTAACTGTCGGCACTCTGACCGAAATAGCTTCAAATTTGTTGGAAAATTTCGGGAAGATTCTTTCAATGCCCTTATGTAATTTGGTATCGACAGGAATGATAGATTGGCTCGCTGCGCGAGTTCGACGTAGATCTGAATGATAGGCATCGATAACTTGTTGATCGTTCATTGATGAATGTATCGTGGTTATTGTGCCTGATTCGATTTCAAAGGCATCATCTAGCGCTTTTATAATCGGCACAATACAATTGGTTGTGCATGATCCATTGGAAACAATGACATGGTCAGGCATTAACGATGTATGGTTCACTCCATAGATAATAGTATTATCAAGGTCAGGACCTCCTGGGTGGGAGAATAAGACTTTGCCTGCCCCTGCTACTAAGTGTTCAAGCCCATCGCTACGTGATCCGAAAACTCCAGTACAATCAAGAACAATATCGACCTCCAAGTCTCGCCAAGGCAAAAGATCAATCTCCGCCAGATGAAGGATCCTTATCGAGTCAACATCTCCACCACTGTGGTGTACATAGATATGTTCTTGATCATTGGTAATCTTTTTACCAAAGCGCCCATGACTAGTGTCGTATTGTAACAAGTGCGCCATCGCATCTGGCTGAGCGAGTTCATTGACAGCAACAACCTTAATCTGTTGATTTTTTTCGCTCTCGTACACAGCGCGCAAAACATTACGACCGATACGTCCAAATCCATTGATCGCAATTTTTAGCATGATTCCATCACCCCTTGTCATTGTTATGCCATCGATAGTACCTGATAGCTTTATAAAGCGCATCCGCTTATACCCAAAAACCCTGCTTTTAATTCATTTCAGATCTTTATTGATATCCTCTCATCGTCATTCGATCACTCATCTCCCCTTTTGATCATAACCAAAAAGTGGACATTAATAACAAAACATAAACAAACTGAACTGAACTGAAATGGATTGGATTGGGCAAATCATGATGATTTGAATAAGAAGGCTAGCGAATGGGCTCTGCAAGGTGAGTTTATACCCAATCTCTGAATCACTGGCGGGGTTTGTCTCAAGTAGATAGAAGAGAATAAAAAAGCGCTGTAATAACAGCGCTTTGTATCTATATCCTATCTAAACATTGGCGGCGGTCCGAGACGCTTGATTCATAGCCTCTACATAAGTTCGGTATATTTCGAGGATATGGTTCAACATAGTGTCTACGTTAGCAATCCCCTCTCCGACTTTCTCTTTAGAAGCTTGTGCTAACGCCGCTATTATCTCTGCATCTTTAGTGGCCGCTTGGGCAGAAGTTTGATGAATATTCACCGCAGAGTTTGACATTTGCCCCGTAGTTTGAAGCACCGAATTCTTAGCAGCAAATGAGCTCGATAGCTTGTCAGATTGCGTTTTGTTAATTTGCAGCTCAGGATCTATGCGGGCTTTTATTTTTTCCGACTCTGCCTTTGCTTTATTCAACTGAGCCCGCATACTGTCACTAATACCTGCGGTATTTAATTTTTCTATGTCATCAGCTGCTTTTTGTTGCATTTTTACCTGATTACTTAAGCCCATATCAGACTTAAGGTTCTTGCTTGCTTTTGCTGAATTATTGGCACCGAAAGCGGCTGTAACACCCGCAACTACTCCGGAGACCACAGCCATAGCGATCATGGTGTAAGTCGAACTTCTTAATTCTGCAGCCTGTGTCTTAAGACTTGTCACGTTAGCGTTGGTGGCGATATCACGTTGGCGAGTCTGTTGCTCACGGCTAAGTTTGGTTATTTCAAGTAACAAATGGAAAAGAGACTTCGTTTCTGCAACCGCATCTGCTGAAGATTTAAAAATCGGCTCACTACTTACAGTGTTTAACACAGACTTGGTGAGTTGCATTACCGATGATCTTACTTCATTGATTACAGCTGAAACCTCTTGGCCTTGTTTACCAAACGCAGACACTATCGGCATTTCCAATTGATAATTTTTAATATTACCCATTGTCGCTTGGCTTACACCACCAACGGCACCCGCCTCCACTTTAGTTTGGGATGTTTTTTCGGCTCGATTCTGGCCAACCAACTCATTCGGAGCATTAACGCCTACTGAAGTAGCGTTATTTGTTATGTTTATCATAAAAATCCTTATACTATCGATTTGTTATTTTGAGCTACTGAATTTAAGACGTCATATCTTTCTTGAATTATCCTCATAAGGGCATCCATGATATGTTGGTTGCTCTCAAACACTTTGCTTATATTCTCTTTGATTTTATCCATCTGAGCATTGATAAGCTCCATTGCTGCACTTGAGTTTTTAAGATCAGCTTCAATGCCTGTGACATTAGCTCTTTTAATACCAGACACTAAATTTGAGACTCCTTGGCCAACATTAGCGAGCACGTCTGTCGTTTCCGAGCTTATCTTGACCGCTTTTGCTGATGTTGACGCTGCCTTAATATTGATTTCAGCAACCTTCGTAAGACCGTTGCCTACTTTTGTTGAAAGGGAATTGACCGTTTTAAGGATTGTTTGAGGAGCCTTCGCAGTGACTTCTGCCAACTTAGCTGCACCAGCCCCGCCAAAGGTCACTACCACTGACACAACAGTGACCGCTATCGATAGAGCCATTAGGACTTTTTGTGCTATCGGGTTATCTACTCCAGCATGATCCAGAATTCGAGTAGTAGCATCTATCACGCCACCAACAATCATAGCCACACCTGCAACAGCACCAGCACCTGTTGCTATCATCGCAATGCCAGCTAGCACAGAAGCAGCGACACTAATCCAACCAAAAACTTTACTTGCTAATCCCGCCTTTTGAGCTTCTTTTGCAGCAGCCTCAGATTCAATAAGCTTCTCGGCGTTTGCATCCATCTCTTTTTTGTGACGTTCTTTTGTAATACTTAAATCTTGCTTTTGTATCGAAGATTGAGCACCTTTAAGCTGATCTGTAATTTTCGCTAATTCCAGTTCAAAGTCAGCCGCATCGCTAACCTTAGTTCTGATATTAGGCGAGCCTCCGATGATAGAATCGACAGATTTCAGCACAGTGGAATACAAGCGTGTCATTGCTTGCATTGCTTGCATTCCTGTGATGGTGAACTCGTTTATTGTGTCATTTACTGCCGCATTGGGAGGATCAAGCTGAATACCCGATTTACCCACTTTGGGCACATCAGTACTTTTACTTTTTACGTTTTCAAAAGTCACAGCAGGTGTTGCAGAGGATGCAACTCCAGTCACTTTATCTGACGTAGTTTGATTTGAGTCAGGGGTAAAGACCTGACTCTGGTTGCGGTCAAGTGCAATAGAATTCATATTCTAACTACTCCTTTTCTTTCTCACCGCTTCTAACATGATGCCTGCTTGTTGATGTATGTTTTCATACTCTGACTTCCCAGCAGACATCTCCTTTGCACTATAAAACCCACTCTCTGCCTCTGCTAGTTGATCAAGCTCAACATGGCATTTTGCAGAATAAAATGGTGGGCGTGGATCATTGATATCCACTAGTGCGGCGTAGCTGTAGGCATCTATCGCCTGCAGGTACTCACCTAACTCCTGACGAGTCGCACCTAAACCGATAAAAAATCTTGCTTGATAATGATCAAACATGGCAAGTAGTTGGAAAATCTTCGATGCATCCTCCAGCTTACCAGACTGGAAAAAGTTATATCCAACTGAATAAATATGCTCAATCGTATCGTCTGATACATCATGCAACATCTTTAACGTTCCACCTTCATCAAAAAATGCAAGCATTTCCTCTGTGTTTATTTGAGAAGGATCAATTGTGGTAGTTGGTGTCGTCATGGAAAGTTACCCTTATATCGCTCGTAAGATGGTTTCAATAATGTTCATGTACTTTTGGATGAACTTGTTCATTGCTTCAATGGTATTGAGATATTGAGAATTGGTATCGTTCAGATCCGTCGTCTTCAGTTGCACATCAGTATTCACCAATTTGGTCGTCTCACTGAGCTGGTTAGAAAGGTTCGATAACTTTTGGGAATCTTTCGTATCCTGATATGTTACGGCTGTATCAAAATTATTGATTTTGTTCGTTAAAAAATCTACATGCGTCAACTTGATGTCTTCTTTGTCGGGTATGATCCCTCCATTGGGGTGTCGGTATTCGGGTTTAATATAGCGTTCAATATATTTTGGGGAGAGCGTCAAATCTGTTCTCGCAAGCCCACCGATAAAATATTTTCCATCTAAAGGGGGAGTAATGGTTTTATAGCTCACCAGTTCATGAATAGACTCTCGCTTATCTTCCTTGATATATTTTGCGATATTAGATGGCGAAAGAATAAAATCCTCTCCCTTAATAGTAATGCCCGCCTTCCCAGCTTTTTTTATTGCCTCTTGATCTAAATGTTCCGCTTTGACTTCGACTCTTGGGAAGTCAAGTCCTTTATTTTCTCTATATACATTGGCTAGCTCACGATATATCGCTGACTTTTCATAGTCATTTTCGGACATTTTGAAGCTTTCGTGATTTAAGAAAAGTTCCTTGGGTTTATAGACCCCACTCTCACCAGGCTCAGAACCTTTTTTCTGTACCTCTTGTATCTGAGATTGTATTGCCCCGAAGATTTTTAGTTGTGCAGTAAGAGCCTCAAGTTGTTCTTTGTGTTCATCTCTTTTAGCTAGACGATTTAAACGCCGTTGCTCAAAAGCCAGCAACACACGCTCATCCATTTCCCCTCCGATATTAGCCTTGATAACAGAAAGAAGGTCTTTAGCAGTTAGCTGATGTTGTCTTTCAATGTTATAAACCGGCTGACCGTTTTCTAGTTTAATTGTGCCATTAGCATTTTTCTCTGGTTGCAGCTCTTCTATGGTAATTTGTTTGAGACGAGTTGAGAGATACGCTAAATCGTTCCTCATCTCACTGAAACGTTGGGGAAATTCTAACGCCAGATCTTTTGTGCCTTTAGAAAGAACATTATGGAAAAGCACCTTGAGGTCTTTATCAAATAAGGCAACAGTGTCTCTCTTTGCCTCATTTATAATTTTTTTATACTGCTCTTCTGATATTTGCTTAAGCTGCAAAGAATTAATTTCTTTATCTGTCCGAAGAGATGATATTTGACCTTCAACAACAAAAGAGGCCACAAACGAAAATAAACTTGTTATATTTAGCGTAGCACTGCTGTCTTTGAGTTCTTTCATCGCCTTATCAAATGCGCTTTGTAGGCTACCTACTAATTCAGTGCTAGGGGGATAATCTTTAAATTGTTGCTTGACCTGCTGTGAAAGCTTACTAATCACATCTGTAAGTTGCTTTTGAGTGACACCTGGTACCCAAGTTATTTTTTCAGCCAGTGACTGGATATCACTGACCTCAAAGGTACCAATACCTTTTAAACTCTCATTCAGTGCGGTTTCAAGGGCAGATTGAAAGCGCGCTTTCGTTAATGAAAAATCAGCTTGTCTCATCTGGTGAATGTTCACCGAAGCACCATTACCAAGCGATTCAAAAGCACTACTTAGAAACTTAGCCGCATTTTCATCTGCTCTTTGTGGACGAAAAGAAGCTCCGAGATCTTGTAAAAAACCTTTAATTTCTTGGGTTTTTTCATTTAAATTATCCGCTGTTAACCCTGAAATTTGTTGAGCTTGAGTACTCTCAGCACCGAGACGGAAGTTGCTGATAAAACCACTGGGAAGACCGGGACTGACCGAATCCTCCAGCTTACTTTCAAACCAAGATCGAAAGTGATTAGCAAGCGTCGCATTCACTTTGTTTATGACATCATTTGCCTCAGCCAAGCCATTAGTTGCTGGTATTGCCTTGACCCAATCATTCACAACGTCGACGGAAAGCGTACCCGATATGGCCTCTTGCTTTTTGACTAGCTGAATCAGCGCGCTAGCGTACTTCTCGGCGTTTTCTGTTTCATTAAGATTTTCGATCGCCGGAAGTTTTGCCACCAATGGCTTCAGTTGATCGATAGCAGACTTTTCAAGTTCTAGGCTCAGTTTATCAACCAACGCCTCTTCAAATGAAACTTGAAGAACGGAAGTCGTTGTTGTCTTTGATGCTCCAATTACAGAGCTTACGGGTGTCATGTTCGTCATGTAAAAATCTCTATATCACCATACCGCGCATCATGGTCGGTCGCTTGCGCCGAGTACCTTGGGTGTTTGTTGTTTGTAGCTGGGGCTGCTGTTGTCTACGACGTTGAACTTCTTCAACAAGCTCTTGCTCCGCGAGCTTCATCACTTTGGGTGAGGTATTAAGTCCGCTAAGCAAGAGTTCTCCCGCCACCGGACCTACACCTAACCCTTCGAGTAGTTCATTGAAAATATCGCCTCTATCTTCTGCGCTACGGATAGCAAGTTCAGCTTTTTCAATGGTTTCACTAAAGGGTGATTTCATCTTTGTACCTATTTTAAAGTGATGCATCTAAAAGATGCTGTCAGTAATGGTCGCAAGTTTTTACTTTTTTCTTTTTTTTAGGGGGCGATAGTCACTAAGACGTAAAAAGTACCAATCTTCCTGTTGATCATGACTTGCACCACAGGCTCTTAAATAAAACTGTGCGAGACGATGACTGCTCATAGTACTGTTACGAAATACGTCGACATTGCCACGAAGAACCCAACTTGATGGGTATAACGCAATTGCATGTTCTGCGAGTAAAAACAGGGCTGAGAAAGGATTACTCAACCCTAAGTTAGGGTTAATTCTTCGTAGTAACGTAATGATGATTTCACCTTCTTCGACTCGAAAAACTAACTCCATACCGTCGTAAACATATCTTTGCCCCAGCACTATGGTGCTTTTTTGCCAAAAGTAAGGCGTCACTTCGAGACCTGACGCCGTTAAAGACTCGGAGAGCTTACACACCATTATGTGCCTACCCTGCCTAGTGGTTGGATATTGATTTGTTGAGTCAACTCTTGGAAAGATAATACCGGTAACTCGTAGTAATCAGATTCGATCAATTTGCGAACATATCGTCGCACATCCATTGACACGACTAATACTGGCTTGTTAGGCATACGACTCAAATCCCCGATGGTTTGTTTAACATCGCTTACAAACTGTTGAGTTACAGAAGGATCCAGTGCTAAGTAGCTGCCCCCTGATGTTTGACGGATGCCATTTCGGATCGTATCTTCCAGACTTTGATCAAGTAGATATGCAGGTAACATATTTTGACCACTGGCGTATTTGTAACAGATATAACGTTTCAAACTGGTTCGAATGTATTCAGTAAGCTGTATGACGTCTTTCTCTTTTTGACCCCACTCAACCATGGCTTCCAGAATCACTCTCAAGTTACGAATAGAGATGTCCTCCGAAACCAAGCGTTGAAGGATTTCGGTCATTTTTTGCAAAGGAACGATACGCTGTGCCTCTTTTACAAGCTCTGCGTAACTGCCTTCCATTTGTTCAAGTAAATAACGCGTTTCTTGAATACCGATAAAATCTTGCGCAAATTCTTTCAATACATGGGATAAGTGATAGGTCAAAATGCGATCAGGCGTTAAGAAACCAACTTGGCTTTGTTCAAGTTTTTCCTGATGGTTTTGATCAACCCAGAGAGTCTCGATACTGGGAAGGAAGTCATCCTCTTTTTCATAAGGAATACCCAGCAAATCAACTTGCTCGTTACCTTCTGTAATCAGTAACTTATCACTCTCAATTCGACCACGAGCAACTGGTACTTCCTGCAATTGAATCAAGTATTCACTGTCTTTCATTGCTTCATTGAATCGCAAGTGAATCCCCGGGAAAGGCACACCTAGATCGAGGTATAATGCCCGCCTTACTCTAGCAAGCTCATCATTGAGGGCGACCGCCTCCAAGCTTTCTTGTAAACGTGAGTCTAAATCAATGAGAAGAGGAACCGTCATGGCGAATTCTTCTTGCTCACCGAGTTTACCTTTACTATTACGGGATACTGTTGGTTTGGCCGCTGGCGAGCCAGCGCCTTGAGCGACAAAACTCGATAGATCAGACTGGTCAGATTCGCTCTGCTTTTTTTGTTGGTAGAACAGAAAGAAGCCGCCGCCCCCTACCACTAAAGCTAAAACAAGAAAAGTAACCTTAGGGAAACCGGGAATAAGCGCAAATAAGACCAACAAAACGCCACCAATCAGCAAAGCTCTCGGTTGTGCAATTACCTGACCACCAATATCTGAGCCAAGATCGTTCGATTCTTCATTAGAGACTCGCGTAACGATAATACCTGCAGTAATAGCAATAAAAAGCGCAGGAATCTGAGAAACTAGACCATCTCCCACCGTCAAAACGGAAAACAATTCAAGAGCCTCGCCAGCCGACATGCCTTTCTGAGTCACCCCAATCATGACCCCACCAAGAATGTTCACCACAATAATGATCAAGCCCGCAATAGAATCTCCTTTTACGAACTTCATGGCCCCATCCATTGAACCATACATTTGGCTTTCTTTTTCAATCAGAGAGCGACGGTGACGAGCTTCGTTTACATCGATCGCCCCTGCACGCATGTCACCATCAATACTCATTTGCTTTCCAGGCATTGCATCAAGGGAAAATCGAGCACTAACCTCTGCGACCCTCTCAGAACCTTTGGTGATCACCATAAACTGAACGATGGTAATGATGAGAAACACTACGATACCAACAACTAAGTTTCCTCCAACAACAAAGTTACCGAAAGTAGAGACGATCTGTCCGGCATCACCTTGAAGCAAAATCAATCTCGTTGTCGTGATAGAAAGAGAAAGACGAAATAGCGTGGTGATCAGAAGAACAGCAGGAAATGCCGAAAATTCGAGTGGTGAGGTGATGTAGATAGCCAGCATCAATAAGACCACCGCTATACTCATATTTGCACCAATAAGCACATCAACCAATGCTGTTGGCAGAGGCAAAATCATCATAAAGACGATCGCCAACAACATCACGGCAAGCATGATGTCTTTTCGTTGCCCAATTTTATTTATGATACTAATCAACTTATTCATTTGATTCACTATTTATAGATTGTAGATAACGTCGATGAGCTTTACGTGCTCCCTCAACATCATTTTGCTTCCATCGAGCTTGGCTAAGACAAAACCACAGCCCAGTTTGGTTTGAGTGTTTTGCCTTTAACAAGCTTTCACATAATTCGACTGTACGAGTAAGCTGGCCTGAATTTAGACACGCAACCGCCAAGGCTTGACGTGCCTCTTGATGTTCAGGATCCGCTTCTAATAAGGCATCCAACAAAGTGATAGCCTGTTCGGGTTTCTGGTATTGAATTTGGAGCGCCGCATGGACAAGCAGCAATTCCCTATCTTTTGGTTGTAACATGAAGCTTAAACCTGAATCAGTAGATTCAACGCAGTGATAAGATAGCGTTGATCTAATTGGGTGCTTTGCAATGTCTCCAAAGCTTGTTTAAAGGCCATATTTCCACTTTGCTGAGCCAGTTCTTGAAGTCGCTCTTGAGTGATATCAAATTGTTGGCGGTATTTGTCAGGACGGAGCAACTCAGAGTGAGAAAGTTTCGGCTTTGCTAAAGACATTAAATACTGCTCTGATGGTCGCAAATCGTAGAGTTTCTCTAAGTGCGTGGCTATCGCCTGCCCGTCAGGTAATAACTGAAAACGCTGAGGAAAATCACTTTCAATTTGCTCAAGAGAGACGTGAGTAAAGCCTTCAATACCAATATTTAATGTACTGACTCGACTCATACGTTCGCTACCTCATCGTGTAAACGAACCAGTAAATTAAAGGCTTGCTCAATCGTTGGCAAAGTCACATCCTCACCCACAATTTGCGCACAGAGAACCAAAGTTTGGTCATCCAACAATCCTGCTTTGATAAGAAATGGCCATCCCTGCCCTGCATGACAAAAGCTTAAGGCTCTCTTGAGTGGTTCACTGGACTGACGCCAATCGAGCGGTCTCGCCAGCATAAGAAATAGGCGATCTTGATACTTCTCAATATGCAGCGTACCACTTTGTTCAAAGCCGAGCTGAACACGCCCAGCCGACGAAAAATCGACAGCGTCAAGCCCCATACCGCGGCAAAAGTCATCCACTGATGTATCAATCCAAGTCATTGTCCCACATTTCCTCTTCTTCTTTATCTATCGCTTCATCAAGCGCTGCCTGTAACGCTTGTATTAGGTTTTGCCGCTGCTCTTGATCATTAAATACATCAATGGGAATCTGGCGCACCAATTTATGCAGTTCCCTCAAAAAGCTAATTTTCTGCTCACTTGAACCTAACTCCATAGAATCAACTAGGCTCCAAACTTCCTCGCTACCAACCCAGCGCTGTTCAATTAAATTAATGATATCTGACATTAAATCAGTGACTTGATAAGGCATGCTTTACTGGCTCTGATTTGAATATTTGGAAAATGTTGGTGACGAGTTCTTGAACCGTATTGAGTTTTCTCAGTTTTTGCATATCCGACATCAATTGCTGGAGTTTAACCGAGTCAATATTGCTGCCTTGAACGCTCAAATCTGAGCTCAGTGCTTGAAGCATAAAATCGACGGCATTAGCGACATCATTCCCACCAAATCTCTGCACAACATCATCGTATGCCGATCCCAAACTCTGATAGTCGTGCACAGCATCTCTATAGAAACCACGTAATTCATGCAGGCTACTAAATTGGTTCTCTTCGCTATATTCATTTGCAAAACTTGAAACACGAATATCTGTATCTATCCGAGACCAAGAGTCAGGTTCCTTCTCAATGCTGTCTATTGCTTTATCAATCAATACCAGCAGGTTTTTACTTTCTGGTTTAGAACCAAGAAATTCTTTTACCGCTTTCAATGCAAGGTACTGATGGCTTTTTTCTTCAGAAAACCCGTTCAAATAGGTTTGAAGTTGAGCAATAGTTGATATATTCCCCCCTGCCATCTTAGTGGCAAGGTCTTTAATCTTCTGGTTTTTTTCGAGATCTGGAACTTTTTTTAGATAGTCTGAAACCAGCTCGTGAGCTTCATTAACACGCGCTCCGTTATCTCTAACTTTACGTTTACCGAGATCTTTTTCCGCTTTTCCCGAGCCTAGTGTGGTCAGTTCTTCCATAGCATCCAGAAATGACTGAACTGAATTTTGTATACGAACAGTCTCGCCTCGATAATTACCACTTGTTGTTCCCGCTAAGCGCGAAGACTCAGCACCACTTCGAACTGACGAGTCAAAATTATTGCCTGTCGTAATTGGGTTGTTAATACCATTCATTCAATTGCAGCCTCTTCGTACATTTTGTGTGGATTATAAGAGTTCGATATGTCCGAGGCTGTCAAAATCAGACGTGTTTTTTTAGTACATCTTCAGTTTTCTAAAAACTCACGACCAATATTCACTATAAATGCCAAATGATCTTTTCTATCCTTCCACCATTCGTTACTCAACATGTTTTCTTAAATTGAACGACTTCGATTACATCACCGAAACTCAGCATTCTGCTATCAAGCAGACGCGCCTAATACAAATCCGCGGCCGAGTGACTCAAGTTACAGGTACCATCATCAAAGCGGTGGTGCCTGGGGTTCGTGTTGGTGAACTTTGTGAATTGCGCAACCCCGACCAAACTTTGTCATTGCTTGCCGAAGTGGTCGGTTTTCAACAGCATCACGCCTTATTGACCCCACTTGGCAATATGTTTGGCATCTCATCCAATACCGAAGTAAGCCCCTTGGGAAAAATGCACGAAGTCGGCGTTGGCGATCATCTTCTTGGAACCATATTGGATGGATTAGGACGTCCATTCGATGGAACTCAAGGTAAAGAGCCCAGTGCTTGGTATCCGGTATATAGGGATGCGCCACCACCAATGCAACGAAAGCTTATCGAGAAGCCGATTTCCATGGGTGTTCGCTCTATCGATGGCCTGCTCACTTGTGGAGAAGGACAAAGAATGGGCATTTTTGCAGCAGCAGGTGGCGGTAAGAGTACCTTACTTGCCAAGCTGATCCGTTCTGCTGACGTCGATGTGACTGTACTGGCACTTATTGGTGAGAGGGGCCGAGAAGTAAGAGAATTTATTGAACACGATCTCGGGGAAGAAGGCATGGCGAGATCGGTACTTGTGGTAGCGACTTCAGACAGACCAGCAATGGAAAGAGCAAAAGCAGCGTTTGTCGCCACATCTATCGCTGAGTATTTTCGCGATCAAGGAAAACGTGTTCTTCTTCTTATGGACTCAGTAACTCGTTTTGCGCGAGCTCAACGAGAAATAGGTCTCGCCGCAGGTGAGCCACCAACACGACGAGGCTATCCGCCATCAGTTTTCGCCGCTCTTCCAAAGTTGATGGAGCGCGCTGGTCAGTCAGACAAAGGCTCCATTACTGCTCTATATACTGTCTTGGTCGAGGGAGATGATATGACCGAGCCCGTTGCTGATGAAACTCGTTCAATACTTGATGGGCATATTATTCTCTCACGCAAGCTAGCGGCTATGAACCACTACCCCGCTATCGATGTGCTTCGCTCAGCAAGTCGAGTGATGAATCAGATTGTAGACAAAAGCCATCAAACTTCGGCGGCCCACATGCGCGAAATGTTGGCAAAGTACGAGGAAGTAGAGCTCTTGATAAAGATTGGAGAGTACCAACATGGCGCGGACAGCCGGGCCGACATGGCCATTGCACAGGGAGACGATATTCGTGCATTTCTTCGTCAAGGTACCCATGAGCCAAGTGAACTGGTAGAAACCATCACTCAATTAAGAGAACTTTCAGACGCATGATCGAACAGCTGTTGGAAATAAAAAAGATTCGTGCCGACCGAGCAGACCGCATGGTTCAACAACAAGAACATAAAGTGAGTAGTGCACGTGCTGTACTCCAACAATCTGAGCAATCCGTGGTTGATTATCGCCAGTGGCGCGAAGAGGAAGAGGACCGACGATTTGCCAAAGCAAAACAAAAGACCGTCGTATTGAAAGAACTCGAAATACTGCGTCAGGAAATTGCGCTTTTAAGGGAACGGGAAGCCGAATTAAAGCAGCGCACCGCAGAAGCCAAAAAAGCACTAGAGCAAGAAATAGAGAAACTGAACATAAAAAAGAAAGAAGCGCTAAGTGCCCATAAAACTAAAGAAAAATTTGTTCAATTGAACGAACAAGAAATGGCTGAGCAAGCCAATCAGTTGCAATACCGGGAAGAGCTCGAACAGGAAGAGTTTCGTAGCGTTGTGGTTTTATAGTTTGATTTCAAAGAGGACTAAGATGCAAATCAAATACAATTTTCAAGAGACATCGACATCTCCAGAACAAAACCAACAGAAGCATGAACAAAATGTCTCTGACGAGCTCGAATCTCGCTTTCAAGAAGCCCTGAAAGATAAGTCTAGCCGAGAGCAACAAGAGAAAATTAGGAAAAGAAACCAACAACAGCATAATAATGACAAAGAAATAAATAATGGCAAATCGCATTCCGACAAAGAAGTAGAACCAAATTTACTCAATACTCCGGAAAACCTGAATGCAGAAATAAACAATAAGCAAAAGCTAGCGGCTGAGGAGCATCACCATCGTCAAAGAAAAAAAATCATCGATGGAAAAGTTCAACAGCGGGATCCGGAACATACAGAAAAAGCAAGCGATGCAAAGCCTAAATCTGCTCCTGAGGAAGCCTATCCAAAAATACGTAAAGCTCAAGTTCGTCTAGATTCAGAACACAAGGCTGAGGTGCCTACTAACGCTGACAACCTGACCCCTTCAAGGACACAAGGTGACATAATTCTAAAAAGTCTCGAGGCGCAAGCGTCCCCAAAAGCAGTACGAGATGTAAACGAGTTAATCAGTCAGCTAGTCGATAAAATTTATGTTTCTTTACCAAAAGCAAACGACAAAGAAGTGAGACTGCTACTCAACGAAGGACTATTGAAAGGCGGTGAGATATCCATCAAGCAAGATAACTCTGGCTACAGTGTTTTGATCAAACAAGAGCATGCTCATTCTCTGATCAGTCAAAACGCTAGAGTTGAACTATCCGAGCGACTGCAACGCTTGGGGCTCGACCATCCAGTCCGAGTTAATATCAGTGAGCAGATGAACAATCAACACGACCAACAACATTCAAGACAACAACGCAATATTTATGATGAATGGAACCCTGAAGACGAATAATGATGCTTAATTTACCCAAAGTCGAGCCATCAAGTCTCGCACTAAGCAACCAATTGTGTACTAGGCAGTGCCACTTTCAAGACAGTCAAGATCATAGCCTATCAATCACACTTGGACCAAAGCCCGAGTTTAATGGCTATCGGTTGACACTGCTTATTGGCGGTCAAACTATTCAAATTGACTTTAGTAGTGCGCAACTACAGCAATGGCTCCACAATGTGCTCGACACAACGTCCTTCGACTCACTGCCCAATTCTCTGCAATTGGCATTACTCAATAACCAAATTGAGCCTTATGCCGATGTCATGAAGAGTTTGTTTGGACAGTTACCTGTGCTGAGCAATCTACAAACTCACCAACAAGAAACCCAACAGGACGATGTATTGATGCTATCTATCAACCGAGATGAGGCATCCCTCAGTTTGTGGGTTCACGAAGGTGCAGAGGGATTGATTGATGTGCTGCCCAAAGCGTCATCCAATCTAACTTCAACCATCACATTACCTTTTTGGTTAAGTTACGGAAAAACGCAATTAGCACTCAACCAGTTTGAACAATTGGAATTAGGTGATGTAGTGTTTTTCGATGAATGCCTCATCGCACACCATCAAGTTATTTTCCAAGTGTCGAATCAAAACCTTTATCGCTGTCAAATCGATGAAAATACACTCCATGTTTTAGAAAAAGAAACCAATATGAACGATATCACCAACAATGAAGCGCTAACAGACCACCAGCAACTCCCTGTAGAGCTCACCTTTGATGTGGGGCAACAAACCATCACTCTAGAGCAACTTAACTCTCTACAGCCAGGCTTTACTTTTGAGCTAAATCAACCCATATCTAGCCCAGTGACCATGAGAGCAAACGGTAAAATCATTGGGGAGTGTGAATTGGTTAATATCAATGAACGTTTGGGAGTCCGAGTGATTGAACTATTGGGTGAAACTCAGGAGCCAGCATGATCGAGTTACCTGATGAACTGAATCTCATTGTTTCGCTTGCCTTGCTTGCCCTGGTTCCTTTCATCGCGATGATGGCAACCTCCTTCGTCAAGCTTGCCGTGGTATTCTCACTATTGAGAAACGCTTTGGGGGTTCAACAAATTCCACCCAATATGGCAATGTATGGACTTGCAATTATTCTTTCGATATTCATTATGGCGCCAGTAGGCTTTGAGACCTATGACTACGTAAAGCAAAATGAAATATCACTGGAAGATCCAGAGAGTATTGAAGGCGTCATTGATAATGGATTACAGCCGTACAGAGAATTCCTAAAAAAACACATTCGTGAAACCGAATCAGTGTTTTTTACCGATGCAGCAAGAGCATTATGGCCAAAGAAATACGTTGAGCGCCTAGAAACAGATAGTTTATTGCTATTATTACCTGCCTTCACAGTGAGTGAATTAACTCGAGCATTTGAGATAGGGTTTCTATTGTATTTACCCTTCATTGCGATCGACTTGATCGTATCCAACATTTTGCTCGCAATGGGTATGATGATGGTTTCACCTATGACCATTTCATTGCCTTTCAAATTGCTGTTATTTGTTCTTTTAGATGGTTGGACCAAGCTAACCCATGGTCTAGTGCTCAGTTACGGATAACAGGAGAAATATCATGAGTTCAGCTGAAATTATTCACCTTACCACTCAGGCGCTTACTCTAGTTTTGTTCTTGTCATTACCGCCTATTTTAGTCGCGACATTTGTTGGTACTCTGGTCTCATTGATCCAAGCATTAACTCAGGTGCAAGAGCAAACGTTGGGCTTTGCGGTCAAGCTTGTTGCTGTCATCGTTACTCTATTTGTCACAACCCAATGGCTCGGTGCCGAACTGCACTCTTTTTCAACATTGATTTTGAACAAAATTCCGCAAATACGATGACTTACGACGACTTGCAACAATCACTTTTTCTGTACACCTTGACGCTGCCGAGGCTGATCGCGTGCTTCATATTTCTGCCAATTCTAAACAAGCAAACACTTGGTGGAACTATGATCAGAAACGGTGTCTTGTGCTCCATTGCACTTTTTATCTTTCCTATGGTTCAGCAACAAGATTTACCTGCCGAAGCGGATGGGCTCTGGTTAATGGTTATCTTGGGAAAAGAAGTGCTATTGGGCTTGCTGATTGGTTTTTTTGCCGCCATTCCTTTTTGGGCAATCGACGCTGCAGGCTTTCTTGTAGATAACCAAAGAGGTGCAGCAATGGCCAGTATGTTCAACCCAACACTCGGCGGTCAATCGACACCCACAGCGGTATTGTTAACTCAAACTCTGATCACTTTATTTTTTTCCAGTGGTGGGTTTGTCGTTTTCATGTACGCACTGTTTACTAGTTACACTTCATGGCCTGTGATGATCTTTTTCCCCACAGTCACGGACGCTTGGGTAAGTTTCTTCTACGCCCAGTTTGAACAATTACTGTTGCTCGGTGTTCTAATGTCTGCTCCACTAGTTCTCGCTATGTTTTTAGCCGAATTTGGACTCGCCCTCATCAGTCGTTTCGCACCACAATTGAACGTGTTCTCTCTTGCAATGCCAATCAAAAGTGCCGTCGCCAGCGTTTTACTCATTGTTTACGTAGGCCTGATGATGAACCACTTTGAATCGCTCTTTTCAGAGATTGCACTTTTTAAAGAACAACTCAACACCATTTGGTAATCGTAAAAAGGATTGACTATGAGTGGAGAAAAGACTGAACTTCCCACCCCCAAAAAACTCAGGGATGCACGTCAAAAAGGACAAGTAGCCAAAAGTCAGGAAGTCGTTTCATCGACTTTGATCCTGGCACTAGTCGCAGTGTTATTTGCGTTTTCAGATTACTATATGTCACATATATCCGCTTTAATGCTATTACCAAGCAAGCTGGCCTATCAAGGTTTTCAGGATGCCTTAGTCGACGTTGCTATTGCCATGGCAGAGGAAATAATTTATCTGCTAGCCCCTATCCTTTTAGTCACAGTATTGGTTACCATAGTGTCAAATATGGGCCAATTCGGTCTGCTTTTTAGTGCTCACTCCGTCAAGCCTGAGATAAAGAAAATCAACCCGGCAGAAGGTGCAAAGCGGATTTTTTCAATGAAAAGTCTGGTTGATTTTATTAAGTCGATTCTCAAAGTATCTCTACTATCATGCATTATTTGGA
The DNA here is from genome assembly GCF_000165125.1 of Vibrio caribbeanicus ATCC BAA-2122. Taxonomy (GTDB): domain Bacteria; phylum Pseudomonadota; class Gammaproteobacteria; order Enterobacterales; family Vibrionaceae; genus Vibrio; species Vibrio caribbeanicus. Next base: position 31,870 of record NZ_AEIU01000083.1, on the reverse strand, counting down.
TAACACTAAAGGGCAACTTAAACACCTTACTTAATATTCCCAATTGTGGCCTGAACTGCGTCCCTATAATCACTGGGGTATTAGTCCAGCAATTGATGTTCATCTCTGCCATCGGTTTTATTATTATCGCAGCAGTAGATTATGCCTATCAGAAATACGAGCATACCAAACAATTAAAAATGAGTAAGGACGAAGTAAAGCGTGAATACAAAGAGATGGAAGGGAGCCCAGAAATAAAAAGTGCACGTCGGCAATTCCACCAAGAACTGCAATCCTCTACTCAAAGGGATAATGTCAAACGGTCCAATGTGTTGGTCACTAACCCAACTCATATCGCCATTGGCTTGTACTATAAAAAAGGAGAGACTCCATTACCTGTCATTACGCTTAAAGAGACAGATGCGATGGCTAAACGCATGATTGCCCTTGCCCGTGAGGAAGGTATTCCCGTCATGCAAAAAGTACCACTCGCTCGTGCCCTATACGCTGATGGGCAGCTCGATCAGTACATTCCTGGCGAGCTTATCGAAGCAACCGCAGAGATCCTCAGATGGGTCGAATCTCTTGAGCATGATGATAAAGTCTAGCAAGTCAATGGTAAATGAACTAACAACGCTTGATCATCATAGGGAAAGCTTAATTCTAGAGTGACTTAAGCATACATTTTTATTAGATGTGGACCATCGGCCTATCTCTATCAAGATTGAAAATATCACATGATATACCATATAAGTTCGATGCTGTTGATGATAAAGAAAGACGCGCATGTACGGTGCGCGCCCTAGCTTAATCGATTCATAATTTCGTCTTAACGTGCGGCGATAGAAATTATAAAGCTTCTATGAAAAAAGCCATGGTCAGGCATTCATATGTTTCAACAGATAGGCAAGAACATCATTATTTTCATCAAGGAGATTTTCTATCACATCAAGATGGTCACACCGGCTAGCAAGGAAAATACTACATTCCTGTTGGCTATCAATAACCTTGGCATGATATTCCTTGGTTTGACGGAAAAATTCCGGAGTATCAAACTCTGGGACTATAAGATGCAGGTGGCTTAAGGTTTGATTAGATGGAAAGCCACTCAGTAATGGACTGACCTTCTCTGCAGATAATGAGCTCATGTTAATACTGTCGTTGACAAAACTATTTACCAGCGGACGAATATCAAAAAGCCCTGCGATGGAGAATACGTCTTTAAGTTTCTGCTGAGCCTCTTGTGTGACACTAAATTCGCTCCAATCGGTTTTATGCAGCATCGAGACCAAATGGCCACCAGCCGAATGTCCGACCAAATATACAGCAGGTGCTCTATTTTCAACAGCAAGGTTCAAAATCTCTGCAACGGCAAGTTGCATCTGTTTGAGAATAGATTCCATCGGTGCATCATTGCTCCAATCTTGAGCCATTCTATATCCTGGCATATAAACGGCAAACCCATGTTGATTAAAAGGTTCAGCAATAAAACCAAATTGCTCTTTTGAAAACCATTGCCACCAGCCACCATGGATGTATACAACCACAGGTGCATCTTGAGCAACACCTTGGGTTCTGTAGATGTCTATTGTGCCAGAAAATTCGCCTTCACCAAATGTTCTCTGGCTCAGCCCTCCTGAGACAGTAGCTCTGTAGCGTTCGCTGTTTTGATTGGTAAACTCAATATGTTTTGGTAAGAGCTCCTCGGTAGGTAATCTTGGAGTCCACAAGGTTGGATTATATTGTTCATCAGCCAACTCGCGAGTGAAACATTGAGCCACCGAATTTAGAGATATTTTAGTCATTGATAGGTCCTCTGGGTTGATTGAGGACATTATTAATGATTATATTGGTTTACAAAAGATAGCAAATCCCACAAGAACTGTTTGATATTTTTAAACTATGAATAAATACATGCGTCATATGATCATCTTCACGAAAATCGTGGAGACAGGGTCCATTACTTCTGCTGCTCGTGAACTGGGGGTCGGGAAGTCAGTTGTTAGCCAACATCTTAGAACATTGGAGGAGGCACTTGGTGTCTTGTTGCTCAAACGCTCGACACGCCAGCAACTGCTTACTCCAATGGGAGTCGAGTTTTTTGAACGGTGTAAAAAAATAAGTGCACTTGTTGATGAAGCATGGGATCTAGCAAGAGTGAGTCAGATTGAACCCAAAGGCACGGTAAAGATCAGTTCACCTCATGCGCTGATAGAACCGGTTATATCTCCCGCGATTGGGCATTTAGTCAGTATTTATCCAGATTTGGTTCCGACAATTTTGGCAAACGATGGCAGCGTTGACTTGTTTGAAACAGGCGCAGATATTGCCATCCATGTCGGAGCTTTACCATCAAGTGAGTACAAACAACGCCGGCTTGGTAGCTTAAAAAAAATACTTTGTGCCAGTCCTGCATACATTCAACGCCACAATTTAAGTCTTGCAAAACTCATAAAAGAACCTTCGCTCCTGCTTGCGTGTGACTATGTCGCTAATATCTGGGAGGGTAAAGCGATTCACTATACTTTAGAGCACTCATCATCAGCTCACCGGATTGAAGTGTCATTGCAAGCTAGTCGCTTTAATGATTCCGTCCATTCAGTTATTGCCATGGTCCAAGCGGGGGCTGGTATAGCATTGATTCCGGAATTCATGTTTGAGAGCTTGCAACGTCAAGGCACATTAGAAAGTGTCTATCCAGGGTACGCACTTCCTGCTGTTCCCATATACGCGGTGCATAATTACGGCAATACGCCCCCTTTAAATGCAACCATGTGTACTGACTTTATCGAACGTCAGTTAACAAAGCTTAACTCACCAATATCCCTGTAGTTATTTTTGTGTCAGCGTAAACTTGACAGTTAAGATCTCAAAGCCCTGCGACCTTTGGGTAGATGACTAGATGGTACTTTCCATAAAGCCGTCAGTGGTATATTCATCATAAAACAGCTAAAGCTCTAACTGTGAACTTTAGCGTTTCAGGTGTTGAGAGAACTAAGATTGTATCTGCTGGCGTTCACTGAGTTGCTTGGCCATTGCTTGTTTGAGTGCTTGTAACTGTCCATCGATACTTGCATCGATAATACCAACTTCGGTTTCCAAGATACATCCGCCATGTTTAAGACGCGCATCCGAAATAACTTCTACGTAACCCACTTCAGGGAAATCACTCAATATCGAAGACACTCTTTCCCTCACCTCAGTCACTTGATCGGGATGGACGTGCAAAATCACTTGTTTTTGGTTACTGACCAATTGCAGAGCTTCTCTCACCGCACTGGCTGTAATATCAACATCATCAAAACTGCTGATGATTTTTCTTACCGCGTCTAGCACAACCCCTGTCATTTTTTCTTCGACTTGCAAGTAGTATTCATTGCACCGAGAGAGTGTCGCCAGCATGGTCTCAGCATGTTCCACTTTGGCCTTTTCAAGACCGTCTTGATAGCCTCGTTGTTTTTCTAATTCAAACGCATCCCTGGCTTCTGCAATGATACTTTCTGCTTTAGATTGGGCGGCATCAACAAGGTACTGTGAATCCAAATAACTCACATAATCTTTCGCTTTAAGCACCTTGAGCCCCGGTGCTAATTGCAGATTGTCGGTTTTTATTTCAACAAATGAAACCATTGAGGGATTACCTGTTTTGCGATTTTCTTTATAAGTCGGTAGGCAAGATCGCGATGCGTATCATCGAACCAATCTGCACTGAGGTCTGATTGAGTATATTGACGATCAAGCTTCAGCTGCCACCGTTGTAGTAACTCTGGGGGCGAATTTACCAATAAAAAATGCACCCACAAATAGCCAAGCTCTCGAGCATCTTTTTCAAAGCTCGCTTCATCAATCGTGGCTGGCAAGTTCCTTTGCCAACCGCTTGGCCATTTTGAAATTAGCATCGGTCCTTGCTGAATCAAAAAACGGGTTTCATCCGCACCAAAAATATGATTCAGAGACCGCTTTGGCTGCTTTAAGATTACTTGGCGCATCGACTCACAATGCATAACCCCACCAAGCATCAATAGCAATTGATTCATTGGCTCTGGGGGCAATAATACTAAACTATGATAGCGCTGGTTGAAGACATGTTCGGTGATCGAAGACAAGCGCCAATGATCAATACACCACTGGTTTACCCTTGCCTGTTTTCGCCAATCTTGCAACCGCAATATCCAAGGCTGGCTCTCTTTCAACCAACTTTCATCAATATAACTGCAAGGACAATAGTTAAGTTGATGTTGCAACTGAGCCATAGGTAATTCTGGACTAACCACCTTTCACATTCCTACGACACCACAGAAAAGTGGCCAAATTAGAACCGAGAAGGAGTAATGCCAGCAGTACAAGCAGCATAATCAGATTACTTGCCGTATCTTTAGTCACTTCAATCGACAAAATATTTTCAAACTGTTTCACTTTAGAGGTCAAGCGAGCTTCGGAAGATGGCACCATAACCACACTGATCCGGTCATAATTGAGACCCTCGATGCTGTTATTCACTAGCAATTTAATTTGCGGTACATAAGAGTCCAACGCAATATCTGCTGCATGCTTTATAAATACAGAGGCAGAAGCTGGCGTCGGGCGTTCTCCAGGACGCAATTCCTCTTCTTCTAAAACAACATGAACACGGGCAACCAATACTCCATCTATTTGAGATAACGTGGCCGATAACTCTTGAGATTTTGCGTAGATAAGCCTCGCACGTTCCGCAAGAGGAGACGAAATCAAATCGTCTTTTGGAAAGACATCTTTTAACGTTGAAAACTGCTCGCGTGGATAACCATTGCGCTTGAGTACATCCACTGCAAACGCAATTTGAGCATTATCTACCATCAACTTTACAGTATTATCTTTATCAGGTTCTTTACTCGCAACAACGCCCTCAGAAAGTAGGATAGATAACATCTCGTTACCCTCTTTCTGATCAACCCCTGTATACAGCTCCGCTTGGCACCCAACCAAACACAAAACCATCGATAGCCAAACTGTACGCATTATTTTCGTCATGACTACTGTGCCTTCAATATTGTTTCTGCATTTTGCGTCGTTTTACCCACTGTCTTAGCAATCAGCTCCTGCTGAAAGGTTACACGCATTAATTCAAATTGTGTTTGCATCAACATGGCAGGATTATCACCCGCTGCTTCGAGAGTTTTACGCAGGTCAACTTTTGCGCTATCTATAGAGTTTTTCATTTCACTGATACTTTCTATTAATCCGCCGCCAATACCTTCCCCAGCTTGTGGTGTCATCATGGCTTGTTCAAAGCGTTCGCTGAGTTGACCAACGTCCTCTTTATCTTGGACCTCTTGAACTTGTTCAAGGGTCGTTTGTATCGTTTCACTAAACTGATTACTCATCAAATCCATATTATTCAAGATCCAATTTGTGGCTATATGTGACAAGGTTTTTTATCATGGCATTGGTTTGTATAAGAAAACCCCACTCTTTTTGCACCAAGTCCATCAATGGCGCTTGCCCAGGGTCACCTTTCTCTTTCAACGCCTTCAAGCTATGAATAAGAGCCTGTTCTTTGTGTTTACCAAGCGAAAAGTGTTCTGATAGCAAAGCTTTTAGCTCTTGGCGATCTTTCGGCATCTTGGCCATCAGATCATTTAAAAATCGATCAAATGAGTCATCCTTGACCGATGGTGTACTGATTTCTGATGACACATTGCTGTCTGGCGTTTTTTCTCTAGACGATACCCTCTTGTCAGAGGTTCTATCACTCATCAATCGAGCCATCTTATTTACATCATCAGCGCTCACTGGAGACAATGTCGCTTCTTGATCTTGCCAATTAATCGACGCACTTGGTTCAACCTTCATCATAAACTCCTAAGGTCTTGTGAAAAGCTCATTGAAAAAGCTTGATCCTCCCCGCTGCCCTTTAAAGCAATGTCTAACCAGTACTCGGCTTTACTCTTGAGCCCTGCTTTTCCAGCGGCCAATGCAGCCAAACTCACCAGATTCGGCAAGCTTGCACAAAGAGGCTCAAGAAAAGCATGGGCTTCTTGGTACAAACCGCGATTCATCAAGTTCAATGCTCGAATCATGGCGACAACGCTTTCTTCAACGCCTTGTGAATCAAGGTATTCAGCAATTGTTTCTGCCTCTTGATGGCGGTGTATACCTGTTGCCATCAAACCCACTTCAGCAAGAAGTAAATGCATTTCTTTATTCATAGGTTAAATTTTCTGAAGAATTGACTGCATAACATCTTTGATGGCACGAGTGGTGGTTGCACTCAGGTTAAAGGTCACCGTCCATTTATTAATAGAATGTTGCAGCTCTGCAAGTAATGCAGGATCATCTGGTTTATTTTTTAAGGCAGTAATCTTGTCGTTAACGTCCTGACTCGCATCATTGGCAGCCCCACTAAAGATGTCTTTAATTTGGTCTAGGTCAAGTTTTCCGGATTCAAATTTACCATTTGTTGCTGAAGCCATTGTACGTTCCTATTGTTGATTAGATTGAAAATTTTCAATTACGGTCAAAGCGGCCTCATAGGCATTATGCTGCTTAACCAATAACTGATACTCAGAAGGTGCGCATCCAAGGTCTAATTGGCGTTTTACATCAGATAATGCCTGCCTAAACTTGAGGCTGAGCACCTCTTTCTGCTCTTTACCCGAGTCACTTTGTAATAACTGCTCAAGATTTGTCATTGGTATTTTTTCCTCTGTCTCCCAATTCAATGGCGATCACTTGCCCGCCCTTTATCAACTCGATACTTTCAGGAGTCACACTCGAAATGCGATACCCTTGAGGCGTGCGCGACCCCACCATATAACGAACATTGTCTGTAAGAATAACGTAAGGAACTCGACCAAAATTTACGCTGCGAAATGGAAAATCAATATTGGTTCCCTTACTCACCTTGGGGATTGACTTTAAAACTAAATACGGTTTTTCCCCAACTTGCTCACGAAATTCTCTTGTTATACTGTAAAAACGAGTGGTCTCAATATCATCAAGTTCTCCGCGAACTTCCACACGGTCATCACTTGTGACTAACTGTACTTTTTCGAGCAACTCAGCTTTCTTTAACAACTCTTTCAGCGTCTCCATGTATGCATCGGCTCTTTGCAGATCGACCTTCCATGCCACTAATCCCGGCACGTCTCTTTCTAATATTTGTTCGACTTGATTCCAACTGCCCGCATCATCTATGTAGCCTGTCAGCAAAAGAGTTCCCGTCTCTTCACCATTTTCCACCTTGATTTGGTGATAGCCTAGATTGCGCAAGATAAAGCGTACCGCTCGTCGAATTTCCGCCATTGTTCTCAGATCGCTTTTATAATTGATCCCTAACGAGTCGATTCTTCTCAGAAACTGCAGTTTTGTCGTACTATCTTCAACATAGCCTTCAAGCATCGCTTGACGAGCTGTTGCGTTCCATTCGACACGAATATCCTCCAACTTCAGTTCATCAAGAATATCGCGCACCACCACAATCGGCTCTGCTTGATTGGTAACTTCATCATCAGCAGCGTATATTTGGTGATACCAAATACTGGCGAATATTGCGCTTGGTAAAAGGCTGAATAACAGTCCAGAGAACAGTGACTTTCTCCAACCCGATGATTTTTTCTGAGTTAACGAACGTGATGTTTTTTCTTCAACATTGGTTGTCGTCTCAAAAATCAAATCATCTTCTAGATGGCCAATCGCAAACGTTAATTGCCCAACCGAAACTAAGCTATTCCGAGTTAATTCGATACCTTCAGAAGTCAGTTCAACAGGCTCCTGATTAACCGAGACGTCTTCACAGTCTTTGAGTACAACGTTGTCGTTGTCACATACTAAAATCAGATGGCTCGCGTTTACCCCAGAGTCAGTCAACACTAGGTCGGCGATAAAATCATCACTACCTATCACCAATGAATCATTGGGTAGGGTTACCTCTACTCCGGAATGAACTCCGGAGAGAATACGAATTTTCCACTGCTGCATCGAGGTTACTGCTCTTCTGTTGGTCGAACACAATGAGTCTTTTGGTCATCGCACTCTTCAATTTGAACTTGCCACCCTTTTTGACCAGTAGGAAGATCACATTTGGTTAAAAACGATGATTTTTCTTCTGATAAAAGGTCTTGTTGATAGCGCTCCGCTTGCTCTTGAGAAAGACAACTATACGGAGAGAGGGCTGATCTTAATGGCGCGCTATTATTTGAAATATCACTAAAAGTGCCGATTTTTTTCCTTAAGTCATACTCATTACCGATAAGGACATTATCTCCTATACCATCGACAACGATTCTCGGTTCAATGATAAACATTCTGACCGTTCTTCTTGTGATGTCGTTTGTACTCCGGAATAATGCACCAAGGTATGGAATATCCCCCAGCAAGGGCACTTTTCGCAGCTGCTGGCTAATTTCATCACGATAGACACCACCGATCAGTAGACTTTGCCCTTGTTTGACCGTCGCTAAAGTGCTGATCTCTGTTTTACGTATCGAAGGCACACCATCAATTACGTTATCGGGTATCTGTGCACCGTCTTCTAGATTCAAACTCAAGTTAATTTCCGGCCTTTCGGCAAACCTATCACCGACAATTCGCGGAACAATTCTTAACAGAGTGCCATAAGTGACTTCATCTAATGCCGCTGTTTCTCTGCCAACTAACTTGACGTAGAAAGTAGTACTATTACTCAGCACTGCTTCGACATTTTCTTGTGTTAGTAGCGTCGGTCTTGAAACGACTTGCGCGCTGCCTTGAGACTCAAGTAAATTAATTTGAGCCAAGAGAAAATTTAAATTAGTTGCATCCAGCAATGAGTTAAATGTCTGCCCACTACCAAGTAAAACATCGCCATTCGTTACATCACCCGTTGTATTGATATCAACGATTTTATTATTACCAACCGAAACCCCAGCGCGCCAATCAACACCCAACTGGCTTAGATTGTTTGCACTAATATCAACGATCGAAAGCGCCACTTCGATTCTTGATTGAGGCTGATCTAACTGAGCCACTAGCTGCCGATATAAAGGTAGCCGAGCCTGGGTATCTCGAACGATAATCGCATTTAGACCTGGCTCTGCCTCAACAGATGCTGCGCTATGGACTGACACACTTTTGGCATTGGCTTTAGGCGCTGCTGCTTCAGCGTCTTCGTTGCCTCTTATCCCGACCTGAGTTTGTACACCAGACAACACTCGATTTAAGACGGAAGCGATACCAGGTACAGTCACTGCTTGATCTCTATAAGTAATCTGTCTGTCCGTCGCCGATGCGTATTTAAGCGGAATAATTTCTACAAACAATTCATCGGTTGAGTTTGCTTTCTGAACTAATCGGCTTTCAAGTGCATCGGCAGTTTGTATAACCAAATCAACGTATCTAGGAGGACCAGAAAGATACACAAGCCCCTTGTTTTCGGCAGCACGCCAACCATAACGAGAATCCCAAACCCCCGTAGAAATCAAGGTACTACGCAACTCACGTGCCGTTAGCATTTCCAACTGTAATAGTCGTGAACGGGTTTCAGTGGCTTTATAGATGTGTAATACAGAGCCGTCGAAATACCAAATCAGGTTATATACCTGCGCAATGTAATCTAGGAATTCTGCTGGGTCATCGGGCGTAAAGCGACCACTGATCCGCTCGTTAATTTTTTCACTGACCGACACAGAAACCCGATAATTCGCGCCAAAGTTATTGAGCAAATCTTTAAGAGAGTCATTATCCGCATAGTAACGAAATGGCTGATCAGACCAATTCAAATCAGAGGCATGCAAAGGAAGTATTGCCAAGACACACGAAAGAAAGAAACCGAACCTACATATTTTATTTTTTATCACGGCAATCATTATGGGATCCATACTCTGTGGTTGACGCTATGGTTCACGCTTTGGTGCTCAAGCAAGTCACTAAACTGAGCCACTAAATTCACATGCTGTGAAAGCTGAGAATAAAACTCTTCTTGTGCAGCATTCACCATGCTCATTTTTCCCTGAACCATGAGCTGATTATTATGGTCGACAGTTAGCGTGCTTTGAGCGTTACGCAACGTTTTTAATGAGAGCTGCATACAATGCTTTAGTGCCTGTTCTTGCTGGTAATTAAGGTGTTGTTCGAACTGAAACGGGAGCACCGTTTCCCATACTAACCATGATGATTGTTTGCGGATGGTAAGCGACATCTGATCAACTTCAATGTCATAAGAACCATTATTTGAAGCAATAAAGTCCTCAACTCCGAGCGTTACCGCTAGAGATTTCATCATTTGATCTAACATATTTAACTCTATTTAAATCTGGCTGAGATGGTTACAAACGTGACCACATAAATCGCTTTGAACATCAAAATAATAATGATCGAAGTGGCCAACGGTTTGCATGTTTTGAAACCATTGCCAAATCTTTGCGACAGCATTGAGGTCTGAATACACCTGGTCACAAGCATTCCAAACATCAGAGAGCTCTGGTGCCTGTAATCGAGCTTCTGCACACCATACTTTCCATTCTGTAACAAATTTGTCTGACGTTTTACTATATTCAGATAAACTCATAAGGCTTTCTAAGATAGGTTGCCACTCATTAACCAGTACTTGATGTGATTCAATAACTCGTTTACCCGACTCGTCGAGTCCTCCAACCTGCTTTTTTAGCTCGCACTGTTGGTTTTGAATCTCTTGCAACTGCTGGTTCGCAAAGCTTGCACTACTCTTTTCGTTAGCGAGCTTCAACCAATATTTTTTCTGAATGTTTAACTGAGTCATCAATTGCTCAATTTTTATGGATTCATACAGTGCCGTCTGATCAGTCTTTTGGTTAACCCACTCATTTAAGGTTAAATGCATATTTAAAATTAGCGTTTTAGGTAATGCTAAATTAAATCGAAATCCCAGTTGACTGTTTATATAATCCACTCTTCGTTCAAAGGTGTTTAACCCATGGTTACCGCTTATTTGGCTACCTATTTCTAGGAAAAGGCGCATAGCAAACCGGTCTAATGACGCCCCTAACCTATAATAAGTTTGAACCACATGGCATGCACACAAACCATCAATAACGGTCCGCTCAAGTAGGCGCTGAAACAAAGACATTTGCTCGTTGTTTAAGACACCTACCTTGATTAGCTGCCGGTGATTAACATCCATAACGTCGGGCTCTTGCGAGGACTGCATTAAGCCTTCACGTCTTGAACCTCGCTGCAACACTGTGATCTTTCTTTTCTTCACAATTTTGTTGGGAAAAAGCGAACGGCGTCGCCAATGTTGCTTTTTCATTTGTGATCTTCTCCGCATCTACTTCGAACTATCCCGAAAGAAGTAGAGGTAATAGTTTTGTTCGCTTTTACGCTGTTCATAATAGAGCTTAGATTGGGGGATGACTTTCAAAATTAGTCAGAATATTTTAGTCATCAGACATTTTATCGGCTAATGGCGACTTGTTCATCACCAGAACGCACTCTACTTGGCGTTGTGCCAAATCGGCGCCGGTAGCTTTGTGTAAAATAAGATTGACTTGAAAAACCAGCTTCCATGGCAATATCAACCATACTCATCTGGCTTGTGAGCAGTAGCTTGTGTGCGTGCAATAAACGACGTTCGCTTATCCAAGCTCTAGGGGAAACACCATAGTACTCATTGAAAAGCTCTTTAAAGGTAGTCAGACTGGCTCCGAACTCTTGAGCGTAGTCTGTTAATTTCCATTCTTTTAGATAATGGCGCTCCATAAAGCGGCGTAGTCGTTCAGCAGTGTTATCTGTGAGTTTTGATAACAATGCATATAGTTCCTCTCCTCGCTCCCCATGCAACAGTAAGATCAGCATTTCTTCGTATTTAAGACGCATGATAACATCTGGAAAGGACTGAGATTCGAGTGTTTTCATACCCGATAAAGTATGTTCTATCAATAGGTTGAAAGTGAAAGAGAACAGACCGGATGAAACATTCTCGACTTTTGGCAACGACATCAACAAGCTGCTATGTTTTTGCAAAAACTCACTGATAATCTCGGTATCAAACTCAACCACAGAGGCATTGAAGTTCCCTTCTCTCGGCATATATTCGAGTAGGTAATCCCCTTGTGCCAGATAAATGCCAGAGCCAGCAACCACATCAATTGTGCAATCACCGGTTTGAACTCTCAATTGACCATTATGAACAATGACAATGCGTGGCTGACTAGAATGGAGCACCTCGTCATATTTTTCGTAATAATCAGCGATATGGATTTTTCGTAAGCGCGAGTCGAGCTTATCTGTGTTTGGTTGGCCTAACACATCCATCTTCTACCCTTCATAGTTATCACTTGCTCAGTTTAAAAGAAAGTGCCGAACTCCAGCCTGTCTAAAATAAAATGGCGGCTAAATATCAATTAGTTAAATAAAAACTCAATATGCTTGCTGGCATCGAGTCGATGAACATTGAAGTGAGTAAAAAAGTAAACTGACTATTGGGTTATGAACTAGGTTGATATCCATTTACTCTAGTCATAGCAGTCGAGTTTTAACTCTAAATTTCAGGAAAATAACTCATATGTCAGACATCTATCACAGAGCAAGGGCAGACTAGAGCTCCTTACAAGTTCAGTAATAGAAAGTTAGTTATATTAACTATCTGAATTATCGTTTTTTGGGGAATTTGTACGATTTTCACAATGAACTTAATGTCCATCTTTGTGATAAAAGACTAAGTACTATCCATTGTCATGAATATAGTTAGATAAGATCGTTAAATTACTGTGTTGGTTTGCTAATAATATATTGTTACAAATTAAAAAACCGATTGTATAGAAATTCACCAAAATCAATAATAGATATAACTAAGTCAATCACTAAAATGCAGAATACAAAAAACCTTCTAGCTTTTCTAGCAATCGGAATTCAATAAGTTATATTGTTTTATAAGAAAACATGAAATAATGTTAATCACAACTTCAATGGGTGAAATATAATTGATAATGAAATTTACATCAATAGTATTTATGTACCCAAGCAGTAAATTAATAGAATAAAAACTATTATAAATCTAAATATACCACCTAAAATAAAAAACACGTTGCATATAAGTTCAAGAGGAATATTTATTAAGAAAATTAAAAAAACGTGTCGATAATTACTGCTCCTACAAAAAATAATCGTTAAGACAAGAAATTCTAATTATATGATTTTAAATTAATTTTCAACCTTTCCAGATGTATATTCTTTTGAGTTTTATCTGTTGAAAACGTATATTCCTCCTCAGCACTTGCGATCAACTTACCCTTTTCAGATAGGCCTACACGCACTTTCATTTCACCACTCCCAGCTTGGATAGGGGCAACAACGAACGAGTATTGAACAGGTAATTGGACGCCTTGATACTCTTGCCTCGCTACCGTAAGGCATTGATTTTCAATAACTTGACATAATTCAACTTCAATGTGAGTACTCACAGGTGTCACATATTCATCAAAAAGCAGCCAACCATGCACTAGTGCCTGTGAATCACTAGAGAAGTCTGTATTAATAGTGTTTTTATGAGTACAAGCACCTAAAGTAAATAAAGAAAAAAACAAAAATAGTTTATTCATAACCTAAAAATATCTCCTATATATAAGATTTCAATTTTGTTACAAAATTATACAAGAAATCAAGCGGTATATTTAATATAAACAAATTCTCAAAATCGAGACTTTATATTTAATCAAAAACGAGAATTAATATAGTTTTTTAAAATTAATTGTTTTTATTTTTATAACAATAAAAACGCCAATATGAAATCAATTTAATAAAGATTAGATAGAAAGTTTATTAAATTAGTAAAGACCAATATATAAAAATTACCAACCAATTTTGATAAACATAAAACGAAGTATCCAATACATTAATTTGTGGTTATGAAAAAAGGAATGCTTTTATGTCGGCGCGCCAAATGGTCGATGAGGTTTTACTTACGTACTCCCATCAAATAGGTTTGTCAGGCTTAAAACTAGTCGACAATCAACTAGGTTTAGCTTTTGACGATAGTTTAAGAGTGCACTTCATTTTTCATCCAGAATCCGAGACACTTCAACTTGAGGCAGAGATCGTCGACCTAAAAGTGATGAATTCTGATCTCTATCGCTCATTTCTAGCATTCAATTATCACTGGGACGAGTACCAACTATTTTTTAGTTTGGACAATCATAGAAACAAACTTTGCCTAAATAGGTTACTCAATGCAGAACAGTTGGATTATGAACTTTTCGAGTCTGCACTGGCTGAGCTACTTACACAAAGCGAATCTTGGGAGTCATTACTATCAGCTCAAATATCTGCTGACATTGCACCTTTTGGTTCTCACAGCTCGACTATAAGAGTGTAAGCACACCATGGCCAATAACATATCGCTACCCAAAATTTCTCCTTCTATCGCACAGATGGAATCCAACACACCAATTAAATCCGCACAGCAAGGCGAGTTCAAAGGTCATGTAGTCACGATACTAAGCCGTGATACTTATGCGAATAACAAATCTAACTCGATACGGGATCTTAAAGAACTTGTTTATCACTCTAGCGGCAAACAGAACACAGAAGTAATCAGCACTCCAAACACGGCCGAATCTATACAGGCACTTATGAATAGAAAAGTTAAAGTGCTCAGCGAATCCAGCTAAATAAAAGCAATAGAGCAATATTATTCGACCGCACCTTTATACTAACGATCATAATTCCCTAGTCTCTCTAGTCTGCTCACTAGACATTCATTTCTAATAGTTCACCCGAGTAAGTAACAAATCACACTCGTTGCCATGGCCAACATGACATCACCTAATCGGTTAAGCTTTTCAGCGAGAGGCAAATATTTCTCACACACCTTTGTTACATCATTGCTATGGAAACTAATGCATACACTAAAGATAAGATTGACTTTACTCACACAAGCAAAAAAAACTTGATATTAACGTTTTCAAAACTAGAATAGACGTCCAGAAGTAGATACACCTATTTAAATATATATTCTTTGCGTCCTCCTATTATCAGGACGTGCATAAAATTAAGGAGCGCCATATGGCTAAGCACCTATTCACATCAGAGTCAGTATCAGAAGGACATCCGGATAAAATTGCCGATCAAATTTCAGACGCTGTTCTTGATGCTATTATTGAACAAGACCCTAAAGCTCGTGTTGCTTGTGAAACTTACGTCAAAACAGGTATGGTTATGGTTGGTGGCGAGATCACAACCTCGGCATGGGTGGATATTGAAGAGCTTACTCGACAAACTGTCCGCGATATTGGGTACGTTCATTCTGATATGGGTTTTGATGCTGATTCATGTGCCGTACTGAACACCATAGGTAAGCAATCACCAGATATTAATCAAGGTGTCGATAAGTCTGACCCTAAAGAACAGGGAGCAGGTGACCAAGGTATTATGTTTGGTTATGCTACCAATGAAACAGATATCCTTATGCCAGCTCCAATTACTTACTCACACCGCTTAGTAGAGAAACAAGCAGAAGTTCGTAAAAATGGCGCGCTACCCTGGCTTCGTCCTGATGCAAAGTCACAAGTTACATTCCAATACGATAATGGCAAAATCGTAGGTATAGACGCTGTCGTTCTCTCAACTCAGCACTGTGATTCAATCTCAACCCCTGACTTGCGTGAAGCAGTTATGGAAGAGATTATCAAGCCCGTTCTTCCTGCGGAGTGGATTACAAAAGACACCAACTTCTTTATTAATCCAACAGGCCGATTTGTTATCGGTGGTCCAATGGGTGATTGCGGTTTAACAGGTCGTAAAATCATTGTCGATACCTATGGTGGTGCAGCAAGACACGGTGGTGGCGCATTCTCAGGTAAAGATCCGTCAAAAGTTGACCGCAGTGCAGCTTATGCAGCGCGATATGTAGCTAAAAACATTGTGGCTGCTGGAATGGCTGACCGCTGTGAAATTCAGTTATCGTATGCTATTGGTGTTGCTGATCCAACGTCAATTATGGTTGAAACATTCGGTACTGAGAAAATATCTCATGACATCATTATCAAA
Source organism: Vibrio caribbeanicus ATCC BAA-2122 (assembly GCF_000165125.1). GTDB lineage: Bacteria > Pseudomonadota > Gammaproteobacteria > Enterobacterales > Vibrionaceae > Vibrio > Vibrio caribbeanicus. Next base: position 15,910 of record NZ_AEIU01000083.1, on the reverse strand, counting down.
GCAGTAAGACAATACTTCGATCTTCGCCCTTACGGCCTGCAAGAAATGTTAAACCTGCTTCAGCCGATCTATAAAAAGACAGCAGCATATGGCCACTTTGGTCGTGAAGAGTTCCCTTGGGAAGCAACTGATAAAGCGGCTGCTCTTAGAGAATTTGCAGGACTTTAGAAAGAGCCGACCACATTCTCAATCTTTTTAGCGAAACGCCTGACTTGTCAGGCGTTTTTTTATCTATCAACACAAAATCGAAATTTGTATTTTTTCATCATAAGGTCAATAGTTAAATAGGTATCAGTTAATCCAAACTCAAGTTTCATTCGTAACGAGTGAAGAGAGAAATATCTGATAATCTGTCAGTTGCTAACCTCGCAGGCTTATACAGCTTGCTCAGTCAAGAAGGAGGATGTATGCCTCGTACAGCACCTAGTGAATTTGATGAAAAAGACAAGCACGAAGAGGAAGCTCATAACGCTGATTTCGCTCGTACTATTCCTTGTAACAAGGTCAGTATATCAGCACCTTTTCATTGGTTATCACTTGGCTTGCACGATTTCGTTCGAATGCCACTAATCAGCGGTTTTTACGGCGTTTGTTTCATGGCTGCAGCAGTTGGCATCGTGCTTCTATTACAGTGGCAAGGTACACATCTGGTCGTTATGCCTGCATTGATCGTTTATATGTTGATTGGTCCTTTTTTGGCTCTTGGTCTTTACGATGCAAGTTGGGAACGAGAAAAAGGGCACAAACCTCGGTTACTGCACTCAATGAAGGCAATCGGTAGAAATTCGACCTCCCAGTGGGCATTTGCCGTTCTTCTTACCGTGTGTATGATCTTTTGGATGCGTATCGCAGCACTGCTGCACGTCTTGTACCCATCTGTTCAAGGCGCACCAGTAATTGAATTCTTGCCCTTCCTGCTCATAGGCTCACTAGTCGGGTTTTTGTTAGCTAGCTTTGTCTTTAGTATCTCGGCCTTTTCGATGCCATTGATGATGGAGAGACGCGTCGACATGATGAGCGCAGTCTTTACCAGTTTCAATGCTGTCAGATCCAATCTTCCCGCCATGATAGTATGGGCAACATTGATCTGTGGCGGGGTGTTAGTCGGCTTCGCTACATTCGGTGTCGGAATGCTCGTTACTATGCCGATACTCGGTTACGGTACTTGGCACGCATATCACGAGATAATCAGGAAAAAGCATCACGACTAGTAGCTCTCTGCTGCATTTCATATACAATAGCCTGCCGCATAGGCAGGCTAAACTCGATGAATCAAATTGACACCCAGCTAAAATATGAAGCTATCAAGACTATGTCACATTGCATCGAGCAAGCTCGATGTTTCTTTAATCGATCATTTCCTCATCCAACATTAAGTTTCAAGTTGCGTGGACGTGCAGCCGGAAAAGCCTATCTTCATTTGAATGAAGTGCGCCTTAATCCAGTATTATTTAGCGAAAATCAACACGAATTCGTCACGCAAGTCATCCCTCATGAGGTTGCACACATAATCGTTCACCAGTTGTACGGAAAGGTAAAGCCACATGGAAAAGAGTGGCAAGCCGTGATGAATCGAGTATTTGAGTTACCCGCACAAACAACCCATAATTTCCAAATTAGCTCAGTGGAAGGAAAAACCTTCGAATATCATTGCGGCTGTACCAAACACCTTATCTCACTGAGAAGACACAACAAAGTTATCAGAGGACAAGCTCAGTATCGCTGCAAAAAATGTCAATCTGAACTTAAACAACACCAAAGCGAGTTTTGATAAATCATTGGTGAGAGTGTCTAAACTTACTGACTTATACCCATTAAATGTATAATTGCCCTTGTTTTTTAATCAACAAGCATCCATCTTAAGAGCTACATTTAATTGCTAGTAAATACACCCAATCATGCGAACTCCACGAATTTATCATCCAGAAATGATCACCCAACTTGGCCTATTGACCCTGAGTGAAGAAGCGGCAGGTCATGTAGGTCGTGTACTTCGAATGAAAATAGGGCAAGAGCTTCGTTTGTTTGATGGTAGCGGTAGTGAATTTATCGCGACAATCTCAAGTCAATCGAAAAAAAACGTTGAAGTAGAGGTGAAACAAAGCATCGAAAGAAGTGCAGAGTCCAATTTAAAGCTTCATCTCGGCCAAGTTATCTCTCGTGGCGATAAGATGGAGTTCACCATACAGAAGTCGGTTGAGCTTGGTGTGGAAGTCATCACTCCTCTTATTTCTGAACGTTGCGGCGTCAAGCTTGATCAAAAACGTTTTGAAAAAAAACTCGCCCAGTGGCAAAAAATTGCTATCAGTGCCTGCGAACAATGTGGTCGAAATCGAATACCTTCCATACGCCCTATTATGTCTTTAGAGAACTGGTGTGGCGAAGAATATGATGGTTTAAAACTTAATTTACATCCACGCGCTGATTATTCGATCAATACATTACCGACACCTGTAGAACAAGTTAAGCTACTTATCGGCCCTGAAGGCGGGCTTTCTGAAGCAGAAATTGATATGACCCAAAAATATGCCTTTAGTGATATTTTGCTAGGTCCACGGGTGCTGAGAACAGAAACAGCAGCATTAACGGCTATCACTGCACTGCAGGTGCGATTTGGTGACTTAGGTTAAACGGAGATAAATCATGCTAAAACTTGGCATAGTAATGGACCCTATTTCGTCCATAAACATAAAAAAAGATTCAAGCTTTGCTATGATGCTTGAAGCTCAACATCGCGGCTACGAAATCCACTATATGGAAATGCATGATCTTCACCTGGAACAAGGCATCGCCATAGCAGACACTAAAGTGGTTGAACTAAAAGAAGATCCGTCATGCTGGTACCGGTTTACGTCAGAGCAAACCATCAAACTCGCTGATCTTGATGCAGTATTGATGCGCAAGGATCCTCCATTCGATACTGAGTACATCTATGCAACCTACATATTAGAGCGTGCTGAAGAGCATGGTGCTTTGATTGTTAACAAACCGCAAAGTTTACGAGATTGCAATGAAAAGCTTTTTACTGCTTGGTTTCCAGAGCTTACCCCAACAACCTTAGTTTCGAGAAAAGCGGAACGAATCCGAGCATTTAGAGAAGAGCACGGCGACGTCATTTTAAAACCACTTGATGGTATGGGTGGAGCTTCTATTTTTCGGGTTAAAGGGCAAGATCCAAACCTCTCTGTGATCATTGAGACACTCACTAACCATGGTCAAAACTACGCAATGGCACAAACTTTTGTACCCGATATTACCAATGGTGACAAACGAATTCTTGTCGTTGATGGTGAAGTCATCCCTTATTGCTTGGCAAGAATACCTGCCAAAGGAGAGACTCGTGGTAATCTCGCAGCCGGAGGAACTGGAGAGGCTAGACCACTCAGTGAGACAGATAAACAGATAGCTGCAGCAGTAGCGCCTACACTTAAAGAAAAAGGGCTTATATTTGTTGGACTGGATGTGATTGGTGACAAACTCACTGAAATTAATGTCACCAGCCCAACCTGTATTCGTGAAATTGAGGCTGTATTCGATGTATCAATAACAGGTAAGCTTATGGATGCTATTGAACGTCGGGTAAAAATGTAACTATCAGGCTTACGTGGCCTGCTCGATTTGAAAGGAGCCTGTATGAATCTAACCAACCACTTTTTAGTTGCCATGCCTGGAATGAAAGACCCCTACTTCCAGCGCAGTGTTATCTATGTTTGTGAGCACAATGAAGATGGCGCAATGGGGTTAATGATCAATGCTCCTATCGACATAACAATAGGTAAAATGCTAGAAAAGGTGGACGTTGAACCGAGCCACCCTCAATTGCAAAAAGAAAGTTTGGAAAAGCCAGTTTTAAACGGCGGGCCAGTATCGGAAGACCGAGGTTTTATTCTTCACCAACCCAAAGATGAATACGAATCAAGCATCAAAATGACTGACAACATCTCAGTGACAACATCCAAAGATATTCTCGGTGTTCTCGGGACAGAAGCTGAGCCGAGTCAATATCTTGTTGCATTGGGCTATTCTGGCTGGGAAGCGGGCCAGCTCGAAATTGAATTATCAGAGAATTCTTGGTTAACGGTTGAAGCCGATCCCAATGTCATTTTCGACACCCCAATTAATGAACGCTGGCAAAAAGCAGTACAAATGCTTGGTATCGATGCCTCACAGCTCTCCAGTGACATAGGCCACGCATAACAGATAAGATAAAACACATGTCTAGAACAATTATGGCTTTTGATTTCGGAACCAAAAGTATTGGTAGTGCTATTGGTCAGGAAGTAACAGGCACAGCTTCTCCACTAAAAGCATTCAAAGCCAACGATGGCATCCCCAATTGGGATGAGATTGAAAAACAAATCAAAGAATGGCAACCACACCTCATCGTTGTTGGTTTGCCTATGGATCTTCATGGCAAAGCTCTTGAATCGATAACTCAAAGGGCAAAGAAGTTTGCTAACCGTCTACATGGGCGTTTTGGCGTCGATGTTGAATTACACGACGAAAGACTATCAACCACGGAAGCCCGCTCAGAACTTTTTGCAATGGGCGGGTATAAAGCACTAACTAAAGGAAATGTCGACTGCCAGTCCGCCGTTGTGATCTTGGAAAGCTGGTTTGAGCATCAATGGACATAAGCCTAGTTAATAATCAAGCTCGGTTATAAAGCATTAGTGACTTTGCTTCACCTGATGAAACAACTCCCTCTGATACAAGATAAGTGGCATGCTGCGCAAAAGTTTGCATGCCATGTTCATGGCCCAACTGCATCACAGAATGTATCTGGGTATGTTTGCCTTCTCTGATGAGATTACGTATTGCCTGTGTCGCTCGTAACACTTCATAACAAGCCACTCTCCCACCTTCAATTCGTTTTAATAGGCGTTGCGTAATGATCATTTGTAAACAGCTCGCCAATAAGCCTTGGGTCATGGACAAACTAGGACCACTGTTAGCGTCAATAATACGTTCAATCGTTTGGGCTGCCGAGCGCGTATGTAATGTCGCCAAAACGAGATGACCAGTTTCTGCTGCTGTCAGTGCAAAACGTATACTTGCCTCACTCCGCAATTCACCAACAACAATCACATCAGGATCAACTCTCAAGACACTCTGCAACACCTGCTCAAAACTTTGTTCTTGAGGCATCAGAGTTCTTTGTGTGATTAAAGAGCGTTGGCTGCGATAAACGTACTCAACTGGGTCTTCAAGCGTGACTATATGTTTACTTTGGTTAAAGTTAATATACTCTATGAGTGCCGCCAACGTTGTTGATTTTCCGCTCCCAGTTGGCCCCGTAACTAACACCATGCCCTCAGAGAGCGCGGTCAAATGCTCGAAAACTGTCGCGCTAATAAGACCATCTAACTTGGGTATACTATGTGGGATGACCCTGAATACAGCCCCATACCCGCTCAATTTGTAGAAAAAGCTTACACGAAACCGACCGAGATCTCGCCAATCAATAGACAAATCAAGGTAACCTATTTCAGCGAGAGTCAGTCTTTCCTTTTCAGAACAGAGTGCCACCAGCATTTGCTCAAAACATCGATGATTCAATATGGGTGCATCGATTGCTTTAAGGTCACCATCAACACGCACCATAGGAACAACACCTACAGAAAGATGTAGATCTGAAGCATTATGCTTTACACTAAAATCCAGTAATTTAGTGATATCCATTTTATCTCTTGATAAGTGACTCTGATAATGACCAGTATTCAACAAAACATAGAACAAATCACATCACAAATTGAAGCCATCAAACAGAAGTGCCATCGAACGCAAGATACAGTGCAACTTCTTGCGGTTAGTAAGACCAAACCCGTAGACGCAATTCTCGAAGCTGCCAATGCGGGTCAACGAGCATTTGGGGAAAACTATGTACAAGAAGGCACTGAAAAAGTTGCTTATTTTGCCTCACATCACCCCGAGCTAGAATTAGAATGGCACTTTATTGGTCCGATACAGTCTAATAAATCTCGTTATGTTGCGGAAAACTTTCACTGGGTGCATTCCGTGAATAAAGCGAAGCTGGCTCAAAGACTCAATGACCAAAGACCAGAGGGGCTCCCACCTTTGCAGGTTCTTATTCAGGTCAACACTAGTGGTGAAACATCTAAATCTGGTATCAACGATAATGAGATTTTTTCATTGGCAGAGTTGATATCCTCACTACCTAACCTGACATTAAGAGGGTTGATGTCCATTCCAGCTCAAACGTCCAATTATGAGGAACAATTGAGCGCATTTGGTGAGTTAGCCAATCTGCAACAGACGCTCAAAAACAGATTTTCCAATCAACAGATTGATACTCTATCCATGGGGATGAGCGGTGATATGCAGGCAGCCATTGAATCTGGAACAACTATGGTTCGTATTGGAACAGCGATTTTCGGCCAACGAGACTACAGCAATAAGCAATAGACATATTCATAAGAGGAAATTATCGTCTATGGAACACAAAAAAATTGCCTTCATTGGGGCAGGAAACATGGTTAAGGCTATCGTATCAGGCCTTGTAACCGATGGTTATCCTGCAGAGCTTATTCGGGCGACAGCACCTTCAATGACGCGACGTCTCCCCCTTGAGCAAAACTATGGTATTTCAACCAGTGACAATAATGTGGAATCAGTGAGCGATGCGGATATTGTGGTTCTCTCAGTCAAGCCACAAATGATGCAGGAAGTCTGCGCACCATTGCAAAACGTCAATTGGACTGGAAAATTAATTATCTCTATAGCTGCTGGCATTCAATGTTCAAGACTTAGTGAAATGCTCGGTGGACAAGAAAATATCGTCAGGGTCATGCCCAACACACCTTCTCAAATTGGCTTGGGAATGAGTGGACTTTTTGCACCTGCATGCGTTTCTCAAGCAGACAAAGACTTTGCTGCAGATTTGATGTCGGCTGTAGGTAAGGTTTGTTGGGTTGAAAAGGAAAACCAAATCAATAATATTATTGCAGCCGCTGGGAGTGCACCCGCGTATTTTTTCCTTTTCATGGAAGCCATGCAAGCGGAAGCCATTGCTCAAGGTTTTGATAAACAAACTGCGCGCTTGCTCGTTGAGCAATCTGCGCTTGGTGCGGCAGCCATGGTGCAAAGTAACCCAAATACTGAGTTATCAACGCTACGCGAGAATGTGACGTCAAAAGGTGGAACCACCGCTGAAGCATTACGTACTTTCAATCAACATCAAATTTCCGATATAGTATCCAAAGCTATGCAAGCGGCCGTTGCCCGAGCTCAAGCAATGGAACAACAGTTTTAATGATCAGAGCAGTACGCTCACAAGAAGGTAAACTATGAATTCAATAACCTTTCTGATTTCTACCCTGTTTGATCTCTACATTATGGTCGTGATCTTACGCGTTTGGCTCCAAGCAGCAAGGGCAGACTTCTATAATCCATTTTCGCAATTTATTGTAAAAGCGACCCAGCCTGTTGTTGGCCCTATGCGCCGCCTCATACCATCAATAGGCAGCATTGACTTAGCCACGGTGCTATTTGCTTATATTTTATGCGTCGGTAAGTTAGTTGCTCTATACCTGATCGTATCGAAGGGAGCGGTGATATTTCAGCCTGACTTTTTGATAGTTGGTGCCATTTCACTTTTAAAAGCTGCAGGTAAGCTTCTATTTTGGATATTAATTATTCGAGCGATCTTAAGCTGGGTGAGTCAGGGACGCAGCCCTATCGAATACGTGTTCCAACAGTTAACCGAGCCCATGCTGGCCCCTGTTCGTCGTGTGATCCCTCCTATGGGCGGAATTGATTTGAGTATGATCGTGGTGTTTATTGCCCTGCAATTTGCTAACATTTTAGTGGGAGATGTCATCGGTTTAATTTGGGGGGACGTGATCCGCTCATATTGGTAACAACTATAAATCGCTAATACTGAAGCAGTACAAATCAGTAGGGATGTTTATGTACTGCTCGACTCAACATTAAATATAACGCTCGATTAAAATCAACGTTACAAGGACTTGTTATGAAATATTGGATAATATCGATACTTGCAAGCCTTCTCTCATTACCTGCATACACTGGCCAATTCAAAACCATCAAAAATGTCGAAGTGCACTACTCCGCTTTTAACAGCACTTTTATTCCAGCCAAAGTAGCACGCAGTTACAAGATAAAGCGCAACGGCTACTCCGCTCTACTCAATATCAGTGTTCTTGATAACTCTCAAGTTGGGAAGCCTGCCACTACTGCCAAAATCTCCGGCCGCAGCCAAAACCTTATAGGACAAATCAAGCAGTTAAATTTTAGAGAGGTAAAAGAAGGCAGCGCCATCTACTACCTAGCCGAATTCCCCATTAGTGAAGAAGAGCAAATCACGTTTTTTATTGACGTAAATGCTGGCATTAAGGGCACAGGTCAATTAAAGTTCTCGCAGAAATTTTATGTCGAAGAGTGAGTATGCTTGCCACTCTTTTGAAAGCGAGAGAATTACACAATGAATAATGTGGTTTTGGCAACTGGTAATGCCGGTAAAGTCCGAGAGATGTCCGACCTATTGTCAGATTATGGTTTTAATGTCCTTCCTCAAAGTGAGTTTAATGTACCAGACGTCGCAGAGACAGGCACCACTTTCATAGAAAATGCTATCATTAAAGCGCGCCATGCAGCAAAATGTACTGGTCTTCCGGCTATCGCCGACGATTCAGGCCTAGAAGTCGATGCGCTCAGTGGAGCTCCTGGAGTTTACTCAGCCCGTTACGCGGGCATTGAGGCCACGGACTCTGCAAATATCGATAAACTTCTTGAATCGCTGCACCATGTTCCCGATGAACAACGCTCGGCTCGCTTCCATTGTGTACTCGTTTTCATGCGCCACGAAAATGACCCAACGCCGCTTGTGTGTCACGGCCAATGGGAAGGTAAAATCCTAACCAAACGTTGTGGTGAAAATGGATTCGGTTATGATCCCGTGTTCTACGTTCCAGAAACCGCTTGTGCATCAGCAGAACTCGAACCCAAAGATAAAAAGCGTTTATCTCATAGAGGAAAAGCACTTCAACAACTGTTCAAAGCTCTTTCACAGCAAGCTCAGTAATCACTAGGAAAGGTTACGGTTATGAACTTGCTGGTACCACCTCGACTCAGCCTCTATGTTCACATCCCATGGTGTGTTCAAAAATGTCCTTATTGCGATTTTAACTCTCACACGCTCAAAGCCGAGATCCCAGAAGATGAGTATATTGCCGCATTATTACAAGACTTAAGAGATGATCTATTGCGCTATCGCCTCAATGACAGTCCGAGAGTACTTCATTCTATTTTTATTGGTGGCGGCACACCGAGTTTAATATCACCAAGAGGGATTGCGGCACTGCTCAATGGCATTGAGCAACAGATATCTTTTCAGCCAGATATCGAAATCACTATGGAAGCCAACCCCGGAACAATCGAAGCTGAACGCTTTGCTGGTTACCAGAAAGCTGGAGTGACGAGGATTTCGATTGGTGTACAAAGCTTTGAAGCAGCGAAACTTTCTCGATTAGGAAGGATCCACGGCCAAGAAGAGGCGATTAATGCCGCTCGCTTAGCTCATAAAATCGGGTTAAAGAGCTTTAATTTAGATTTGATGCATGGTCTGCCAGATCAAACTATCGAGCAAGCTTTAGCTGATTTGGACCAAGCCATCGAGCTCTCTCCTCCGCATTTGTCTTGGTATCAACTCACAATAGAACCAAATACACTTTTTTATTATAAACAACCTCAACTTCCTGATGACGATGATCTGTGGGATATTTTCGAGATCGGTCACCAAAAACTTACCGAGGCTGGTTATGTCCAGTATGAAACTTCTGGCTACAGCAAACCAGAGTATCAGTGTCAACATAACCTGAACTACTGGCGTTTTGGTGACTACTTGGGCATAGGCTGCGGTGCACACGGGAAATTAAGTTTTTCTGATGGTCGAATAATTAGAACGACCAAGATCAAACACCCGAAAGGCTACTTGGCAGCATTCGATAATATGGTGAAGCCCTATTTAAGCTCTGAACATAACGTTGAAGATGCAGAGCGCCCTTTTGAGTTCTTTATGAACCGTTTTAGACTGACAGAAGCATGCCCTAAAAACGACTTTATATCTACAACAGGACTCAGTTTAAATGCAATCCAACCAGTAATGGATTGGGCTATCGGCTTGGAATACATCACAGAAACAGAGACTCATTGGCAAGTAACACAAAAAGGGAAACTATTTCTCAACGACCTGCTTGCTGCCTTTATGCCTGAAGAGTAGTGTAATATTCAGGGGCACAGTGTGCCCTTGAATATTTAGAAAATAGAGCGTCCAATGCGCTCGGAAAGTAGCTCTAATGCCTTTGTACCCGCAAGAGAGTTGCCTGAGGGATCGAGCTCAGGAGACCATACCGCTATGGTCATTTCTCCAGGGACTACCGCCATAATTCCACCACCAACCCCAGACTTTCCGGGCATTCCAACACGATAGGCAAACTCTCCTGCACCATCATACAAACCACATGTTGCCAGCAAAGCATTGAGCTGTTTGGTTTGAGTCGGCGTGATCACTTGCTGACCAGTTTGAACTGATGACCCTTTGTTCGCCAAATAACTAAAGGTTTTCGCGAGATCAACGCAACTCATTTTTAAAGCGCAAGCGTGAAAGTAGTTATTCAATACTGGAATAACTTCATTGTCAAAATTACCAAACGAGCGCATTAAATACGCAATGGCAGCATTACGATCACTGTGCATCATTTCTGAGGAGGCCACGACCTTGTCATAGCAAATATGAGTATCCCCTGATAATCTGCGTACAAACTCGAGTAAACGTTGCCTCGGTGCAGAGAGTCGGCTGTTCAGCAGATCAGCGACAACAATCGCACCAGCATTAATAAATGGGTTACGTGGTATCCCCTGCTCCATCTCAAGCTGTATTAATGAGTTAAATGCCTGTCCTGAAGGCTCTTTGCCCACTCGGCTCCATATCTCTTCCGGCTGATATAGATTCATTGCCAAGGTTAAGCTCAGGGCCTTAGAAATCGACTGAATAGAAAAAGCTTCATCAGCATCACCTGCTTTAATGACGTCCCCCTGATTGGTGAACACCGCCATCCCTAGCTTTGCTGCAGGCACTTTAGCGAGTGCTGGAATATAGTTCGCTACCTTCCCTTGGCCAATTAAGGGACGAACTTCTTCTAAAATCTCAGCAAGAATTTGTCGTGTTGGCTTCATCAGTAACCTTTTGTCATACATTTGTTATTGTTGTTTTGTAGGGTCAAAAAAGCCAACATTGATATGTTGGCTCCCTTATATTTTACTCAATTTACCAGCTTGTCATACTAGGAAAAAGCAAAATCGTTGACTAGGAATGCAAACTATTGTTTTATCTGGTGCGCTTAAACTTAATATCCCACACACCATGACCTAAGCGATGCCCGCGAGCTTCAAATTTGGTCAGAGGTCGTTCTTCTGGACGAGGAATAAAATCCCCCTCTGGCGCGATATTGTCAAAACCTGGTGCTTGATTCATCACTTCAATCATGTGTTCTGCATAATTTTGCCAATCGGTGGCCATATGGAAAATACCTTCTTCCAACTTCAACTTTTGGCGCACCATTTCTGCAAACTCTAACTGCACGATACGACGTTTATGATGGCGTTTCTTATGCCATGGGTCTGGAAAGAAAAGTTGCAGAGTAGACAATGAACCATCAGGTATCATGTTGGCAAAGACTTCTACAGCATCGTGACACATGACTCTTAAGTTAGTGAGCCTCGCTTCTCGAGCATCGGCAAGACAAGCGCCAACACCTGGGCTGTGGACTTCAATACCAATGAAGTTTTTATCCGGAGCATTCTTAGCCATTTCAACTAAAGATGCTCCCATGCCAAAGCCAATTTCAAGCACAACAGGGTTATCGTTACCGAATACTACTTTCCAATCCAGCAGTTGATCTTGATAATCTAAACCCATCGTCGGCCAACACTCGTTCATCGCATTTTCTTGGCCTTTGGTTAAACGCCCTTCACGTCGAACAAAGCTGCGGACTTTGCGTATTAGCTTACCGTCTTCATTATACTCATTGGTCGTCACTTCACTCATGATCTTGCCTGTTTAAAAATTGGTCTTACATTTAAGGGACTGTGATTATCCAAAGAATTGCCACTGGTGCAAGTCTTTTAGTGCATTTAGAGCCTAGTTCATTGATCGTCACCCGCCCGATATGGGTATATCTTTACGTTTTAACTGTTGTACTTTCCCACGATTCTGTGGTGCAATTTTGTAAAATTTAATAATTAATAATGTAGAGCATATCGTGACACCTTTCGCTAGTGCCATCCTAGAATGGTACGAAAAATATGGACGAAAAAACCTACCCTGGCAGCAAAACAAAACCGCTTACAGCGTATGGTTATCTGAAATTATGTTGCAACAAACTCAGGTTGCTACCGTTATCCCTTACTATGAGCGTTTTTTGCAGCGTTTCCCGACCGTGGTTGATCTAGCCAATGCACAACAGGATGAAGTGCTGCATTTGTGGACCGGACTAGGGTATTACGCCCGAGCACGGAACCTACACAAAGCTGCTCAAATTGTGGCTCACCAATATCAGGGGCAATTCCCACTTAATATCGAGGATATGAATGCCTTACCAGGAGTTGGGCGATCGACTGCTGCTGCTATTCTGTCATCAGTATTTAAACAACCTCACGCAATACTGGATGGAAATGTAAAAAGGACACTGGCACGTAGCTTTGCTGTTGCTGGGTGGCCCGGACAAAAGAAGGTAGAAAACCAACTGTGGGCTCATGCCGAAGAGCATACCCCCAGCAACAACGTGGATAAATATAATCAGGCAATGATGGATATGGGCGCTATGGTCTGCACTCGCAGTAAACCAAAATGTGGTTTATGCCCCATCGAGTCAATGTGCATTGCGAACCAGCAAGGCAACCCTTTAGATTACCCCGGAAAAAAACCGAAAAAAGACAAGCCATTTAAGCAGACATGGTTTGCCATACTCCATTTCAACGGACAAATCTGGCTTGAACAACGACCTCAGGTTGGGATCTGGGGTGGTTTATTTTGTTTTCCTCAAAGCGAGGATAAAAATGTTGAGCAAATCTTTAATAAATTAGATATTACTGACGCCATGATCAAAAGCCGTCAAAATTTGATCGCTTTTCGTCATACTTTTAGTCATTACCATCTCGATATCACACCAATTTTGTTTGATTTATCAAAGCAACCTCATATGGTAATGGAAGGGAGCCAAGGTCTTTGGTATAACTTATCTAAACCTAAAGAGATTGGACTTGCAGCTCCAGTAAAACAGTTGCTAGAAAGCCTTCCTCACGAACTAAAAAACGATCATTTAAAGGAGCCACTATGAGCCGTACCGTTTTTTGTACTCGCTTACAGAAAGAAGCCGAAGGCTTAGATTTTCAACTTTATCCGGGAGAGCTCGGCAAGCGTATTTTTGATAACATTTCAAAGCAGGCATGGGCAGAATGGCAGCACAAACAGACGATGCTCATCAATGAAAAAAAACTCAATATGATGGATCCTGAGCATCGCCAGTTGATTGAAACAGAAATGGTCAACTTTCTTTTTGAAGGTAAAGACGTCCATATCGAAGGATATACGCCACCAAGCGAGTAATGCCTATCGTATTGCTTATCATAGATAACACCATGACATCATTAACTTTAGTGATGTCATTTTTTTAAGGTGATTATGAAAAAACTGACTTATTTACTTTTACCTATTTTACTCGCTGGATGCAGTAGGCAATTTATCGAACAGTTGTATGAAGTCGACTATGAGCCTACCAATCGTTTTGCAAAACATTTAGCTCAATTGCCTGGCCAATTCCAAAAAGACACTGCGGCACTAAATAAACTGATTGATAGCTTTTCAGGTCAGATAGAAAAACGCTGGGGTTCAAACGAAATTAAATTCGCAGGGAAAAGCAACTACGTCAAATACATTGATAATTACCTAAGTCGCTCCGAAGTGAGTTTTGATAAAGGTCTTATTACGATAGAAACGGTATCAACGACAGACCCCAAAGCCCATTTAAAGAATGCCATTATTACGACCCTACTGACGCCTGATGATCCAGCAAATGTAGACTTATTTTCATCCAAAAACATTAAACTAGAGGGGCAACCCTTCCTCTACAAGCAAGTCGTAGATCAAGACAACAAACCCATACAGTGGTCATGGCGTGCTAACCGTTTTGCGGATTATTTGATAGCCAACAAGCTCAAAGTTAAAAAGGTGGATTTCAAAAAATCCTATTACGTTGAGATTCCCATGGTGGAAAATCAATTTGAGATAAGAAGCTACAAATACGCAGATATAGTACAACGTGCATCACGTAAATATGACATCCCCGAAGACCTCATCTACGCCATTATTAAAACGGAAAGCAGCTTTAACCCCTACGCTGTCAGTTGGGCAAATGCCTACGGCCTTATGCAAGTCGTACCTAAAACAGCGGGAAAAGACGTATTCAAGTTGGTCAAAAAACGTTCAGGTCAGCCCTCGCCAGAATATTTATTTAACCCAGAGAACAATATCGATACTGGTACCGCTTATTTCTATATTCTAAAAAATCGTTATTTAAAAGAGGTTAATCATAGAAAGTCTCTTGAATACAGTATGATTTCTGCCTACAACGGGGGAACCGGTGGAGTACTGAATACGTTCAACCGCTCAGATAGAAAACGAGCAATGAAAGATCTGAATTCGTTACAACCCAACCAAGTTTACTGGGCTTTAACTAAAAAACACCCCAATGCTGAAGCAAGGCGCTACCTAGAAAAAGTGACCAAATTTAAAAAGGAATTTAACTCAGGCAAAACATAATCAGCCAAAATGATTAAATAATCGACACTCAATCACTTTTTTGTTTTTTTTTTACAAAAACAAGTTGACGACAAGAGTGAAAATCCGTTTAATAACGCTCCGTTGCCCGGATAGCTCAGTCGGTAGAGCAGAGGATTGAAAATCCTCGTGTCGGTGGTTCGATTCCGCCTCCGGGCACCACAATTTATATTTGGTGCAATAACCATGTATCAAAGTGCAAAATATAGTGCGCCGACTTAGCTCAGTAGGTAGAGCAACTGACTTGTAATCAGTAGGTCACCAGTTCGATTCCGGTAGTCGGCACCATTTATATTTGCCTCGATAGCTCAGTCGGTAGAGCAGAGGATTGAAAATCCTCGTGTCGGTGGTTCGATTCCGCCTCGAGGCACCATAATTTGGTAAAAGTGGACACACACTTATATAACCTATAGTTCCTCCTTAGCTCAGTTGGTAGAGCGACGGACTGTTAATCCGCAGGTCGCTGGTTCGAGCCCAGCAGGAGGAGCCACATTCAAAGCCAAGTCTCATGACTTGGCTTTTTTCTTAGCATCACATGTCATCCTTGCTTCTTTCAAACTTACTCCCCCCTCTTAATGCCATAGGACTACAATTTTTATACCCAATGTCACCTTTTGACCACAACTCCTGTTATCAAAAAAAAACAGCATCACGTTTCTGAACTTACTATTTAAAAACCCAAAACCTTCAAAAACATCTCGAATGGTCAACAGACCCTAATAATGTTGCCCATCTTAATAACTTAAATTTTCAAAATTTCATTAGTTTTGCAAAAATGCAGTAGTTTTAGCTGTTGAAAATGGATAAAAATGGGTCATTAAGTATAGAAAAACAACAAACGATCTTTTTTTTGCATTTTGATGTTGACCTAAAGCACGAAAACCCGTTTAATACACCTCGTTGCCCGGATAGCTCAGTCGGTAGAGCAGAGGATTGAAAATCCTCGTGTCGGTGGTTCGATTCCGCCTCCGGGCACCATGATTTTAATATTGTCGAAAACTGATTGTTTCGGCAGTAGTGAAAATACGGTGA
>NZ_AEIU01000084.1 GCF_000165125.1 Vibrio caribbeanicus ATCC BAA-2122 | reverse complement strand
GACACCTCCAACGTCGGTTCGCATTTTTCTACAGGAATGAACGGCATGTTTAAAGGTGCTACCAGCTTTAACCAGCCCATCAGCAATTGGGACACCTCCAAAGTTCAATATATGTATGAAATGTTTAAAGGCGCCAAAGCCTTTAACCAGCCCATCGGCAATTGGGACACCTCCAAGGTATGGAATATGGCGAGGATGTTTTCAGGCGCCAAAGCCTTTAACCAACCCATCGGTGACTGGGATACCTCCAGCGTAGAAACTATGTCGTCGATGTTTGAAGACGCCAAAGCCTTTAACCAACCCATCGGTGGCTGGGATACCTCCAGCGTAGTAGATATGTCATATATGTTTTACGATGCCACCGCCTTTAACCAAAACATTGACAACTGGGATGTGTGGTTTGTCAAAAATATGAGGTGGATGTTCTCTGGTGCCTCGTCGTTCAATCAACCCATCATAGGTTGGACAGCACCCATGGTGACGGATATGTCATATATGTTTTACGATGCGACGAGCTTTAACCAAGATATCAGTACTTGGATGGTGGAAGACTTAGAGTCTGTAGAAGGTATGTTCCGCGGAGCCTCTGCTTTTGACCAGGATTTGAGCGATTTGG
>NZ_AEIU01000085.1 GCF_000165125.1 Vibrio caribbeanicus ATCC BAA-2122 | reverse complement strand
GCTGCTGGCTCAGCGTCGACAGGCTCCTCGCTAACATCAGGGACTTCAAACTCTTCTTCGACTAACTCAGCGCCCAGCTCGTCAACGGCCGCTGGTTCAGCGTCGACAGGCTCTTCACTAACATCAGGGACTTCAAACTCTTCTTCGACTAACTCAGTGTCCAGCTCTTCCACGGTCGCTGGCTCAGCGTCGGCAGGCTCCTCGCTAACATCAGGAACGTCAAACTCTTCTTCGACTAACTCAGCGTCCAACTCGTCAACA
>NZ_AEIU01000086.1 GCF_000165125.1 Vibrio caribbeanicus ATCC BAA-2122 | reverse complement strand
TTTGGCCTAAAATGGACTTCATAGGAATTTTCATAAATACCTTTTTATAGTTGTTGGTTATTTTAAAGTACTTAAAGCACGTTCTGGTTTGTCAATGATTCAATGTTATAACTGACAGAAAATCAGTTAAAACACCACCACCAACAATGAAACATGTTAATCTAAACCATTGATTGTATGAATTATTTAATATAAAAAAATCAAATTTATAAATAACACTGAGAGAAAAGTCACATTTTGTTACATTTTGCGGATGAAATTGATGCGTATTACGAGCACTTAGAGTTAGGGAAAATTTTTTGAAAATAAAATCAATAACTTTTATTGATTCCGTACAGTAGGATCTATCTTTAACAGGGACTACCGGCCCACAATCAATCACATTTTACTACCGATGTCCTCTTGCCTGAATCATTGTCATAATAGTTGCTATTTTCATACATTAATCCAGTCGTACAGGGTATGACATATTGGACTGAAAACATCACTAACGATGTATCTGGTAGACGAGAAAGTGCGCTGTGGAGAGCGGTAAGGGTAACAAGAGAGAAGCTGTACAAAGACTGTTATGGGGTAATCAGGGTTAAACTTTGCCAACTACATCCAATCACATTATCCTGAAAAGTTATCAAAGAAGGAGACTAAACTATGATAGCCTCCTTGTTCGCCTCTATGATTTAAATCTTTTTCACTAACTCCAGAACTGTGTGACCTGTTGGCAACTTGGTACAACTCACCAATGATAAATCACATTGCGTTAGCAATGCCTTCATATCAGCCTCACTGCGCTGGTAGGTACCATCTTCACAAATCACTGATTGAAACAAGGCATTAAACACCAGTCGGGGTGAGGCCTCCTCGGATTCGACCAGAGGCTCAATCACCAGCAACTTTCCCTCTCCGAGTGAGGCATGAATCGACTTAAGAATGCGCTGACACGACTCATTGTTCCAATTGTGCAAGACATTTTTCAATACCAAAACATCATAGCCTGAGGGTATAGATTGAAAGAAATCCCCCGGAATCATCTCGATATTATCGCAAGCATCAAGATAAGGCGTACATTGCTCACACACATCGGCTCTATCCAACACACTTGCAGACAAATGTGGAAAGGCTCTAACCAACTGTGATGCAATCACACCACTGCCACCACCAATATCAAGCACTGAGCCTGCCTGTTCAAAGGTATCAGCGCATGCTCTAGACAGAGCCAACCCAACCGGACGCGAAAAATCGCGCATAGCGAGATTGTAGACCAGTGAACGCGTTGGATTTTGTTCGAGGTATTGGTACAAGGTTTGCTGGTAAATGTGTTTAAATCCAGACTCGCTTGTTTGGCAAGTATTCAGCATGCCTTGATAAGCTTGATAATATTCATCACCAAATAATTGGCAAAAGTGGCGCATCGAATCAGGGTTGGTCGAAGTCAGCAGCAAAGAGCTGTCGTTGTTGTCAATCAGGCCATTATCAGCAATGGAGAAAAAGCCAAACACATTGGCAACCTTGAGCGTGTTCATTAAGATAGTCGCATCCACTTCACAGCGCCGGGCTAAGTCATCAATGGCTAAAGAATGAGATAGCAAATGATCGGCAATGCCCAATTCACTTAATACATTTAGAGATTTGGCGGCTAAAGGGAACATCATTATTTCTGAAATTCTTTTGGTTACCTCTGAATTATCCATACAATCACCTTGACGTTATTTATAATTAGAGACCACGCTAAAGAGCTTGTCTTAATATTTAATTAAGAAAAAACAAGACAAAAAAAACCTGTCAATTCAATGTTAAAAAGTTATCACTATAAACATTAAAGCAAGTACAAATTCCTGATTTAAAAGTAATTTGTAAAATTAAATATCTTTATTCATATTTTAAATAATCGTAAAAAATCTTCCTTAATTAAATCCTAAGTTTTCAGTCATAACTTTTATAGTAAGAAAAAAATAATATCAAAGTCTGTTCAACTTTCATCACTGACTGAAATCGAGAGGTAATAAAAATGGAAAATATTGTCCCTATTTTTGCAACCATTGCCATGCAATCGTCAACCCATCCACATAAAAAAGCCATTGTATTTGGAGAAAATACCCTTAGCTTTTTGGAATTAGAAACTCTCTCGAATCAAGTCGCGCACTACTTATTAGAATGCTACCCAAATAACCCAAAAGGCAATGTTGCGATTTATCTTGAGCCTTGCCTGCTGTTGCCTGCAATCATTCTTGGTGTGATGAAAGCAGGTTTTAATTATGTCCCCCTCTCATCTTTTCAGCCACCAAAAAGACTGATGCAAATCCTAAATGATGCTGGATCTTTGGCCATCATTACCACGACGGCTTTGCAAAGAAAGTTGTCAGGCACTAAAAAAAATATCATTAATATTGAGTCGAACCCATTTCAGCATTTTCCAACCGATGGAGTCACCCTTCCAAAAGTGACAAAGGAAGACCTTGCCTACATTCTCTACACATCCGGTTCAACGGGCATCCCCAAAGGAGTCGAAATTAATCACGCCAACCTTAGTTACTATATTAATTGGTTTAACAATGAGTTGTGGACAAAAACTCAAGCACTGCTCCCTCTCACCTCATCACTCAGCTTTGCTGCGGCTGTCAGCCAATTATTTTCACCACTATCACGCGGCGATACGCTGCATATTTTACCCAGTGGCATCCTCAACCATCCAGAGCGTTTGTTGAGTTGGCTCAATCAGCAAGATAATACTGCGCTGTATTGTGTGCCAACCATATGGCACGAGCTTTTAGACTATGCTCAATCACATAATATTGAAAACCAGCTACCCAAAACCGTCTTCCTATCTGGGGAAGCCGTAGCAGACGATCTTAAACAAAGAACCTTTCACACCATTGATAATGTGCGCCTTTTTAATCTCTATGGGCCAACAGAAACGGTCGCCAACTGTACCTACTCTGAGTTAAGTGCCAAAGAAGAGGTGCACCTTGGTCAGGCAATAAAAGGTAGCCAAGCCTTTTTACTCGATAAAAATAATCAGCCCGTAGCAAAAGGTGACATTGGTGAAATCTGTATCGCGGGGCCAGGTGTTGCAATGGGTTATCGTCAGCGACCCAACCTAACCCAGCAACGTTTTTTCCAATATGCAGGGCAAACTGCACATCGAACTGGTGATCTTGGCCGCTTTAACGATCAAGGCCAGCTGATCTATCTCGGACGAAAAGATCGCCAAGTCAAAATCAATGGTGTCAGGATTGAGCTAAGCGAAATCGAGGCTTATTTACGCCAATTTTCGACCATTGCGGACGCTGCCGTAAAACACATTGATGGCGCCCTGATTGGCTATTTAAAAACATCGGAAAAACCTAGTGCATGGGATCTGCGCAGCTTTCTCAAACAGCGTTGCCCAGATGCCATGATCCCTAGTCAATTTATCTATCTTGAGTCTTTTCCCAAACTGCCGAATGGTAAGCTCGATCTATCAAGGCTTCCTGCACCTCGCTGCGAGCGCCCCAATCTGAGTGGAGAGTATTGTTCTCCCAGCAATGAACTCGAAAAAGACATCATTGATATATGGCAGGAAGTCTTGGGCTTTAGCTCACTTGGTGTCAATGATGACTTTTTTGAGCTTGGGGGCAGCTCGCTACAAGCCATGCGAGCGCGAACTCTGATCCGCCGACGCATGTATAGTGAGATTGACCTTAACCTATTTTTTAATAATCCGACCCCAAGACGCCTTGCCTCTGTTATCCCCTATTACTTGACCAATGGAGCCGATGAAATAGATCCAGCTCAGCAAACACTCATCCCTAGCGATGACGGATATCAGCCTTTATCAGCGCAAGAGAGCTACTTTGTGACGCTTGAGCAAACCAGCGACAACAAACTCGCTTATCAGCCTGCTTTTGCGATTCATATCCAAGGAAAAATCGAACTGGATGCCTTGAATTGGAGCCTTCAACGAGTGCTTACCAATAATCCAATCCTGCGTACTCGTTTTAATCTTGATGACCACTGCGCACTAGAAGGTGGCTTTAAAACCGACGATATCTTGATTAAACGCATTGGTGTCAGTCACCTTGAGAATAACCTCAAGCGTTTATCTGACCAAACATTGATTGAATGCGCAGATCTGAGCGAAATAGACATAGATACCACAGCGCCGATTAGTCTTTCGGTCATGAGTCGAAACCAAACCGAACATGCAGTGTTGATTCGTGTCCATCATGCAGTCTTTGATCATGAATCTATTGGTCTGTTTTATGAGCAATTTCTTCAGGCCTATCAGGCATTTCTGGCCGGAGACTATGGCTATGGACAAAATGTAGAGCACCATTTCAACCAAACTCAACACAAAGGCGCATGCCCAAATCGAGTGGCTGAAATGAAGTTTTGGATGAGACAATTTGCCAGTTATATTGACAAAGGTGCCGACGCATCTCCGTATACCCAACACCCACATTCGGCTGCGCGCAGCTATTCGCTGGAGTTGTCACAAGACTTTAGCCAACAGATTAAGCAATTTGCTCAAACCCATAAAACCAGTCCTTACTCATTGCTTTTGGCACTGTTTAGTAGAGCATTAAACAAGAGAACCTCTTACAAACACGTCCCTATTGGTTTACCTGTCTCTTCGCGGGCAATGTGCCAGCATGACACTCAGATAGGCTGCTTCGTCAATATGCTGACCTATTACGATATCCATGAAACAAAAGAGAATCTAGGCTCTTTCCTTGATGCTAGTCATAAGCATATCTATTCGTTGGTGGAAAACCTATCTATCCCATACCCTCAACTTGTCTCAGCCATGCGTGAACAAAGGTGGTTTGAGCATCTGCACTTCCCGGTCAGTTTTAATTACCTCAACCCTGTACCTGATCCGATGACAATTGCTCACTGCCACTTCAGCGTCAAAGCCATGACAGAAAGCACTGCTCGCTCTGATCTCAATCTGACGGTTAGTGACGGTGAAAGCCTGACCATACACTTTGATTACGAGCAAGCTGCTTTTAGCAAAGACGATATTGTTATGCTATCTGAGCATTATCTCAATCTAATTTCAGATGCTATTTATTAATGATTTAGGTGGAGTTAATTTTATGTCGATGCTTATTCATGAAAAATTTAAAAGTGCTAAACAAAAACAACCGAATAATATTGCACTCATTACTAATGAAGAAGAAATCTCATATTCTAATCTTGATAATAGATCCAATATTATTGCGGAAAAATTATTACGCCTAGGAATAAAGCCAGGAGATATTGTTGGCGTTCATATGAATAGAGGGATTCATTTAATCGCCACTCTCCTTGGCGTAATGAAATCAGGTGGCTGTTATTTACCTCTTGATCCCTACTATCCCAATGAAAGGCTCTCTTACATGGTTGAGCACTCTGAGACCGCGCTCATTATTACCGATGATGACGACCAATTAGATTGGCTACATGGCACACAAATCATCCTTAATATTAATGAACTTGATATGCACCAAACCGCTAACCCGGCGCTACCTCACATTAATGATGATGACTTATGTTATGTCATGTATACATCGGGCTCTACGGGCAAACCAAAAGGCGTCATGATCTCACATCGTACCGTGGCACACTATCTGGGCTGGATGCAGAGCAGGTTCACTTTAACAACGGATAAGCGTGTTCTTAACCAGACTACATATAGCTTCGATATTTCAGTGTGGGAAATTTTTTGGCCCCTTACTTGTGGTGCTGGCTGCGCACTCATTAGTGAGGATGAAAAGTACGATCCAGATTTACTGGCCGCATTTGTCCTCAGGCACCATGTGAATGTGGTTCAATTTGTACCCACTGCACTGAGGATTATCCTTGATGCCAATGTGCTCAAACCTTGCACATCCATCACCGACATCTTCTCTGGAGGCGAAGCGCTACCACAAAAATTAGTCAATGACCTTGCCAAGCAATTTGGAGGGAAGATCCATAATTTATATGGACCAACTGAAGCCACCATTTTTGCTTATCACTGGCCTTGCGAACCCAATCAAGACGACGCTATCGTGCCAATTGGCATACCAATTCCACATGCCAAAGGCTTTATTTTCGATCAGCAGCTACGCCCAGTTGCTAGAGGCCAATGTGGTGAACTTTATCTTGGTGGCGATACCTTAGCGAAAGGCTACTTGAAACGTAACGATCTTACCGAAGAGCGTTTTCTTGCACACCCAATTACAGGGGAAAGAATGTATCGAACCGGTGATTTGGTGAGCGAAAAAAGCGACGGCACTTTGCTGTTTCATGGCCGCTGTGACTCGCAGATCAAACTCCGCGGACATCGAATTGAACTGGCAGAAATTGAAGTTCAATTACAAAATATTGAAGACATCTCTCACGCTGCTGTGATTACCGTTACCTCTTCTTGCGGTGACGTCACCATCAAAGCCTTTTGTGTTTCTGCTTCTCAACAAAGTCTCGATATTCAGGCGATACGACTTTCTTTATCGGGTGTATTACCCCATTACATGCGCCCTACCCATTATTGCCAAGTTGACGCACTACCAACATTACCAAATGGCAAAATAAACAAATCCATCTTAAACCACAACTAACGAGGTTTCTAAAATGCTTAATGATGAAAAAAAAATACAAAATAACATTGAAGAAAAAATTAACCTTATATGGAAGTCTATTTTAAATGTTAAAAATATATCAAACGATGAAAACTTTTTTGATGCCGGTGGAAACTCTTTACTCATGAGTAAAGTTCATCGGGAAATAAAGAAACAACTTGATATTCCAGTCAGCATAATAGATCTATTTCAATGCCCGACAATAACCACACTCAGTAAAAAGATTTATCAAAAACATTTAAACCAAAGCAAAGCTTAAGTAAGACTAAATATAATTTCTTCAATGAACACTACAACATCTTCTCATATCTGAGAGGCCAACCACTTGCTCTCAGATTGGTATCAGAATTCCATCACCCGAATTAGTAAATACAAACCGTGAGGTAGCATATGAAAGACCAAACAACACTACGCGATCAAGATATAGCTATTGTTGGTATGTCTGGGCGTTTTCCAGGAGCAGAAAACATCACCACATTCTGGAAAAATCTCGCTGAAGGTATAGAAACCATTACGACATTCTCAGAAGAAGAGTTACGCCAGTCTGGTGTTGACGAAACACTTATCGCTTCACCCAACTACATCCCTCGTCGCGGTATTCTCGGCAATGCACAAGAGTTCGACGCGCAATTTTTTGATATTACTCCTCGCGATGCTGAGATCATGGATCCTCAACATCGCGCTTTTTTGGAAAGTAGTTGGCACGCTTTCGAAGACGCAGGTTATGTACCATCAGAATACCCAGGTAAAGTCGGCGTCTTTGGCGGCACAGGAACAGCATGGCATTTGAACAAAGTACACTCTCACCCAAGTGTGGATCAATTTGCCAGCGGTGCATCAGTCGTTACCAACAATGATAAAGATTACGTCACCACGCGTGTGTCTTACAAACTCGATTTAAAAGGACCCAGTGTAAACGTTCAAACCGCGTGCTCTACCGCTATGGTTGCTGTTGTGATGGGCATTAACAGTCTACTAAGCCGTGAAAGTGATGCTGTGATCGCTGGCGGTGTTTCCATCGATACCCCCGAGCGTCGTGGCTATGAATATATGCAAGGTGGTATGGAATCTGCGGATGGACGTTGCTACGCATTTGATTCAAGAGCTAACGGTACGGTATTCAGTCGTGGTGTAGGAGCTGTACTGCTTAAGAGAGCCAAAGACGCGATAAAAGATGGTGACCACATCTACGCATTAATTAAAGGTGGTGCCATCAATAATGACGGCAGCCTTAGAGCTGGTTTTACCGCCCCAGCTATAGATGGGCAAATTGAAGTAGCGAGACAAGCACTCGAAAATGCCCAAGTTGACGTGGAAAATATTCGTTTTGTCGAAGCACATGGTACAGCAACGGCTCTTGGTGATCCGATTGAGTTTTCATCACTTTCACAAGCCTTCGCTCAGAGCACCGATAAAAAGCAATTTTGTTTACTCGGCTCGGTAAAAACTAATATCGGTCACACAGACGCAGCGTCCGGTATGGCTAGTTTGATTAAATCTTCCATGGCTCTAAAGTACGGCCAGCTCCCTGCCTCACTCCACTATCTTAATCCGAATCCTAATATCGACTTTAACGACAGTCCGTTTGTTATGAACACAAAACTGACAAACATCGTTGAAGAGGGAAAGCCAAGCAATGCACTAGTCAACTCTTTCGGTGTGGGCGGAACTAACGCATGTGTTATTTTGGAGTCCGCGCCGACAGTTGCGCCAACAGAGCTCGCTCAATCCCCCGTCATTGTCCCTCTTTCTGCTCGCAGTAAAAACGCATTGACCAAGATGAAACAGCGCCTCGCTGACCATTTAAAACAGCACCCAGAGACTAATATTGCTGACCTTGCCTACACAATGCAATTGGGGCGTAAACAATTTGAGTTTTCAACCTGTGTTGTAGGTGATAGTAATCAGTCCCTGATTGAGGCACTCGAGAGCAGCTCTCCAACCGCCAAACGAGATAAAACCCAAAAGCCAGTTGTTTTTCTATTCCCTGGACAAGGTAATCAATACCTTGAGATGTCTCATGATCTCTATCAAACCTACCCGGTATTCAAGACGGCTTTTGATGAATGCTGTGACTATCTGACCACTGTACTTAAACAGGACTTACGTGACATCATTTTCAACCGAGCTCCCGATGCGGCTCGTCAGATCAACCAAACTCAATTCACCCAACCCGCACTATTCGTGGTTGAGTACAGTTTGGCAAAACTCATCACTTCATGGGGTATTAACCCAGACATCATGATAGGTCATAGTGTTGGTGAATACGTGGCTGCCTGCCTATCTGGAGTATTTTCGCTACAAGATGCTCTGAAAGCTGTGGCCGTCCGCGGTCAGATGGTACAAGCATTACCAGCCGGTGCAATGTTAGCTGTCTTGATGCCACAAGACCAAATCAAAGAACGTCTAAAGGCACACAACTTAGATATCGCTGCAGTTAATTATCCAGAGCTTTGTGTGGTTGCGGGAGAACTTGATGCCATAGAGTCTTTCCAAGATGAACTGGAAGAAGAGGGAATTTTCTGCAAGCACCTTGATACCTCTCATGGCTTCCATTCGCGTATGATGGACCCAATGCTGCCCGACTTTAAAACCGTGATGGATAATATAAAGTTAAGCCCAGCAACGATTCCATTTATTTCTACCGTCAACGGTCAGGAAATTACCAATGAACTCGCGCAAAGCAGCGACTATTGGGTCGGCCATGTACGCAACCCTGTGTTATTCTCACAAGCCTTTGATACTTTGATGTCACGCTACCCAGAGGGTTTTGTTGCTTTTGAAGTTGGACCTGGACGTTCACTCGAATCTGCCGCTAAGCAGCACTTTACACAAGATGACAGCCTAAATGCCGAGGTGTATTCCTCACTACCTATCGCAAAAGAGGTATCAAAAACAGTTGGGCACTTTGCCAGTTCTGTCGGCCAGCTATGGTCTAATGGTGTAGCCGTTAACTGGCGCACAATGCACGAAACAAGACGCCTTCGTCTCTCTCTACCCGGTTATCCATTTGAGCGTAGCGAATTTAAATTGCCTGATGTTCAAACAAACCGTGCTGATTCGACCCGAAACTCTGCGAGCGAAACCGAATTAAAACGCAAGAAAAAAGACGTGGGTGACTGGTTCTATATGCCGACTTGGAAACGCACCATTCCAAGTGCCTTCCTCCCTAATGAGGAACTAGCCGAGGAGCAGTCCTGGCTTATCTTCGCCGACGAATATGGCATTGCGAATCAGATTATTGAACAGCTAAAACCACTAGATCAAACCATTACCGTTGTTTTTAAGGGTGTGTGTTTTCAAAAAGAGAACCATCACACATTACCCTCTTACATCATCGATCCAACCAGTAGAGAAGACTATGTCGAGCTACTCAAAACATTGAAAGAAGATAGTATCAAGCCTACTCGGATTATTGATTTATGGAACGTCTGTCCAGAGAAAACACGCCGAACTTTTGATACAAGTCGCGAACAACAGCTTGACGCATTTTATAGTCCGCTTTACCTGCAGCAAGCACTGATCAACGAGAATCTTCTCGATGATTTACACCTAGTGCTCGTCTCCAACAATATCTTCAGCATTGCAGGTGAGAAAGTCTATAACCCAGAGCAAGCCCTACTCATTGGTCCTGCAAGAGTGTTCTACCATGAATACCCTGATGTCAATTGCCATCTAGTCGACATTGATTGGGTGGATGAAAGTATGGAGCACGTTAACCTCCAAAGTCTTGCCAAATGTCTGATTGCGGAGAGTCATATGATCACCGATGGTGAACTGACCGCCTATCGAGGTGGAAATCGTTGGCAAGAGGACTATCAAGCCGTTCATCTTGAGTCATCTCAACCAGGCCTTCCCGCCCAGTTCCGTGATGATGGCACCTATCTCATTACCGGTGGTTTAGGTGGACTTGGTATGCTAGTCGCTGAACATATTGCCAGTATCAGTAATGCCAAACTTGTACTTACCTATAGGAGTCATTTGCCTGAACGTGAGGCTTGGCATCATTGGATCCAGCAACACGCCATTGATGACCCCATCAGTGAAAAACTCGCCTGCATCATGAAACTGGAAGAGCAAGGTAATCATGTTGAGCTGGTCAATGTTGATGCGTCAGATTATATCGCAATGTCCGAGTTATTTGAGCAATACGATTACTTTAACGGCATTTTCCATACTGCAGGTATTGCTGGTGGTGGGATCATCCCTCTGAAGGCAGATCAAGATTGTGCCGATGTACTTGAGCCCAAAATTCTCGGCTCACTAATATTGGATGAATTAACACAACATAATCCTCCTGAGTTTATGATTTTATTCTCTTCAATCAGCTCAATTGTTGGTGATGAAGCTCGAATTGACTACTGCTCTGGTAACGCCTTTATGGATGTATTTGCCAGTTACCGTAACCAAAATCGCTCCGGTAGAACCATCGCTATTAACTGGGGTAAGTGGGGCGATATCGGTATGGCAGTCAAATACGCACGTGAACTCGATGAAAAAGATAAAGCCAAACGCAATGACACCAATACCTCAAGCTTGTTGACCTCATTAGGCCGAAAAGGAATGGAAGAAGCATTTCGTGTCAATCTTGATGTCAGGAAAGATTGGGCCATAAACGAGCACTGCTTATCCGAGCAACCAACATTAGTTGGGGCCACTATCCTGTCTATGCTTCATTGTCTGATGACAGAAATCAAGCCCGAAGAAAACTTGAGTGTTAAAAACCTGCTACTCACCAAGCCTGCTATTTTCCATCATGCTTGGCCAAGAGAGTTGCGCTTATTCGTACGCAGTGAAAGCAACGGCTACAGCTTTAGCTTGCGCAGCCGAGGCGTACGAGATATTGAGTGGGAGGAACATGCATTAGGAAATCTTGCCTGTGAGCAAACGGAACTGCCTCAAAGCGAGTCTATCGACCAGATCCTAGCCAGATGCCCAACACAGTTGCCAGAACAGCTAGTAGGTCAAGACTATAAAAATAAACTGACTGGAGAAACCTTCTTATCGCTCAGCGAACGTTGGAATTGTCCAAAAACCGTCTGGCAAGGCCAAGATGAATGGCTGATCAAAAAAGACCTTGATAGTAAATTTCAAACTGACTTTGACCAGTTCCCGTATCACCCAGCTGTTATAGATTCGGTATCAATACGTGTTGTTACCCTGATAACCACTGATAATTATCTTCCGATAAGTTATGGCAAAGTGAGCTATCTAGCACCACTTGATGGCGAGTGCTATGTCCATATTAAACTCAAACAACCACATCACTCAGAGAACTCGACCATTATCTTAGATATTGTTTTTCTATCCTCAGATAACCAACCTTTGATGGTTTTAGAAAACTACACACTCATCAAGATTAATGCCGACAATCAAGTCGCCACCGATTCAGCCCCGCTAAAGGTAGAGAAACCCGTTGATGTGGATCTCACCGATAAAGACATTCTTTACTTTGAGGGCCTCGATGCGCTTAAACGCCAGTTGGCACATCTAGAGTTTGAACAGCTTGTCGTTGTGACCAGCGATTTGGGACAGCTTATCTATGAAGCCACCCCAGAAAAAGAGGATAGCCAGAAACAAGAGAGCGCCAGCGAAGTGAATCAAGGTCATTCAAGACCCGAACTTTCGGTGGCCTATGTGGCACCAAGCAATGAAATTGAACAAGAAGTCATTTCTATTTGGCAATCCATCTTGGGCATTTCAGGAATAGGTATCGAGGATAATTTTGTTGAATTAGGTGGTAATTCGTTACTGGCGGTACAGATAGTTTCGCGAGTCTCAGCCAAATTCGAAGTCGATATTCGCGTCGATCTATTTTACCAAGATCAAACTGTACGTGGACTATCAGGCCTAATAATGAGTGCATTCGAAGCACTCCTTCAGGAGGACTAAGTTACGGTTGCCCCGAGTACACACTCGGGGCTGACCTAATATTGGTGATTAGCCCCTTCCCATATGTACAGACCAAATGAGAGAAGATAACCATGACGATAAAAACCAATGCCATATTAAAATCAATGGGACTCGAAGAACTAAAAAGGCTCGCCAAGGAAAAAAAACGCAATCAGGAAAAGTTAGTTGCTCAATCAGACCCCGAGCGTCGACAGTTTCCTCTAACCGACGGACAAAAAAGTATCTGGGCATTAGAAAAATTACTACCCGGCAACAAAGCTTACAACAACCCACTCGCTATCACATGCTACATCGAACATGAGTTTGACGCAGACAAAGTAGAATACACTCTGCGTAAAATGACACAACAGCACGATATTTTCCGCACCACCATTCAATTGGTTGATGGTCAACCCCAACAGTGTATCGGTGACAAGGTACTGTTCAATTTTAAATTCGACGATATCAGCCAATTACCTGAACAAGAAAAACAGCAGTGGGTTCTTACCACAGCCCGCCAAGAAGGCTTGCAAGAGTTTAGTTTAGAGCATGGTCCTCTTTTTAGTTGGAGAATGTCCAAAACGCATGCCAATGAGTACATCATCATGCTCACTTTTCATCACATTATCTCCGACGGTTGGACAGTCAGTTTGTGCTTTAAAGAATTTATGAGCTTATATTTTGGACAGCCCACCACGTCTGCAGCTCAATTTAAAGACTATGCCCTGGAAGAAAACCAAAAGCTCGATGAAGGTTACTACAATGAAAGTATTGAGTTTTGGACAACCAAACTCAAAGGCACAGAAGGCAAGCTGGATCTGACAACAGACTTTCCTCGTCCAGCCTACCCCAGTTTTCAAGGCAGTTACGTTCACAATGCCCTCACAGCAAAAGATAATCACAAACTGATAGAGTTTGCCGCCAAACATGGTACGACTCCGTTTCATGTGATCCTCACGGCTTATCAAATTCTGCTCCATAAATACAGTGGTCAAAACGACATTATTATCGGAATTCCCTCTGCCAATCGTAATGATACCAAAACACAAACCATGATGGGTTTGTTCATGAATACGCTACCATTGAGATTTCAGTTGGATAGTAACCAGAGTCTACAAATGATTCTGGCAAAGACAAAATCTGAAGCCGAACAAGCAGCACAGCATCAAAATATCGCACTCAATCGTATCTTAGAAAATATTGACTACGACAGAGACCCCAGCATCAATCCGCTCTATCAAGTTGCGCTCACTTACCAAGTCTATCCACACTCACGAACCAACCAGCTATTCAGTTATTCACCGCTTAAAGTGGACTATGGCGTAGCAAAACTCGACCTTAACCTTTGGGTAGAAGAAGATGGCGATGAGTTACTTTTTACCCTAAATTTCGACAGCCAGTTGTTTAAACCTCAAACAGCACAAAGAATTATTGATGATCTGCACATAACATTAACCACCTTGATCGAACAATCAGAGAGTAAGCTCAAAGATGTATCTCTAATAAAGCCTGAACAAAGGAATCAACTTCTTAAAGCGAGCGATGTTTTTACTCACCAACAAGCCAAACCATTTCACCAATGGTTTGAAAAAGTCGCTCAGGATTTTCCTCACCAGACTGCTGTTCAATGCCAAAAGAGAAAACTCACCTATCAAGAACTTGATAAAAAGGCCACACTGATCGCTCAATATCTTCTGGATCAGGGTTTAAACCTTGCTGAGCCAGTCGCTGTCTTAATGAAGAAAAGTGAACACACATTGGCGACAATGCTCGGTATTCTGAAAGCAGGCGGTTGTTATCTGCCTATCGACATTAAGTCACCAAGTGCATATGTCGAGTTTATCTTAAACGATACTAAAGTTAAGCATGTTTTACTGTTGGGTGAGTCGCCAAATAAGTTCCAGCTCTTGGCGAATAATTCTTCTCAACAGTGGACAGATATTCTGAAAATAAATACGTTCGATACCGCAAAAAAACAACATCCATTACCCCAAGTTGATGGCGAACGACCTGCGTATATCATATACACTTCAGGAAGTACGGGGACTCCAAAGGGCGTTCGTATCCTTCACCGTAATTTAGTCGCCTACTGCGATGCGATTAAGCCTGTACTCAAACTAAAAGCCGGATCTCGTTATGGCGTGATCTCATCATTTAGTACTGATCTTGCTCACACTATGATCTTTCCCGCACTAATGACTGGCGGCGAAATTATTATATTCACTGATGAGCAGATAGAGGATCCCAATAGCCTATTCAACGCATGCAAAAATGCTTCGCTTGATGCATTAAAAATCACCCCGACCCACTTAAATGCATTGCTTCATTCAAAAGAAGTTCAATATTTAATACCAAATAAAGTGCTAGTACTTGGAGGAGAACCCCTACAAATCTCATTAGTTGAGAGAATTCGTGACCTAAATCCAGACTTACGCATCATAAACCATTACGGTCCAACCGAATCTACCGTGGGAGTATCAACCTACGAACTCCCACTTGATGTAACGCATCTAGACTCACATATTGCACCTATCGGCAAAGCACTTAAGGGAAATCAACTCTTAATACTCGATAGTCATCAACAATTACAGCCTAGAGGTTTACCGGGGGAAATTTGTATTTCAGGCCAACAGTTGTGTTTAGGTTACCTAAACAACAGCAACAAAAACCAGCGACATTTCGTTCCTCACCCATTTGTTGACGGCGCAATACTCTACAGAACCGGTGACAAGGGGCGGATCAGAGACGATGGTAATATTGAGTATTTAGGCCGTCTGGACAGACAGTGCAAAATACGAGGCTATCGAGTCGAACTGGCAACGATTGAGCAAACACTGAATCAAATCGATGGCGTTGCTCAGTCTGCTGTCATTGTTAAAGGCAACCAGCATACACAGCAACTGGTCGCTTTTATTAGTACCCAAGATAATTTGTTAGATCAACACTCAATAGAAGCGATACTATCTCAACAATTGCCTCACTATATGATTCCTGACGTATGGGTCATGATTGAGCAAATACCGCTAACCGCCAGTGGAAAGATTAACTATCAAGCGCTAAAAATTCCCACGCCAACTCATGTTTCGTTAAGTCACGCTCAGCCACAGAACGCAACACAAAGAGAGCTTGAGTTACTGTTTAAAAAGGCACTAAAGAAAGATCAGGTGTCACTAGAAGGTAGCTTTCTTGATCAGGGCGGGAATTCAATCAGTGGTTTATCCCTCGTTATTGATATTAATTCCAAATTTTCCACCTCTATAACCCTGGGGCAAATCCTGGAAAGTGGTAACATCATTCAACTCTCGCAATTGATTGATCAACAGTTCACCAATTCAGAAAGTGCCAACAAAACCTTAATCACACTTAAAAAGAGAGAAGGTCACTCGGCAGCAATGACAGTACTAGTGCATCCAGCAGGTGGTAACGTAGCATGCTACCAACCACTCATTGATAGCCTAAACCCATCACAATCCGTCTATGGAATTCAAGTAACCGATTTTGGTCAGGTTGCAAAATATAACTATCAAGTTGAGGACTTAGCAGCCCACTACATTGAGCAAATGGGACCACTTGCAGCCGAATCATCTCTGACATTAGGTGGATGGTCACTCGGAGCAACTCTTGCTTTTGAAATGGCTTACCAAATCGATCAACAGTATGGCAACCAACCTACAGTTCTTGTCCTCGACCAGCCAGCTCCGAGCATCACCATTGACCATAGTGCTGATATGAGTGAATCAGAGCGTCTTACCTATTTTGCCAGTAAGGTGGAGCAATATGCAGGGACTCCGTTCAACATAACAAATGACCAATTAATTAACATGACTCCTATGGAAAGAAGTGCATTATTTCTGAGTGCATTTCAAAAAAGTCATCTAATACCCGACAACATAACGGCCCAGGATTTCCAGTACTTCCTTGCCATTTTACAAGCCCACCTGCATGCCACTGACCAATATCAAGGTCGTATTTATCGAGGAGAAGTCGTTGTTGTTGAGGCTCAAGACATACTGCAAGGCCGGATAAAACAGGCTCAAGCTGGACTAGGTTGGCAACAATACACTCAGAAACCAGTCTCGCTCTTTACGACTCAAGGAGATCATATATCAATGATGACACCGCCTTTTGTTTCTGGCTTAGCCAAACAACTGAAGGAGGTTATCGCTTGAATACACTTGCCACTACAAAACCTAAAGAACGAGAGGTTACAAGAAGAGATTGGTGCGCTATTTTGGGCGGCCTGATGGGTGGTTTTATGGCTATCTTAGATATCCAAATCACCAATTCTTCAATGAAAGTTATCCAAGGTGCTCTATCAGCCTCTCTCAATGATGCATCTTGGCTAATGACCGCTTACTTTACGGCAGAAATAGTGGCAATCCCTCTTTGTGGCTGGCTTGCCAAAGCTTTTGGTACAGGCCGGTATGCACTATGGTGTATCGGCGGGTTTCTCGCCACCTCTCTACTTTGTGCTCACGCATGGAGCTTAAACTCAATGATAGTGTTTAGAGCTTTACAAGGATTTTGTGGTGGAGCACTTATCCCTCTGTCTTTTCGCCTCATTATTGAGGTACTGCCGGAGAAAAAGCGGCCGATGGGAATGTCGCTATTTAGTATCATTGCCACATTTGCTCCCGCCATTGGTCCCGCTCTTGGTGGGTGGCTAACCGAGCACTTATCATGGCATGCGATTTTTTATATCAATGCACTTCCTTCAATCATTGCTATCACATTAATTTCTCGCTCGATGATAAGTCCCAAGATTAACTGGCAAGTGATCCGTCATGGTGATTTCTTAGGTGTTTTATCTGTCGTACTCTTCTTGGGTTGCTTAGAGGTTGTGCTAGAGAAAGGAGGTCAAGAAAACTGGTTTGACTCTCAAATGATTTGTATTTTGTCAGCCATATCACTGATAAGTTTGATCGTCTTTGTCTACGATCAGATCATAGCCCCTCACCCGCTGATCAACATCCATTTATTAACACAAAGGCAATACTGTCATTCCCTGATTATTTTTGCCATGTTTGGCTCAGCCATTTATGGAACTTTGTTTCTAGTACCTTATTACCTCACCATGATCCACGATTACAGTGCAAGTGAGATTGGTCATGTTGTTATTTGGATGGGCTTACCTCAATTATTTATTCTTCCCATCATTCCGATGTTATTACGTCGATATAATCCAAAGTATCTGATTTTCATAGGCTTTATCGGCTTGGCCATTAGCGCCTTTATGGACTGCCACATGAGTAACGACTTTTCGGGGCCACAAATGATCGCTTCAATGATCGTTCGAGCCATAGGGCAACCCTTTATCATGGTTCCGCTATCTGTGCTGGCTACACAAAACCTGCGTGCAGAGGATGCGACTTCTTCTGCAGTCCTAATCAATGTATTTCGAAGTATTGGTGGCTCGATGGGGACCGCCACTTTATCGACTTATTTTATGACACGTATCTATTTTCATCTGGATATGATCAAGGAAAGTCTCTCTCAAGGCAGCCCGCAACTCTCTCACTACCTTCAGCAGGTCAAAGAAATATTAATCCGTCACGGTCAAGCCAGTGATCCTACGCAAGTCCAACAACAAGCTTTAGGAATTTTGGGGCAAAGAATGGCGGTCCAATCTCAAATTATCGCGTTTAACGACTTATTCATGGTTTTGGGTGTAATGATGCTCACCACCGCTATCTTAGTTCTGTTTTCTAATCGAGATTTTAAGCTAACAGCCCGACAAAGAGGTTCATTATGAGTAAAGAAAAGCCGTTTAATATATGGACCTACCTTCTCTCTAGGCAAGCCAGATTGACTATCATAGTCCCGCTCATTTTGTACAACCTGGCATTTTGGTGGTTGGGGGCAGGTGCTGCACTTATTATCACTGCATGCTACTCAGCAGGACTTGAGCTGATCTGCAAAAAAACGGGTTCTCTTGCCATCATCGCCTTAATACTGGTTTCAGGGAGCATCCATTACCTCTATCTACGAGGTTATCATCTGTTTGGTATTGAGCAAGAGGGGGTCTTACTCTCCATAGGGGGCTCTCTCTCTGTCATCATTGTTTTTGGTATTTACTCATTACTGGGGCGTCCTGTTATTCGTACTCAAGCTGAAAATGCGATGCCACGTTTAACTGAGCTTTCGGTATATGGAACCTCCACCTATCGTGCAGTGTGGCAAGAAATTTCTCTAGTTTGGATTATCACCTATGCCTTAAAAGCACTGCTATTAATCCACTTGAGTGAGGCATCACCAGCGAATATCAATGGCTACGTCTTTCTCGGTGCCTGGCCACTCACTCTTGTCATGATTGCATTTAGTATCTATTGGCCACGCTTTAGGTGGTCAGCTAAACGGCAAGCTTAAACCCTAAACTCTCCAATCATTATCAATATTGAGGTCTGCTATGAAATCCATAAATAACTCATCTATCGTTCTCAATCGGCACCCACAAGGAAAGGCATGTGTTGAAGATTTTCGACTCGTAAACCAACCTGTAGCTTCATTAAAGCCTGGGGAATTTTTAGTGGAAAATATCTGGCTATCTATCGACCCTTACACTCGTCCTAGGCTCAACCCAAATATCACTTACGTTGAGCCAATAAAGCTTGAACACTTAATTCAGGGAGAAACGGTAGGCAGAGTCATACAAAGTAAGAGCCCGAAATATCAAGTAGGTCAGCTTGTCTTCGCGTTTACTGGTTGGCAAAAGTATTGTGTTCTCAATGAACATGATTTTATGGTTTATGTGCTCCCTGATACCACGCTTCCCGAAAGCGTGTTTCTTGGTGTTGCTGGAACCCCGGGACGAGCCGCCTATTTCGGGATAAATAAAATTGCCAAACCCAAGCCAGGCGAAACTATGGTGGTCTCAGCGGCAACGGGTGCCGTTGGCTCAGTCGCTGGCCAACTGGGAAAAATTGCAGGCTGTAAAGTTATCGGTATCGCTGGAACCGAAGAAAAATGTCGCTACGCAGTTGAAACGCTGGGCTTTGACTCTTGCCTCAATTATAACTGTAAAGGTCTTGCTAAAGCACTCGCTCAAGAGTGTCCAGATGGTGTTGATGTCTATTTCGAAAATGTGGGCGGGCGAGTTTCCGCCATTGTTGCTCGTTACTTAAACCAAGGTGCACGAGTCCCTATTTGTGGCAGTGCCGCATTATATGACGAAGGACAAGATGTCGATGGTAACACACTGAGCCAATTCTACTCGTCCTTACCCAATGCACCTGAAAGTCGGTTTTTCTTGGTCACAGAATGGTTCAACGAATACATCGACTCGATTGAGTGGCTAATAAAGGCCGTAGAATCAGGCCAACTCCACTATCGTGAAACAATTACCCAAGGTTTAGAGCAAGCGCCTCAAGCCTTCATTGACCTACTTGAAAGTAAACACATTGGTAAACAACTGGTTAGAGTCTAATTATCGTTTACAGTTGCATTAAGTTCGAGACGAAAGGTTAACAAACCCGAGTAACACAAAAATTTTTAATTGGGTGGTGTCACTATGAAGAAAATAATAAAGATATTAATTCCATGCCTCATCGTCGCGATACTGGGAGGCGCCTATTGGCATTATTATGGGCGCTTCTTTCAATCAACGGATAATGCTTATGTTCAAACCGATATCACCAGTGTCAGCTCTCGCATAAATGCTGAAGTGATTAAAGTCAATGTGCGCGATAACCAAAAGGTTAAAAAGGGAGACGTGCTGGCAGTACTTGATGATCGAGAGTTGCTGATCAAAGAAAAGCTCGCTGAAGCAACATTGGCTCAAAATCAAGCAGAGGAGTCGAACGCAAATGCCGCTTATAAAATGCAGCAAAGTACTATCCAAGAATACACAAGTAAAGTTAGCTCAGCAAAAGCCCAGTATGATTATTCTCTGAGCCAATATCACCGATTTCAGGCGTTAGAGAAGCAGAATTATGTTTCCAAAGGAGATAGAGATAACAGTGCCGCGGCCTATAAAGTAGATGAAGCACAGTACGTTGAAGCAAAAGCAAGCCTCAAAACACAACAAGACAAGCTCTCTGTTCTCGATAGCCAAATTAAGCAGGCAGAAGCGATGCTTAAGCAAGCAAAAGCAAACCTATCACAAATACAACTGGAGCTGAGTTACACCCAGATCATCGCCCCCATTGATGGCACAGTCACCAATCGAAGTATGCAAACAGGGATGATGGTTCAGCCGGGACAGGCCATCGTAAGCATAGTCTCCAACAATCCCCCTTGGATTCGGGCTAACTTCAAAGAAACACAAAAAGCTCGTATGCACAAAGGGCAAGCAGTAGAAGTCAAAATTGATGCCTATCCCAATAAAGTATTTAAAGCGAAAATTGACAGTATGTCACCTGCAACAGGGGCAACGTTTGCTTTACTTCCACCAGAGAACGCAACTGGTAACTTTACTAAAGTGGTGCAAAGAGTACCAGTTAAGATAACGTTTACTGAACCGGTAAATATCGACAATGGCCTATCCGCTGTCGTCACTGTGGATACCAGAGAATAGGGGTGAAATTCCCCTTTTCAATGCGGTGTGAACCTACCAAGATTGCAAACAAAAAAACCACAAAAGCTCTATACATCATAAATCATATAAGTTTAATATAATCATTGATTTAATTAACAAATTTGTAAAATTAAGCCTTGTTATAAATTGGTACGACCAATCGACGCCAGAACTCGATTATTTTGAAATTATTTACGTGGTTAATTGTTACTATCAGAGAGAAATAGCGTTCGATCACAACCAACATGGGATGAATGATATGCGAGTACTATTAGTTGAAGACGATACTATGCTGGGTGAAACAATGACAGCCTCTTTAGCTAGGCACCATTATACAGCTGACTGGGTAACCACAGGTGAAAGTGCCTTGCATGCTTTACAAACTGATTCTTTCCCACTGGTCATTCTCGATATTTCTTTACCAGGGATCAGTGGGCTTCAAGTGCTCAAAAAGATGAGAGATCGAGGTGACAAAACCCCCGTTCTCATTCTCAGTGCGAGAGATGAGCTGAATGACCGCGTTTATGGCCTCAATCACGGTGCGGATGATTATTTAGTTAAGCCATTCCAACTAGAAGAACTCCTCGCAAGGATGGGAGCACTCATTCGCCGCTCAGCAGGCTCTGCTGATGATATCATTACCGTAAGGGATGTCTCGATGTCAATTCATTCCCACAAGGTGTCGATTGCAGAAGAAGAGATAAATCTCACCCCCAACGAATTTAAAATTCTTCAGTACCTAATAACAAATGCCGGCCGAGTCTTAAGTAAAACGCAAATCCTACAAAATATGCATGGATGGGATGAGAGTGCAGGGTTAAATTCGATTGAGGTTCATATTCACAACCTAAGAAAGAAAATGCCTAAAGGTACCATTGAGAATATTCGAGGAGTCGGATACATTATCCAGCACTAAAATGAAACTTATTTCAGTAAAACAACGGGTTGCACTGGCTAGTGTCCTGCTCTGCCTGGCAGTTATTACTGCTTCAACGACTTGGGTATATTTCGATACCCGTCAAGCAGTCAATGATATTGATGATGCACGTCTAGAAGATCTCAGTGAGAGCTTCTTTAAAGTACTACTTTTTACTGATCCTTCTGTTATCGGCGCAGACAAAGACTCCGACCCACAATCCTTGGTCAGTAATTTAAACAGCAGGACCTCAACTCAGAAAGAACTTGAGAATTGGTCTAAAAGTCGATTACTCGAGGATAACTTCGCTTATTTGTTATTTGATAATGATGGGAAAATCATTGCTAAATCCCCAAACTCCCCCCCTCTAGACATGAGCATAATGAAAGAGCCAGGGTTAAATGACATCCAAGACAATAGACACGACAATTGGTGGCGAGGCATTACCATGTTTCTCGCCCAACCAAATGGAAAGTCTGACCTTTGGCTGTGGTTAGGGGAAGACAAGAAAGTCAGGAGTGAGGTCGAGAATGAGATTGCTATACCTGCTATTCTTCCGCTTTTGATAACAACGCCTATTTTGTGCTTTTTATTGGTCCTGTTCACTTATCACCTATTCACGCCAATTAACCGCCTTGAGCGGGAGCTTTCAACTCGTTGTGTCGATAATTTATCACCTTTAGATATTCCGGATATTCCAGAGGAAATTCATAGCCTTGTGAATAGACTCAATTACCTATTTAGTCAACTTTCTAGCGCATGGCAGCGAGAGAAACGTTTTCATCAAGACGCAGCACATGAACTACGCACCCCCCTAACCGTGATTAAACTTAATGTTCAAAATGCATTAAATGCCATAACCATAGAACAAAAAAATGCTGACTTATCGTGTATCGAGAAAAGTATCACCCGTTCGGAGCGCACGATAGAGCAGCTTCTTACGCTAGCAAAAATTGAAAGCGGCCATACAATTGCACTCGATGAACATGTTGATGTGGTTGACACGATTAGAAATGTGATTGCAGATATCGTCCCTCTTGCACTCAAGCAAAATCAAAATATTGAATTGAAAATCGACGTCGATTCTTTATTCCTGCAGGGAAACGAAGTACTACTCAGCTGTCTTTTCCGTAATCTCATTGACAATGCCATTCGCTACTCAGGCAAAGGCACACACATTGCTGCTTCAGTACATCAAATTGAGCACAATGTTTGTATCATTATCGAAGATAATGGACTCGGTATGAGCCAAGCTGATGTTGATCGTATCTTTGAGCGATTTTTTCGAGTAAAGACCTCGACCAACCAATCTCAAGGAACAGGTCTTGGCATGGCTATCTGTGAGCGTGTTATTGCCTTACATAACGGGAGGATCGAAGTAACTTCGCAAAACCCTGGTATCGCTTTCAATATCACACTACCTCTTAAAGAAAATAATATCCCCTAAATCACTAGAAAAGTGCAAATACCTCAGGCTGTTATATACCCAAGTAACCTCAAGAGGCTAGGTTCAGCGAGAATGTCTTGCTTGACAGGCAGTACAACTCGCCCTTTTGGGGCGTGCCACAACGCCAATTTCATTGTCAAACAACTTGGTAAGAGCTGACGATTACGTTGAGTTATTTTCCTTGAACTCAACACTGTGGCATCACTCTTAGTACTACATTTTGAGGTAATTTGGGTATATCTATTAATCTGTTAAAAAAATCTATTTCCGTCTATGAATTTTCATAGATGTAATTAAATTATCTTCTTTTATCATAACTCATTCTTTTATTTGAAGTTTTTAATTTGAGTCTGTAGTCTCGCCACCTTAATAACCTCAAGACCAATCCGGTTAAGGAAAAACTATGGATATACAAACACCTCTATGAATCACTATAAATTTAAGCTTGGCCTGCTTACCCTATTAATCAGCCCACTATCTTCCGCTCTCTGTCTCGTCGACAACTTCCAAGATACTCAAACCGCAAATACCATCAACACCAAAAGAAACCTCTCCCTCTTAGACAATCAAATTTACCATGAGCCGCAATTTGGCTCGATTCTTGGGGAATTAGAACACTCCAACCATAGCGCCAGTTTCAAGTCCGCTTGGCCCGCAACAGAACAAATTTTACATAATGTCCCATCCAATATAGAAAGTTCAGCCAGTGGAAGCGCATTATTCAATAAGTTGAGCAGCGCAGCATCATCAACACTCGAAGTTCTTGGTCCAGTTGGAGATGCTGTTGCAGTCGGCCTCTGGACAGAGAATATGCTCAGCACTTTTAATAGTGAATCAGCAACCAACCTCGACAAAGCCGCCTCTGTTTTCTCTATCTTGCCATTAGTAGGGGACGAGCTAAACGCCATTTCAAGTGATATAAAGTATTTTGCCGCCAAGCAAAAAATCGCGGAGTTTGAACAGCAAGAGCATTATGCTTTCTCAAACTTTAGTCAGGAGTTCGTTCGGCTGCATCATAAAAAAGAAGATGCCATTTTCTTAATTAAAAAATACGACAAGTACTTAGATCTCATTACATCCATGTATATCGATCAACTTCTCCTTGTGGCAGATACTGAGTTTAGGCGTGTTGCTGCGGCTTACGATCGACAACTTGCTAAAAAAATGGCAAGAATGGATCTCGAACTGTTCAAAACAGTAGGTCATATCTCAATCGATGCTAGTCTTCATCAGCCTCTTTGTCATGACTCTCAGACGGCATCCGATAGCTTAATGACTTGCGTCAAAGAATTAGGACCTACTCGAATTGATCATCTGGTGGAAAATCTGGGCGACCCTGTCAATCACCAATTGAGCGTCAAAATATTTAAAGCAAAACATAACCTAGTAAAAATTGCCCTATTTCGACTTGAGCAGCATCGTATCAACATGATCAATGACGTCATTGCAAGAGCAGAGCATTATGTTCGTAACTTACACAACAGTAGTGCTATAAATCGAGGTTCTTTACTATTTCAGGCGCGTAAAAGTGGCTTAAGAGAGTACGCAAAAGCGAATTGGAACCTTGATTATCTGTCCGAAGAGCAGTTGAAAACAGCAACCTTTCAGGTAAGGCCTGCACGCACATGTTGGGGAGTCCCTGCCGTTTATCCTGGTGGGATCCAAGACTCTATCGATGCCTGTAAAGATAGTGGCGCCCTCTACGA
Source organism: Vibrio caribbeanicus ATCC BAA-2122 (assembly GCF_000165125.1). Classification (GTDB taxonomy): domain Bacteria; phylum Pseudomonadota; class Gammaproteobacteria; order Enterobacterales; family Vibrionaceae; genus Vibrio; species Vibrio caribbeanicus. The sequence continues at coordinate 21,571 of NZ_AEIU01000086.1, read as the reverse complement.
TACCTACCATATTTCCAAAGATTCCGAACTTGCCGAACTGATTCATTTTAAATCCCAGATTGACATTGGACCCTACGTCGCCGCCAGAGTCAAAGAAGGCTGGCAACCGGGGCAGCTAAAAAAACAACTCACGGTGTTAGCAAATACCTATGTTTCAGGCCAAAAAGCGAACAAAGTTTACCAATCACTGCTCGACCTGTTAACCAGAGTTAACGTGCCACCTTTCCAAACACAATATAGTCAGTACCTAGAATCAAAAGGATTAGATAGCAGTGACCCAGAGCAGCAAAAAAACTGGTATCAAATAAGTCGCTGATATGAATATATTTTGACTCAAAGGCCACATGGAGGAGCATTGAGCAATGTTACTCAAAACTCAATTTTTAAAGAGCTTATTCAACCTATCTTCGAACAAACAATTACCGCCGCGTTTATCAAAGATGTTAACTACACCATACCCTATCCAAGTGTTTACTCAGCTCAACACTTACGTTTTTTTTCCCCAGTTATGGCTGATATTTTCGATGGTATTCTCGCCATTCCCGGCCCAACACCACAAAGTGCAATAAAAAATGCGGTTGAAAAAATTCTTCAGTTGGCTAACAAAGCCGAAAACGCCAATGAGCTCCACCATATACTCGGAGACCTAACGCTCTACGCCCAAATTGCCCAGCACCAGCAGTCAGAGGTGAACACGGGTACGCTATCCAGTACAACCGATCAATTATTCGCAACTCGACTGTCCCCTTTACACGAGAGTTATATGTTAGACATTCACACTGCAATCATTGATTCACAAGCATCCGATGCTCTTACCGACACTTTGTGGGCTGATTTACAGACAATAAAGGCCACACTACAACAAGGTAATTTGTCTCTGGCTATCAATCAACTAGGCGCTGTGGTGCGAGAAGATAAGTTTCCCCTAATGCCTTTCATCAATGAATTTCTGTTAACTGAACTTGAACAATGGATCGATCTTCAAATTACACTAGGGGAAACAATATATGCTTCGTAGGACGCTTTTTATATATATAGTTATAACAGTCTGCTACACGGGTGCTTGTCTTGCAGGTGGAAAAGCTTATATGGGCAGCTTTTATGAAGAACCCGACGGGGTTAAAGTTATCTCTGGTTATAACTCGCACCGTTATGGGCACCTTTACCGAGTATCAAAAAACCTGTATGTTCAGACAAAAAATGACGCCTATTTAGCCGATATAAAACTTCTCATTCGCAAACTGGAAATATCCGGTTCAGGCAGAGAAATTCTCCGGCAAATAGGCACTTACACTCCTATTAATGCCCCAGATGATAGCGTTGCCCCTCTTATCGAACACACCGTAGGAGTGGACAGCTCGAAAACAACGGTCGCAACCGTAATAAGAGAGCCAGAAAGCCAAGGACGACTCTTCGAAACCAGAGCATCTGACTTTCTCGAACCCAGACAAGCATCAGAGGCGCTGCAACGACAACTAAATGGTAAAGGACTCTCCAACACCGTCTTTTTTTCAACCACCGAAGTTGTCAATATTCCAGGAACAACCCAACCCTTTGACCAAGCTGTCGCGTTGGGGCATGAATTAATCCATGCTCGAGATTTCTCATCAGGAGCGATGCCTTCAGGTAACGTTCACCTCGCCCATCGACACCCTGAAAGCCAAACGGTAACCGAATACACTATCGCTAACGCCGAATACCAAACAACGGGCATAGCCCATTACAATAATGCCCAAAATGGACGCCCAGCAGTCACCAAGGTAAGTGAACTCAGGCAACAAACTATTGCTAGAAGGGAAAAAATTCATTTTGACTGGAAAAAATCAGGCCAAGATAAACCAAAAGCCTACTTAGAAAATGAACAGGTCGTCAGTGAATACCATCTAGCTGATGATCTAGGAGCTCCTAAGAGAAGCACCTATTGGCCTGCCGATCAATACCAATATCACCCATATACCGTTGAAGTGCGACCTGCTTCATCGATTCTTAGTGCTCCCCAGTGGGACACTCTAGAAGGAAAACAAGCACATGTTGAGGTAAAGCGAGCACTAAGGCAGTCTTTAAGTGAAGGCAAACAGCCCGCCATTGTGGTTGTCGACCCTACAGAGCAACGTCTTTCTCGCAGTTTAACCAACTCACCAGTCGTGACTCGTCGAGGACTAGGAAACCAATCTTCAATTTTAAAGTTTGCTGCTCAAAATGATATCAAAGTCGTTAACCTGTACAGCACAGAAAATGAAACCCCAGTCAATTCACTCAAGAGACGCAAAAAACGTATGCTTTACCGAGCCCTCTCGGGACAAAGAAATCAATCACCCAATGAATATCATGATGTCCAATACAATGCACAAAATAGAGCTGAGCTTAACCGTGCACTGGGAGAGCATGATGAGATCTTGGTTATGGCATATTCGGACGGTGAAGTTACCTCGAACATTATTGATAACCTCTCTCAAACTTCTGACAAACAAGTTATGGTATCGCGGTATTCAAATTTAGATTACCAACCAGCAGATCTGAGTACTCAAGAGCAAGCAGCGTGGCGAACGGTAAACGAACGCCCGAACGTGACTATGCTTGGGGCGGGAAGTCGGCGTAAACTCAACATATGTAATCTTCAATAAACTGGTAATGTCTCTGACTGGTCAATAAGATCAGTCAGATGTTAGCCCTCAATGTTTTCGCTGAATTAGAAACACCATCACAAAAACAGCCTTTGCTCATAGTGTTCATCACTATGGTACTTGCACTCCCCCAGTTGAATGCGAGAATTAGACATATTTATCTCTGAGAAAGAGTGAGTTATAGATGAACTGGTTCAAAAATAGTGTTGTAATAAGCCTCGCTGGTCTAGCTTTTAACGCTCAAGCTCAACTGGGCGAAACGCCAATTATTGGTGGTATTTTTAATTCCAGCGAAATTCTAAAAAACCAAATTACTTCCTCATTAACTTACTCGACCAAATTTGCAAAAGATATCACTCTGTTTACCATAGGTGGGATGACATTAGAGGCTTACTTGCTCACTCTGCCTCTCGACTCTGATACAAAGCTAAGAGTCATGGCGCAGCTCGCTGATCCGACCTACTCTATCCCTCTCGGTTATTTTTTGTATCAGTTCTATGACCGCTATACAGGTCTTGATAACAGTGACCAATTCAAAGCTCATCTCACCAAGATTTATGAGAAACAACAGCTTTTAAGCTTTGAGCATTCACTGTTTCAAATACAGAATCAGCAACCGCTAGAGAAAAAGCATGCGAAAGATCAGGCTCATCCAGAAGGGTTAAAAATCGACTCTGAATTTATTGCGGCAATGGTCACGGTATACGATGCACTATTTCAGATCGGTGAATGGCAAGATATGGAACAATTGCCCAAGCAATATACCTATCTCACCCAATCCGCTGACGATCTTAGCCTTGTCGCTAGGATCCAACCAATTGTCATTGAAATCATAAAGCAAGCCTCCGTCGGGATGGAAAACGGTGAAATGAAGAATGCCCTCCTCGCTATTGTCCAAGATGGCCAACCTCAAAACCGAAATAAACCCAACAACAAAGCGCAAGCTTTAACCATCACTTTAATCGACTTCATTCGCCTCAATGTTCTCAAAGGCTATCGACAATTTGTGTACCAGGACGAAAGAGAAGAAAAACTGACTCAATGGTTACAAAGTACCTTGGACAATAATCCTCAAGAAGTCATCGATTTTTTGAACTCACAACAACATCGACGCCTTGCTGTTCAAATAATCGTCGATGGCCTTCAACAAGGATTAGTAGAAGGTTTAATCGACCCTAAAAAGCCCTTTCTAAGCGAAGTTTATCGCCGCCATATCAATGCTAAAGATTATTTCTCTCCCGTGACAGATTCAAGCCCGGAACATCAGCAGTCACTAACCTTCCTCAAAACCTTATTGACTGGGGATTACCAAGATCCAAATTATCTTCCATTTTTCAAAAGAATTTATCGTGACCACGTTAAGTCAATCGCCCGCACAGGGATATCATCGACTCCTACGATCAGCGTGCGTAATCTTCCAATCGTCAAAACAGGAGCCAAGGTTTCAGGACAAAACGGGACACGGATACCTAACTTTCATTTTGTCGATCGTCAGCAAGATCGCGCCTACTATTTTTTTGGCAACGATGCCCTCCAATTAGACCGCTTAATACAAGACAACGGGGTACAAACTATGTTTGACCGGCTTGTCCACCTAAAAACTCTCAACTGCAATGCCCAATACGATTGGAATGCTCATACCAGCTATGATGGACTTATTAATCTCGGCGCTGGTGAAACTCTTAGAGATTTTGGTGAGAAACGCTGTTTAAGAGAGCTCGAGCACAGAGCAAACGTAGAACGTAGTTTGAATACGATGCGGCAAGACCTCATTGACAATATACAAGCATACAAGTCTATGCCTATTTGGGATTTCTTTACTAAGATCAGTCGCAAGTGGAAGTTAAAGCAGGATTTGGCAAATTATGCTGGGTTGGATATCCAAGGAATGCCTGACTTTACCCTTATCTACAACCCTTGGCCGGATCACTTTGCCCATTTTGTGGGTCCATTTAGCGATGAAATTCTTATGCCTACTGGAGAGCTTAATCGACTCGACTATTGGATTCGACAAATAGAAAACACCTATCAAAATGCTGGCGTATACAAAAGGACACTGTGGGGCATGGCCGGAGACCATGGACTCACTCCAGTTTACTACACATTAAATCCAGAAAAGACCATTTTCCAACCTTTGGAAACACGTCTTGGCTACCCATTAAAAATAAAAAAAATATCATCAGACGAAGGTGAAGGTCCCAAAATCACTAATGCACTCAATTACCCTAGTAACAAAGATATCGATGTTATCGTTGCTTCAACCGCTGGCGGGAACTTTATGATGGATCTTTTTAACTCACAATCAGGGTGGAGTAACCAACCGACATATCAAGATTTAGTAAATTGGAGCCCGATAAATGCTCAAAACAACCAAGTGCTGGATATCATATCGGAAACCGTTAATGCGTTATCCGACACTTTGGACTACCTCGTCGTCAGGGAGAGTAAGTGTGATCAGAACTACTGTGAGGCTCGCATTGTTGGATCACGAGAAGGCAAAAGACACGATGAAATTATTATCCACGACCGAGGCCGATATTTTTATGGTAGTGCGCAACCAAGCAACTTGTCCTTACGCCTACTGGATGTTCAATCCTTGAACCCTTTTCTTGCCAAGCCAACAGAAAAGCAATTGAACACTTTCGCTTCACTTATAGACCGGTGTGTTCTTAGGCCAAAACGAGACAATTCAGAAACTTGGTGCTCAAGCACACAATGGCGCACATTAACCCGTTTTACACCAAGACCTGATTCTGTGGTTCAATTAGCCAAGCTTTACGAAGAAGATAGAGCAGGCACCATTAACTTATTCCCAAGTGAAGGTATTGGGTTTAATACTAAAGTTCCCGGACGACATGCTGGAGAGGCTTATCTGGAGAAAGACGCGTTTATCGGTTTCTGGGGCGAACCAATAGGGACCAGTGCAAAAACGCTCTCCTTTGAGGCGAATGGTTCACTGGCACCGACTATTTACGAATATCTAACGGGAGAAAATGTCCAACAAGGCGACAATGGTTGGGGCTTTCCGTCACTATTAGAAAAACTCGACATATCGCCACAGTAATAGCAGGCTAACTGACCTCTGGATTAAAACGTTATTAGAGAGTGCTTTAATCCAGAAATATTAAAATGGCCGACGTGCGAACCCGGTCATAACATTTAGCCCCAAGCCTTTGCCAAGCTTTGTCATTGGATGAACAATGATTAATCCTCTAACGGACTTTTTTAATTGACCGATATCAGCTTGCTCAGCACGAGTGATTTCTCTCGAGAAAGGTAACGCTTTTATCTCTCTTTCTTTTTGGGTTAATGTGCGTTTTTGTTTATCTTGGATTTGAACAAGATCCGCTGTTAATTTTTCCACTTCCTCAGTAAACCTTGTTATCATGTCTTGATCATTACGGCTTCGAGCAGCAGCCAGCTTTCTTTGAGTTTTATCCAATTGGTTTTGCTTGTTTTGTTGCTCTTTGTTTAGGTTCATGCTCGTTCTCGAAAATAAAAAAGTGCGTAATAGTATCAGAGCTTGTGTAAGTTTGCTCAACAATAACTCACTAAAAGTCCGGTATTATTTGATCGAATTTTCACTTGGAACGTAATAAAGCATTATTTTTGGGGGACTTATGTATCAACTGACCATCTTTTACGACGGCTTTTGCCCATTATGTGTTAAAGAAATGGAGACATTACGTCGACATGACAAAGATGAGCGTATCGCGTTGGTTGATATCCAGACAGACGCCATAAACGACTATCCCTCTATTGACGTAAAAGAAGCCTCTCGTATTTTGCACGCTATCGATCAGCAAGGAAATTTGGTTCTTGGTTTGGATGCAACTCATCAAGCTTGGAAGCTTGTGGGTAAAGGATGGCTTTACGCCCCGCTGCGCTGGCCAGGAGTAAAAGTAATAGCAGACTGGTTCTACTTACGCTTTGCCAACAACAGGTACCTGATTTCCAAAATCTTTACCGGAAAAAGCCGCTGCGACAACGGGCAGTGTTCGCGCTGAAACACTTCGTAGCACTTCTAAATGTGACAAACTCATCAATAAAAAACTACTAAAGCCGATAAATTAGCTAGTCTTAAGTTAGATTATTCAATAAAAATTCGGCAAGTCCAGTTATGCTGTTCAGCTTTGCTCTTTTTAGCAAAGCGTAATCAGCTTAGCGGTCCTTATTTAGATACAGGAAGTTCGTATGAGTCTTACAATTCGCAGTCGCCTATATATATTGGCCTTTGGTCCTTTACTACTCATCTCAGTGGGTATGCTCAGTTTTACTTATCTCAAAACGACGCAGATGAATGATGAGCAAATGTCAGTCACCCGCGCTGAAATGATGGTCATGAAAAAGGACGAGCTTAAGCACTATTTACAAATGGCACGCTCGGCTATACAGCCATTTCTTGATAGAGGTGAGACACTCGATGATGCTCTACCTGTTTTGAAAGCGTTGGAATATGGTGACTCAGGTTATATTTTTGGTTTCGATTCAAACGGCATACGCAGATTATTGGGTAAGTCAGACAAAGGGATTGGTAAGAACATTTATAACCAAAAAGATAAACTGGGTAACTTATTTATCCAAGAAATTATTAAAAACGCAAAAACTGGGGATTACACGACCTATTACTTCCCCAAACCAGGCAAAACTGAGCCTCTGCCTAAACTTAGCTATGCCGCCTATATACCCGAGTGGGATTTGACTATCGGCACAGGGTTCTACACCGATGATGTGGACGCTGTTATCGCAGAAATGGAAGCATCATCCAGTGAAGCTTTACAAAATACACTTTCTGCCATCTTTATCTTCTGTGTTGTTATCGCTGGCATCGTTGCTATCTTCGCCGTCGCCATCAATCGCACTATCCTCAAACCTTTAGATTTGTTCGACAAATCCATTAGCTCCTTTGCAACTGGTAATGCCGATCTAACGGCAAGAATGGAAGACTTCAAGGCTCCTGAATTTGCTCAGTTAAGTAAGAACTTTAATGCGTTTGTCGCCAGCTTACAAAATATTATTCGTAGTGTTACCGACGTTGGCCACAAGGTGGTTTCCGAGACAAATAATATGTCCGAACGAGCAGCGAAAGTAGATGAACTCGCCAATGGTCAGCGCCAGGAGACAGAACAAGTCGCAACAGCAATGACAGAAATGACCACGACCGCAGGAGAGATATCCAATAATGCCAGTCAAGCAGCGCATTCAGCTAAAGAAGCTGATGATAACGCTAAAGAGGCACAAGGAATTGTAAACTCAGCAGCTCAATCAGTCCAAGCACTTGCTGAAGAAGTTTCTCAAGCAAACGGCGTTATTTCACGACTCGAAGGCGACGTGCAAAATATTTCCTCTTCTCTGGAAGTCATTCAAGATATCGCAGAGCAAACTAACCTGCTTGCTCTTAATGCCGCTATCGAAGCAGCTCGTGCAGGAGAGCAAGGTAGAGGCTTTGCTGTTGTAGCTGATGAAGTTCGTAAACTAGCGAGCAGAACCCAAGATAGTACGGGTGAAATCCATCAGATGATTGAACAGCTCAAAGCGGCTTCCGATGATGCAGTCAAGGCAATGGAGTCGAGTCAAAGGCGCGGTGCGAGCACTGTGGAGGAAGCCAATGCAGCGGCAAAAGCTCTCATTCAAATTCAAGAGTCCATAGGCACCATCATGGATATGAATTCACTGATCGCCACAGCAACAGAAGAACAAAGTTTGGTCGGACAAGACATCTCGAAACGCATCGTCATCATTTCGGATCAAAGTTATCAGTCTGCAGAATTAGCTAACGAAAACCGTGCAGGAAGCCAAGGTCTCAATCATAAAGCCAACGAGCTTTATGATTTGGTGGGAAGATTCACAGTATAAAAAGTTAATGGGCCTCATATTGAGGCCCACTTTGTATACCGAAAACTGAATACCACTATATTAATGGTCAGGGGTTCTTCTGTCTTTCCTTTATTCTTCTTACTTAATCAAACTTCTTACTCCCTTCCCCATACGTGATCAAAGATAAACTTATTTGAAAACTCGACCCCATTTGCATTATGTAGTGCAGTAATCTATATGTTTAGAGGTTATCGATCTTTAGTTGGCCATAAGCTCTTTTTGAGCACTAAGTATTTACAGTACCAGCCACATAATCATCTGATTTTGTTGGTTTCAAGAATTCTTTACAAGGAAGTTTGATATGCTTTCAAGACTAATGATCGCTCAAAAAATACTTTTACTTGGTGTATCCCAGCTTATCCTCATGTTTATATTGGGCGGCTATGCTATTTCAAAAATGGACAAAATTGGAATGGCACTTATTGACATTGCTGAAGAGGATATCCCACTGACCAAAATGCTCACTAAAGTAACGGAGCATCAGCTCGAACAAGCGATATTATTCGAACGTTCCATGATTATCGCTATGAGAGTACGTCAAGGGATTGAAAGTAAACAAAACTTCGAAAAAGCCAAAAATTTAGTACACGATTTGACGGTATCAACAGAACAAGAAATTATTCAAGTCGAACAATTTATCGAACAAGCGTTACCTCTCTTAAACTCAGAAAAAGCCAAAGTAAAATTTGAAAATCTTCTAATCTCTCTGAAAAAAGTTGAAACGTCGTACAGTACATTGACTGAAGAAGTCGATGGTATTTTGGCATATGGCTCTGAAGGTGACATAGAATCCATGCTAAAGTATTCAAGACAAGTCGAACAACATGAAGATGAGCTCGATCAAGCGCTAATTAAAATTCTCGATGATATTCAGGACTTCACTCTTCAAACCGCTCTAGCAGCTGAAAAAGAAGAGATTTCTGCCCTGCAAACGATGATTGTGATTGCAACCTGTGCCTTCATCATAGGACTTGCGATGTGCATTTCAATTACCCACTCAATCAACCGTCCACTTAAAGAATTTATCCAACGACTAGACCAAGTTTCTAAAGCAGACTTAACCACCAGAATGGGAACATTTTCTTCTCCAGAGTTTGCGACTCTCAGTCACAACTTCAATGCATTTGTTGCCAGTTTACAAGACATGATGCGCAGTGTTACCGATGTGGGCCATAGTGTCGCCAATGAGACTGAAAATATGTCGAAGCGAGCGAAAAAGGTCGAAGCGCTCACTGATGGTCAGCGCCAAGAGACCAATCAGGTGGCAACAGCAATGACTGAGATGACGGATACGGCGGGAGATATATCCAACAATGCCAACCAGGCTGCCAACTCAGCCAAAATGGCAGATGATAATGCAAAAGAAGCCCAAAGCATTGTCAACGCAGCCGCCCAATCCGTTGAAGCGTTAGCAGATGAGGTATCACAGGCGGGAAATGTGATATCTAGACTTGAGGGTGATGTGAAAAATATTTCTTCTTCTCTCGAGGTTATCCAAGATATCGCCGAACAAACAAACTTACTCGCATTAAATGCAGCGATAGAAGCTGCCCGAGCAGGAGAACAAGGTAGAGGCTTCGCTGTTGTTGCAGATGAGGTACGTAAACTTGCCAGCAGAACTCAAGAGAGTACAGGTGAAATACATGAAATGATCGAGCAATTAAAAGCCGCCTCCGACGATGCGGTAAAAGCGATGGCCTCTAGCCAAGAGAGGGGAGCAACGACCGTTGAAGAAGCCAATGCTGCAGCAAAGGCATTAATTCAAATACAAGAGTCGATAGGAAATATAATGGACATGAATGCTCTAATAGCCAAAGCCACTGAAGAACAAAACCAAGTTGGACAAGATATTTCTAAACGAATTACGATTATATCTGACCAAAGTTCGCAATCTGCTAGTTTATCAAACGAAAACCAGCAAGGAGGTCTAGAGCTCAATAAAAAGGCAAGCCTACTATCAAGTCTTGTCAGTAAATTTAGAGTCTAGATTGGGCACTCTCGGTGCCCAACCTTCAACATCAGTCAAGCTTTAGTGTCACGCCTGAATAAGCACTATAAGCATTCAACATAACGTGATAGGTGACACCAGGCTGAGCCCACACACGACATTGTTCATTATTACCAGTACTGTAAGGTCGACAATCATAACTTGTTGTAGTGGGTTTACTGCCAGCCTTAACATACAAATCTAAATCCCCACGACCTCCCGATGTTGAAACAACCAAGTTTTGGGTCGAATTTACAGTAAATGTATAGAAGTCTTGGTTCGAGCGGCTTGCACTCAGACCTGTAATAGGGGTACCTTGTTGCAAAACTTTTCCAGTCGGCGGTGGTAAAGTACCACAAGTTGCATCAACGCCAACCGTATTAAATGCTGCTCGGACATCTGTAACATTATATCCTCGGTCTGCCGCTGCTTTTGCAACCCCACACCCTCCTTGGTCAAAAGTGCTGTTTGCAGTCCAATATAATTGATTAGCAGTGGTAAATATTTCAAAGCCTTTACGCACATTCCAACCAGGCTTATTCGACAGTAAATAAAAAGCTCGGTTAAAAACACCGCTTGAATAATGGACATTCATACCATTTGAATAATCTCTGGCATGATCGATGGACTTACCGTCTTTTGATGGCTGGTCAAAATAACGTAAGCCACCCGATGACTTAAAGATATCAGCCCCAATAATCCAATCTACCGAGCCCTTCATATAAAACTCAGCCGCTTCACCTGCGATATCACTGAATGCTTCATTGATACCTCCAGACATGTTTCGATATACCAGGCCAGAGTTTTGTTCGGTGAACCCGTGGCTCACTTCATGAGCACTGACGTTAATATCAACAAGTGGGTAGAATCTATTTTTTCCATCACCAAATGTCATCGATGAGCCATTCCAGAACGCATTTTCGTAATCGGACCCATAATGCACCCTCATTGTTAACTGAAAGCTAAGAGGGGACGTATTCATCCAGTCTTGGTACATATCAAAAACAACTTTTCCAAAGAAATGAGCATCATTTAAAGGAGAGTAGGCGCCATTAATTGATTTATGATCGTTATAGTTGCTATTGTTTGCGCAATCATAGCTGTAGGCTGTACTTCCAGAGCGACGGTTCTTCATATCCACTGTTTTTACCGCTGAATTGTTCATAGTACAGCGATTGCCACTCTTACTGATAAGAAAGCCTGAGTAATCGGTTCCGTATTCATAGCGGCCGGTTTTTGAGTTCCCTCCAGGCCCTGTCCCCGTGGCAGTTATATGATTAAGGCCGTTCCAATGATCCACAACTTCACCAGTTTGAGCATCTATCATATAGAAAGGACGCTCGGGACGCGCTTCGGCAACAAAAAAATCGACAACATAGACCAATTGAGCCATTTGATCTTCATTTAAGCGCACCATCAGCTTTGCATTCTTGTTTTCAAAGTTTGATGTATCGACCGCACTAAGTTGAAAGCTTTCTATCGCCAAATTTATCGCTTGTTTTTTCGTAATGTCAGGCGTCAGAGTCGATAAATCTGTATCGATACCTTCTACCATTTGTCCATAAGCTTCTGTAGGTTCCTCTCTCACCACAGTCGCAACCACTGAGGTGTCATAAACGGGAATACCTAAGTAAGTTTGCTGATAGCGAACCTTTATTTTTCCATTGGGCAGAGTTATTCGCTTTACTGGCGTGAGTCCATTTTCTATCGGTACCACACTCTGTGATTGCACTTTTAGTATAGATTTGAGTTTTGCAGTGTCTGTAACTTTTACCAATTCTGCTGCGTGAGTCATCGAAATCGATGATGTACCGAGAGCTACGGCAATCATCCAGCTAAGTTGACGTTGTGATTTCATTTTTTATTCCTGTATTTGTAATAATTGTTATCTTTCCAACAGCCCAAATGGAAATGATTTAGCGACAATTCGCATATTAAACATGGAATGAATTAGAAATATTTTACAATTCATTAATAAAACTTTTTATTTTGAATTGTAAAGAAAAGATGTCACAAATTAATCACTTAAATAGAAACTGAAATAATTTAAATATTATTCATATACTTATAATGACTATAATAAAATCAATCCTACAAAAAATGTATTTTTATAAAGCTTGTTATTTTATTTTGTTAATAATTCATCATAAATACCATTTAAAAAATTAGACGACTTTTGGTGTGAAAATGTGGCTCGAAAAATGACGCATGACTCTCGTCAGTTTTGATTCCCCTTTAATGCGAAACAACTTGCATAATGCAATTAATTTGCATTATGCAAGTTAGTGACCTATTACTAATAGTGATAAGTATCTCTATGTGATAAAAAAAATTTTGATAGGCATCACCTTTTCTTTGGTATGTAGTTTGCTTAGATCTGATTAAATGTAACAACAGGCACTACGCTTAGAGTGTGTGTAAAGGGAGTACGGTATGCTTTCAAGGCTAATGATTGCTCAAAAAATCTTATTACTGGGCCTAACCCAAATATTGCTCATGATAATCCTAGGTGGTTATGCCATCTATCAGATGGATAAAATCGGTCTCGCTCTTATCGATATTGCTGAGGAAGACATTCCATTGACGAAAATGCTGACCAAAGTAACGGAACATCAGCTTGAGCAAGCAATATATTTTGAACGTGCGCTGATAAAAGCGATCCGCGTCGAGCAAGGGTTGGAATCAAAAGCAAACTTCGATAAATATAAAAATAAAGTCCACGACTTAACCGTTAAAACTGAGAAAGAAATCTTTGAGGTTGAGAAATTTATTGAGCACGCTATACCATTGCTCCACTCTGAGAAGGCCAAACTCAAATTTGAAAACTTGCTCATCGAGCTTAAGAAGGTTGAAAAATCATACAGCACGCTCGTAGACGAAGTAGACGAAGTGATGGCACTCGGCGCTTCTGGTGAAATCAAGAAGATGTTGAAATACGCCTACAAAGTGGAAGCGCACGAAGATGAGCTGGATCAAGCACTGATAAAAATTTTAGATGATGTGCAAAATTTCACGTTAGACACTGCACTGCAGGCAGAGAAAGATGAGATTGTAGCGCTTCAAATCATGACAGTGATGGCTATTGTTGCTGTGACAGTGGGACTCTTACTCTGCATCGTTATCACAAGAGCGATTAAAAAGCCTATTGTCGAATTAATCGAGCGTATTGATGAAGTGGCAAATGGTGATGGCGACCTCACAGTGCAACTCGAGGTAAGCTCTGATGACGAAACAGGAATAGTCGCTGATTCCTTTAATAAGTTTTTAACCGTGTTAAGAGGTTCTATCAGCCAAGTAAAAGAGAGAGCCGACGAACTCAAAGAGTCCTCAGACGTAACCTCAACGACGCTCAGAAAAACTCTGCAAAATGCAGAGCAACAGCGCCAAGACATTGAGCAAGTCGCAACGGCCATTAATCAAATGAACGAGTCTACTCAGGAGGTAGCCAATAGCGCATCACAAGCATCCAGTGTTACCGACGATGTTAAAAAAGATGTGCTTGAGGGACACAAGGAAGCCTTAGAGATCCAGCACATCATCGAAGAGTTGTCTCAAGAGGTGACGAGTTCCTCGGTCGTTATTGAAACCTTAGTATCTGAAACAAACAATATCGGACAAGTATTAGAATCGATACAGGGTATCGCTGAGCAAACAAACCTATTAGCACTTAATGCCGCCATAGAAGCAGCCCGTGCTGGTGAGACGGGGCGGGGCTTTGCGGTTGTTGCTGATGAGGTGCGCTCCCTGGCAAAGCGTACTCAAGATGCAACTGTTGACATTCAAAAATTGGTTGAGCGTTTACAATCAGAGGCACAGAATGCTGTTACAAGCATGAAGAAGGGAACAGAAACTGCAGAGCTGTGTCTCGCAAGAAGCACAGAGTCAGCAAATACCTTCTCGCGAGCCGCCGAGTCCGTAAGCAAAGTAGCAGAACTGAACATCCAAATTGCTGCTTCTGCCGAGGAACAATCTTCAGCGACAGCTGATCTCGACGGCAACCTCTCCAATATCAAATCATTAGCCGAAGAGACGACAAGTGACACACAAAGCTCATCAGCGGCAAGTGAAGAAATTGCTCAAACAGCGCGTGACCTTCATCAAAATGTCAGTAAATTTAAATGTTAACTGATTTCTAATCTCGCCAACAAGTTTATCTTAGGTAGGACATAGAATGAAAAAAAGGGCATCAGCCCTTTTTTTCATTCTATCTCATAGTAGGTACCATCATAGATGGTTCAGTGTTTGTTCTTGAATTTAAATATTACAAACACCCCTTGAGGAGTCCGTTATCTCCAGGCATTACTTCTCTTGAACTTGGCGCCGTGACAACACTGTTAATACTATCAGAAGGCTCTAGAGGCTCAGTTTAGCTCTCAGATTAGAACACGGCTAACAACTAACACAAGCAGCATTAAAATGCTTTAGAGCGACAATGCTGAGATATTCGTATAAACCGCACAGACAAAAGTGAGTGGTCATGTTTAACCCATAGTGGTGACCATTAATCTCTCAAACAAGTGGTCCCCCTTTCTTTATAATCTTCTATCAAGATAGTTAATCACACAAAACCAAGAAAAGTTAACAGGCTAGATTCATTCAGTGAAGTTTAACTTACAGGAGAGGCAAGGACGTGAAGATCCCATTATCAAAACATTGGTCGGGACGTCTGTAAATAACCATATTTACGCGAGGTACTCGAATATACCCAAATAACCTCAAGATGCTAGGTTCAACGAGAATGGCTTGCTTTACAGGCAAGGCAACGATTTGAAAATCTAGTCATCTAAATTGAAAACCGGTAACGACGTATGTAAAGCAAGACAACTCACCCTTCGGAAGCGTGCCACAGCGCCGATTTCATCGTCAAATAACTTGGTAAGAGCTCACTATTCCGCTGCGTTATTTTCCTTGAACTCACCACTGTGGTATCGCTCTGACTCCTGCATTTTGAAGTCACTTGGGTATAGGCTTATAAAAACCGAGTCAGTAATGATGAGACTGGAAAAACAAAAAGCTCTCAAGTGAGAGCTCTTATCTGTTAAATATCGATTCATTTTATGCCGTATTTAGCCAAAATTTTGTCAAAGGTTCCGTTACTTTTTATCTCAGCTAAACCTTTATTAAAGGCATCAATATACTCACTGTGATTAGGGTTTGCGAGCCCCATTGTGACATGCAGTGGGTTAACTGATAGAGCGTTGTTAGTAAATGCAAAGTCACTCAAATTCATACCTGCATTTGACAACGTAGACTTGGCAACTAACTCATCTTCTAAAGTCAAATCAATACGTTTAGCAGTCAGCTTTTTAGCATTGGATACAAAATCGTTTGACTCTGGCTTTTTGAAAGTTTTTGCATTTAGAAATTCATCACCATATCCATAATTTCGCACAATCCCGACCGTTTTCCCTTTCAAGCTATCGATACCGCTGTATTCAAAGCTATCACCACTACGTTTAATAAACTTTAGGGAGTTCTCCAAATAAGGATCACTATACTTGAGATATGATGTGCGGTCTTCTGTGTACCATGTAGCTACCAACACATCCACGCGCCCAGCCTTGACCTCTTCAATCGACCGAGACCATGGCATTATCTTGAAGTCCACTGTATGGCCTTGCGTTTTGAACGCTTCAACGATGATCTCTACCGACACTCCTGGGCTGCTTGCGTCTTTCTGGACAAAGGGAGCCCAAGGATCTTGCGCCGCGGTAATCGTTGCAGCATGCGCAGCAAACGAGCCGAGCACAAAAAGAATCGGTAATAATAGCTTATTCATAACATGTCCTCTATATGAAGGTTATGTGCGGAATTTAGCCATGTGATTTGCTATGTTTTGGCTCAAGCTAAGTACTTCTTCGGTTCGGTTTGCGTTCTTGGTTGCACCCTCAGAGACGTCATTGGCCGCTTCAGAAGCCTCAACGATTGCCTGACTAATTTCCTCAACTGCCAACCTCTGCTCATCTGTCGCATGAGAAATTTGGCCGCTTCTGTCTGATATAATCGTTATAAGACTCTTCACTTCACCAACTGAACTTTGAGACTCACTGACTCTAACGGCAGTTTGCTCTAATAAGGTTGCAATCCGGGTGAGTTCATCCTCCACGGATTGTGTGGCAACGCCTAGTGCGGCGATATTCTTTTGTATTTGCTCGGTCGACTCGCTAGTTTTGACAGCCAGATTACGAACTTCGTCAGCAACCACCGCGAATCCACGTCCCTGCTCACCTGCACGAGCCGCCTCTATTGCCGCGTTTAGTGCGAGCAAGTTAGTTTGCTCTGAAATATCATTGATCACATTTAAGACTGTGGTGATCTTCTCGCCCTCATCCATCAAAATATGCATCTCTGCATTTACATGATTCATTTCCTCACGCATGTTGATGATTTCGGTTGCAGAGTTTTCGATTGATTGATTTACCTCAGAGGCGAGTGTTGTTGCTGTCTGTGCTTGCTCGGCAGTTTCTGCGGCTGTATCTGCTACCGTACCGACAGACTGGCTCAACTGCGTTGCAGCGGCGGCGACTGTGGTGAGCTGATGTTTCTGTTGATCAAGCTTATCGGCATTCGATTGTGCAGTACGCCCGTTGGCCTGTGCCTTGTCGCCAAGTGCTTCAGACGATTCATTTACGTCCTTAACAATAACGCGCAGCGACTCAGTAAAGTGATTAATTCCCTCGGTGATATCAGCAAACTCTAGATACTTCGCGGGAGCGAGTTTGTTGGTCAAATCGCCATCGCCAGATGCCAAATCTTTGATAACTTCCGTTAGTTGAGCGATGGGTCTGATCACGGTTATCGATAGGACAGAAATAATGACAATAGAAATAATCAAATCCAATACGATTAGCTCAATAGCGCTGGTTTTTATCATATCTTGAAGTTTGGCGTCCAATGGCGATGTATCGTAAAAGACCGTAACTTTACCTACCGAGTTTTCTTCCCCATATTCTACAAAGACAAGATTTTCGGTAAGACTATTTTCAACCAAAAACTGCGACTCATCAGTCACTTCCAATACCTGTTTTTTGTCTCCGTCAACGGCTTGATATGTGAGGAATAACAGACTTGTACCCTCAGTATCTGCTAGACGTATTGCTGCGATCTCAGGTAGCTTTAACTCTGCCGAAATCGACACTTTTGCTGAGTCAAGATCGAAGTCCCACACCGCCTTTGGCAAACTTATCATCATCCTTTGTGTTGTATTTTCCACTGAGGACTGAAGCTCACTCAATAGATTTTTTTTGACGCTCCCGTAGTTAATAAAAGAGGAAACGAGCAAAACGACGGTCAAAGCAATGATAACTTGGACGAGAAATACAATTTTTAACCTTTTCAAAACGAAGCCTCTGGTTTGTACAGGCAGTTATTAAAAAATAGTAACTGATTAATCAATAATCAAACAAAGAGCTAAATGAGATGGACATCTCACTTTTCAAGTGGAAGTACAGTCCTATCACACACCTTATCTGAACCCTAATGTAAAATTATAGTTATCATATGGTTAATGAGTCTATACTAAGCAGCACGATTGATGCATTTGAATGTAAAAAAGGTGAAGGCGCTTACAAGATTGAAGAGTTTTGAAGAGTTCGCAATCACAAGGTAGTTAAATCTTGCGTGGAGTCATAAGTTAAAATACCTCATAAAACACAACGTCACTACCCTTGACTTAAGATACGCCACTAGTTAAGTAATTAACTTCAGTCCATCTGAGCATTAAATATATGACTAAAACTTTCTAAATAACCCATGACAAATGCGGTTTTATTGTTAACAAGCAGTGATTAATTTTTATAAAATTTAACTTTTCAAAACTATATTCTATTTATTAGATTTAACAAATTTTAATACTGGGATATATGTTTGTTTTTAGTTTTATCTATTGAAAATACTTTCATTAGCGGGATAATGGCCTTGTTGTTAACCGGATGTTAACTCCGTCAATAAGGACATGGAAATGGAAAACAAGTTTTTGATAGAAGCATTTCAAACCCCTAAAGGGATTACCTCAGGCTTATCCTCATACTTTGATAACCTTCCGGCCGACCCATATATCGACAGCAACCATCGCTTTCGCACATATGCACGTTTTCAAAATGAGGGAGGGAAAATAATCCGATTGCCTCACTCTACTTTCACTCAATCATCAACTTTCAATCGGGTGGTTGGTGACATCGAACGTGATTTCGCCGAAATGAGCAATGACATGACTCAAACGCCCGAGTTTCAACACCTAATCAATTCGTTTATGGATCGAACTGGCGCCTGTAACGACCATTCAGTAGTAGATGTCCATCAAATACGCGTCACTTGTGATTCAGATGCAACGAGCGCACCAGCCCCCGAGGGTATTCATCAAGATGGTTATCGCTTTGTAGGTATATTTTGCGTTCAGCGAAAAAATATTTCAGGAGGCTTCACTCAGATCTATGCATCTCCGGTTGACCAGCACCCACATTTAAATACAGTTTTGGAAGAAAACCAATTCGTGATCATTAATGATTCACGTTTCTTCCACCATATATCAGAAACTCTCTCTAGTATTGCTGGAGAAAAAGGAGTCCGTGATGTCTTCGTTTTTACCGCTTAATAAACTTAATGTCAGTGAGTTACGAGCTCAATTCCCAGCCCTGATTAATAGACAGAATGGGCAAAACTCAATTTATTTTGACGGCCCGGGCGGAACTCAACAACCCCTATCAGTAATCAATGGGTACGGAAACTACTTATCACAAGGAAATTCAAACTTAGGTGGTCGTTTTTCAGTAAGCAAACAGACCGTTAACTTGGTTAACCAATGCCGTTTAAAAGCAGCGGCTCTCTTTGGTGCTTCTTCTCCTGACGAAATCGTCTTTGGCGCTAACATGACAACAATGGCTTTTCATTTTAGCCGTATCATCAGTCAAGATTGGAAAAAGGGGGATGAAATTATCCTCAGTGATGCTGACCATGGTGCTAATCGCTCGTCATGGGCAATGGCAGCCAAAGATAAAGGAGTCAAAGTCCACTACGTTCCGATAAGCGACCACACATGCAACCTTGACCTCACAAAGTTTCAATCGTTGCTTAATGAGAAAACACGACTGGTCGCTATTACCGCAGCAAGTAACTTATCGGGTACTTTGGTAGATATAGAAAAAGTGACTAAGTTAGCCAAAGGAAATGGAAGTCTGGTTGTCGTAGATGCGGTTCACTTGCTACCACATAAGCTGCTCGATGTAACTAAGCTTGGTGCAGATCTTGTGGCAAGCTCTGCATACAAATACTTTGGCCCCCACTTGGGCGTGTTCTATGGACGAAAAGAACTACTCGAAGGCTATATGCCCTACAAAGTAGAGCCCGCGCCCAATCATGCTCCAAATTGCTGGGAAACTGGGACACTTAACTTTGAAGCTCTTGGTGCATTTTCATGCGCTATTGATTACCTCGCTTCTTTAGGTCAAGGCAATACCCTTCGTCAACAACTCGAATCTGCGTACGAAAATATTACGCAATACGAATGTTCACTTGCCAACTATTTTTTAGCGCGTCTCAGTGAGTACCCTTCCGTTGAGCTCTTTGGTGAGCCGACGGCTCACAATAGGACGGCAACATTCGCTCTTCGTTTTGGCGACCTTGACCCAGCGCAAGTAGCTGCCCACCTTGGTGAACATGAAATTTACACTTGGAGTGGTCACCTTTATGCCGATCGATTGACAGACGCGCTTGGTATCACTGAAAAAGGAGGTATCTTGCGAGTTGGTTTAATGCACTACAATACGCATGATGAAATTGATAAGTTTTTCAGTGCGCTAAGCACCATTATTTAGTACAACAAAAATATAGGCCAGTCAGGCTGGCCTATAATTCAAGTCAGGAGAACAAAAGGAAAACTGTTCCACCAACCAGTTTACAAATTGAGTCTCTCTCTCCTCCAAACAATGATTTTTCGTCAAGAGTACATATCGATATCCGGATTTTATAAAGCCATATGGCGCTATCAAATTCCCTCTTTTTACTTCATCCATTATCAATGGGTAAGAACCAACCACTGTGCCGAGACTGTCAATTGCAGCCTGAATTGAAAAATAAAAATGTCCAAAAGAACGTTGTTTACTTGGTGTCGGTCGCGCAACATCTGCTTCCCTAAACCAGTCAGCCCAAGCATTAAGCCTTGTGTCACTGTGTATCAAAGTTGCATACATCAGGTTTCCCTCTATCTGCCTCCAATACTCCGGAGACAACACGGGCCCAACCCACTCATCACCTAAGTCAATAATGTTGTAGTTGCTGTTGACCGTAAAATCGTTGCGGCGTATCGCCATGGATAACCCTGCACTAGCAAGATCGACATTACCACCAGCCGTCGAGAGTCTGATCTCTGTGTTAAATTTGTCTTGGAAGTCAGTTAACCTTGGCATAAGCCAACGCATACTCAATGTTGGCTCACAGGAAATATTGAGACACTGTTGCTTCTCCTGTTCAAGTCTTGTAACAGCACTCGATAAGTAGTCAAAAGCTTGATTTGTATATGACGCCAGTATCGCACCTTCCTTGGTCAAACACATTTTCCTTCCACGCTTAACAAATAGCTTCTGTTGTAGATAGTCTTCAAGTGTAGCGATCTGCTTACTTACAGCGCCATGAGTAATATTCAATCTTGATGCCGCTTGGCTATAACTCGATGAATGAGCAACTGTATTGAATATATAGAAAGCATTCAAATGTCTCATAATGTGACAAAATCTCACATATTAGTGAATTTAATTTCGATTATAGATGAGTCGATATTTTCCTACAATTCTCCAACAGTTTGAATAAATGATTGAGGATAGAGTGGAACTTATCAGCTTTGCACTATTAGGTATATTGATTGTTATAAGTCCTGGCGCAGATTTTATATTAGTGGTAAGAAATACCTTAACTAAAGGAAAGGAACATGGATTAGCGACTGCTGCTGGGGTTAGCCTAGCCATCTGTATCCATATTGCCTATTCATTGCTTGGTATTAGTTACTTAATTTCACAAAATACTTGGCTTTTTTACCTGATAAAATATCTCGGTGCCGGATACTTGATTTATGTGGGCATAAAAGGGCTTT
>NZ_AEIU01000087.1 GCF_000165125.1 Vibrio caribbeanicus ATCC BAA-2122 | reverse complement strand
ACCTACGGATATAACTCTTCACCATTTAAAATGGTGCGGAAGGAGAGACTTGAACTCTCACACCTTGCGGCGCCAGAACCTAAATCTGGTGCGTCTACCAATTCCGCCACTTCCGCAGAGTTATGGTGGCTACGACGGGATTCGAACCTGTGACCCCATCATTATGAGTGATGTGCTCTAACCAGCTGAGCTACGTAGCCATAATTATGTTCGACAACAACAAGTAATATTATTGGGAACGGCGCGCATTATGCGAAGTTGAGACAAAACCGTCAATAGTTTTTTTGAATAAATCACTACAAATCAACTGTTCGGTTTCTTTTTGAGCAAAGCGCCATGGAATTGATCAAAAAGTGGCGTGTTGCTAGTAACTTTTATGTGAACACTATGTGGGATGAAAAAATATAAAAATAAAAAGCCAGCAACTATTGCTGGCTTGTAAACTCAAATATCTGCGGCTTTTTAGACATTGAAACGGAAATGAACAACATCACCATCTTTAACGACGTAATCTTTGCCTTCTAAACGCCATTTACCGGCATCTTTGGCACCACTTTCGCCTTTGTACTCAATAAAATCATCGTAGCCTACGACTTCAGCGCGGATAAATCCTTTTTCAAAATCAGTGTGGATCTTTCCTGCTGCTTGTGGAGCTGTCGCACCCAGGGGGATGGTCCAGGCTCTAACTTCCTTTACACCTGCGGTGAAGTAAGTATGTAAAGTGAGCAGCTCATAACCAGAGCGAATAACACGGTTTAGCCCTGGTTCTTCAATTCCCATGTCAGCAAGGAACTCTTCTCTGTCTTCATCTTCTAATTCGGAAAGCTCAGACTCGATAGCAGCGCAAACTGCAACAACCACGTTATTTTCAGATTCTGCGTATTCTTTTACTGCATCTAGGTATGGATTGTCTTCGAAACCATCTTCGTTAACGTTCGCGATGTACATGGTTGGCTTAAGAGTGAGGAAATTCAGGTAGCCAATGGCAGCCAATTCTTCTTTTGCCAATTCGACGGTACGAGCCATTCCTCCTTCGGTAAGGATAGGTAGTAATTTCTCTAAAACGGTAAGCTCAAATTTAGCGTCTTTGTCGCCACCTTTAGCTTTTTTTGCATTGCGTTGAATTGCACGTTCGCACGAGTCTAAATCGGCCATCGCTAGTTCAAGGTTGATCACCTCAATGTCTTCGATAGGGGATACTTTTCCTGCAACGTGAACAATATTTTCGTTTTCAAAGCAGCGAACAACGTGCCCAATAGCATCCGTTTCTCGTATGTTGGCTAGGAATTTATTTCCTAAACCTTCACCCCTAGATGCCCCGGCGACGAGCCCTGCGATATCAACAAACTCCATTGTCGTCGGGATAATTTTTTGTGGATTCACAATATTGGCTAAGGCGTCCAGACGAAGATCGGGTACAGGTACGATGCCAGTGTTTGGTTCGATAGTACAGAACGGGAAGTTTGCAGCTTCAATTCCCGCTTTTGTTAGTGCATTAAACAGAGTTGACTTACCAACATTTGGTAGGCCTACGATGCCACATTTAAAACCCATGATAATAACCTTATTCAGCTTTGAACGTGTGTAAACGATTTTGTGCTCTTGCTAGTCCATCTTTTAAGAGGATATCAATACAGCGTACAGACTCATCTGTTGCAGCATCCAGCAGAGCTTGTTCTTTTTCCGGTGCTTTGCCTAACACAAAACCGGCCACTCTATCTTTATGCCCAGGATGGCCAATACCAATCCTGAGGCGGTAGAAATCTTTACAATTAGCTAGTTTACTGATGGTGTCTTTGAGGCCATTATGCCCGCCGTGCCCCCCACCTTTTTTAAACTTAGCAATACCTGGAGGTAAATCTAATTCATCGTGCGCTATCATGATTTCTTCAGGCTTAATTTGATAGAATTTCGCCATAGCCGCGACGGACTTACCAGAGAGATTCATATAGGTCGTTGGAATAAGCAAGCGAAGATCTTGACCATCGATCATGATCCTTCCAGTTAAACCAAAAAACTTACTGTCATTTTTGAGCAACACATTATGGTTACGAGCAAGTTCTTCGACTACCCAAGCTCCGGCATTATGCCGAGTTCTAGTGTATTCGGGACCCGGATTTGCAAGTCCAACAAGAAGTTTAATAGGCTGGCTCAATATTTAGATCTCTTTCGGTAGCGTAAAAAACGCGACATGATACCACATAATCTTAAAATCGGGAGATAGGGATTACTTTCTTTTATTCAGCAATAAAAAAACGCTCCTGTTGGGAGCGTCATTATAAGTGTAACTAAATTTTTAGTTAAACATTGCAGAGATTGATTCTTCGTTACTGATACGGCGAATAGCTTCTGCGAGCATTCTTGATAGGCTAAGAGTTGTCACTTTACCTGTTGCGACAATTTCTTTTGGTATCGTTATTGAGTCCGTTATAATAACCTGATCCAAGACCGAGTTTCCGATGTTGTGAGCAGCATTTCCAGAGAAAACCGCATGAGTTGCGTAGGCAAAAACACGTTTTGCCCCGCGCTCTTTGAGCGCTTCTGCAGCTTTACAGAGGGTTCCACCTGTGTCAATCATGTCATCAACGATGACGCAGTCGCGATCTTTTACATCGCCAATAAGGTTCATGACCTCAGAGACATTGGCTCTTGGGCGCCTTTTGTCAACAATTGCAATATCGATGTCACCGAGAGCTTTCGCTGTTGCCCTTGCACGAACGACTCCACCTAAGTCTGGAGAAACTACAACAGGGTTTTCTAAACCACGATTCTCCATGTCTTCCAGTAACACTGGGGTTCCAAAAATGTTATCAACGGGAACGTCGAAGAAGCCCTGAATCTGTTCGGCATGGAGGTCAATAGTAAGTACTCTATCGACACCGACATTTGAGAGAAAGTCAGCGACAACTTTGGCCGTGATGGGAACACGGGCTGAGCGAACTCGACGATCTTGTCTTGCATAACCAAAGTAAGGTATCACGGCAGTAATACGCCCGGCTGAGGCACGACGCATAGCATCGATCATTACAACCAGTTCCATTAGGTTATCGTTGGTGGGGGCACATGTTGATTGGATGATAAAAACATCGCTTCCGCGAACATTTTCGTTGATCTGGACGGCGACTTCACCATCAGAAAAACGAGAGACAGTTGCATCACCAAGAGAGATGTATAAACGGTCAGCAATACGTTGGGCTAGTTCAGGTGTAGCATTACCAGCAAATAGCTTCATATCAGGCACGGTGGAAACCTCAGGTTGCGTCCAGTTTTAATTAGATTGTATATCGGCTAAGTAGCTTTTAGCCAGTATCTCATGCAAAGGTGAAGTATTTTTTCCCTTGGCGACAAACGCAGAGACACTGTCGGGAAGTGTCTTCAGAATCTCTTCTGCTTCTTTCTTCGTTGAAAACTCAGAAAAAATGCATGATCCTGTTCCAGTCAACCGCGACGGCGCGTATTGTAGCAGCCAAGAAAGTTGCTTATCAACCTCTGGATAGAGCAATCTAACAATTTTTTCGCAATCGTTTTCGTAAGGTTGGCTCAAAAGAGTTGATAATGACTGTTTTGGTGTATTTCTAGTCAATGAGGGGTGAGAAAAAATATCGGCTGTAGAAATCGAAATGTTTGGCTTTACCACCAGATACCATTTTTCTTCAGGGTATGCTGCGATTATTTTTTCACCGACACCTTCTGCGAAAGCCGCCATTCCTTTAATAAATACGGGGACATCAGCACCGAGTTTTAGACCTAGTTGTGCCAGTACATCTAATGACACGTTCGTTTCCCAGAGGTAATTGAGGGCAATTAGAGTGGTTGCTGCATTTGATGAGCCACCACCAATGCCTCCTCCCATAGGTAGCGATTTTTTTAATTCAATATGTGCTCCCAAACTTGAATTTGTAAATTCTTGAAACTGAGTGGCTGCTTTCCAAATTAGATTGTGTTGGGTAGGAACAGACGGAAGTTCGGGAGATAAAGTAATTTCACCGCTGGTATTCGCCGTTATTGTTAGCTCATCTCCAAAATCTATAAACTGAAAAAGAGTTTGCAGTTCATGATATCCATCATTGCGTTGCCGATTAATATAAAGGAATAAATTGAGTTTCGCTGGAGAGGGCCAAACACTGGTCGTTTTAATCATTGTTAAGAGTCCATGTTGAAATAATCAGCTTGATAGACGTATCACCCTGAGTTAAGCGAATTCTGCTGGGTAGTGGTATGGATCTTTTTTCGTAATCAACATCCTGATAGCCCAAATAGTCGACTTGCCACAATTTACCATCCACCGTCTTTGTTAATGATGCCAGCGTATTTGTCGGGTTTAGCGTATAATTATCAACATCAGCAGGAAGGCCAACTAGCCACTTTTTTAGTGGATTAACCGGTATCTTAAGTCCAGTGAGTTGAGTAATCAGTTCTTCGGCTGTTTCTGCTTGATAAATATGATCATCATATGTTTCTACGCGAGCCGTGTTTGCATTGGATGTCATGTTGAGTGCTGTCTGGCCTAAAAACGTAGTTAAACGTAAGTTGAGTTTTGAAGTTGATAAGGACCATTGAAAGTTCAGTGATTGACGTTGGGCAGGGGAAATATAGGCTAGTTTTCCGCTAGCTTTATAAGCTTCAAGGGACAATAGGCGTTGTTGGTGTGCTTTCCATTCAACATTGGTTGTACTGTCGAGGGTCGCACATCCGCCCAGAACAAATACAATGAATAACGCAGAAAAAATAGGTTTGAGATAAATTTTGAGCATCGATTTGAGTGGTGGCTATCTAGTTAGAGAATAGGGAGACTATAACATTGAATTTAATTACAGAAGAAAACATATCTTGATTCCCCTTTCAATAAACGGGGTCATCAAGTAAAATTCTTTTCTTGTCTTTTGATTGTATGACTCAGAGAAACCAAGATAGATGTCTTTGCTTGCTATTGGTATTAATCATAATACGGCCTCAGTAGAGTTACGCGAGAAAGTTGCGTTCGGTCCTGAAAAATTACCTGAAGCACTTAAGCAGCTAAGTGAGCATTCTGCTGTTTTTTCTGGTGTCATCGTATCGACTTGTAATCGTACAGAAATTTATTGCGATATTAAGCCCGGTGGTAAAAGCAGGCTTATTGAGTGGCTGTCTTGTTTCCATGCGGTCACACCAGAGGATCTTAAACCTAGCCTTTATATACACGAAGAACAAGCCGCAATTAGGCACTTGATGAGAGTGGCTTGTGGATTAGATTCATTGGTGTTAGGCGAGCCGCAAATTTTAGGCCAGGTTAAACAAGCTTTCTTCGACTCTCGGGGAAGTCAGGTGGTTGATTCTGCGATGGAAAAGCTTTTTCAAAAAGCATTTTCTGTAGCAAAGCGTGTTCGCACTGAGACAGATATTGGTGGTAATGCTGTTTCTGTTGCGTATGCGGCTTGTACCCTTGCTAAGCACATTTTTGAATCTTTGACTAAGTCAACGGTCCTGCTAGTCGGTGCAGGAGATACCATTGAACTTGTCGCAAAACATCTTGCAAGCAACGGTTGTAAGAAAATTATCGTTGCTAACCGAACTCGCGAGCGTGCACTACCTTTGGCAGAACAATTCGGTGCTGAGATTATTGGCCTTCCCGATATACCCAATCATCTCGCGAAAGCGGATATTGTCATCAGTTCCACGGCGAGCCCTCTTCCGATCATTGGTAAAGGTATGGTGGAATCTGCCTTAAAAGCAAGAAGATGTCAGCCGATGCTGTTTGTTGATATTGCTGTTCCTCGTGATATTGAATCACAAGTTGGTGATCTAAATGACGCTTATCTATATTCTGTCGATGATTTACAGTCGATAGTAGATAGTAATATTGAACAGAGAAAAATTGAAGCGATCCAAGCTGAAGCTATTGTTAGTGAGGAAAGCGCCGCATTTATGTCATGGATGCGTTCTCTCCAAGCAGTAGATAGTATCAAAGAGTATCGTCAATCAGCGAACGAAATTCGTGAAGAGTTACTAAGTAAAAGCTTACAATCTCTTGCTTCTGGCACGGATGCTGAACAGGTTCTATTGGAATTGAGCAACAAGCTAACAAATAAATTAATACATGCTCCGACTCGTGCTTTACAAAGTGCAGCGGAAAAAGGCGAGCCTGCAAGGCTTGCCACTATCAGACAAAGTTTGGGATTGGACGACTCTTAGAGAGTTGAATAAGAACAAAAAATTGAGTTTAAGAAAATATGAAAGCCTCTATTTTAACTAAATTAGAAACATTGGTTGAGCGTTATGAAGAAGTTCAGCATTTACTCGGTGATCCTGAGATTATTGGTGATCAGGATAAATTTCGCTCGTTATCAAAAGAGTATTCCCAACTTGAAGAAGTGACAAAGTGTTTCCAAGCTTTTCAACAAGCGCAAGAAGATCTCACTGCCGCCGAAGAAATGGCGAAAGAAGAAGATGAAGAAATGCGTGAAATGGCCCAAGAGGAAATAGCACAATCAAAGCAAGCCATTGAAAATCTCAGCGAAGAGCTACAAATTCTGCTTTTACCAAAAGACCCTAATGATGACCGTAATTGCTTTTTGGAAATTCGTGCGGGAGCTGGAGGAGATGAAGCAGGTATATTTGCTGGTGACTTATTCCGTATGTATAGCAAATTTGCAGAGAAAAAAGGTTGGCGAATCGAAGTTATGTCCTCAAATGAAGCTGAGCATGGTGGGTATAAGGAGATGATCGCCAAGGTATCGGGTGAAGGTGCTTACGGTATTATGAAGTTCGAATCGGGCGGCCATAGAGTTCAACGAGTTCCTGCGACTGAATCTCAAGGGCGAGTACATACGTCAGCTTGTACCGTTGCTATCATGGCAGAGATCCCTGAAGCCGAAATTCCGGAAATTAAAGCGGCTGATCTGAAAATTGACACATTCAGAGCTTCAGGAGCTGGTGGTCAGCACGTTAACACAACAGATTCAGCGATTCGGATTACTCACCTTCCAACAGGAACTGTGGTTGAGTGTCAAGATGAGCGCTCTCAACACAAAAATAAAGCTAAGGCAATGGCTGTGCTAGCTGCTCGTATTATTCAGGCAGAAGAGGCCAAGCGCGCTGCTGAAGAGTCAGATACTCGTCGTAACTTACTTGGTTCTGGAGACCGAAGTGATCGAATTCGGACTTACAACTACCCTCAGGGCCGAGTTTCTGACCACAGAATAAACCTTACTTTGTATCGCCTTAATGAGGTGATGGAAGGTGATGTGTCGAGTCTTATTGACCCTGTATTACAAGAGCATCAAGCCGATCAACTTGCTGCTTTGGCAGAAAGTCATTAACCATGTCTGAATGCGTCACCATAGATAACCTTTTAAAAGATGCTCGCAAGACGTTGACGGAAAGCGGTAGTGAGAGTGCCACACTTGATGCCTCTGTGCTTTTATGCCATGTATTAGACAGGCCTCGTTCTTATCTAATGACGTGGCCTGATCGTACAGTTGAGTCTGAAGTTGTCAATAAATTCAATGAGTTGGTTAAGCGTCGAGAGAGTGGAGAGCCAGTCGCTTACATTGTTGGTGAGAGAGAATTCTGGTCTTTAAACTTGAAAGTCTCCTCCTCTACACTCATTCCTCGCCCCGACACTGAAAGATTAGTGGAATTGGCCTTAGAGAAATCGACTTTGGTGAAAGGTGACATATTAGATTTGGGGACAGGAACTGGTGCCATCGCACTGGCCTTAGCATCAGAGCTCCCCGATCGTAATGTATGGGGCGTTGATCTAAAACAAGAGGCTCAGCACATTGCACAAGACAATGCTGAGAGACTATCTATAAAAAACGCTCAGTTCTTATTCGGTAGCTGGTTTGAACCGTTGGATCATGATGCTAAATTCGCCTTAATTGTATCAAATCCTCCGTATATTGAGAGTGATGATCCTCATTTGTCTGAGGGTGATGTAAGATTTGAACCTCTATCAGCCCTTGTGTCCGAAAAACAAGGTTTGGCTGATATTGAGGTTATTGCCAAACAAGCACCTGAGCACTTACTTGAAGGGGGATGGCTGCTTTTTGAACATGGCCTCGATCAGGGCGAACCTGTTAGAACATTATTAGAAACGCTTGGCTATGACCAAGTAGAGACCTTTCAAGATTATGGTCATCGAGATCGTGTAACGGTTGGTCGTTTTAACACACTGGAATAAGAGAAATAGCAATGTACGAAGGATTAAAACACTTCCATCTGTTGACTGTTGTTATTAGTGCAACCTTGCTGTCTGTAAGGTATGTGTTAATGATGATGGAGTCAGCTATGCTGGAAAAAAAATTTTTGAAGGTATTTCCACATATTAACGATACATTCTTGTTGGTATCTGGAATCGGTCTTGTTGTAATAACGGGTTTTATACCATTTACTCCGGCCGCACCTTGGCTAACGGAAAAAATTTCTTGTGTGCTGGTTTATATTGCCTTGGGCTTTTTCGCGCTCAAATTAGGCAAAAATAAACTTTTGCGAACGTTTGCCTTTTTAGGTGCTATCGGTTGGTTGGCTATGGCCGGAAAATTAGCAGTGACTAAAACGCCTTTTCTTTTCGGTTAGTCGTTTGGTTAGAGGGGTAACGGTTACCAATATGTTTGAGTTGTATGACGAAGATTTTGATGCCATGGAGTTGGTTGAAGGTGCTTTATTGTTAAATCGTGCAGTAAACCCAAAAACCCGAGTTGAGTGGGCTGAGTCAGAACTGAAGCGCTTGCTTCAAGAAGCGGAGCTCGCACTCATCAGTGAGTTAAATGAAAAGCGTCGTTTTGAAGCCCTATTGAGGCTGTTTTTTTTCGATTGGGGCTTTGGTGGTGATCGAGAGCACTACTTTGATTCAAAAAATGGTTTTATTGATAAGGTATTAGAAAGCCGACGTGGTATACCGGTTAGTTTAGGTGCTATTTTTCTCTATTTATCACGAAAACTTGGTTTTCCGGTAAAAGCAGTCGCATTTCCAACGCAGTTTTTATTAAAGTTGGAATGGTACAATGAAAAGCCAATATATATTGATCCATTTAATGGGGATTACGTCTCTGAGCATACATTGAGGGGGTGGTTAATCGGTCACAAGGGACCTTTTGCCAAGTTAACCTCTGACGATTTATCTGAAGCCGATAATCCAACAATAATCGGTCGTTGGCTTGCATTACTAAAAGGGGCATTGTTGCGAGAAGAAGATTTTGCCCTTGCATTAAAGTGCACTGACTTAGCCCTAATGTTTGTGCCTGATGATCCTTATGAGATAAGAGATAGGGGCTATATTTATCAGCGATTAGATTGTCATCAAGTAGCAGCCAGTGACTTTCAATATTTTGTTGAACAATGCCCAGATGATCCCGCTATTGAGCTGTTGAAAAGTCAAATAAATATGATGAATGAAACACAGGTAGTACTTCACTAGTATTCAAAACTTGATACGAATAGAGACAGTAAAATGAAACAAAAAACCGTACAAATCGGAGATATCATCGTCGCCAATGATACTCCTTTCACGCTCTTTGGTGGTATGAATGTTCTGGAATCTCGGGATCTTGCCATGCAAATCTGTGAGCATTATGTTTCAGTAACGGATAAATTGAATATTCCCTATGTTTTCAAAGCCTCATTTGATAAAGCCAATCGGAGCTCAGTGCATTCTTATCGAGGACCAGGCCTAGAGGAAGGTTTAAAGATATTTGAAGAACTGAAAGCGCAATTTGGCGTAAAAATTATCACTGACATTCATACTGAAGAGCAGGCTCAGCCAGTGGCTGAGGTTGTTGACGTCATCCAGCTTCCAGCTTTTCTGGCTAGACAAACCGATTTGGTCAAAGCTATGGCGAAAACCGATGCGGTCATAAACGTAAAGAAACCCCAATTTATGAGCCCTAATCAAATTGGGAACATTGTAGAAAAATTTGCTGAGTGCGGTAACGAGAAGGTTATCTTATGCGAGAGAGGGGCTTGTCATGGCTATGATAACCTTGTTGTCGATATGCTTGGCTTTGGCGTGATGAAAAAAGTTTCTAATGGAAGTCCAATAATTTTTGATGTAACGCACGCTCTACAAATGAGAGAACCATCAGGTGCTGCATCAGGTGGTAGAAGAGAGCAGACCGTTGAATTGGCGAAAGCGGGACTTGCTACAGGAATCGCTGGGCTATTTATTGAAGCTCATCCTGAGCCCAACGCTGCACGTTGCGATGGTCCCTCTGCATTGCCTCTTAATAAGCTTGAACCTTTTCTTGCCCAGATGAAGACTTTGGATGATTTGATCAAACAGTTCGATACGATCCAAATTGATTAATATGCTTAACTAACCTAATAAGCCGACCTTGGTCGGCTTTTTTGTGCTTAATTACTTTCTTTCCAACATAGTAGATTTGTATGTCTTGATAACTTAAATGCAATTGGTGGGGTACAAAAATCAGACGTTGCTTCCGAGGTTAAACGATTGCTTGTGATCTTTTGAACGTCAAATTGTAATTTTTTATAACTCTTACACTGTTTTAGATTAATTATGGTGATCTATACAGCATAAATATGAAATCGACCTTTCAGCGAATCACGGTTAATTTAAACTAGCGCAAGTTTTACTGTGTTATCCGTCAATTGATATTCTTAAGTCGTCATTGATACAGCGCAGTAATAGCAATGTTTAATGTCTATAAAGCTCAAAGGTATGAGAATGAAGCAAGGACTAATCGTAAAAAGTGCTATCGGCGCTGCCATCCTGACGACACTAGCTGGATGCGCAACTGCTCCACAACAAGAGTGGGAAGTCGATAAAACCTACAAACTCACAGTACTGCATACGAATGATCATCATGGTCGTTTTTGGCAGAACAAATACGGTGAATATGGAATGGCTGCTCGTAAAACGCTCATTGATAGCTTGAGAGCAGAAGTTGCTGCAGATGGTGGAAGCACTCTATTACTGTCCGGTGGAGATATCAATACAGGTGTACCTGAATCAGATCTCCAAGATGCTGAGCCTGATTTCAAAGGTATGAGCAAAATTGGTTATGATGCTATGGCATTGGGGAACCATGAATTTGATAATCCACTTGATGTTCTATTTAAGCAGCAAGAATGGGCTAACTTCCCTATGCTCTCTGCCAATATCTATGACAAAAAAACTGGCCAACGCATGTTCCAAGCCTACCAAATGTTTAACAAGCAAGGTATTAAGATTGCGGTAATTGGTTTAACAACAGAAGACACGGCCAAAATAGGAAACCCAGAGTTTATTGGTGGTATTGATTTCCGTGATCCAAAGGTTGAAGCGAAAAAGCTTATTGCAGAGATCCAAAAGACTGAAAAGCCGGATTTGATTTTTGCTGTTACACATATGGGTCACTATGAAAATGGCAATCGTGGAATTAATGCTCCTGGCGATGTCGCTCTGGCTCGTTATCTAGATGAAGGCTCTCTTGATATGATTGTTGGTGGGCATTCTCAAGAGCCTGTCTGTATGGAAGGTCCAAATGTGGTTAAAAAGCACTACAAACCGTCTGAAGAATGTAAGCCTGATATGCAGAATGGAACCTACATAGTCCAAGCCCACGAATGGGGTAAGTACGTAGGCCGCGCTGACTATGAATTCAAAAACGGTGAATTAGAGCTCGTAAGTTACGACCTTATCCCAGTAAATTTGAAGAAAAAAGTCAAAGTTAATGGTAAAAAGCAGCGTGTTCTTATCGAAAAGGAAATTCCTGAAGATCAAGAGTTATTGAGCTTCTTACGGTCTTATCAAGAAAAAGGTAATGCTCAACTCGATATTAAAATTGCCGACCTAAAAGGCAAGCTTGAAGGTGATCGAAATGTTGTTCGATTCAAGCAGACTAACTTAGGCCGCTTGATTGCAACAGCCCATATGGAGCGAGCAAAGGCAGACTTTGGCGTAATGAACTCTGGCGGCGTACGCGATTCGATTGCGTCTGGTGAGGTCACCTATAAAGATGTTCTTACCGTACAACCATTCGCAAATATCGTTACTTATACTGATATGTCAGGGAAAGAGGTTTTAGATTATCTTAATGCTGTCGCAACGAAACCAGTAGATTCAGGGGCTTACGCTCAGTTTGCAGGTATTTCTATGACAGTAGAAGGTAATAAAGTATCGAATGTTAAGATACAAGGTAAGCCTTTAAATGAATCTCAAACCTACCGCTTTACTGTGCCAAGTTTCAATGCTTCAGGTGGTGATGGATACCCTAAATTGACCAACCATCCAGGCTTCGTAAATACAGGCTTTGTTGATGCAGAGGTATTAAAAGAGTATTTAGAGGCAAACAGTCCTGTTGATGCCAGCAAGTATCGTCCAGTAGGTGATATCATTTACAAATAGTGATTTAATCAAAGTTGATTGAATAACCAAAGCATCACTCTAATGAGTGATGCTTTGTTTTTAGGAGTAGGATAATGACACCAGCAGTAGAACTGGCAAAGAAAAGGAAGGTCGATTTTCTGATTCACAGTTATGAGCACGATCCGAGTGCAGCTAGTTATGGACTTGAGGCAGCAGAGGTATTGGGGCATGATCCTGCAAAAGTATTTAAAACATTACTATTTTGCTTGGATACAGATCCTAAATCACTTGCAGTTGCGGTTATTCCTGTCGATAGAAAGCTAAATTTAAAGCTCGCCGCCAAGGTTGCGAAATTTAAAAAAGCGCAAATGGCAGATCCTAACATTGCTCAAAAGATCACAGGTTACCTTGTCGGTGGAATCAGTCCTATTGCACAGAAAAAGAGACTGGCAACTTTTATTGATGAGTCTGCATTAATGTATGAAACAATTTGTGTCAGTGGCGGCAGAAGAGGATTAGAGATAGAGCTTTCACCCCATGATCTTGCAGAATTAACACGTGGTCGTTTCACCCACTTATGCAGCGGTGAATAGCTCAGTTTAGCAATAGTTACGTAAAGGTAGAATCCATCGTTCTTTCGTCGGTTGGGTCTTTGTACTTTCATTAAGACTAGGAAAGCGCATGATATAGTGCGCTCTCCCGAGCATTTTATTTTGGGGGAACTAGGGTTTTATTTGTACATTATCAACAATATGGTTGCTTCCTAATGCTTTTGGTAAGACTAAATTGAGTAAAATGGCCACAATACCACACAAGCTGACACCCTGAAGACTAAACTCTCCGATACCAAACGCCATCCCACCTATTCCAAACACCAGCGTTACTGCAACGATAACTAGGTTACGTGATTGGTTTAGATCGACTTTATTTTTTATCAGGGTATTGAGTCCGACCGTTGCAATGGAGCCGAACAACAGGATCATGATACCTCCCATTACTGGCATTGGAATAGTTTGAAGTACTGCGCCGAGTTTACCCACTAAAGCTAAGGTAATGGCACTGATAGCAGCCCAAGTCATGATAATGGGGTTGAATGCTTTGGTTAGCATTACCGCACCTGTAACTTCGGAATAGGTAGTGTTAGGCGGTGCACCAACCATTGAGGCAGCGATCGTGGCGATACCATCGCCAGCAATAGTCCTATGAAGACCCGGTTTTTTCAGGTAGTCTTTTCCGGTTACATTGGATATGGCCAACATATCGCCAACGTGTTCAACCGCTGGTGCAATTGCAACTGGTATCATAAATAATATTGCATTGATGTTAAATTCAGGCAATGTAAAAGAGGGAATAGCAAACCACTGTGCCTGTGTTACCGCAGAAAAGTCAACCACACCATAGATTAGGCTGATTGAATAACCTACAACAATACCACCTAAAATTGGCATAAGCCTAAAGAAGCCCTTCGCAAAGATACTAAGAGCAATCGTTGTCATCAGTGATGCACCTGAAATAATCAATGAAGCTTGTGCATCAACGAGCTGAGCTCCGTCTCCTCCTTTTCCTAATGCCATATTTACTGCGACTGGGGCAAGACCAAGCCCAATCACCATAATGACTGGGCCAACTACTACAGGAGGAAGAAGTTTATGAATGATATCGACGCCTTTAAATTTAATAATGATTCCCATTAAAATATACACACCTCCAGCTGCCATTAAACCGCCCATTGTGGCAGGAATTCCCCAGGTCTGTACTCCGAATAAAATGGGTGCAATAAAGGCAAAAGAAGAGGCAAGGAATATCGGAACGGAGCGACGAGTTGTGAGCTGAAAAAGTAAGGTGCCAACCCCTGCGCCAAAGAGTGCAACACTGGGGTCTAGCCCCGTTAACAAGGGCACTAAAACGAGGGCACCAAACGCGACAAATAGCATTTGAGTCCCTTGTATTACATTTTTCATTTTAAATTCTCCTGATCTTGGGCCTAATCGAACATGCATTGAGATTTTGGAGGATTCTAGCAGTATCCCAAACGTTTGCAATTAATCCTGATAGATCTCTTTATCGCGAGTTTTATAAGGAAAGATTGCGTTGTCATTGTTGCTCGAAGCGTGATAGTTGCTTATCATCTGTGCTGGTATCTCAATTACAAACTAGGAAGCGTATGCGCTATTTCATTTTGTTTATGTTTGCTTCATTTTCTTTTCAATCATTTGCTTTGACAAATGTTGATGTTTTTCAAAGTGAAGTGATTTTGAACAGTGAACAATCATCGAAAGATGCCGATGCTCAAGCTCGAATCGAAGGAATGAAAGCTGTGGTCGTTCGAGTATCCGGTGACCGGAATGCCACCTCAAATCAAACTGTGATTAAAGCCCTCAGACAAAATGCACAGTATGTAACCCAATTAAGCTACGGACAACGAGAAGGTGAAAAAACGTTGCGAGTAAGTTTTAGCGCTCCGCATATTCGTTCTTTACTTAGTCAAGCTCAGCTACCTATTTGGCCGAGTGTAAGAGCCAATTTACTGGTTTGGATCGTTGAAGAAGGGCCATCAGAGAGAAGTATTGTCTGGGAACATTCTACTTCAGAAGTGTTAAAGCAAGTTAGAGAGCAAGCTCAGGTAAGAGGCTTGCCACTAACAGTACCTGTGGGAGATTTTGATGATGTCACGGGTATCAACACATCAGACTTGTGGGGTGGATTTGTACAGCCAATCAGTAAATCAAGCGAACGTTACCCGGTTGACGGTGTTTTGCTAGTCAAAGTACAAGGAAACCAAATCCGTTGGACCTTGTATGATCAAAAACCAAATAAAATGAGTCGTGTAAGTCGAGCTCCTTTATCAGGAATGAGTTCAGGGCAAGATGCTGCTAAGAAAGTGGTCGATCAAATTAGTGATTATTACGCACGCAATAATGCCGTTGTGCTAGCAAGTGAATCTTCCGAATCGATAAAAGTTAAGTTTAACCAAGTGAATGATGCCTTTAGTTTCTTTAGTTTGGAGAATCAACTCAAGGCGCTGGGTTCCGTTGCTGCTGTAGACATACTGAAAGTGCAGGATGGGCAGGTTACTTTTGATATTCATTTACTCTCAACTCAACAAGAATTTGAGCAAGAGATGGAGCGATTAAGTGAAACCAAAAAGATTGAAAAGACCGATTTTGTGAACTCAATTGCGATTACTCAAGTGATTGAAAAAAATAATGTTGAGGAAACGCCGGTCAAGCATCAAGACGGTTCATACGCACAAGCGCCACTTGCTGCCCCTATTATTCCATCTGAAATCATGCTTGAGTATGAGTGGCAGGGTAAAAAAATCAGTTCATTACCTAAAATTTCCACAAATCCTGCCGTCGGCGAAGGGGATGTGGAAGATATTATTGAAGAGTGAAATAGATGGGCCGACTTTGGCCCATTTCTTACTGTTCTGATTCGAAACGTTGTTTTTCTTCTTTTTCTACCTTAGATAAGCGATCCAGCTTAAGTCCTAGCTGTTGCCCTCGTACTCTGGCGTAAATAATGTTTGATATGAACGCCAGTGTTGTAATCAATAGTTCTATACTGGCTAACCAGCGTTCTCCTCCATCAATGTAAATGAGAGTGAGAGCATGGAGAAAATAAAACATTAAAATGAAGTTTGCCCAAGCGTGCGTATAGGGGTTGCCACGAATTATACCTGGTAAAGCAAGTAAGAGGGGGATAGCCCAAACAGAAGCCATAGCTAGGTGATTGATATGTGGATGAGGAGAGAGAGAGAGCTGCCAACTAAGCACCCAGATTAATAGCCCAATGTTACCCAGTAAAGCGAAAATCCGAGATAGTGTTGTGGTCAATGATGCCCTTAACATAGTCAATGCCTCTTCATTTTTAGTGACGTTACCGCTAAACGCTTCCCCAGTTGCTTAGAAAGAAATGCTTCATCATCGCTAAGAGAGGGGCTCGTTGTGCTAAGTGCCGTCGCCCCGTAGGGGGCTCCCCCTGACTGTGTGGAATGAAGTCTAGGTTCTGAATATGGGATACCCATGATCATCATGCCATGATGTAACAAAGGTAACATCATGGTTTGTAACGTCGTCTCATGACCACCGTGCATACTTGATGATGACGTAAACACACAAGCAGGTTTATCAATCAGTGAGCCCGCAATCCACAGTGATGACGTTTGGTCCCAGAAATGCTTTAAGGGAGCAGCCATATTGCCAAACCATACAGGGCTGCCCATTGCTAGGCCATCACAGTTTTTTAGTTCCTCAATCGTAATAATCGGGTCTTGGGGATCAGTGTCTTTGTTGAGGCCATCAACAGTGCGAAGCATTGCTTCACATCC
The DNA here is from genome assembly GCF_000165125.1 of Vibrio caribbeanicus ATCC BAA-2122. GTDB lineage: Bacteria > Pseudomonadota > Gammaproteobacteria > Enterobacterales > Vibrionaceae > Vibrio > Vibrio caribbeanicus. Next base: position 726 of record NZ_AEIU01000087.1, on the reverse strand, counting down.
TTCAACAGACTCTATCCCTCTCGCAATATGCTTTGCTATCGATTGTGTAGAACCATTTTTGCTGAAATAAAGAACAACAATTTTGCAATTCATAAAATCTCAATTACCTGCTCAGGTGGGCGGCCAAGTTTTGCTTTATTATTAGATACTACGATAGGACGCTCTAAAAGTTTAGGATGTGCGGCAATTGCCTTCAGAAGAGTTTCATCATCCGCTGAAGCTAAACCAAGTTCCTTATATAGTACCTCTTTTGTCCTCATCATCTCCCTTACTTGTGTGATGCCCAGCTTAACCATTAAGCTCTTTAATTCATCGATATTTGGGGGTGTTTCCAAATATTTGATCACCCGTGGTGTGATATTTCGTTGGATTAAAATTTCGAGAGTTTGCCGGCTTTTTGAACACCGAGGGTTGTGATAGATATCCACTGACATACTTTTTCCTTTTATTGAAACGCTGCGAACCGTTCTCGTTGCACCATAAGCTCGTCTATTCTAGCGTCGTATCTTGCTTGTTTTAAGCTTCCTAGTTCAGTAATTTGAGAGGCCTTAGTATAATATTGAATAGCTTTGTTCCAGTCTGCTTGTAGAGCCAAAAGTTCGGCTCTTGCAGCCAGATCTTCATCCTCGTTACCAATATGAATATTAGACTCTGATAGTAGGCGCCAACCAATTAAGTCCTCAGGGTTATCGTGTGTATAACGTTGCAATATTTTAACGGCTTCTT